>JAEZTJ010000059.1 GCA_023421505.1 Bacillota bacterium
CCTGATCCGTTACCTTCTTCGGGCCGCCATACTGAGCAGGAGTGGCTGTATAATATTCCAGAGTATAGGTCATCGTTACCGGGACTTGATAGGTTTTTATCCCTGTTCGGTTAACAATATGATAGCCCAGTAAATAATCCTTGGTTTTTACGTATACATACTGGCTTTCTGTTGTGGAAATGCCCTGCTTTGAAAAGAAGTACGGTGAAGTGTATTTATCACCGTTAATAACACCGTAAGGAGTGGGGATATCAAGATTTGCTTCTATAGGAGGCATAGGATTATCAGGGTATATAGGGATCTCCCCATCATAATAAAATTTAAGAGTTACAACCGTTCCTAAGGTGGTTGTAGAAGGGATGGTAAAGGCGGCTGTCGTACCCGTGCCACTCTTCTTTAGAATTCCTGATGAAGTGGTATATTGGTAATCCCATCGGTCAAGATATTTATAAATTATACCATTCACTGCTTTTTGCTTATCAGTTATTTTCGTAACTGATTGGTTTTTAGTTACCGTTTCGCTAGATAGTTCGCTAATCACCTGTCCACTGCTGTTGGCCATGATTACGCGTAGGGTTATTCCATCCGTAACCTCCGGACTACTGCTGTTGTAGTATACCTTAACCGTAATACCGCCGATTACCTCATTAAAAGCCGGTGCTTTAAAGCTGATAACGGTACCACTGCCTTTACTAGGTATAACCGGCTTCGTAGAGGTGTTTTTCGTATAGGACCACTCCCAGCTGCCGGTATAGGAATAGGATTTTGCTCCGGCTGTAAGGCTCTCAGGAATTCCCTTATTATGCTGATATAGCTTATTACTGTCCGCAAGGCCTGAACCTAAGGAGGTGGGTATCTCATAGCCGGTAGCCTTATCTATCGCCTTTACCGTGACAGGGATTTTATCCGGTGGAGCTTTTTTATAATAGATACTGACGGTTAAAGTAGAGCCTGCCTTGATATCTGATGGAACTCTAAACTTCACCGGAGTATCGTCACTTGTAGTACTGCCGCTTAGCTCCTTTATTCCGCCATCTGATTTTACATACTGATAGGAATAATATTTCGTCCTGGTGTAGTTTTCTTTGTTATAGGTAATCTGGGGGTTTAATGTAGCAGACGGCTGGCTATAGTCTTCATTTGGAGCTTTCTTATCCGTATCTATATTTGACTTTATTATTTTACCTTTATCATCAATGTCAACCGCATTTACTACAATGTCAGCAGAGGCAGGCGGCTCATAGGCCACATAGATACTTACCGTAGAATCCTCTTTTGCATCAGGAAGAGAATATTTAGAAATTGTTAGACCGGAATTATGAGGACCCTGAACTGCCTCGTTATTTGTACGGCGGTTAAATCGGACGAACCAATATCCTTTTGCTTTATAGTTGATACCATCCACAGTAATCTTCTCTGGAGCCGTAAAATCATCCTTCGGATAGGTCTGCAGATACCTGCCAGGCTCTTCGGGCTTTAATGTCTTCAGTACCTTAAGACTGCCGTTGATCTCCGTGGCAGCAACGGTCGTTACCTTGAAGCTGGCAGATGGCTTGAAATTAATGGACATATTATAAAATTTTTTAAAATCATTTAGTGTCTCATCTCCCCACCATTCCGCATCCATTATTTCCTTCCAGGATTTCAGGCCGCCATTTGCTCCTTCGCGAATCGTCTTAACCCCGTTCAGAATCTGATAGGTATCAAAAATACAGTGAAGATAGACTGGGGTGTCTTCTGTAATATTTTCAAAATCAGTACCCAGTGCCTTTGCAACCTTAGCTGCATCGATCACTATTTTTGTTGTACCGTCTGCGGTAGCTACTTTTTCTCCTTCCGAGAAATAGATTTCTCCCAGCCCTCTGGCAGAGGCATCACTGACCGGCCCAATTCCTTCCTTATCTTTGGTATATGCCTTCGTTTGAATTTGATCCAGGGTTACGGATAGACCGATGGTCTCCCAGCGTATATCAGTAGATGCAGCATGGGATTGGGCTATAATAGTTATGGTTCCTCTTTTCATAGATATTGTTAAGATTAAATTGCCATCACTGTCATTAATGTAAGCTTCTGATGTGGAATTATCTATTACATCAGCATATGTGTATCCTTGATTAATCGCTCCAATTATTAATGATATAATCAAAATCAAGGATGATATTCTAAAAATATATTTCTTCAAGGGCTACCTCCACTAGTCGACTGGAATATTATAAGCATCAACAAAATGCGTCATTAAACCAATGGCAAAATCGGAGCCATCTCCTGAAGAACCATTATTAGTTCCAAATTGTATATCAAATATTCCCTCTCTCCATTCACCTCTTTTAAGATTATCCAAATTTGGATATTGGCTATATATTAATTTATTTTGGTCAACATTAATATCATCTGCTATAACACGATATTTTACATAAGCCCTTATAAAATAATCACCAAAAAAATAAAAGACAGATGGTTCTACAGCTATTATTGAGCTTTCTACAATCACATGGTTAGCTTTCATTTTGCCAATATAATAAGTGCGAATCATATCTGCCATATTGAGATTGCTCTTCACATACACGTTCCCTAGCCCTTTAATCCATTCCTCATCCACAGTCCTGTAGTCTACGTTAAAGATATAGTTCAGATATTTTTCTGCCATAGCAGCCCAGTCATAAAGATACTTATCCATCTCCTCCTTAAAGGGCCATGAATAATACAAATTAATAAACTGCGTCTTTTTCATATTCACCGGGGTAGAGTAGTCCTCCGGATCTAAAACTTTTTTCCAGTTATCAATTAACATATATTCAAACTTTTTCTCATAAAACTTATTCGGATAACAGGCCAGAATATAATCATAGTCATCTGCATTCTTAGGCAGGTTAGTGGTTCTGATCAACATTCCGTCCGGGCTGATCAGCGCCCTGTCCTTTGGATGAAGCACCATGCCGATGAGTGTCTTCGCTGTTCCTGAGCTTACCTTTCCGTCTCCTCTAAATTCTCTGTTCTGAATATAATATCCGTTACTATAACCGACTATAAGGCCCTTTGCAAAGCATTTTGCCACGTCCTCCCGTTTACCGGCAGGCACCTTGCCAATATCAGAAATTCGTTTACTTAATACGATTTTTAAAAGCTTTTCCTCCACCGTATTTCCGTGAAGGTATTCATCAGCTCTATTAATTAATACCGCAGCATCCGTTCTGTTTAATAAGTCGGTATACTCCTTAAAATCTCCATCCTTAAGAATCCCTATATTGTATGCCGCTTTTATATAAGGGTCGTCATCATTATTATTAACTGAAATATCTAAACCAACTACTAAATTCTTAATAAATTCCTCTACTGTAATATATTGTGTGGCTGCATATGTACCCTTCCTAGTGGGTTGTACATAAATTGAAAAAAGTAAAACAATAGTTAATGCGATTGCTATAATCTTTTTCATAAATTTACCTCCATCTTTATCATATCATTATCAAATCCCTGCTTCTTGAGATACGATTTAATTACTTCCTCACTAATTTCTCCCATTGTAAGCAAGAAAAAAGATTTACTCCAGAACTGCTGATTTACAAGCTTGTCCTCCACCATTGGATACTCTTTTTTGATTAAACGGCTTCCGGCAGATTTATAAGCATTAATAAATTTCGTCAGCTCTGTATTAGGCTGTGCCTTAAATACTATTTTGATATAATACTCCTGATTAACCCAGGTATTTAAGATTATATTGTAGTTTAGAGAGATTTTATTAAATATCTCTTTCAGCCTGCTGGACACTGTATTATCAATAACCCCTATACAATCAAACGTAGTTAGTATTAATAGGTAATTTAGGCTGAATACTGAATGGTTATTACTATCCATTTCCATTTGTTCTACCGCCTTTCTTTTATTTACTACTGTTTATATCATATATTGGCAAGTAATTCAATAATATTTACTTTAATTTGTTAAATTAAGTATGATTTTGCCATCCCATTATATAACTAAATGCAGTATACCTTTAACTTATTTAATTGGGATACACAAAACAATTTTTCTCCAGGATATAAGCAGCATAGCTTATTTATATTTGCTACAGCCCTCTCTATACATTGCAGTGCTTTTTTACTTTGGCCCCTTATCAGACATTCATATACATCATAGATAGTTTTAATCCGCTCCGTATGTACATCCCCTTTAATTCCATGGATTTCAATATATTTTCTAATATCATTACCATATTCGGATAAGTCAATAGGGTTTACATTCATATCATAGAGCCTTTGTATTATTTCATAATAAAGCTTTTCTAGCTTAACTATATCCTGAATTGATTGACTAATTGTACTTTCTTCTGCCTTTGATAATGCTGCAGGAGCAAGCCGGCCTAAGTTATCATTATCTTCATCCAGCCAGTAATAATACTCCAAAACTGCCTGATAAGCGAGAATATCATTTCTAGCACATTCAGGTGAACTTATTAATTTCAGGCCTATTTTTTTATAGGTATATCCAGCATTAAGCTCTTTGGCAGCCAATAATTGGCTGTTATGAATTTTCCTTGTTATTGGATCTGATTTGAGAAGTTTGAAACATGCTCCGTCATTACAGATACGCTTTACTTTAGGAATTCCATTCGAAAAAAATAGTATCATTCCGGATGCAAGGAAAGCCCATGCATACATGCATAAGATGTGATTATTCCAACAGGTTAAAATAATTAATAAGCCTGATACTGCACCGGTTAAATTGGCCAGAACGCCTCCTGTTGTATATAATAAGGCACTATTTTTTTCATCTAGTGGATACATAATGCATTGAAAACCGCAGGTTCCCACTTTCGTAAGTCTAAAGCTGTTTCTATATTTTACAACGGCTATATAGAATATCTGTATATAAATTAATCGCCATCCTGACAATAATCCCCCTAGCATATGCCCCGCTTCATGCAATACAAGCTGTAATAAAAATGTTAATATAATTGCCGGCATAATATGTATTAAAATATCTATCATTTAATCCCCCTTATTTCTTTCAACCTTTACCCTTTTCTTATATAGGCTACATATACTTATAGTTATTTTGAAATATGAAACTTTTATAGTATCAAGTCGTATCCACAATTAAAGTTGATACGACTTAATTCATCACTTATAAACTTTCTGATATTATAGAATTTATATTTTTCATCGTGTTATCAATGATTATTATTAACTTTTTATTCAAAGAATTATTATCAGCTAATTCATTGTAATATTAATTTTCATTAAGATACTTTGCGTTTTTTATAAATACTTATTTTATATCCGGCACTCTCGCTCCATGATCGATACACTCGCAGCAATAGGCTCCGTACTTTGCACATTCCTCCAGATTGTCAAAGGTCTCATCTAGTACAGTAGTGCTTGCTGCCAGCTTTGGGCAGCCAGCTTTATGTGCCAGGTAAAACCAGCTTTTCTTTTCAATATAATAAATTGGCTTCCTGATTAAGTTGGCTCCTGCCGCTGCTATTTTATTAAAAGTGTAATTGCGGCCCGCTCCATAAGGATATCCCTGGAATACAACCAAAAGGTTCACATCATCCATATAATCAGCCCATTCTTTTTCGTTCCCTGAAGGAAATGAAAAATTATAGGTGATACCATTCTTTCTAGCGATTTCATTATACTTACTGGTATAATACGAAAGTACTTTCTCCAACTGGCTTACGATAGCTCCTTTTCTTGCAAGAGCAAATACATCATCATTAAGAAGGATACAGTCTTTGTGCTTAACTCTGAACTCTTTATAAATATCCTCCTTCTGTAGCTCATGGTAGTTGATTGTTAGTAGCTTCTCGGCTGTGGGTAACAGACCATTGATATCATAAAGGCCAATGGTATCCGTAAGATTAAAGCGGTAGATAAAGTCACTGTCTTTATAGTAATATGGCATTTTTTCTGACCATTTTCTGCCAGTATAGGTATAGCCGTCTGCCCCTTTGTATTCCTCATAATAATAAGTATAATAACCATCTGAATCACACAGAAGAATGACCGGGATATACATCTCAAACTCCTTCTGTTTATCCTTATCCGAAATAATTCCGAGGGAAGAATAGAGAGAGGTTAAAAATGTATCAACCACCGCATCCTTATTAATAGAATTCGTACCATAAGTACCGAATTTCGCCAAACTTTTCACGGCATCCACTGTTGCTGAATCAAGGCTGGCGGTTAGCTCTTCCCTTTCATTCTCTATAGATTTTAGTTTTCCGATTGCTATATCTGTTCTTATAACCGCCGCTAAGAAGAATACCAGAAATAAGAGGGCAAAATGATGTACTTTCATTTTATTTACTAATCCTTTCACTCATTCTTAAGTCAAACCATCTATCTGTTATACCCGGAATAAATTTTCTCAATAAATTCCTGCCTACATTCTTTGATTTATTCTGCAGGGTTATACTGAAAGTATCATCTTTATTGAATTCATATATCCCATCCTGAAAAAGCTTTTCAAGGATAGGTTCCGTATATTCAGTCTCCTCATACTCCAGAATATTCCCCGTAAAGACAGGTATTTTTGAGATGCATCTTGGGCAGCCCGGATCAGTTCCATCTGGATACAGGTCATAAGCATATCCGCAGATAGCACAGGTCATTTTCGCACATACAGTAGTTACCCATAGCTGAGCTGTAGCCCCTTTATATCCTACTGTAACCTGTGTGGTTCCAAGATAGGCAGTATCTAGGTTATCTACATAGCCGCTTAAAATTGTTTCAGTATGCCCATCCATATAGGTAACCAGAAGCTTTACCCCATTTTGTATAAGGGTTGTCCCGATTGTTATGGTAAGCGTATTGCCGCTTGGATTTAAAAATCTGATATTATCTACCCACGCCTTACAGTAAGGGCAACCCGGATCGCTGCCATTGGCATTCAGATTATAGGTATGGCCTTTGGGACAGGTTTTTGTCCTTGGTATTACAGTAACCGTTATATTACATGTTTTCGTATAAGTAATGCCTGCTATGACATACTTATAGGTTAGCGTAGCATTTTTGTTCTGGCAGACTGAAGCGGTAGAGAAATTCGTTTCTGCTATTACAGTTTTTGTTGCACCATTCAAATAATTAGCCTTAACCGTTGTAATCAGAGGATCACCGACAGCTACCGTCTGATTTGCATGTGTTGGCGTTATTGATGTTACTAGTTGATCACATGCTGCTACATGATCCGGGCCGCAGGTATATGAAGTACCATACGGACTGCAATAACTGCATCCTCTATAAGGTATCCACATAATAGGTGCCATATCACCCAAACGATGTCTGATTGGAAGGGTTTTAAAAGGGCAGTCAATTGGAGGGGTTTCAAAATTCAAAAAGCTTTCCGGCCAAACATAGCCAGGTAGAGTTTTTCCTATTTCATAAAAATGATTAAATAAGTCGGACGATTGTAAATTTAAACTTGTTACATAGTACCAATAGTTTTCTTGATATCCACCATCAACATGCTTAGCATAATAAATTTTGTAAGTCCTAATTCCATTTGTATATTCACTATATTGTGCATGAAAGCCACGTTGATTATTTAATGACAAGCTAACTATTTCTTTGCCGCAGTCGGCACACTTTATGATAACTTGCAAATCCCGGGAGTCTGAAGCTTTGCTATCCCAAAACTGAATTTTAACTTTTCCCATATGACCAACAGGCCAACAGGCATTAGCATTAGGATGATTATATATACTTGAACAACCCGGAAAGGCTATATCAGACCGAGTACCATTAACATCCATACATGGTATGGTGCTATATGGCCAATTAAAATCATGAGAAATATAGTTATTCTGGGATGTACCACCATGTTCTACTAATAAATTATATAAAGGATTTATAATAGAATTGACTGCACCATCAGAATTATAATTAGCAGGTACACTGAAATTTATTTTATGCTCTACTCTGTTACCGCCTTCATTGATATAATAGATAATACCGCCTTCCTGTTTTCCAGAAGGAGCGTAATTGGTAGTATAAATCTGATAAATCGGGTCACCACAAATAGCACAATTAATTGAATAAACAGTATCTTCATGCCAGCCTGAAACTTGTCTGGTAAAACGTTGTATATAAACCGGAACTTTAGATAAATTTGTTGATCCATAAACCGGTATATGTCCGCTCCCTTCATAGCAGGCACTCCCATGTATATGATTTGGATCAGCCGGGGTATTCACTGCCTTTGCCATCACGCTTGCATTGGTTTCTGTATTCAGGCTGCCGTTACTTATTGGGTCTGATACAATCGGCTTGTCTGTCTTTATTTCACGATAGGTATATATATTACTTCCAGCATAAGCCGCATTCTGCGCATCCAGTATTTCCTGAAGGTTTCTTAAGCGGTATTCCGGCTCCAGTAACTTATATTTATGTTCAAAATCTATATTAAAGATTGCATTCGTTAATGATAATCTGTCTACAAATGTTTCATATTCATTAAGTGTAAAATATCCGCTCTTTTTTATATCCGTTATGAATTCCTTCGTCGTATGTGTTCCGAGGGTCTTAACTACGGTTTCCGTCCTAAGCCCGAAATACAGGAATACAGCTGCAAATATAATCAGTATGGCTATTATGATATCTATCACATAGGCCAGTATCTTTTCCATCTGTTAAAGTACCTCCCCACCATATACATATCTCTTCTTCCTTCCAAGTACCGCAGTTTTAAAGAACATATGCTGCGTCTTTGTAAGGAGGGAGGAATCTCTTTTTGTTACATTCACTGTTATGTAATTTCCTTTATCAAAATAGTAAACCCCCTGTGCATATACCACCTCTAATATTTCATACAGATAAGTTATGTCAAAGTAATAAACAGAGCTTAAGCTTTCAGACATTCTACAATATGGGCAGCCCGGATCGTTCCCGTCTTCATCTAAAAAATAAACATGACCTTTTGGACAGGTAACACTTGATAAGGTGTCCACCACTTCAATTTCTAAGGTTGTAACTAAATCTTTATAAAGAACTTTAACCGTTTGTTTCCCCAGCTTATGAGCATCATAATTCTCAAGGGTATAATCTTCTGTTACTATTTCCCTGTGTGTATCCTTATAGATAAGAACCACTGCCAGGCTTGGAGTTGTCCCATACTGCACCATATTTGAACCACTGGCAAGATAGGCCTCAATTCCTGTTAAAAGATTAGAACATACCGGACATCCCCTTGGGTTTTCTGAAGGTTCATAGATCAAGCCGCAGATCGGACAGGTAACCGCAGATAAGGATTTTACATTCAGGGTTATCTTTGTTGAGGCATTACGGTAAGCTATTGTTGCCGAAAAGGTTCCAGTAACGGCGGTAGTATGGTCTATTGTCCAATCTGTTATTATTCTACTGCTTCCGTCAGCATAAGAAGCTTTTACAGTTAGGTTTATGTTATCATACTGATTTACTGTAACAACGTTCGGTACTGCACTGATACTTACGACGGTTTCGGCACAGACCGGACATTTCCCTTGAGATACCGGATACTTATTACCACAGACCGGACAGGTTATGGTTGCTTCTCTCACCCATACAGTTATATCCCTAGCAAATCCTCCATATTCTATAGTTACCTGCTGTAAGCCCGTCTTGTTAGGACTATAATTACTTGTCCATCCAGTTACAGTAGCTGTTGATCCGTCCTTATAAACTGCATCAACTGTTATCGGAAGAGACTGTCCCTGCTCCACCTCTGGATTTTCTGGAGTTACTAATAAGCCTGTTATCAATTTCTTACAATACGGGCAGCCCGGATCAGTATCATCCTTATTTAAATCATAGCTATTATGACAGTGAGGACATGTCCTATGTAAAACCGTAACGGTTATTTTCACATTAGCAGACTGTTTAATCCCTGAATCTGTGTAACTTACTGATATATTCTGCTCACCTAACGTGGAAGGCGTATAACCGTTTACTTCATACCCATTATTAAATACCTTGCTTCCGCTATACAAATAAGTAGCTGTGACCGTTAGAGGTATCGCTTCAACCGGAGTATATCTTTCGACTAGCTGCGTAGAAGGAGTAACAGTTATTGAACTCAAAGCATCAACATATACTATAACCTTTACAGATTTCGTGACCTCACCAACAGTACAGGAAACAGTGACTGTATGTGGCCCCGGAACAGAATAATCCGTAGCAGATACATTGTACTCACCGTGAGTAAGTACTGCATTAGTTCCATCGCTATAATATGCCTTTACTGAGAAGGAAGGAGATCCATTTCTATTGATAATCTGACTTGTAGGAGTAACAGACAAGGAGGTAATTGTTTTTGCACTTTTTACGGTTACATTAACCGTACAAGTTCTTATTCCTGTTGTCCTCGCATTCCCTACAAGGCCCTGATAGGTGAGTGTAGCTGTCTGCGTTCCGACTACATTAGCATTAAAGCCTGATATAGTACAATTCACCGTTCCGGTGTGCCCATCCAAATATGTAGCAGTTGCCGTAGTAATTATGTTATTACCTTGTACTATTGTTTGATTAGGATTTGTTGCTGTGATACCTGTTACTACTTGGTTACATATAGGGGTCTCATCTTGTGTCTGTCCGCATACAACATTTAATTTTGGTTCTGTATTTAACATACCATCACAGAAACAACAGCCACAATAAGCTCCCAGTATAGGTATCTTAGGCATATTGTTAATATATACATTATAATTCCAATACATACGATCCTCTGGTCTAGCTTGATCACAATATGGCCTTAAATAGTTGAATAAATTCATAAAATCATTGGTTGCTTGATCAAAGTCACAATTTGTCCGATTATAACCGTCATTAAAAGCTAATATATGCGCTCCCCTGCTATTGTAGTACCTTCCTGATATACCTATGCCATCTCTATCTTCTGTTCCACCTGGTATTTCATTTCTAATACAATCTGTCCAACGTATAGTTAAAATTTCATTATCACAAACATAACAAGAAATTTTTATTTCTGCATCACGATATGTTGCATCATAATAATTACGTTCATTAATACCAGAAAGTGATATTCTTATTGGCCCATTCAAAATTCCTGTATATGCATAGCAGCTATCATTATGTCTATGTCCTGCATAGCAGTCATCCGTATGGGTATGAGCTGCGAAGGAATGTATTTCTGCATTCATAACTTTTGTTGAAGCTGATAACATTCTTGGCTTTAACTCCTGCAAATTACTTCCCTCTGGTGATAAGGAAAGTAATTTATCCAGACTAAATCTATCTGAAAGCTGTATTAATTTATTATCATTTGCACTATCGCAGTGGCTGCAATGGCATACTTCCGAGTGTCCCTCAGTACTTGCCATAACCTTTAAATCGTTATCCTCTACATTAGCTACATACATTTCATCACCTGTAACCGGATGGATATCTTCAATATCAATGTCATACAATTCCTCTGTTGTATCTAAAAAGTTTACATATCTCTCATACATTGATTTGTCTAAAAATCCTTTATTACGAATTTCATCCGATATCTGATGCGTATAATCAGCTATATTATGATCCACATTCTCATTTTGCGACTGCGCTAAATACGGTAAAGGAAATAGTATTACTAATACTACAGCTACAAAACAGGCTATTATTCTACCGACATTATGCATTCCTGATGCTCCTTATTTACTATGATATACTGGTACCACTATAGGTATAGACTATCTGAATGATTTCATTCGATGAATTATACAGATAGCTTTTTGAATAAAAACCATCCTTTATAATAGATAGATATTTGGTATAGTCAATGTCACCCGGAGCAATTACGGTTCCGTCTATTGAAATGGGATAATCCCTGTAACCTATCATTATCGTGTATAGTTCCTCATCGGATATTTGAGTAATATTATCATCATTATATTGTTGATATATATTTTCACTCCCTAGCTCCATTTCATCAGCAATACTTGTTAGCCTGTCCACTGCATTATACTGCGTTGTTAAATAAATCAGGCCTAACCCTAATAATATTGCTCCTATAAAGATATCTACGATATTATTTTCTGATATGTTCATCTCTTCCTCCAAGCTCTACTTTTGGGTAAAGTTAACGCCTAAGATTGCTTTATTTGCTGACTTAATCACCTCACAGGAAAATTTAGCAGTCGGTTTAATATAGTATTGATTACTGGTGAACGTTTTTATATTACTTATGTATTGTTTATTAACATACTTGTTAGTATATGTTGTAGCTGATACAACCGTTTTCACTTGGACATAATAGGGCGAAGTTTCCGAGGCAGTATAATCACCAAGATATTTCTTAATGAAGCTTACCACCTCGCTTCCTCGAACCTCTTCACCGTCATACATCTTTATTCCATACTCAGCATAATCAGAGGCGATTTCTTCTGTTCCATCCACAACGTTATCAGCAGCTTCTGTAGTACTGTTTACAAAGGATTTTGTAAAGAAGATTATGATACCTACCAATATGACCGCTACTACAGACAAGAATATTTTAGCTGTTAAATCCGAGTTATTCTGCTTCAATACCGTTCACCGACCTGTATGTATACTTCATTTTGATTACCGCCTTTCTGTTTTTTCATCCCTTATTTTTGCTGCGTAAATAAGATGCCCATTATTTCGTTGTTAGAATTTTTCAAAATCTCTCCTCTAAAACTAGCAGTTGGTGTAATATAATTATCGCTGCTTTTCGAGCTTTGATCTAATGCAGTCGCTTTACCATTTTTTCCGCTGTCGTCGATAACATTACCAGCTCCTAAAAATTTATTATAATAAATAATTACTGGAGTTGTCTTCTTTGCATTTACCAAGGTTTGCACTTCGATTGACAGCTCTGGACCTTTACTTACAACATCTTTGATCAGTTTTACTAGCGATTCTCCATCAATTGTTTTGTCTTCATAATAAATCAGATCAAAATCTGCTACAGAACTAATGGCACTGTCTATCTTTACGGAGCTGGAATTAATATCTTGCTTCTTATCCTTAAATACACCCATCATCCATGCTATGAGTAAGCCTACAAGTACTACAATGACAGCGGTAAGAAATATTTTTGATATCATATCTGATTTTTTTGTTTTCATTTATATCCTCCTGCTTACTTTTGTTGAGTGAATTTCACACACACAATTTCATTATTAGTATTTTTCAAAACATCTCCCAAGAAATTACCAGAAGGTGTAATATATCCAGCAGCTGCTTTGCTAGTTGGTATTGCTGAAGCTGAAGCTGCACCCAGAGTATTTGTGGCCGGAGTAAATGCGTAATTATAATATGTATTAGTAGTGTCTAAAGTATTTACCCACACGGATACTTTCGTATCATGAGCCTTAAAATCAGCAATCAATTCTGTTAATGTTTCTCCGCTTACTGTATCTCCGTCATAAACTATTAAATCAAAATCAGCCAATGAATTGATTGCCTGATCGATTTTTTCTGTCCCAGAATTCAGATCTTGTTTTTTATCTTTAAAGACTCCAGTCATCCATGCTATTAATAGTCCTACAAGAACTACTACCACTGCTGTAATAAAAATTTTTGCTATCATATCTGATTTTTTTGTTTTCATAAATATCCTCCTTATTATTAACCACTAATTATAGATAATCGCGAAACTGTATCGTTTTTTAATGTATGCACATTAGTTATCATTCTTTCTCTCCAACGCTCCGTCCGCTTAACTTCCGCTCCGAAATAATTTCTACTGTGTATACAATATCTGCAATTGATGGTTCTGAAATTGACTAAACAACTTATAATGTCCGAAACACTTACTCACTTTTAGTTACACTAATAAAACATTTGCCCTAACTATTTGTTACTCACCGTGAGTAGTTTTAATATATTCATCATTTATATGGTTCTCCGCTCATTTATCTACCATGATGTACTTTGAAGTTCGCTAAGCATAGCGTTTATTTCACTTACTGACGATAATAGTGTTGGCACTAGTCCATAAGCAAATAAAAGTATTAACGGAATGGCCGCCAGTACATATGCACGGAAAACCCTTCTTCGTATTGATTTTTCATTTGCAAGTTTTCTTTTCGCCATATATCCATCCCTCTCTACATCAACCTCATGAAAGGCCTGAGAGATGGGAATATCATCACAGCGTATCAAGTTGTCCACAATCCTTTTAAAGGGATCATAAGGTTCCCGCTCCTTTAGTGCTTTTAGTGCATCCATATCCCCTGCTCCGTAATCATTGATACAATCACGAAGAGACTGTTTAAATACCACCGCAAAGGTTTCCATTTCCTCTAGTATCTGTTTTACTGTCATACTGTCAACATACATTAGCATGCATATAAGGGCATTAAACTGATTAACCTCATCCTCCATCGCATCTTTTGAGACAGTAGAATTAAATTCTAGGATTAATTTTGGTATATAATAAGCTGACATACCCATCAGCATACTTACCAGAATATTAAGAAAAGAAAAATGCTCTCGTTGATATTTATTTACCCGTCGGATCACTTCTTCCGCCAGTGCCTCATTAATTATTGTATTACTGAATTTACCCTCCCTCGTTAGAATGTCCATGATATCCTCTTTATTGAGAGCTTCTCTCTTCTTATCCTCAAATAAATACTTAGCTGTATAGCTTTCAATAATTTCTCCCATTGCTTCATACTGGCTTTCCTTTGCAGCAGAAGTTAGAATTTCAACGTCTGCCTGCTTTATTACTAAGAGCTGGTCTTTACTAAGTTCATGAAGATAAATCGTAATACCAATGCTTAGAACAAATACTATCCCAGCATACAGAAAGCTCCTTAGTATAAAATGTCTAGGACGAATACTATTGCCATTATTTCTTAGCATTTTCTTTAATCTTTCCAGCTTGGAAGCATACTTATCACAGTAATTATCCAAAGCCATCTTTACTATAGGGATTTTGTCCACAATAAAAAGCCATCTGTAATTAGCTTGATAAAAGCTTCTATACTCAGCACTTTTTCGCATTATAAAATAAATACATGCGGTAATAAACAGCAGCCCTATATCCAGTAAAAAGCCTTCTTTTCCATAGAAAAAGCTCTCCATATTCTCCTTGATACTGATTGCAAAGTTTTTCACAAAATCAATACAAAATATAGGTGCAATTACACAGATAATTACCCCAAGAAATTCCATTCTAAGTCTATTTAACTTATCGATTTCAATATCAATTTCACGCTGTAAATTTTCCATATTGCGAATAAACAAGAGCTTACCGTCAACAGTCTGGTCGCCTCGTTCCATAACCCCTATACACTGGTTGACAAAAGCCCGTAAGTACTTACTAGGGATATTTTCATAATATTCTCTTAGCGCTTCCTCTTTATTATCAGATAAGAGCAGCTGATAGATCTGATGAGCCGCTAGCTTCATATAAGGACTTAAGCTTTCCATTGATTGATATAGGGCATCATCAACCCTATAATCAATATAGTAGTTATGCTCCACGTTAGAGATCAGCTGCTGCGTCTCGGTAAGAACATGAATTTCAAATACTTTAGCCATTCGTCCAACCACTTCGCAGTCTGCTAATATAATTGCTACTGCTGCCGTGATTAAAGTAATTAACCGGGGATTAAACAGAAAAATAGATAAGAAAGACAGGATACAGATACACCAGGAAATAAGACAAGAGGTAACCGTTTTTCTGGAAATCAGCTTTGTATCACAAGGGCTGATTAATCGATATCGATAACCTAATTTTATAATATAATTTTTCGTCAAGGGAAAGGATAACAAAAATCGATATACCGTACCGAAGAAATGATCAGCATAGTTAGAACGACTGCTATAACTAACCTTTCCATTCCATAAACGTTTACTTTTCCTGTCTTGATATACGATAATTATCGTAATAAATATGAAAACAGCCGTCAAAATCAGGATAAGCTTACTTACTAACACGCTTTACCCACACCTCCTTCTGACACGATATTAAAGGCGAGAAAGGAAGCTCTTTCCTCTGGAGGCAGATTACGTAAGATAATGCTTTCAAGCTCACTGCTGATTGGGTTGATCATATGATATTCACCATCTTCATATACAACGATATCTCTAGTATAATACGAGTTTTTTCTGGTAAGTAACTTAAGATAATAGGATATAGAATTAAGCCTGCCCTCTATACCGGACTCTGCTTCCGGTTCCTTTTCTATTCTAGAATAGGGAATTATCTCTGTAATACGATCAATGTGTCTATGCCCGTCATTCTCTTTTACACAGTGAATATCCAGATGAAGAAGTCTTGCTATCATAGCCTCTACATCTTCTTTACCGGCACCACCATATGCTCCCATAGAATGAACAAAATAGGAAATAAGCTCATCCGTAGTTGGCCAGTGTCCCGTAGTAATAATACGTTTTGTACCGGCTAGTAAAAGATCAATTAAGTACTTTGCATGCTCCAGACTTGCCGTTTCACCAAAAAGAATAGTATGCGCATCAGAGCTTTTTAGCAATTCAATCATCTTAGCGAAATTCATTCTTTCGCTGGGTCTGGTTCCTAAAATATTTTTATCATAATAGGCATCATTAAGATATAACTCAAAATCCGCCTCTAAAGTTCGTATCGGCTGCCTATTGTCAATTTCCCTGACCGCAGCCCTGGTATTCGTGGTTTTACCTGAATTTTGATCTCCTGAGAAAATAATGTTTAAACAACCGCGTAATGCCCATCGGATGATTCCTACCGGATATTCTTTACCCTTATCACTTATTAAATCTTCCAAATGATAGGAAGCTGCACTGGTAAATTTTCTGACAAAAAAAGCCCATTGCATACTATTATTTGGTCTAAAGACAGTAACCCTGCTACCATCCGCAAGATGCGTCTTTAAGCCGCCTTCTGAAGAAGTCAGATGTCCGGTGCGTCCATGTTCTGATAAATTCTTACACACCCTGATGATATCGGATTTTGTTTCAAATGAAAGAAATTTCATGTGAATTGTTTTTCCTCCATAAACAATCCATATGCTCTCATAGGTCTTCGGTCTCTGAAAATTACCACTGTAAATATCCTCATCAAGATAATAATGGTTCTCAACAGTGATACCGGATATTCCTCCTGAAATACTGTCTAAGGAATCATCCTCCATAATGAATAAGTCTACTGCTGATAGCCCATAGGTTTTTTCATAAACCCGCTGCGTAATAATATTGAGCTTATCATCGTAGCTTAAGGCTTTCGCAAGCTTACGATAAGCTACTTCAATATCCTCCTTTGTTATACTGTAGTAATATCCCTCCTGATCCTTTTTAAGCTTGTCTAGCTCAGTACTATTACAGATCTCCCGGAACATATTCCGGCTTCCTTTGCATTTTTGCAAATACATCATAATTTCAAATTTATCAATGGAAGTAAGATGATTAGGATTATCAAAGGGAAGTACCTCATCTATATTTTCTTCTGTGATATGAAGCATATTGGTGAGGGAACTTTTAATACGTGCCATAACAACCATTTTTTCTGCTAAGTTACCTTGAGAGCATTTACGGACAGCATCGCTTAGTGAGCGCTTTAAAGCCCTTCGGTTATCTAAATCCTTTTTATTTAGATTTAATACATCAATATCCATATTAATTATCTCATTAATGATCCTGGTCATTTCATTGCATAAATAAGATATTGAATATATATTTTCAGGAATTTCCTCAAGCTCCAGCTTAGCCTTAAATATAAAATAAATAAATAGCACCATAATTACTAACAGTAAACCCGATAATAATAACTCAACTATATTCATGCTTACTGCCCTCCCTGCACTCTTTTCTTATATTGATGTTAAGCATGGTAAGCATCTTCTCTACAGACAACTTAGATCGATGAAAAAAGTAGTCTGTCTCCTCCTTCATGTATTTATCACTTGAGAAGAAGCTATGGATTACCTGATATAGCTTATCAAAATCCCCCGCTTTGTTAAGCCGTAAACCAAGCTGCATAAATCCTGTTACATCACTCTCATTCTGTGCATCCATATATTTAGTAGAATAAGGAATAACACCTGAATTCCTTATACTCATATATTTTTTGTACTTCCTCCGGCAGTTGTTGATACTGTAGCTGGAATTATCATCGTAGTCTCCAAAAAGGAAGAATAATTTAGACTTGTTTTTTAATAAATCCTGATTGGAAAATACTTTATCAAGAACATACCGATGCTGGGTCAGATTAACAACAATCAGATCAGCAAGCTCCATAAGCTTCAAAGATAGGGTGTCTTCTCCGCTGTTCGAGTCAATCAATACAATATCCATGCAATTATTTGCATCACTAATTACGTGGCCTACAACTTTTCCGATATCCCGGTCAAAGGTTTCACGGTTTTTAATCTCTGTACCTGGTAGCAAAAGCAGCTTCATATCCGGAAATGTCATACAGCAGTTTTCTAACATTCCCTTATTCAGTCTGTTCATCCTACTGTAGGTAACTGCAGCATCAAGCCCAATATCCTGAAAAATCTCTTCTGTTTTATATTTATCAACATTCTTTCCAACGAGCGGACTTTCAAGATTATTACCATAAAATTGAGTCTGCATCATTAATACCTGCTTTTTATGCAGCAAACTCATTATAAAGGCTGTTACATGCAGGTTGCTTGTCTGCCCCTGCCCATGAAGCGGAGACCAAAAAAGGATTTTACTCATAATGCTGTCACACACCCTTTCTTGCTAAAGTCATTGCTCTTTTTACTCTATTTTTAGTTAGCTTAGGGAACATATCAAGGATTTGCCCCGTTATGTATTGCTTAGTCTGCTTTGATATCTTTGTGAACCGTGCTGTTTGAGATATCTGACAATTTACAGCACTTTCATAATCATTCATATCAAGATAAAGCGTACTAATCTTATCTGTTTTTTCAGGCAGCTCTAGTGCTTCCAATACTCTATCTGCATCATCAGGTGTAATCATATCTCTGATCAGTACTTTATAGGTTTCATTTTGTGAAATCTTAGTTTTCAGGTATTTATTAATTTCCTGTATCATATGAGGAAATATACTGACAACAATATTGATTGACTCACATTCAAGTTGATATTCATGCTGATAGGTATTTCCATAATTAATAAAAACTGCGCCGTCCTTAAATAGCTCAAGCTCTTCCTTGTCCGGTATCCTTCTTGTATAATTAATATCACGATAATTTATTATCTCCTTCAGACTATCTAAGCCCATTCCAAGCTTTATCGATTGAAGAAGAGCTGCTGAGTCCGAAAAATCAATGATAAGAACCCTGTACTTAAGCTTTGTAAGTGTACGGCAGATATATAGAATCAGATCAAAAGCTTCACAGCCAATATAGCCTGTACATACCATAGGTACCCCTCCTTACTAAATTGCTGTTGCAAATTATAGTATCCTTTAAAGTTCTATTCACCATATTCCACTTCACCACCCTCTGTATCACTCGCTACATAAAAATAATCCATACTTCCTAACTCATGTTCACCCTTTAAGTTTTCTTCAATTTTTCTCTCTTTTGGTATCTCCGTTGGAATAGGTGTGAGAACATTTTCCTGTTTCAGCATATCATTACTGTTTACCGCTGCTTCTTCTGCCTCATACTCTGGCTCTGCCTCAATTGTATCTGGAGCCTTCGCTATATTAGGTTGAAATGTCGTATTCGGATCAACATCCCAGTTAATTGCAGTTAAATCAGTTGACATAGTATCAGCCAGTCTGTTTTCAAGAGCTTTTCTGATATTCTTATTCAATTCCTGAGAGCAGCGCTCTATAATATTGGGATCGCTTTCGATTAAAGAGAGTATTGAAAGACTAGGTGTATAGGTAACAACAGATGCTTCCTGAAAATTAGGTTCAATATATCTGGTTACATATAGCTTCGCTCCGGTATATAAGGCCGCATCTACTATTGCTGCAGACATTCTAAGAAGCTCTGCTTCATCTATCCATAAAAAGACACTTACTGTATCAGGAGTATATCCCATTATTTTCTTTTTGGAAAGCACGACGTAACTTTCTCCATTCGGATAGAAAATTCGAACATCAACTGTATCCTTAACTAATATATTCGAATTCATACTGATAACCTGATATTCCATTTCACGAATATTGGTTGTAACATTATTTGCTGTAACCATTGAATTCATCATTTGTGTTCCAGACGGTATATCAATTAAAGCAGTCTTTCCTAATTCTTTTTTCGTAATATAGGTTTCCTGCGGTTGAGATGAATATACCATTTTCTTCTCAAGCATATCTGATTTTATGATATCACCAGAATGGATGTCTATTGTTGATACGTATACCTCTCTTTGATTATCCTGCATATCCTGATAAGCTTCCTGTAAAAGAGACTGATACTCTTCTTTCACCTGTCCTGTGATTACAATTGATGTTGCTGTGGCAGCACCTCCTATCACAACAATGCATATAATCGCCACAATAATATACTGCTTGGTAGATCGCTTCAATCTTCGCCTTACTTTCATATTAACCTCCATGCCGCCAAAAACCTGCGAATTTGGGCAGCGTACAAATTTGCTGATTGAAAAATCTTTGATTTTTCAACCTAACCCCATGCTGCCGATAGGCAGCTCAAATAATTATGAAGAAGCTTGAAATGAGCACCTCTGTGCTCATTTCAGGGTTCTTCCAGAATGTGAAGTGCTTTTCTTCACATTAACATAACATGCCTTCCCTTTGAATTAGTTTGTGCCGAGGATAACGCAGGCGCAAACTTCTAAGTGTGAATTGTGTTTTTCAACAATTCACACTGCCCCTAATTATTATATATAGGACAACAAACAAGACAGACAGGCCTATACCCAATATTAGAATGTAAAAAAACATTATTATTGCCCTATTCCAACTACCATAGGATAGCTTCCTTCTTTTCCTTATTCTCAGGTGTCGTTTTTCTATATGTTTTACCGCAGAATTTATGCTAAGAAACAAACCCAATCCTATAATGATTAAGCTTACGAGCCGTACTATAGCTATCTGCCGCACATTATGATTTCCTTATTCTTGATTGTTTGTTCAGCTTTCTTAATTATTGTATATGCAGCTTTTTTTACTGATTGTATAAATATATAATTGGGATTTTCCTTGATACAGGAATAATTTCTTGAAATGTAAGCTACGACTGATCCATTAGAAAAGGCATTTTGATAAGATATATTTGGGGGAATGACAATAATATTTTCCCAGGGAATTTGATACGTTAAAGCTATTCTTTTACTGTTGAAAAAAGAATGGCAGTCATAATTACTGATGATAAAGACAGCCTTAGATAATAGCGAGGAATAATTAACGAAGAAGTCTTCAAGTATACTTTGATTTTGACAAAGATTAACTACAATAAGATCAGACTCATCAAGAATTGTCTTAGCACTGAGACTTTCGTGACTGGCAGTATCAATCAGACAAATATCAGTATAATGCTCTATCATGTCGAATAATTGATATATACAACGGTCAAATTCATATTCAAATATTTCATTATGAATTACTTTGCTTTGAGGAATGTAATAAAGATGTTTATCGATAATTTCTCTGAGATGATATTTTAGAATATCGGAATTGTAATTACCTCTATATATTTTTCTTAGAAGTCCCTCAATACCGGTACCGTCATAATAGTTAGTTCCAACTTCATGAAAAGCATTGAAATGAGTTCTATCGGTAAAAGCTTTACCTAAACTATTATCTTTCAGCCGATTTTCAATAACAATCACTGAATATGGATACCTTATTACACTTGCCACGCTAATGGCTGCTAGATTTGCAGAAACATTGCACTTCTCATTTGCATTGCTCCAAAATGCGATTTTCAAAGAAATACCTCCTTGTTAATGGAATATGGATATAAAATGAATTACTGACAGATTATATAGAACTAACAACTGTTAGAAGATATTCCTATCATATACGAAAATACATATTTTGTAAACCTTTTTGTCGATTAAAAATTCCACATATTTTTATCCATATTTTGTTTAAATCTAACAAATTGATACTACAAAAGGTAAAATAAAAGCCGGATTAAGAGGCTACCTCTATTGTCCAGCTTTTAAACTAAACTAGCAACGTACTTTGTCATACGTATATATAGTACAAGGATAAAATCAAATTCAAATATACCATAATTATGTGAATGCCAGCACCCCATGCTAAGCATGTTTTCTATTTATCCAAAATTCATTATTTATTTAAAACACGCTTTAAAAATTCCTTTGTTCTTTCCTGTATTGGATTATTGAATATCTGATCGGGAGCTCCCTCTTCTGCAATAACACCCTTATCCATAAATACAACACGGTTAGATACTTCCTTTGCAAAACCCATCTCGTGTGTTACAACAAGCATGGTAAGCCCTGATTTTGCTAATTCTTTCATTACATTTAATACCTCTCCTACCATCTCAGGGTCAAGTGCAGAGGTCGGTTCATCAAACAGAAGTACATCAGGTTCCATAGACAAAGCCCGTGCAATTGCTACTCTTTGCTTCTGTCCTCCGGATAGCTGCTTTGGCTTTGCATTGATGTATTGATCCATACCAACGACACTAAGATATTTCATAGCGACCTTCTGAGCCTCATCCTTACTCCGCTTTAGTACCTTCATCTGCCCAACCATACAATTACTAAGTACATCATGATTATTGAACAGATTAAATTGTTGAAATACCATACCCAGCTTTGTACGATAAGCATAGATATCATGCCTGTCGTCTAAAATATTCTCACCCTTATAGATTATCCTTCCGCCACTCGGTTTTTCTAAGAGATTAATACAGCGAAGAAGCGTGGATTTCCCTGAACCGGAGGCACCGATTATACAGACAACCTCACCTTTATTTACAGAAAAATTAATATCTTTAAGGATTTCATTATCTCCAAAGGATTTTCTTAGATGTTGTATCTCGATTACTTTTTCCATACTAAACTCCATTCCCCCGCCTTGCGGCGGTATAATTTATACCTGCATCTGATTACCTGGTATGATATTATAACTATCCGGACCGTCTAATTTACGTTCAATTAAGCGAAGTATTCTTGTTACTGTAAGTGTTAATATAAGGTATATAATACAAGCAACAAAGAATGCCTCGAAGAAGCTAAAGGTAGCACCGGCTACAGATTTCGTCTGGAAGAACAGCTCCGATACTGAAATTACATTAAGTACAGAGGTATCTTTAATGTTAATTACGAATTCATTGCCGAGCGGCGGCAGGATATTGCGGATAACCTGAGGTAATATTACATTGAACATTGTTTTTGTATGATTCATACCAATCGCTTGAGCGGCCTCAAACTGACCTTTATCAATGGAAATAATACCGCCTCTTACTATTTCTGCCATATATGCACCTGTATTAATAGATACGATAAAAACCGCTGCAAAGGTTCTTTCCATATCTATGCCAAAGGCCATGAGAGAACCATAATAAATAACCATAGCCTGTACAATCATTGGAGTACCACGGAAGAATTCCACGTAGATAGATATTATGACATTTACTATTTTAAGGATTATTCGTTTAACGCCTCTATCCGGCATCGGAATAGTACGGATTGTTCCAATTAACAAACCTATTAAGGACCCAAGAATTGTACCTATTATCGAAATAAATAAGGTGAGGCCTGCCCCTCTTAAATACATCGGCCAATATTTATTTATAATATCTAAAAAAGTATCCCAAGACATAATTGCACCAAGCCTTTCCTTCTTATCCAAGTATATAGATGATATCCCTAAACAATTTGTTTACTTTTATATTTGCTTATACGTTAACTTTAAGCGATTTATCCACATGAAAAGAGACTGTCCCAAAATAACATCAACTGGGACAGCCTCAAGCTAACATTTATTCTGCTGCCGGCTGATTCTGAATTGCTGTATCCATGATGCTGATACGATCCTCTTCAGATATCCCTGCTAAAACTTCATTAATTTTAGCTGTTAATTCGCTGTCCTTCTTCACTCCGACTGCGATTGCCACATCATCATCAGATACGGTAAAGCCATTTCCCTCAGCAAATTCAACCATCATAAAATTCTGATTTGCTGTACTTGCACTTACACCTTCAGGACGCTCCGATACATAACCATCAATCGCACCAGCTTCCAAAGCAACTCTCATTGCAGGAAAATTATCCATTGCTGTCTGCTTCTTTACTCCGTCTATTTGATCAATTACGGTGTAATGGAAGGTATTTAACTGTGCAGTAATTTTAGCACCGCTAAAATCTTGAATAGAAGTAGCTTTTTCAAACGCACTGCCCTTCTTAACCACCATTACAAGATTTGATTTATAATAGTTATCAGAAAAATCAATTTTTTCTTTTCTATCTGCGGTAGGTGACATACCAGCCATAATCGCATCAATTTTACCAGATTGAACCGCTGGCACTAAACCATCCCACTCTGTTTTAACAATAACAAGTTTTTTACCAAGGCTGTCTGCTATCTTCTTTGCAAACTCCACGTCATAACCGCCTGCGAATTCCTGCGTACCTTCAATCGGAACTGCTCCATTTGTATCATCTATCTGAGTCCAGTTAAACGGCGGATAACCACATTCCATACCAACCTTAAAGGGTTCCAGCGCCTCTGAATCGGTTTTATCTGCCTCAGAATCGTTTGATGCAGTATTACCCGTATCATTTGAGCCTACATCATTGGACTCGGTATCCTTTGTTCCGCAGCCCCCGATCAATAGTACCGCAAATACCAGTACAACTAACAAAGATAATTTCTTTCTCATTTCATTTCTCCTCCATAATATAATATAACTAAAAAGTCATCTCTGCTTTAGGATATTACCTGTGCAGCTGCTTTTTATACTTTTGAATTAAAAAACCTGAGGTATCCTCAGGTTGACATCATTGTCCTAAGCTACTAGATTATCCCTTCCTGAGATAACTCATCTTTTTCAGCCAATTAGAAAAATATCAGACACCTCAATGGGTTATATAATATCATTCTTACTCTCACCTGCATGAGTGAGGCTTGTTTGAAATTACGCTATAAGTTTACATCATCCTATGTTATCTGTCAATTAAAAATCCTAGAATTCAAGAAACAAAATCCTTCCATTCCACAGGCACATTAGTGTAAAAAAAGAAAGCTTCCACCGAATGTACGACAGAAACTTTCTTCCTATATGCTATTTATATTTAGATATTTTAATTTCGTCAATTATGACTTCCGTTGCAGGTATTCCCCGTTCCTCGTCTGTTTTCTCAACCTCAGATATTTTATCAATTACCTCGAAACCATCATATACCTGTCCAAATACAGTATTTAACTTATAAAACCAGGGAGCTCCTCCTATTTTACCAAATAACTCTTTGGCTTTTTTATTAAATTTTATATCATAATTTAGCTCTATCTGCTTTAATACTTCCTTATTATATGTCTGACTGGCTGAAACGATAAAGAATTGGCTCTTATTTGTATCCGGTCCTACATTAGACATACATAAAGCGCCATGATATGGCTGCAAATAAGGATTAAATTCATCCTTAAAAGCTTCTCCCCATATGCTCTTTCCCTCATCTTGCATTGCGGAAGAATCACCAGTTTCTAAAATAGAGTCTTTAATAATTCTATAAAAGGTCTGCCCATTATAGAAGCCTTCCTTTGATAAAGTCACAAAATTTTCTACAGCTTTAGGTGCTGCAGTATCAAAAAGCTTAAAATATATTGATCCATAATCTCTGACAACGATTTCTGCAATCGTATCACCTACCATCGGTTTAGCAAGCTGGTTAATTTCTTTTTGACAACCCGAGAAGGCGACCATTCCTATTATTATAACCATTAAAATAATGCATATTTTTTTCATAACAAAACCTTCCTGTTTTTATCTATTGTACTGTAACGTTACTTAATAGAATCTCTAATACAAAACATATATTGCGCTCTGACATCCCTTATCATTATCACCTATAGCTCTCTGTTAACGTTAATATAGCAAAGGATTACACATTAGTAAATGTTGCATCTTATAAATAAGTCGATGTATTATCCGAGCTAATTGAATAAATTTTATACATCTAATTAATCCACAGATTATTTTATAATCATAATAAGAATACTATTAGAGATATTTATTGTCATTGATAAATCAAGTTTTCCTACCTCAATGATTATATCACAATATGTTAACATACTTCCATTAATTATGTAATAAAACCTTATACGAAATTCTATCAAATTTTAGCATTAATTTGGTAGTTTTTTCTAATTTAATAAACAATCTATGAAATTTATTATCAATTTTAGACATAATGCACTTTACAAAACAACAAAAATATGTCAAAATAAAAAAAATCCTAGGAGGTAAAAGTATTATGTCTTCAAATAAGAAGCAACCAGTCGGTTATTTGCCGGATGAACGGCCGCCGATCATCGAATTATTTTTCTATGCATTACAGCAAATTATTGTAATGTTTCCCGCAACTGTTCTAGTAGCAATTATTACCGGATTTCATGTATCTACAACGATATTTGCCAGTGGTTTGGCAACCCTTTGCTTTATTTTTATTACCGGTAAGAAAATACCCTTATATTATGGTTCAAGCTTTTCCTATATTGCAGCAATTGCATCCATAATGACTGAGGAAGCAATTGCCAAAAACGGTCTCAATACTATGATCTCAACTGCTCAGTTTGGTATTGTAATGTCCGGTTTCGTATCTATCGCTGCAGGACTTATTATTCAACGTGCCGGCAGAAAAGCAATCGATAAGATACTCCCTGCTACCGTAACAGGAAGTATTGCAATGATTATCGGTTTATCACTCGCATCAAATGCTATGGGTAATGCGGCAAAAATACCGGACGCCCTCGAGGCAGCAAAGACCGTTCTTGCACAGAATATGGCTTGGGTTATCTCAATCATTACATTATTTTCAACAATTGTATATTCAGTATATTTGAAGGGCAAATTAAGTCAGTTGCCTATTCTTTTTGGCCTTGTAACCGGTTATGCAGCTGCTCTCATTATTGGCGCTGTAACAGGTATTCCATTCGTAAACTTTAATAAAACAGAATTAGAGGGTATCTTCAATCTACCAGAATTTACTCTGCCAAAGCCTAGTCTGGCAGCAATTGCAGCTATTATGCCAATCGCAATTGCAACCATTCCAGAATCCACTGCCCATGTATATCAGCTTGATATCTATGTTAATAATTTGGCTAAGAAAACAGGTTCCAAGAAGAAATACAACATAGCTGATAAATTAGGCTTAAATCTGATCGGTGATGGTATGGGTGATATTATATCAGGCTTTATCGGAGGACCTGCCGGAACAAATTACGGTGAGAATATCAGTACTATGGCAATCTCTAAGGTTTTTTCCATACCTGTATTAATTGCAGCTGCAATCATTACAATGATTATCTCCTGCTTCACTCCATTAATTAATATTGTATACTCCATACCAGATGCAGTTATTGGCGGCTTATCAATTTACTTATTCGGTGTCATCGCTGCACAGGGTATTACGATCATGATGGATCGTAAGGTGGACATGTTCAAATCTAAGAATCTTGCAGTTATTGCTATCATCCTGATTATTGGACTTGGAGGCAGCTACGGCTTTGAAGGGAATGGTTTAATACCAATGTTCGGTATGAAGTTCCCCGCACTTGCTACAGCTGCTGTTGTAGGTATCGTATTAAATCTCTTATTGTCTATTGGTGATAAGGATGAGACTCCGGCTGAATAATACTTTATATACTTATTATACAGTAAAATAGAGTATGACAAAATATAGATGGGCTATCGCTTAATATCTTCAAATTATGCAATAGCCCATCTATATTTTTAATTATATTATTCATAACTGATTCATCTTAATATTAACCAATGTTACACAATAGCATAATTGATGAAGCATCTTATAATTCTGTAATTCAGTATAAAATCATATCAAATTATGTGTATGCGTCAGCAATTGAATGCATATTCACTTTATTAATACCCTTGTATCAACAAAATGAAAAACATTAAATTTAAGCATCAATATGAATGCTATATTATTTCATCACAGCAAGCACAACAAAATTAGCGATAAATAATAAGGATGCAACCCATATAACAGGACTTACCTCTTTTGCCTTACCCTTTACTAGCTTTATGACACAGTAGAAAATAAATCCACCGGCAATACCATATGAGATACTATAACAGAAGGCCATGAAAACAGTAGCGAAAAAAGCAGGGATTGCATCTTCTAACTCTGTCCAGTTAACATCTTTAAAGGAAGCTAACATCATAATTCCTACTGCGATTAGTGCAGGGGCTGTTGCCTCGGTCGGAACGATACCTATAATCGGAGCAAGAAACATACTAATTAAAAATAAAATTGCTGTTACTACGGAGGTTAAACCGGTACGACCGCCTGCTTCAATTCCTGCCGCACTTTCTACATAAGTTGTTGTATTAGAGGTTCCGAGAACAGCACCAATTGAGGTTGCGATGGAGTCTGCAAATAAAGCCTTGTCCATCTTAGACTTAAATCCATTTCCTTCCTGAAGTGCTCTTTCATCTGCTGAACTAAAAATACCTGTTCTTTTTCCTGTTCCGATAAAAGTACCCAGTGTGTCAAAGGTATCGGATAGACTAAATGCAAATATAGTCATAAGTACTAAAGGTATCTTCGAGGTATCTTCAGTAAATAGTGATCCTATGCCCTCCTTACTAAATGCTGCACCAAAGGTTGTTCCTAATTCTCTAAAGGAATCTCCTAAGCCAGAGGTTGCACCAATCGGGGACAAATCTACAACACCCATAAGAGCACCAACTGCTGTAGTTAAAAATATACTGATAAAAATAGCACCCTTTATCTTTAAAACTAATAGAATAAATATAATTAAAATACCAATAAATGCAAGTATGACAGGCTTGGTATTAAATTTAACGATTGCCGGAACAACACTGCTGTCTGATATTACTGTACCGCTATCCAGTACAAGATTATGTCCAGGATCAGAGGTGAATTGTAAAAGGCCCGCATCTTTAATACCAATATATGCAATAAAAACACCAATACCGCCGCCAATTGCATGCTGCAGGCTTTCCGGTATTGACCGGATAATCATTTTTCGAATCTTGGTTACCGTTATGATTATGTTAATAATTCCGCAGATAAATACCATAGCAAGTGCCTGCTGCCAGGTAAATCCTAGTCCAAAGCATACCGTATAAACAAAGAAAGCATTAAGTCCCATGCCCGGTGCCTGTGCATAAGGTACATTTGCGAATAATCCCATAACCAGTGTACCAATAACTGCAGCTATGATTGTTGCTAAAAATACTGCACCATAAGGCACCAGCTCAAATAATACATCTCCTGTTTTCGGATCTAATGACCTTTGTGATAACATTTGCGGATTTACAAAGATAATATATGCCATAGCAAAAAAAGTAGTAATACCGGCAATTATCTCTGTAGATACTGTTGTCCCATGTTCCTTGAGCCTAAAAAACTTCTCCATAAAATTCCTCCATTCTGTCACATACCCACGCATTGAATTTTTTATAATAAGAGCCGTCATTTATCATGCTTCTCTTAGAATACATAAAAGTTTTTTACCCTAATATAATATATTTGCCCCTCGAATTAGTTTGTAGCAAGTGTGTTTGTTTTCCAATTCTATCTATACTTACATGCAAACAATAGTTGGAGGCTGTCCTCATTGATGCCTGCAAGCAAATTGCAGGTTTTTGAAGGATAGCCTCCTATTATTATTTGTAAAATTAGTATAAATTAGTCCTTATTCATTATATTACTATAAAACAAAGAAAATATCAATACTATGCTTCTGTCTCCTCTTCCTTTGCATTTTCCTCGATTACTTTTTGCTGCACATCGGATGGTGCCTGCTCATATCTAGTGAATTCATAGGAAAACTCGCCACTGCCACCCGTCATAGAACGAAGATCAGTTGAATAACCATATAATTCTGACATTGGAATATCTGCTACAATCTCCTGCTTTCCGGCTGCTACCGGATTCATACCAAGAACTCTCCCTCGACGCTTATTCAAATCTCCCATAATATCACCGGTAAATTTATCAGGAACAAGAACCTTAAGAGAAGCAATCGGCTCTAAAAGAACCGGAGAGGCTTCCATAAAGCCCTGCTTGAAAGCCTGGATGGTTGCCATCTTAAAAGCCATCTCAGAAGAGTCTACCGGATGATAAGAACCATCCACTAAGGTTGCCTTTAAGCCTACAACAGGATAACCTGCAACCGGCCCCTTTATTACGCACTCAGCAACTCCTTTTTCAACCGCCGGGAAATAATTCTTAGGAACAGCTCCACCAAATATCTTTTCTTCAAAGATATAAGCCTTCTCCATATCACCTGAGGGTTCGAACTCAATATGAACATCTCCATACTGACCATGTCCGCCCGATTGTTTTTTATATTTTCCCTGAATTCTTACCTTTTTACGGAGGGTCTCACGGAAAGGAACTCTGGGTTTCATAACCTCAATCTCAACTTTATATTTACTTAACAGCTTACTTACCGCAACCTCCAGCTGCTGGTCACCAATGCCATATAACAGGGTTTGCCTGTTTTCCTTATCATTTACCAGCTTCAAAGTCAAATCCTCATCCATCAGCTTAGCAAGAGCCTGGGAAACCTTATCATCATCGCCCTTATTCTTGGTTTTAAAGCGCTGATAGGTATAGGGTGTAGCAACTGTGATACGATCATATATAATTGGAGCTGCCTTCGTCGAAAGAGTATCACCTGTTACAGTATCACTTAACTTACCGAGAGCACCGATATCTCCTGCGTGAAGCTCAGTAACCTCAAGCTGCTCCTTTCCTCTCAGTACATAGAGGCGGTTGACTTTCTCCTCTGTGTCCTTGTCCGCATTAAATATAGCAGAATCTGATTTTATCACACCGGAGCAAACCTTAAATAATGAGAATTTACCGATGAACGGGTCTGCTATTGTCTTAAATACTCTTGCAGAAAGTACCTTCTTCTCGTCATAATCAGCAGCAAATACTTCTCCTGTTTTGACATTCTTGCCACTGATTTTTTTCTTCGTCGGATCAGGGAAATATTTATCAATCGCCTGCAGAAGCATTGTTGTACCCTGCGCATTAACACCGGAACCCATCATAACCGGAACAACTGAACCATCTATTACATTATTTCGAAGTGCCATAGAAATTTCTTCCTGGGTGAACTCCTCACCTGCAAAGTATTTCTCCATTAATTCTTCGCTTGTTTCGGCTACAGCATCAAGCAAGGTCTCTCTGGACTTCGAAAGATTTTCCTGACAATAATCGGGGATTTCACATTCTTCATAATTACTGGCTGTTGTAAATCTTCTGCCAGCCATCTTAACGACATTGACGAAACCGACAAACTTCTCATTCTCCCTGATCGGAATATGAAATGGTGCTATTTTCTTACCATAAAGCTCAGTAAGCTTTTCCACAACTTCTCGAAAACTTGCATTATCATCATCCATATCTGTTACAAAAAATATCCTGGGTAAACTGTATTTCTCACAAAAATCCCATGCCTTCATTGTACCCACTTCTACTCCAGCCTTTGCAGAAACTACAATGACTGCTGCATCTGCTGCTGTTAAAGCTTCCTCTACCTCACCAACAAAGTCAAAATAACCGGGTGTATCTAAGAAGTTAATCTTGATGTCTTCAAAGAGTATAGGCACTACCGTTGTACTGATGGAGAACAATCTCTTCTGTTCTTCTTTATCATAATCACTGATCGTATTTCCCTCTTCCACTTTTCCCTGACGCTTGAGTATCCCAGTTGTGTACGCTATGGCTTCGACTAAAGTAGTCTTGCCACAGCCACCGTGGCCCAACAAAACAACATTGCGAATCTTTTCCGAAGTGTAAACATTCATATGATTTCCTCCAATACGCTTTTAGTAAGTAGGTAGGGTATGGGGCCGTTGCACTATATCAGTTTACCAAATATTAAGTTTTTGCAGCATCCCCTGGCATAAAAATACATAATAACCCATAGATACTTCTTAGTATATTTTACTAGAGCTGAATAACTTTTACAATAGTTTTATGCAATTATTAACAAACTTATTCAAGGTCTTAGCAGGGATATTTCCAGGCTTTAAAGCGTTACGCTTTAAACCGTAACGCTTTAAAGCAATAGAGTATTGACATTGATTGCTATACAGAGTATAATGGCAAAACAAGTAAGGGAAAAGTAGTTAACGAAAGGGAGAATAAGCATGATTATTGTAATGAAGCCTCTGGCTAAGCCGGAAGCAATAGAGAAGATCAAGCATTTAATTGAAGAAAAAGGATTGGATGCACACATTTCAGCCGGTAAGGAAGTTACCATTATCGGTGTAGTTGGTGACAAATCAAAGCTTCAGGATCAGAATTTAGAGATTTTTGAGGATGTAGATAAAATTGTATCTGTGACGGAGAGCTATAAGTTAGCCAATAAAAAGTTCCATCCTGAGCCCTCTAAAGTAAAGGTGGGTAATGTAGTCATCGGAGGAGACACTCTTGTCATAATGTCCGGCCCCTGTGCTGTAGAGAGCAAGGAGCAGCTTCTAGCAACCGCACATGCTATCAAGAAAGCCGGTGCCCAGATACTCAGAGGCGGAGCATATAAGCCGAGAACCTCACCCTACGCTTTTCAGGGTCTGGAGGAAGAAGGCTTACAGTATATGAAGGAAGCCAGAGAGGAGACAGGACTACCGGTAATCTGCGAGGTAACCAGCCTAAATGCAATTGAAGCTGCAGTAAAATATGTAGATATGCTTCAAATCGGGGCAAGAAACATGCAGAATTTCTATCTTCTTAAGGAAGCAGGCAAATCAGGGCTCCCTGTGCTTTTAAAAAGGGGTCTTTCTGCTACGATAGATGAATGGTTAAATGCCTCAGAATATATTATTGCAGAAGGTAACCCTAATGTTGTATTATGTGAAAGAGGTATCCGAACCTTTGAGACGGCAACCAGAAATACCTTGGATATCAGTGCAGTACCAGTTATTAAGGAAAAAAGCCATTTACCGATTATAGTAGATCCCAGCCATGCAACCGGTGTAAGAGCCTATGTAAAACCGCTTTCTATGAGTGCTGTTGCTGTTGGCGCTGATGGACTTATGATAGAAACGCATCCAAACCCATCACTGGCATTATCCGACGGCCCGCAGTCCTTAACCTTTGATCAGTTTGAGGAGCTGACTAAGAATTTAAGACCTTTAGCAGCATTGATGGGAAGAAAAATATAATTAATTTATCATATGATACAGGATACTATATTTTATTTAACGATACCTAAGGAGGCATTCATGAACGATTTAGAGAGTGATTTTAAGAGCGATTTTAAGATTGGTTTTATAGGATTTGGTTTAATCGGTGGCTCAATAGCCCGTGCTTTAAGGAAAATAAATAAGGATTATTCTCTTTTTGCTTACGATTATCACAAGGATAAACCAAGTACCGATCTACAAGCTGCTCTTTCGGATGGAGTATTAAACTCTGTAACAACCTCTCTGGAAGAATACTTTCCTGACTGCGATCTTTTATTTTTATGTGCTCCGGTAATATCGAATATAAACTATCTAAGGCAATTAAAACCTATCCTGAAAGCAAGCTGTATCTTAACCGATGTAGGCAGCGTGAAAGGTGATATTCATACTGCTATTGAGGAACTGGGAATGAATGCTCAGTTTATCGGCGGTCATCCAATGACCGGCTCTGAAAAGACAGGATATTTAAATTCCTATGCGCTTTTACTGGAAAATGCTTATTATATCTTGACACCAACAAAAGAAGCACCAGAGTCTATGCTTCATTTACTATATGGATTGGTCGAGAAGATGGGTTCCATACCAATTGTACTTGATCCCTATGAGCATGATAAAATAACAGCTGCGATCAGTCATGTGCCTCATATCATAGCTGCCCAGTTAGTTAATCTGGTGAAGGAAGCTGATGATGAAGCTGAGAAAATGAGGGCACTCGCAGCAGGAGGCTTCAAGGATATTACGCGAATTGCATCCTCCTCTCCTATCATGTGGCAGAATATCTGTCTAACCAACGCAAAAGATATCAAACAATTATTAGACCGCTATATCATAACCCTTAAGGAGGTTTCTGAAGCATTAGATAAACAAGATGGTACTTATCTATATCAGATGTTTGATACAGCAGGGGAATACCGAAGCGCAATACCGAATAAATCTATCGGACTCATGAAAAAACTTTTTGAAATATACCTGGATATTATGGACGAGGCAGGAGCGATTGCCACCATAGCAACTCTTTTAGCAAGTAATCAGATCAGTATTAAAAATATCGGTATAATTCATAATCGCGAATTTGAAGAAGGCGTACTTCGTATCGAATTCTATGACGAGCCTGCACAGTTCAAAGCAAATACCCTGCTCACCAGATATAACTATAAAATCTATGAGAGAAAATAAAAATCTACATAAGTCAGGAGAATGCATCTATGAGATTTATTAAAAGCGGCCCGCTGAAAGGCGTAATCACTGTTCCTGGTGATAAATCGATTTCCCACAGAGCTGTTATGTTCGGCGCACTGGCAGATGGTACAACTGAGGTAACGAATTTCTTACAGGGTGCAGACTGTCTGTCAACCATACGCTGTTTTAGACAGCTTGGGATAGCTATTGAGAATAATTCTTCCTCTGATAAAGTTATCATTCACGGCAAAGGCCTGTACGGACTATCAAGACCCTCTGGGATGCTGGATGTTGGTAACAGTGGAACCACCATGCGATTACTCTCCGGTATCTTATGCGGTCAGAATTATGAAGTAAGCTTAAACGGAGACGAATCAATTCAAAAAAGACCGATGGGAAGGATTATGACGCCGCTTACTCAGATGGGAGCGGATATTAAGAGCTTGAACGGAAATGACCGCTCTCCTCTAGTAATTAATGCATCCCCTGATAGAAATTCCAAGCTAACTGGAATCCATTATTATTCGCCGGTAGCTTCCGCACAAATAAAATCCTGCGTACTTCTTGCCGGTCTGTATGCCGATGGCGAAACCTCAGTTACAGAGCCTTCTTTATCTAGAAATCATACCGAACTGATGCTATCAGAATTTGGAGCAAAAATTAAATCTGCGGGTAATACAGCTACGATTATCCCGAATCCTGATTTGAAAGGCCGTAAAATCAGTGTTCCCGGAGATATCTCTTCCGCCGCTTATTTTATTGCTGCCGGCCTTATGATTCCAAATTCTGAAATCGTCATTAAGAATGTCGGTATCAATCCAACCAGGGACGGAATTCTTCGTGTATGCAAGCAGATGGGCGCCGATATCACCCTAGAGAATGTATTTGATAACGGCGGAGAACCGGTAGCCGATCTTGTGGTAAAATATAGTGATCTGATTGGTACTGAAATCGGTGGAGATATCATTCCAACCTTAATTGATGAAATTCCTATTATCGCAATTCTTGCCTGCTGTGCCAAAGGGCAGACTGTAATCAAGGATGCCGCAGAGCTTAAGGTAAAGGAATCGAATCGAATTGATGTCATGGTTAATAACCTTACTAAGATGGGTGCCGATATCACTGCAACCGACGATGGTATGATTATTAACGGCGGTAAACTCCTTAAGGGTACAGATATTGATAGCAAATTAGACCACCGTATCGCAATGTCCTTTGCTGTAGCCGGTCTTATAGCAGAGGGTGAGACAACTATTCACGGCGCAGAATGTGTAGATATCTCCTATCCGAATTTCTACGGAGATTTGAAGAAGCTTTATCAGTGAAGAAGTTGATTATATCACAAAAAAACCACCTTTGGATTATCAAGTATCATATTGTAATCAGCAAAGGTGGTTTTAGTTTTAAATTAATAACCGAAGGTACCAAGTAAGGATTCATCATTGGCTATCCAGTCATTTACATCGACAATCCGGTATTCCTCCTTCGTATCCCGCAAATATACCTTTTCAATACCAGCATTAATTACCAATCTCTTACACATGGAACAACAACTGGAATTTTCTACATAGCCTCCTGTCTTTAAATCTATTCCGACCAGATACAAGGTAGCACCTATCATCTGATCACGGGAAGCACTAATGATTGCATTCGCTTCCGCATGTACGCTTCTGCATAGCTCATATCTTTCTCCTCTTGGAATATTTAGTTTTTCCCTTACACATTCTCCAAGATCGGAGCAGTTTTTTCTGCCTCTCGGTGAACCTACATATCCAGTTGAAATAACCTCGTCATTCTTTACGATTACTGCTCCGTATAGCCGCCTTAAGCAGGTGCCTCTCTGAGAAACCATTTCCGCTAAGTCCAGATAGTAATTCGCCTTATCCCGTCTTTCCATATTATCCCTCCATCTGCCGCTTAAGCGGCATACATAAACTGAGCGAAAAGCACGCTTAGTGCTTTTTGCCGGTTGAAAAATGTACTTCTTTTCGACCTATCCCACCATCTGCTGCCAACACCTGCGAATTTGGGCAGAGCACAAATTTGCCAGTTGAATAATGTACTTCCTTTCAACCTAATAAAACAACCTACCCTTTGAATTAGTTTGTGCATACGTTTCATTATGGCTATAAAAACTTAAGTCAATATTTAGATTATCTTGTCTTAACATCTTATATATCGGATATTATCATTTCTTTGGTAACTTGTAAATATTACTGTTTGTATCATTTCACCTCATTTTTACGAAGCAATAAAAATCAATCCATTATTTAATGACTTAGATCTTTCTGGAAGAATTTTATAATCCCCTAATTCATGGTATCATTAGTTTAATTTTGGATATTTAAAATATTTTTCTATTTATAAATAAATTTATGACTGTAGTGACTCTAATAGATAAAAGCAGAAGTAAGTGTGATTTAATATTTACAGTCCCGCTTATACCTAATTAGATTTTAGGTAATTACGTAACTATATAATTTTATTAATTGTATACACAGCATACAACGCTAACAATTAATGTGTTTCGCTATTACGAATAATATAATCTGATAGAAAGGAAAGCTTAATGAAACTGACAGAAGAAAAGTTCATAACGGAATTTGATAATCTAAAAAAAGAACTATACCGCTTTTCATATTTATATTTAAGAAGTGAAGCCTCCGCATTGGAAGCAGTGGATGAGACTGTCTTTCTTGCCTATAAGAACTTGAGTAAGCTAAAACAGCCGGAGTATTTTAAAACCTGGATAACCCGGATACTGATTAATGTATGCAAGAAGGAATTAAAACGTTCAAAGAGAGTATCTCCTATCGAAGCTTCACCCGAACTAACTCATCAGGACTTTGATGCTCTTCCACTAAAGGTTGCCATTGATAAACTTCCTAAAGAGCTTCAAATCATAATTAATCTAAGATATTTTAATCATTATACCTTAATTGAAACTGCTGAAATACTTAAACTGCCTCAGGGAACAGTAGCCACAAGGCAAAGAAAAGCACTAGCCTTATTAAGATTGGAATTGGAGGATTAATCATGAATCGAAATGAAGAATTTATTGAATTGAAGAATGAACTTGTAGCTACGCCAGTTGAGTTAGAATATATTGCAGTTAAAGCAATTAATAGGGCAAAGAGAAGTAATAAAAGATTTTATAGGATAAAAACTCCACTTACTTCCTTCTGCTGTATCGCCATCCTCTTTGTATTACTTGTCAACCTTTTTCCAGCCGTTGCTCTTGCAATGAGCAATGTACCTATACTTAAGGAATTAGTATGTGCCGTAGCCATAGACCCCAGTCTGAAGGCAGCCGTTGAAAATGATTATTACCAGCTGGTGGGAGAAAGCCAGACCAAGGAGGAGGTTACTGTTACCATTGATTATATGATTGTAGATGCAGAACACATTTCCTTATTCTATCATGTTGATGCTCCTGTAAAAGCAGGTTATGCCAGATTTGAGATTATAGAAGCAGATGGAAGTATGACGCCTGCTGTAATTAATTTTGATACTCTGTATGAGGTTGATAAACTAGAAGAAGTAAAAATTGATTATATGTTTTTAGGAACAGTACCAGATAAATTCCTATTTAATGTTATACTGAATGTCGATAGCAATTTTCATACTTATAAGTCAGCCACCATACCGACTGAAGATGAGGTTACCGCTTCAGCTATAAATAGTGAGCCGCAAGGTGTGGATTATCATTTTTTATTTGAATTGCATCCCAATCGTCAGTATACCAAAACTGTTGAAAACATCCAGATTGGTAAATGGCTAGAGATAAATGGACAGCACATTTATATCAAAAATCTAGATATTTATCCTTCTCAGTCGAAGCTTAATCTGGAATTTGATCCTAATAACAGCTCAATCATTGATGGATTAGATGTCTTAATCAAAGATGATAAGGGCAATGTCTATTCGTGCCCTGAAAATGGTATTATTTCAAGTACTGACTCACCAACAACAAAAACGCTCTATATAGAGAGTAACTATTTCACAAAGGTAGACCATCTTACCCTTTATATCAACGGCATTCGATTAAAAAGAAAGGATAAACTATATGGAGAAATCGACTATACAAACAAAACCATATCTAACCTCCCAGCTGATATTTCCATAGATAAAATGGAGTTAAACGACTCTACACTAACTTTTATATTGAAAGCAAAAGAAGAAAAACCAAATACTATTTATTCGTTAATATCGCCATCCTATCGTGATAGAGAAGGTAATGTATATGACTTTTGTACATGGGATCAAATCCAAGTGCCCGATCAAGATGGATTCTTTTATATCAAATATCATATAAAGCATTTTGATATTAATAACCTATATAGGCTTGAATGGCAGCATACAACGGTGCAAAAGCTAGATAATCCAATTATAATTGAAATAAAATGAAATGATCTATGAATATCTCAAAAAAACATATAGTAAGAAATATAAAATCCTCTTAAGTCTTCCATTTAAAACGCTTTAGATAAATAACACCAAATAAAATAAGGGCGTGTTGCTAATAAAATGAACTCCTCTGTCAAGCAGACAGTGGCTGTTCATTCAACAACACGCCCAATGTTTTATAGCCATTTTATTGATTAATAAATTTTTATCATCCATATGTTGATTCTAAATCCATATAGAACGATCAGCTTTTGCAATGGTGTAATCATAAAACAAAATTACCGCTATTCTATATTCTCTATTATGGAGCCCTATTTTATTTATTCTTCTTCAATCCGAATTTTTACAAACTTCTTTTTACCAATTTTGAGTACTGCCTCTGTCCCAACAAGGGATTGTTCCAGTTCTTCTACTTTTTCCTGATTAAGCTGAACTCCACCTTGCTTTACTAATCTACGGAATTCACTACCGGAAGGTACTACCCCTTCCGTTACAAGGTAGGGTATAACATCTAAAAGAGCTTTACAACCGAAAGGTACATGAATCTCCGGCATATCCATTGGAAGCTCTCCTTTTTGAAAAACTGTTCGAAAATATTCCTCCGCTTTTCTTACTTCTTCCTCTTTATGATATAACCCGGTTATAATTCGAGCAAGCTCCAGCTTACAGTCTCTTGGATTTCTCCCCTCTTCCATCTGTTTACCGATATATGCAATTCGATCCGGATGCTCATCTGTTACCAGTTCAAAATACCGAAGTATCATATGATCCGGTATTTCCATCACCTTTTTAAACATTACTTCAGCCGGTTCATAAACTCCGATATAATTTCCAAGACTCTTGCTCATTTTCTCGATTCCGTCGAGTCCCTCTAAAAGAGGCATAAAAATTGCAATCTGGCGTTCTTTACCCAAACTTCCCTGTAAGGAGCGTCCCATCAGAATATTGAAGGTTTGATCTGTTCCGCCTAATTCAATGTCTGCATTAATTTCGACGGAATCATAAGCCTGCATTAAAGGATAAAAGAATTCATGCAGACCGATTGGCTCGTTTTTCTTAAATCGATTTTGAAAATCATCCCGTTCCAAAAGCCTTGCAACTGTCGAGCTGGCAGCTAATTTTATTACCTCTTCAAAACGAAGCATTGACAGCCATTCACTGTTAAATCTAACCGTCGTTTTCTCAGGATCAATTATTTTAAATATCTGTTCAGTATAGGTGGCTGCATTTTTACGAACCTGTTCCTCCGATAAGGGGATGCGTGTCTTCGATTTACCAGTTGGGTCCCCGATCTTACCGGTAAAATCACCGATAATGATTACTGCATGGTGGCCTAAATCCTGTAGCTGCTTTACTTTACGTAGCACCACCGTATGTCCTAAGTGTATATCTGGTGCCGTAGGATCAAGACCCAGCTTAATTCTTAATGGACGCCTTTCCATTTTTGCATTAATCAGTTTCTCTCTTAACTCCTCAACTGAAATAACCTCTGCTGCTCCCTTAGTAATAATGCGGATTTGTTCTTCAATTACTTGCTTCTCCTTTGTTGCATCAATTGTATGCTTGCAATTATCCATGTTATTTTCCTCTCTTTCTTATTGAATACTTAGCACTTATGGGTTAAAAATCCATTTACAAAATTTACTTAAGATTAGGCAATTACGACAATAAAAAAACCCGCTCCTCTAATTACTTAGAGGGCGGGAATTATCTCGCGGTACCACCTCATATTTATCAGCTGTTTACACAGCCGACCTCTTTGAGTACGCCAAGCTTCCAAAGCTTACCATAAATATACCTGGTTATACTCTAGCACTATAACGGGTGCAGGGAACCGTCAACAGCCTACTAAGATTACTCTGTTCGGTGTGAAGCTCAAAGATGTATTCAGAATATACTTTCTTGCACCTCTCATCAACCGGTAGCTTTCTGTTAGAAAGATTTCATTCTTACTAGTTCTTATCATCGCTTTTTTATATTTGAACGTAAGTATAATCATTGGAGTCTAAATTGTCAAGCCATAAAATTAAACTTAAAGCTATCCTATCTGGTTTTGCATACCCCACTTACACATATCCTGTACTAATGGAATAAGGCTTTCCCCTTTTGCCGTAAGTGAGTATTCTACCTTGGGAGGCAGCTGAGGATACTCCTGTCGCAATAATATTCCTTCCTGCTCTAGTTCCTTGAGCTGAGAGCTTAGCATTTTATGTGTAATTCCTTCAATATTCTTCTTTAGCTCTCCGTATCTGACCTTTCCCCTACAGGCAAGTAAATAGATAATTCTCAGCTTCCATTTACCGCTTATAATTGAGATCGTATACTCAAATGGTTCTTTACTTGTTACATAACATATTTTATCAGCCATCTTATTACTTCCCTTTTTGTGAGTATCTTACAAAATTGTGCATACTATCCAAATCCTTTTACTCTTATTATAATAACAAAAAGCGGTAATAACAACGCTAAATAAATAAGAAAGAGGATTAATTTTATGGTTATTGATGGACATTCGCATGTTACCTTACCTATTGAAAATTATATGAAAGCAATGGATGAGGCCGGTATAGATAAAACTGTACTGTTCTCTAACTCTTTTCATCCGGAATTAGCCAAAAATGCAGCTGAGGTCAAAGCCTCCATGCAATATCTAAATGATTTGTTATCAGGTAAAAAAGGCTCTATGACAGAAGCACGCATCAAATCCATTGCCGAACTGGTAAATATCATTAGTCAATACCCCTCCAGATTTATCGGCTTCGGCAGTGTACCTGTCGGGCAGGAATTGAATGAGACTCTGCAATATATCTCAGAGTATATTCAAAAAAATAAACTGGTTGGAATAGGAGAATTTACCTTAGGAACCGGTCAAGCGCACCTAATGGATAATATTTTTGAAGCTTCTAGCCATTTTAATAATCTGCCCATATGGATACATGCATTTGCCCCCTTAAGCTTACAAGATATCAGAGAAATTTCTGAAAAAGCGAAAGCTTACCCATCCATTCCGGTTATTCTGGGTCACTTAGGAGGCCACAATTGGATAGAAACGATGGATCTGGTGAAAGAAATTCCTAATCTGTATTTGGATACCTCCGCTTATTTTTCAACCTTCGTGCTTGGAGTAATCATCAATGAAATTCCTGATAAATGTATTTACGGGGTTGATATGCCCTTTGGTGATTTGCAATCCTCCAAAGAGGCAATATTAAAATTGTCAAAAACACCTTCCATCGCAGCTGCTGTTTTAGGAGAAAATATCGCCAGAATACTAAAGCTATAAATCTCTGAATAGTTGTAAGAAAATGCTCCTATCCTCGTTAAGGTATTGATTATTTTATTTATTACAAATTAGCTCACTCCATATTTCAACAAATACTATTTTGCCTTAGACTTTAGAAGCTTCTTTTACTAAAGTCTAAGGCAATATTCTAATCGGCTGTATAATTTTTACCAATTAATGAAAATGCTTCTCCAATATATAGCTTAATACAAATCTTCTTTCAATTTACTTAATTTTTTAATAAATATATTTGCTGCATCTATTTATTCAAACTGAGCATGGTACAGTTTATAATAGAAGCCCTTATTTTCCATCAGCTCCCCGTGTGTACCCTGCTCTATAATATTTCCCTGATCTACAACAAGTATATTATCCGCACCCTGTATCGTTGATAAGCGGTGAGCTATGACAAAGCAGGTCTTATCCTCCATCAGCTTACGCATAGCCTTCTGGATTTTGATTTCTGTTCTCGTATCCACATTAGAGGTTGCTTCATCGAGAATTAGCATCTTAGCGTCCAAAAGCATTGCCCTGGCTATTGTAAGAAGCTGCTTCTGCCCCTTGGAGATATTAATACCATCCTCATTAAGAACTGTATCATAGCCCTGCGGCAATCTCTTGATAAAAGAATGCATTCCCGTCAGCTTCGCTGCCGCCACTACCTCCTCCATCGTAGCTCCCTCTTTACCATAAGCAATATTATCAAAAATACTTCCCTGAAACAACCAGGTATCCTGAAGTACCATAGCATATGCTTTCCTGAGACTGGCTCTTTTAAGATTATTTATTTCTTTGTCATCAACTTTAATACTGCCATCCCATATATCGTAAAACCGCATCAGAAGATTGATAATCGTTGTTTTCCCCGCTCCTGTAGGTCCTACTATGGCTGTTAAACTACCTGGCTTTGCATGAAGAAAGAGCTTTCGAATAATCACTTTATCCGGTATATATCCGAAGGATACCTCCTTCATAGCTACATCTCCGTCAACTTCTTTCAGCACCTCCGAGGACACCTTATCTAATGGTTCCGGCTGTTCATCCATAAGCTTAAATACACGCTCCGCTGCTGCGGCAGCAGACTGTAGTTCACTGATGATATTGGCTGCTTCACTGATTGGTCCCGAAAACCTTCTGCTATATTGTACAAAGGACGAAATATTACCTAGCGTCAGCTGCTTAAATAAATACAAAACGGCTCCAAATACTGTAACCAGGGACAAAGAAAAATTATTGATAAAATTAACCGTTGGTCCGGTTATGCTTCCATAATACTCGGCGTTATAATATGCTTTCACCGCCTCTTCATTTTTTAAATCAAAGCGTTCCATAACCGAAGCTTCTGCTGCATACGCTTTAATTGTCTTCTGCCCTGAAACCATTTCTTCAACGTAGCCATTCAATTCTCCCAGCTTAGCAGAACGTAACCGAAATAATGGTCGTATCTTCTTAGCCATGTAGCGTGTATAAATAATAGATAAAGGTATCGTAAATAGCATAACAAGAACCAACTGCGGGGAGATAACGAACATCATGATAAAAGAGCCTGCAACTGTAATAATGCTGGTAAATATCTGAACCACATCGGTTGATAAGGAAGTATTTACCGTATCAATATCATAAGAAATCCGGCTGATAATATCTCCCGCCTGATTCCGGTCAAAAAAGCCTACCGGTAAATCCACAAGTCTAGCAAATACATCCTCTCTCATCTTACCGACTATCTTCTGACTTAAGCGAAGCATTAGGATAGACAGAATATAGGCTAAGATTGAGGAAACGATATAGAATAAAACCATCCAGGCAGCATAATAAAAGACTGTACGAAAAACCACCTTACCCTTACCTGGTTCAATTGCATCAATGGCATAGCCGGAAAGCATCGGTCCTAATAATGCAAAAATATTACTGATTATTGATAATAATACAGCCAGAGTCAACATCCATTTATACTGGTATATATAGAGCCAAAGGCGTTTTATTACGTATTTAATATCTCTGGGTTTATCTGTTTTTTCACTTATTTTAGACCTCACTGTATTTGCCGGCACCGTAGCTCCCTCCTCAAGACATCATCTGCGACTGATAAATTTCCTGATAAACCTCACAGGAATTTAACAATTCCTCATGTGTTCCATAGCCTGCCATCTGACCGTCTTCCATAACCAGTATATGATCCAGCTTCATGACAGAACTGATTCTCTGGGCGATAACGATAGTCGTTACTTCCTGATAATTTTCCCGGATTGCCTTACGCAGCATGGAATCCGTCTTAAAATCCAAAGCACTTGAGGAATCATCAAGAATTAAGATCTTAGGTCTGCCTGCTAAGGCTCTCGCTACCAAAAGCCGTTGCTTTTGTCCTCCGCTTAGATTACTACCCTTAATGGAAAGCTCAAAATCAAGCTTCTCATCAAGCTCTTCGATAAAGGATGCCGCCTGTGCATGCTCGGCTGCTTTCCTTGCTTGCTCTTTCGACAGATTCCTGCCTATACTTATATTTTCATATATTTTGTCTGCAAAAAGAACATCATTTTGAAATACCACGCCAAAGCTTTTGCGTAATTCTAGTTTGTCGTAGCTTCTAATATCCCTTCCTGCAAGCTTGATGCTGCCCTTTGTTACATCATAAAATCTCATAAGAAGATTAATTAAGGTTGTTTTTCCAGAGCCTGTTGAACCGATGATACCAAGACTTCCGCCCTGCTTAATATGAAAGCTAATATCTAATATGCAGGGTTCTTCCGTGTAGGAAAAGCTTACAGATTTAAATTCAATAAAAGCGGCATCCTCAGAGTCTTTATAATAAGCTTCAGCCCCCGTCTCATCGTTTTCTAAAACAACGTTTAAGTCTTCCTTCGTATCAAGCACCTCTGCAATTCTAACCGCTGAAGCACTAGCCTTTGAAAATACTACAAAAATTCTTGTAATAGCCATGACAGCCTGAAGCATAATGGCAAAATAAGAAAGAAAGGCTACAATCTTACCCGGCTGTGACGCCCCGCCATTCACCCTATAGGCTCCTATTACAACTACCAGAGTAAGCCCTAAGTTTAATAGCAGATTCATAATTGGATTCGTGATAGCCATCGTAGTTCCGGCCTTTAGCTCTTTCCCTACTAATTCTGAATTTATTCGATTAAAACGTTCTTTTTCATAATCGGATTTTGATAAGGCTTTGATTACCCGTATTCCTGAGATATTTTCCCTTACTACTCTTACCATTTTGTCAATTGTCTGCTGCAATACGGTATAAAGGGGAATACCCTTTTTTGATACAAGATAGACTACCAAAAAGAGAAGCGGAAGAATACCAATCAGTACCAGTGCGAGTATGGGTTCCATCGTGCTGGTAATAACAATTCCACCAATTAGAATGATCGGCGCCCTTACACCTATTCGCTGCATCATTCCAATCATATTATGTACATTGTAGGTATCTGAGGTCATTCGGGATTCTAAAGAGGATATGGTAAAATAATCAAGCTGCTTGCCGGATAAGCTTAATATCTTTTCAAACAGATCATGACGCATAGATTTGGTTGTATCTCTGGCCACTCTTGCTGCCATACGGTTAGCAGTGATATTAAAGGTTCTGGCACCTACAGACAGAGCAATCATAACTGCGCCCCAGCATAGAATTAAGGAAATTTTCTTAAGTGGTATAACATCGTCAATGATGTATGCTAAAACCCACGGTAAGCCAAGATCTAAAAAGGTAGCAAATACCTTAATTAAGAAGCCGGCTAACATTTTATAATAATACGGTTTTAAATAGTGAATTAATTTTTTCAAATTATGCCCTCCAGTATGCCTGGAATTATCTATCTCTCAAAACATAATACTAGCACTCACACCTAATACCGTCAAGTTTACCGATATAAAAATTATAATTCACTATAGTAATGGTTAGCCTATCATAAAATAAGATAACGGATAAATACACTGATTAAGTAGATATATCCTACTATGCAGACTGCATATGCACAAAACCTTCTTAAATATAGTGCAATCTCAGAAGGCTGCAAATCATCAAAATTACTTAACGCAAAGATAAATTTTAGCTTATACAATTCCCAGGATATATAAGGAAAGGATAAATCTACTGCTGCGATTGTCATTAAGATAATTGCCAAAATAAGTAAGGCCAAATCCATTTCTTCTAAGCCATCTCTGCCAAAAATCCTGATTACGAAAGAAATTACCACCCCAATGATCAATAAAAGTGCAGCTACTTTATCCAGCCTAGATACGTGAAAATAATCCTTTTTATCCGATAACTTTTTTAGTTTCTTAGCTACTTCTTTTTCAACCGCCTGCTCCTCCTGCTTTGAAAGAGGTTCGCCCAAGCGTTCCCCACAGTCAATGCACAGCATATGCGTATCGTTTTGTATCGCTCCGCAATTCTTACATTTTTTCATAATTACCTCTCTTCTTCACGCTTTTTAGAATAATAAGTTCCTATTTTATTTATTATTTTGCACCTTCACAGTTGTAAATATATTGTGAGAAATGACCGTGTACATTTCACAAGTTGGATTTGGCACTTCTATTTCAAATAGCTCTCTTTTGTATAAAAAGAAATACATCTTAAGCTTAATCCGTTCTCCAATATTATATTAAAGAACTGCTAATTAAGATAGATGTATTTCGTAATTTTACCTATTTTTAACTACTTTCTAATCTAATTGAAGAGAGGAAGCATTCATCCTGTTATTATAAATACTTTAGAGGAAGCTTCATTGCTGTTAGTATAAATGCTTCAAATGAAATTTAAAATTTTGTGATAAAGAGACTTTTAAATTACACTTTTAAGCTTTCCTTCATTGCTATTGAAAGCATCAGCTTTATCCTGTTTAGCTGGTTCACATTGGATATTCCGGGATCATAATCAATCGGCATAATATTCGCCTCAGGATACCTTTCCTTAACAGGCTTAAACATGCCCTTTCCGGTAACGTGATTCGGCAGGCAGGCAAGCGGCTGTACACAGATGATATTTTTCGTTCCCTGTTCTATAAACTCCAGCATCTCTGCAGTAACAAGCCACCCTTCCCCTGTCTGATTTCCCAAAGAAAGTATGGAAGAGGCCATATGCGCCAACTCACTGATTGGTGTAGGTGCTGCAAAGCGCTTACTTTTCTCTAACTCCTGTTTCATAATTTTATGAAATTTAAGGATATAACTCATAGCTATATTGCTCTTCTGCTTATCTAATTTCTTCCCGGCAAGATATCTAGCTCTGAATCCCGAATTAAAAGTAGAATATAAGAAATAATCCATAAGATCGGGTACAACTGCTTCTGCTCCTCCTTGTTCAATGATATTTACAATATCGTTATTAGCCGTTGGATGATATTTTACTAATATTTCACCTACGATACCTACCTTCGGCTTCTTCGTATCTAGAAGTTCCAAATTATCAAATTCATTTACTGCTTCTTTGATATATTGTCTGAAAAGCTTTCTGTTACCGTTCCTAATATTCTCCTTCGCCCGTTCCATCCATTTTTCATATAAAAGCTGTGACGAGCCTGGAAATCTCTCATAGGGTCTTGTCCGATGTAAGACTCTCATATATAAATCACCATAGATTAAAGCCATAATACAACGATTAATCAAGCTTAAGGATAGCTTAAAGCCTGGCTGCTTCTCAAGGCCTACTGTGTTTAAGGAAATAATCGGAACCTCGGCAAAGCCCGCCTGCATTAATCCCAGCTTTAAAAATGCAATATAATTGGTAGCTCTACAGCCTCCTCCGCTTTGTGTAATAATGACAGAGGTATGCGAAACATCATACTTTCCGGATTTTAATGCCTGCACAAGCTGTCCAATCATTATAATAGCCGGATAGCAGGCATCATTATTTACATATTTCAGCCCCTCGTCTACTGCAGTTTTATCAACAGCCGGAAGGACAACCATATTATAACCGCAGGCTCTTGCAGCCTCCTGAACTAGTTCAAAATGAATCGGTGCCATCTGTGGAGCTAAAATAGTATGCGTCTGCCTCATACCCTTTGTGAACAAAGGTGAGGGGTAGACCTTTTCTATAGGCTCTTCCATAGAAGTATTTTTGTCCCTCTCCTCAACCGCAGCCTTAAGGGACCTGATCCTGATTTTTGCCGCTCCAAGATTATTGCCCTCATCAATCTTAAGCATGGTATACATCTTCCTGCCGGTTGCTAAAAGCTCTGCTATCTGATCTGAGGTTACGGCGTCTAAGCCGCAGCCAAAGGAATTTAACTGAACCAGATCCAGACAAGGCTCCATCGCTACAAGACTTGCCGCACGGTATAGTCTTGAATTGTATACCCATTGATCCACTACTCTTAGCTTCTGCCGCAAGGGAGCCAGATGAGAGATACTATCCTCAGTGAGCACCGCCATCCCATTTGCTACAATGAGATCTGGTATTCCATGGTTTATTTCCGGGTCAACATGATAAGGTTTGCCGCAAAGAACAATGCCATGCCTATCATGTTCTTTAAGAAAAACCAGTACCTCTTCCCCTTTTCTTTTGATATCATTTTTATAATGCTCCCGTTCTCTTGAGGCTAACGTAACTGCCTGCTTCATCTCTGCTCCACTGATATGAAAATCCTTCAGCTCTTCCGTAAGTCGCTTAATCAAAACCTTGTTATCATTCAAGGATAAAAACGGGGACAAAAGCATAATATTTCTTTTCTTTATTTCTTCTATATTATTTTTGATTACCTCAGAATAAGAAATCACGATGGGACAGTTATAATGATTGTCTGCATCCTTAAATTCCTTTTTCTCATAAACTACGGAAGGATAAAAAATGATATCAACACCTTTGTCAATCAAATCAAGTATATGACCATGACATAGCTTTGCTGGAAAGCAGGCTGATTCTGAGGGTATTGTTTCTAATCCCTTTTCATATAGCTTCTTAGAGGAGGGGGAAGATAATACAACTCGAAAGCCCAGGGAATGAAATAGGGTAAACCAGAAGGGATAATTCTCATACATATTAAGAACTCTTGGAATACCAATGATACCTCTGGTTGCTTCTTCCTTACTAAGTGGTGTATAGCCGAAGGTTCTTCTATATTTATATTCATATACGTTCGGCAGCTTCTCCTGCATCTCCTTCTCCACTCCGGCGCCTCTCTCACATCGGTTTCCGGCAATGTATTTCTCACCATTAGAAAAGGTATTGATAGTAAGAAGGCACTGATTAGTACACTTACCGCAACGTCTACCCGATACCTGCAGTGCAAAATGATCAAGCGCATCCTTTTTGAGAAGTGAAGTTTCTTCTCCCTCCTGATAACGTTCTTTCGCGATAAGTGCTGCTCCGTAAGCCCCCATCAGTCCTGCTATATCCGGTCTGACTGCCTCTCTCCCTGTAATTCGTTCAAAGCTCCTTAGCACCGCATCATTATAAAAAGTACCGCCTTGGACAATAATCTTAGTGCCTAAATCCTTTTCATCTCTTACTTTAATTACTTTAAATAGAGCATTCTTTATTACAGAATAGGAAAGCCCTGCCGATAAATCAGCAATATTAACCCCTTCCTTCTGAGCCTGCTTTACTTTGGAATTCATAAACACCGTACATTTTGTTCCTAAATCAACAGGAGCCTTTGCATAAAGTGCTTCCTTCGCAAAATCCTGAATAGAAAGCTTGAGAGATTTTGCAAAGCCTTCCAGAAATGATCCACAGCCGGAGGAGCAGGCTTCATTCAAAAGTATGCTGTCAATTGCACCGTTCTTGATACGGAGACATTTCATATCCTGTCCTCCGATATCCAGTATAAAATCGACACCAGGAAGAAAATACGCTGCAGCCTTATAATGAGCAACCGTTTCTATTTCACCGATATCCACATGCAGCGCTGCCTTCATCAAGGCTTCTCCATAACCGGTTACAGTGCATTTACATAGCTTCGTTTGGACAGGAAGCAATTCATACACATCCTTTAATATTTGCACCAGCTTGGTGAGCGGATCTCCCTCATTACTGCAATAATGTGAATATAGCAGTTCACCGCTGTCTCCGATTAAGACAACCTTTGTTGTTGTTGAACCGGCATCAATTCCTAAGTATACTTTCCCGATGTATTCGGAAAGCTCTGCTCTTCTTACTTTGGCAGCTTCATGCCTCTTAACAAAGCTTTGATATTCCGTTTCATCTTGAAATAGCGGATCCAGACATTTTACTTCTTGATCAGTATAGTCACTTATGTGCTCAAATCGCTTTACCAAATTCTTTAAGGGCATCATTTTTTCATTCCTTGCAGCAAGCGCTGCCCCCATTGCTGCAAAAAGCTGTGAGTGTTCCGGCGCGATGGAATCCTGCTCCTTTAATTTAAGGCTCTCTTTAAACCTAGCGCGCAGCTGTGAGAGAAAATAGAGCGGCCCGCCTAAAAAGGCTACTTTACCGTTTATAGGCTTCCCACATGCCAGACCTCCTATTGTCTGATTAACAACCGCCTGAAAGATCGAAGCAGCGATATCCTCCTTTCGGGCACCGTCGTTAATTAACGGCTGAATATCTGTCTTTGCGAAAACACCGCATCTAGAGGCAATCGGGTATAATATCGTATAATCTTTGGCATATTCATTCAGCCCTTTTGCATCGGTATCAAGAAGTACTGCCATCTGATCAATGAAAGCACCGGTGCCTCCGGCACAGCTACCGTTCATTCGCTGTTCCATACCACCTGTAAAGTAGGTTATCTTGGCATCCTCTCCACCAAGCTCAATCACCACATCCGTCTGCGGTATAAAGGTCTCCACGGCTTTTGAGCAGGCTATTACTTCTTGTACAAAATTAATTTTTATCCATTCAGATAAGGATAAGCCTCCTGAACCTGTAATGCATACCTGCACGGATGCTTCGTTTATGCTGTTATAGCAGCTTTTAATTAAATGGATTACAGAATTTTTAATATCTGCAAAATGTCTTCTGTAATCGCTATATATTAATTTATTCTTCTCATCTAATACCGCAAGCTTCACAGTAGTAGAGCCAATATCAATTCCTAGTTTATATTTATTCATTTGCTGATCCCCTATCGCTATATCATTTTTCAAAGCATACTAAAAAACTTTATTATTTTATTATTTACCGATATTGGGAAATCATTCAGCTATTGAATCCGCTAATAGAAGCAATAACTGTATTTAACAAATAATAAGTTTATACAAATTAATTCAATGTATTAAATCCAGATTAGAATTTCAAATTTTTGTTGTTCTTAGAAATTTTATGAAGTATAATAATTCCATTAAAACATTGGAGGAAAGATATGAAAACTTTTAAAAGATTTATAATTACTGCATTACTGCTCGTATTTGCTGTTACCATGACAGATATTACTATGATGAGTCATCCCGTCGTAACACAGGCAGCAACTTTAAAACTAAGCTCATCTACACTTACTCTCGAGGTTGGGAAGACTAAGACGTTAAAGGTAACCGGAACTAAGAGTAAGATAACCTGGAGCTCCAGTAAGAAAGCAGTTGCTACTGTTTCTTCTAAAGGTCTTGTTACCGCTAAGGCAGCAGGCAAGGCAACAATTACCGCATCCGTAGCTGGTAAGAAATTAACCTGTGCAGTAACTGTTAAAAAGCCTGTTAATCCCTTTATTAAGAACGCACCTTTTGAAGCAGTTGAGCAGACGATTGGTAATATCAGCCTTGTAATGCCCGCGGATTGGGATATGAATACAATTCCTGTATCACAGGAAGAAATTGTTGTAAATATGACTCCTAAGGACAAAACTTTAACCTCTTTGGTACAAATTCAAATTTCGTCTCTAGGCGATCAAACTATGACTTATAAAGCTTTGAAATCAGAAGTTACTGCAACCTTAACACTGGATTTCTTTAAAGAAAGTTATAAGGCACAGCTTGGGGACTTTCCCTTTGAAATAACAGACTTTGAACAAAGTGAGTTAGAAGCATCTTTCGGTAAAATCCTTAAGATTGAATATAACGTTAAATCAGATGCAGTCAATTTAAAACAGTGTGTATACAGTTTCTTAATTGACAATTATTGTATAGCAGCCTCTACAACTGATATCAACGATTTAGATCTTGAAGCAATGCTCGAGTATGTGATTAGCTCCCTTACCGTAAACTAAAAATTAAAATCATCTGGCTTTCAATGCAAAATAAAGAACCTATGGATTAATGATTTATTAAATCCATAGGTTCTAATTATTTGAAATTATATGACAATTGGAATGCTAACCATTATTCTTAATCAATATGATATACATCACCATACTAGATTAGTCTGACTGTTATTATCCTTATTCTTACTTTTTCACTTAACTTATTTCAACCCATTATATAAAGCATTTAGTAGCACTCTATTTGGATCCTGACTCAATTCCCAAATCATTGCTCCGCCTAAGCCCTTCGTTTTAATATACTGGGCTTTATATGTCATGGATTGTTCATCTTCATAGGTTACAAAGTTTGAGCCGTTAAACAGCCAGGGAACTAAGGATTCCGAATGGAAATAACGGGTATAGCCGGTTGCATTTAGATAATTTGCTGCAATATTCGCATAGCTTATAGAAGAGCTGCCTGAATAGGTCTGGTATAGACCATTATTCGTATTGGTTACCGCTTTAAATACATATCCATAGAAGGGAACGCCCATCACAAGCTTGTCGGCCGGCATCCCTGCATTCAGCCATGCTGAAATACTCGAATTTACACTGCCTTTATATTGGGGAGAAATATCCTTATTATCATATAACGGAGCATTAAAGTCCGTATAGGTATCCCAGCTGCCGTGAATATCATAAGTCATAACCTGTGCGTAATCGATATAAGCTGTTAACTTATTTAATTCTATATTATTTAAGTACCAGCTTCCCGCTGCACCTGCAAAGGATAAAGTATATTGCTTTCCATCAACTGCTTCTCTGGCATCAAGTCTTTCTCTTATTTTCTGCATCAGTAAAGTAAAATTCGTCTTATCCTCAGGTCTTCTGACATTGGTAGATAATCCACCGGTAACAGGATATTCCCAGTCGATATCTACTCCATCAAAACCATACTTTACGATAAAATCCACACAGCTGTCCGCAAAGGTAGTTCTGGACGCTTCGGTAAGTGCCGCATCTGAAAACCTTCCCGACCAATTCCAGCCTCCCACTGAAATTATAGTCTTAAGGTTTGAATTAACCTGCTTTAATGCGTTCAATTTTGATATATTAGAAGGATCCACATCAGGATAACCTAATGTTATTTTAAAATCACTTCCAATATTAGCAAATGCATAATTAATATGTGTTAATTTACTTACATCAACCTTATCTGGGGTAAAACCAGAATACGCCGCCCAGGCTGCATAATATCCAATCACCTTCGTACTTGGAGATAAAACAGGGGTTGGAGTTGTGCTAGGCATCACAGTCGGTGTCGGAGCTGCTGTAGGTGCTATTGTTGCTGTCGGTACTGGTGTTGCTGTCGGTACTGGCGTTACTGTTGGTACTGGGGTTGCTGTCGGTACTGGCGTTGCTGTCGGTACTGGGGTTGCTGTCGGTACTGGCGTTGTTGTCGGTACTGAGGTCGGGGTTAAGGTAGGGTTAACTGGAACTGAACTGTTTAAGGTTGTTACTGTTAGAATCCCACTGTTTGAGCCATTTCCGGCAGCGTCTTTAGCTCTTACATAAAACTGATATGTCTTTGAAGGAAGCAAACCGTTTACAGTATAAGAATTTTCTGTAGCTGTCGCAATTTTAATACCATCTTTGTATACCTCATAGTAGCTTACCTCCATATTATCAGTAGAAGCACTCCATTTAAGTGATACTGAGGTATCTGTTATGTAAACAGCCTGTAAGTCTGCAGGGGCTGCCGGCGGCGTCTTATCGCGCCTTGCAGCGAATGCCAAAGAACTGAAAATACCATTCAGAACAAAAATCATTACCAAAAATGCTACCAGGTATCTCATATATACACTATCTCTTTTGATTAACCTTTTCATAAAAGCCCCCTTCTTTTGTCGATCACAGTTTTTCGTAAATTGTATAGTTTGAACAAGAAATATAATTATATGCTATCAACAATAATGCATAATGTCAATTAATGAAGGCAAGGGAACTACTGGTAATCAGAGTGCCTAATCCCCTTCCCCTTGAATTCTATGCAGATTCTACTGGACGAAATCAGAAGAATTAATTATAATAATACATATTATAAAATATAACCTAACAATAAGGGGTGGATAAAATGGCTAATAGAGATATTAAAAAAGAAGTGAAGAAAAAAAAGAAGGCCGATACCGGTGTTATGCCATCACTAAAGCCTATGATGAGCGAGCCAGAGGTTATTAAAAAGCCGAAAAAGAAAGCATAATAAGCAGCTGCCTTAAATCACAGCTATTATTTATAATAGAATTGTGATGCTAAGGCAGCTTTTATTAACTGTATTCATTATATACCTTTTTAGTAGAAAGCCTCTATACTCTATCCATCCATTGAAGCTCAATCATAAATATATTCTCCTCAAATCTGGCACTGATAATTCCTTTCATTTTTTCAACCAACAGCTTTGTAATCGTAAGTCCTAATCCAGTACTTTGGTTAGTCCTTGATTGGTCCCCAGTATAAAAGCGATCAAAGATCAGCGCTAATTCCTCATCCCTCATATTTACTCTATCATTGATAAATTGTATGATACATCTATTATCAACCGTAAACTGTTTCATAATAAATTGATAATTAGCATATTTTAATACATTTTGAATTAGGTTATTTAAAATTCGATTGAATTGAATTTTATCTACAATAATGAAGCTTTGTTTTTCCTCCAGCTCTATGGATACTTTCATTTTCTTTCTCTCAAATTCATGGTAATAGGAGACAGCAGCTTCTCTAAGCGTGGCCTGAACGGGGACAGCTTCTAATAAGATCGGATAATCATCTCCCTCAATTCTTGATATTTCATAGAATTCCTGAATAAAGCCTTGTAAAATTCTAGCTCTCTTATGAATAATGCTCAAGTATTCCTTCTTTTCTTCCTCACTTGTATCCTCATCCTGAAGCAATTCCAGATATCCGAGTACAGAAGTTAACGGAGTCCGCAAATCATGTGAAATATTTTCTATCTCTCTCCTTATCTGCGTCTCTCTTCTCTGATACATGATTCGTTCTTGTTGCCTTGCAGTATAAATACCGTTAATTCTCTGTAACAATTCTTCAATTTGGCGATCGGTTGAAATAGTCTTCAGCTGCCTATTTCTTTCTGGATTTTTTTCTATTTCATCCATCTGTTCTGAAGATACCTTGATTACTTGGGATATGGAATATAACTTCACTGATAATAGGATAACAGCAAGCAGCAAACAGATATATAAATATACCATATCAAGTACCTCCTTATTGATTGAGAAACATCAGCTTCTGGCGGACCTCAAAATAAAATGAATTAATTTGCTAGTACAATTGTATACACTCTATCATTATGTTATAGCTTTCAAACAACAGTAACCACCCGGTATTATATTATTTTATCTCCTTCTTACGGAAAACAATATATCCAATCATCATAATAATAGCCATCTGTAGTAAACCATAAATCCAATAATTTAAATATCCTGTATTGCCCTCCCAGGGTAGAATGATACTGTGTGTGTTAAAATCTAATTTGATATTATTAATCATATTAAAGGGTAAATGTTCTGCTAGTATTTGGAAGAACTTAAATTTGTTACCAAGCTGCAAGCAGATCAAAGGAAATGCTAGCAAGAAGCCTATCACCGCAGCAGTAGCTGCTCCAGTACTTTCTAATATAAAAACAAAGCAATTCGTAGCTGCCAGCGCAAAGAGCAGAAGGGGCAGGCTGACAAAGCAGGTACGTAGTAGCTCATAAAATTCATTTAGATTGGAGTGCTCCAGTAAAAGATACGCACTTAATACATACAGTGCGGTAATTATGACAAATGCAATGATAGCGTAAACTATTTCTACAATCAATTTACAAAAATATACGGTCCCTCTTGTAATTCCATAGGATATAGTGTTTTTCATGGTATGATTTACATGTTCATTGCCAAATATAAGAGATGCAACGCTAACACTTATAATAAATACCATTCCAATATTAGAAATAAAAGTATATAAAGCAAAGCTTGTATTTGCGTATCTGAAAGTAGCCTCTGATGCACCAACTACTGCTAATAATATATTAGAGCTGATGAGTAAAACTGAACAGATGCCAATGAATAAATAGGTCCATTTATAATGTAAGATTCGATAAAATTCACTTTTTAGATAGCTACTCATTACTTATACCTCCTACTAGTTGAATAAAATAATTCTCCAAATTAATTTCTTTCACCATCAATGAATTGAGTTTAATACCATTACTGATCACTAAATCACTTATCTTTGAAGGCTGATCCAGATATTTATATATTTGAATTGAATAATCCGGCGTTACTTTGTAGTCGGTACATCCAAGCTTCTTTTCAAGTAGTGCAGTCATCAACTCAACCTTATCTACTTTCAGCTCAATATATTTATTACACTCCTTCGTTAATTGCTCGGCAGATAATTGCTTAATCATCACACCCTTATCAATAAAGCCATAATAGGTCACTAGATTGGATAATTCTGATAATATATGACTGGATATGAGTATGGTAATTTTCTTTTCCTGATTTAATTTTAATAATAGATTTCTTATCTCAACAATCCCAAAGGGGTCTAGTCCGTTAATCGGTTCATCCAGTAATAGAATTTCTGGTCTGTTCATTAACGCTAAGGCAAGGCCCAGTCTTTGCTTCATACCAAGTGAAAAGCTTTTATACTTCTTCTTACCCGTATTACCTAATCCAACCTCTTCGAGCGCTTCTTTTACACATTTTTTACCTGGAATACCACGTTGGATGCGATAATACTCAAGATTTTCCTCTGCTGTCATATACGAATAGAAGCTGGGGTCTTCTATGATCGCTCCGATCCTTTTTCTAGACTTGTTGAGAGCCTCTTCAGAGCTTGCCTCAAATAAGGTAATGATACCCTCTGTTTTAAATGCCTGACCTGTTAAAAGCCTTAACAGTGTCGTCTTGCCAGCACCGTTCTTCCCGACAAGTCCATAGATTTCACCCTGTTTTATCTCCAGATTAATATTACTTATTGCATTGATATTGTTGTATTTCTTTGTCAAATTCTTAGTAGACAATATTACTTCTCGCACCTTATTACTCCTTTCATACTTTAACTTGTCTAGGCAATTGCGAAACTCAGTAATTATAAGTATTGTATACGCGGCAGATACTATTCCGGAGCGGAAGTTAAGCTCCTAAGAGCGTTGTAGCGAAGGAATAGTATCTGCTGCGTATACAATTGATAGAACTATATCGTTTCGCAGCTATCTATTTAACTTGTTAACAGTTAACAGTATATCGTTACAGTTTAAACAAGTACTTAATAAAGTTTAAAGAAAGTATAAAGATGTAACTTTGATTGGAATGTCAAAAGCCACTCGAACTATTCAGCTTCGTCATTTTGCACAAAAGCTACTTATATCAAAGTGATGTAGAACATGGTTTGATGAGCAACTGTATGAAGTCGTTGGTACTTAGGCCCTGTGTTTTAGGGCCTTATGTACCATTACGTACTTCATCCAAGTGGGAACGCGTTGCGAACAAACCATGTTCTACATCACGATTTTGAAGATATAGATTGTACAAAATGACGAAGTACAAAATATAAATAGGCTTTTGACATTCTAATCAACTTTACGAATTATCGATTTTAAATCCAATACCCCAAACAGTCTTAATATATGCTTCCTCATCATACTCTTTAATCTTTTTGCGGATATTACTCATATGTACATTGATCGTGTTATCCTCTCCATAATAACCGGTCTTCCAGATATCCTGATACAACTGATCCTTCGTAAAAACCCGATCCGGATATTGAAGCATGAGATGCAGAATGTCATATTCATAGGCTGTTAAGGCAATCGGCTTGCCGTTTACAGTAACCTCTCTGGCTTCCGTTTTTAATACAAGATTTTTAAATACATATTCATTTTCAGTACTAACACTTTTTGAAGACAACCTGCTTCTTCTTAAAAGAGCAACTACTCTTGCTATAACCTCTTCTCTCTCAAAGGGCTTTGTCACATAATCATCCGCTCCGGTTTTCAGTGCACTCACCTTATCGGACAGTTCACTCTTAGCGGATATTACTAGAATTGGTATCTGCATACTCCTTCTGATTTCTAAGATAAGCTCCTCACCGGTTATTCCCGGAAGCATCAAATCAAGTAGGATAAGATCAAAGGAATTAAACTGCAGCTGCAATCTGGCTTCTGTTCCTGAAAAAGCAGTTACTACCTCATACTTTTCCCGTTCTAAATATCGCTTTAATATTCTGTTAATGTCTTCATCATCTTCTACAACTAATATCCTTGTCTGCAATTTTTATCACCTCACCTATTCCGGGATTCTTAAACGTCCACTATTTATCATTCGTCACATCTCCATTACCACTGACCGGTATCGTATCACCAAGGTAGGTAGGCTTAGGTTTGGCAGCAACATATAGAAAGTCCTTAAGTCTGGCAAGAATCTCACGCAAATCCCTTTTGGTCTGCCCGGCATATTTTCTTGGATCAGATGCTACACCATATACTTTGAGTCCAAGTCCTTTTCCTACATATAATGCCCGGTAGATATGATATTTCTGAGTGACTACAATAATCTTATTCGCTTCAAAAACATCTCTAGCACGATATAGACTCTCATAGGTGGAAAAGCCTGCATGGTCCATAAATATGTCTTCGGAGGGTACTCCTGCATTAATAGCATACTGCTTCATTACATTAACCTCATCGTAATTCTTCCTTCCATGATCACCACTCATTAACAGCCTGTCCGATACGCCGGATTGATATAAGGCAATTCCTTGCTTTAACCTATCCTCAAGCATTGGACTAGGTTGATTATTTTCCCAGATACCCGCTCCCAGAATCAGAATACAATCAATATCCTCAAGCTTTTCAGCATTTCCGGCGGTAATTATCCTGCCTTTTACAGATTGCTTGATATATATGTTCAAGCCAAAGATTATTATGAAACCGAAAATCCCAAGACATAGGATAATCAACAGCAAAAGCTTCTTTTTACTACTTATAGTCTTCATTCCTTAACCCCTCCCTGATAAAAACACTAATTAAGAATTCGTACTTCAAATTCTCTCGAACCTATTAAAGCTTCAATTTGCGCAAACACCACTTAAAACATATCAGTTTCTGCATCACGATTGAAGATATCGATTATGCAAACTGATAAAGCCTAAAATTAAAATAGGCTTTTGACGCTCTAATCTTATCTATAAAATGTATCTGTTATAATAAATTTTACCAATTGAATTTTCACCAGTATAACATAAAAATAATTTGGATGTCAAAAATAATACATTCCTTGACATCCAAATTAATAGTATTCTATGAATTCTATTCTTTTGTGATAAGCCTCACCTCTGCTGTTGCAAGCTTCTCCGTAAAAATACGGTCATGTTCCACAAAAATCATGGTAGGCTGGTATTTTAAGATTAACTCCTCAATCTGAATTCTCGAAATAACATCAATAAAATTAAGCGGCTCATCCCAAAGGAAAACATGTGCAGACTCAGAAAGGCTCTTCGCCAGTAAAACCTTTTTCTTCTGTCCTGCGCTGAATTCACTGACATCCTTCTCAAATTGATTCCGGCTAAAATCAAGCTGCCTTAGTACTGTTTTAAAGATTGTTTCATCTAAGCCATATTGCTTAGCAAAGCTGTCTAATTTACCGCTTAGCCAGGAGGTATCCTGTGATATATAAGATATCTTTAAACCGGGAGCTGTATCATACTTACCCGTATAAGAAATCTCTTCCCCAAGCAAAAGCTTGAATAGTGTAGATTTACCTGATCCATTTTTCCCTTTTATAGCTATTCGTTCTCCCATACGGAGAGAGAAGCTGATACCGGAAGCAACCTTTTGCTCTCCATAGAAGAGGCTTAATTCTTCAGCCTCTATCAGGCGTTTATTCGGAAAAGGCAGGAGATTCATTTTTAATTCATCAGCCCGCTCAATGTTTTTTAGTAAGCTCCTTTTTTCATCGATAGCCTCAAGCTTTCGATTCTCAATACTTTTTGCCCGCTTCATCATTTTGGCTGCCTTATGTCCGATTGCTCCGCGATCAGCTGCATGCGTCCCGATTTTTGAGGCTTCAACCCGATCCGACCAGCCAGAAGCCCGTTTTGCTGCAACTGCCAGTTCCGATATCTCCTTCTTAAGCTGTCCATTCTTCTCTAGCTCATAATTATCCTGCTGCTCTTTATTTTGCGCCCAGGTAGTATAATTACCTTTTATCACTTCAATATTCGCCTTATTAATCGATAATACATGATCAATCGATTGATCCAAAAATGCACGGTCATGGGATATTAGAATAAAGCTCTTTTTTGTCTGAAGATAAGCAGCTAACGTTGCACGACCTTCCATATCCAGGTAATTCGTCGGCTCGTCAATGAGCAGAAAATTATTCTTCTTAAGAAAAAGTGCAGCAAGCATTACCTTGGTACGTTCACCAAAGCTCAAAGTGGAAAAGGGTCTGTCTAGTACCGAAGGCTCCACATTAAGCTTTCCTAATTCCTTTATGATAAGTTCCTCTATAATATAACCATCATTTGCCTGATATAGCTCCAGTAATATCCCATATCTCTCTAGAGCGGCGTTATTCACCTCTTGTTCCTTAAAACATTTCTCCATTTCCTCTTCCCAAAAACAAAAAGGTGCTACTATATTCTTAAGAATAGCAATCGTATTCTGATGAATATCCTGTACTTCAAAGGGGAAATAGTCAAAGCTTACCGACGCAGTTATCGTACCCTGATATTCATAACTTCCAAGTAATAGCTTTAAAAACGTTGTCTTCCCTCTTCCGTTACGTCCAATAAACCCAAGCTTCCAATCCGTATCGATTTGAAAGCTTACTTCTTCAAATATATTCTCGTAGTTCGAGTCATAGCGAAAGGTTAAATCCTTCACAGAGATTAACGACATCTAAAGACCTCCTTTATCAATTCAATTTATCTGATTAACTTCAAATCCATAAGTCTTTCAGGCTGGTCTCCTATGCAGCAGGAGAATATTCACAAGGTAAGAAGACAGCATATTATTTTCCTATTTGTAATTACAAAACGTATTAAAACCGCCCTGTGTTGAATGAACATCCTCACCATCGTAGCTATTGTAATATAAGTAATTTTATATTAAAAAAGACTACAAGAAATCATCTTCCTGTAGTCCTTAACATTAATATAATATAGCCATATACTGCCAATATAATTATATAAAAACAAGTATAGCAAAGCGGTATTATGGAGTTAGGATGATAATTTCTTGCCTGCAATAGAAGAATAAACCTGTAAAGCTTATTTTCATTGCATATTTAATTTCTTATTAGCAAGTAATTATAATCATTCCTCAACCTCGTTTCTTTGCTATCGTTTCATTATTATCGTTTCATTTACGAGTTCATTTTAGCATCTCATCCTGACTGTGTCAAGTAACAGATTGCATGGATTATTATCTAGGATACTGTAAACTTAAGCACTACTTCACCTAAGTCGGCCTGCCGGATTATTAATCCACCTTCCCCGATCATACCTCTCGTCCTCACGTAGGCTCCTCCGGCCCCGCCTTTTAAGCTGATCATTCCCGGTCCAATCAGTTCGACTGTTCCCCAGGCTTCTAATAAAACCGGTTCCTGATAATAGGGCAGACGGTTTCCATCCTCATCTACGACAGTAATCCTTACCTCTGCTACATCATAGGTTTCCTCCTCCTTAAGTTCACTGCATCTTGAGAAGGCTAAAAGTCTTGGGTTAAGAGCCGGCTTCTTATTAACCACCTTCACAACCTGATTAGCTTTCACTGCTTCAAAACGAAAGGTTGTGGCTGCACCACCCCAGCTCCCGATGTACTTGTAATATAAGCGCATCCCTTCATTCAAGTCGATATGCTCCTTCAGCATAAGATAAGCCATTTTTAATTTGTACTGTAGCGGCAGATTAGCTTGACCATATTTCTTAACCGCAAATAGAACCTTCTTCAGCCCCTCCGCAGTCTTATGGCTATAATGCTCCTGCTTCTCAAGACTTTCTCCAACAAAATCATCTATCAGGATTGGGGGATGCGAAAGATTTGGATATCTCCTTTTGTTTGGGAAAAACTCCTTGATAAAGGTATCGTTTTTATAGAGGCGAATACTGTCTGCATTGGTAAAAGCATAAATATCTCCTATATTACCTGCAGGATGCTCTCCAATATCAAGAGATGAACTAATCTCAAGTACATTATAGCGGTCATTCTGACTTGCATAGACATAAGCCGCAAGCTTAGGATTTCGGAACATATCCATCACACCATGATAACAAATTCGATCTCCGCTCCCAAAATCCTTGTGGGTATTATAATCAAACATACACCAGCCAAAGCCACCTGCTATTTTATCTTGTTCAAAGATTGCATCGAGTACGAAAGCATGGCGAAGAGCATGCGCAAGGCGATGTTCCTCATCGTCAAAGGCTTTTGTCGGGAACATATGTCCATTAAACTCTGATATTAAATAAGGAGCAGCTTTGTTTGGAACAACCTCCGTCTTACGGTCTATCCCCTTCGTACTACCGTTATATAAAAAATCGTTATATGCATATACATCCTCAAGCAGATTACTCTTTTTCAGAAAACGTACACCACTAGTTTGTCTTGAAGGATCTAAATCATGGGCTATCTTATTAGTTATACTATAAAAGGGATTATCATCAAGAGATTCATTAATTCTGACCCCCCAAAGAATGATGGAGGGATGGTTACGGTATTGCATTACCATTTCCTTTACCTGCTCGTAGGCTGTCTCCTTCCAATTATCATCTCCAATATGCTGCCATCCGGGTATCTCAGTGAACACTAACAGCCCCAATTCATCACACGCATCAATAAAATGCTTAGACTGTGGATAATGAGAGGTGCGTACTGCATTTACCCCAAGCTCATACTTGAGAAGCTCAGCATCCTGTTTTTGCATCCTCCTTGGCATTGCATATCCGACATAAGGATAGCTTTGATGTCGGTTAAGTCCCATAAGCTTTATTTTCTTACGATTAAGATAGAAGCCATCTTCCTTAAATTCGCAGGTTCGAAACCCAAACCGTACCGTCTTCTCATCAACGATAGAATTTTTACCATTTTTGCACTCCATAAGCTTTAGATTCAAGTAATAAAGGCTTGGCTGCTTAAGTTCCCAGTTTTTAACGTCCTCAACAAATACCTTCCTCGCGAGGCTTTGTTCACAAATGCTATCTTCACGGCATAATACTACTTGATTAGCAGCATCGGTAATTTCTTGTCTTAGTGTTAACCCTCTGTTTGCAATGAAGCCCTTAAATATAACTTGAAGCTCTAATTCTTTCATATTACCTTTTCCAGGCTTTTGAGCTCTGTCATATTCTACTTCTCTCGTTATTATAAATGCATCTTCTATGTAAGTTTCTTCCTTTATATCCAAGTAAACCTCTCGATAAATTCCTCCATATGTCAAGTAGTCAATGACATAGCCAAAGGGAGGAATATTATTCGTTTCCCTGCTGTCTACTTCAACCGCTAGTACGTTTGATTGTCCATAAGATAGGTAGGGTGCCAAATCCACCGTAAAGGCTGTATAGCCTCCTTTATGAACGTAAATCATATTACCGTTTATGTAAACCTTAGCAATATGTGCAACCCCCTCAAAGGTAAGTAAAACCCGTTTTCCTTTCCATTTTGCAGGCACCTCTACATGCTTTCTGTAGCAGCTCACAAATTGATAAAGCCGTTCATCCAGATAATTGTACGCAAGCACCGTATTGGTATGCGGAAGCCTGACTGCGTCCATATTGTCTTCGATATAATCAGACTTTGTCATATTCTCATCAAATGTATTGCTGTATCTCCAGTCATCGTTAAGATTGATATGCTTTATCATATTTTACCCCATTCCTGCGCTGCTTATTTGGCTCGTTTGCGAGACAAGGCGCATCTCACTTCTACATGATAATACCATTCATGATAATCTCAAGCATCTGGTTCAGTGCTTCTTCATAAGGAATTTCACAATCTATTAATAAGCTTTTGCTTAGATAATATTCAATCGTTCCGATTATGACAGCCTGAAAGACAGGCAGACTGATTTCTTTTACACGTCCCTCGGCAATTGCCTGATTCATGATATCAAAGGTTGCTTCCCACTGTGTTTCCAGTCGATTTTCTATTTTTGTGAATATTTTGGGATACTTAACTTTCAAGTCATAAAGCTTCCGAAAATCAATCGTTTTATATTTCTGCGGCAATACAATCAGAATACCTTTCAATTTCTCTATACTATCTAAGGACTGATTTTCTACTATTTCTTTTTCACTTTCCTTGATCTCATTAAAGACATAATCAACCGCTGCAATAAATAAAGCTTCTTTATCCTTTACTGTTTCATACAAGGTCCGCTTACTTATTCCCAGCCGCTTTGCAACATCATCCATTGTAAATTTAATACCTTGTTCGTTAAATTCTTCAATCACAGCTTCCAGAATTCGTTCTTTAACCCCCATTATGCCTTCCTTCTTCTTCAATATTGATATAATAAAACCAGAAAACTAAAATAAGTTTTCTGGTTTTATTATATCAATATTTTCTTCTACTCTCAAGTAATATCTTAATCTCGCGCATATCAGTTCATAATTCCTTACTCTCAGTGTTATGCTTATAAATAATAATCATAAATAACATGCGCTGATAAAAAACGATACAAAAGCTATATATTTACTCCAATTTTTCTTAAATCCATTAACATTTGATCATAAGACTTCACCTGAATCGTATGCAGACCAAACTGCTTTGCACCTTCTAAGTTTTCAGATAAATCATCTAAAAATACTGCTTCCGACGGATTAATGTTATACTTTTTAATCAAGGCCTCATATATTTCTGGTTCAGGTTTGATATGTTTAATCTCATAGGATATAACTCCGCCATCCACATGCTTTATAAATTGGAATTTATTTTTGCTCAGTTCGAAATGGTTTTTAGAATAATTAGAGAGCAGATAAACCTTATAGCCTTCCTGTTTCAGCTTTTGAATTAATTCTGCAGAATAATCATACTCCTTAATTAGCTGATCGAAATCCTCAAAAAGCTTTTTTATTTCCATCTCAATACTTACGTCCAGTTTGCAGAATTGATCAATAAGCGCAGAATCCTCCATGCCCCCTCGATCCCATTCCTTCCAAAACTTATTCTTCACAGTGGCATTTGCTACCCTTTCAGCTAGCTCTTTACTATAACCACAGTCTTTTAAGTACTCCGCCCAACGAAACTTTACTAGTACATTTCCGATGTCAAATATAATTGTATTTATTCTGTCCATGTTTTTCCTCATTTCTGTTACTTAATGGTTTGTCTTGCGTTTTACAAGGTCTTATATTTAAATTTAATACTGCTGCCTGCTATTACATCTTCAATCTTATCAAGAATCAACCAGTCATCCATATTATTCTGGCGCTCATACTCCATAGGATTGATTTCCTTTACATCCTTGAATTCCACTAGAATAAGACATTTCTTTCTCCAGCGCTCCTTCTGTTTTTCTGACAGCTTAAGCTTGTCCTGATTTTCAAGAAGTATCTCGGATATCTCTTCGTCAGATAATTTAACATAATTCTGTACATTTATAACCGTAGCTGAGGCAGTAATTTTTGCTGTGCCCTTCTGCATAAAGTATAGCATTTCTCCTTCAAACACTCTGCTATGAGGAGTTTTTCTTCCTGCCGCACCTCTGATCACCATCGTCTTTTCACCCTGAAGAATTTTATCTAGTTCCTTCTCTTTATCATCACAATATACCAAATGAATCATAATCATCCTCCATTCCGCTAAATTATTGTTAGGCGTTAATGATATAATGCCTAAGTAACACTACTTTTCAACATAATATAACAAAACTAAATATAGTCTACCATAATCTTCATAATAATGGAATTACTGAATTGAAGAATATAGGCAATAATTGTTTATGCTATTAGTAATCATATTGTTTCTTACTTGACAATATAAATTATTCAACATATAATTTCATAGTATTCTAATATGATTAGTACAATATAGCCACTATCTTGATTATTTCATTAAAAAAAGTAAGGAGAACCTAAAATGAACCAGCTATATAAAAAATATAACGAACTGATAGAATCAATCAAAAGCTTAAAGCAGGTAGCCGTAGCCTTCTCTGGCGGTGTTGATTCAACCTTTCTCCTTCATACCTGCAAAGAAGCACTTGGAGATAATGTAATTGCTGTTACTGCGAGGTCTTTAAGTTTTCCCCAGAGAGAATTGACAGAAGCGACAGTCTATACAGCAAATCAAGGAATTGAACATATTATTGTTGACTCAGAAGAACTCGACATTGAAGGGTTTTCTTCTAATCCCAAGAATAGATGCTATCTCTGCAAGACTGAATTATTTACAAAAATAAAAGACATCGCAGACGGCAGAGGTATCCCTGCAGTCCTTGAGGCCTCGAACAGCGATGATAATGGTGATTATCGTCCAGGACTGATTGCTGTAAAGGAATTAGGCATCCATAGCCCGCTTCGGCAACATGGCTTTACTAAAGCAGAAATACGGGAACTTTCTAAAGAATATGGCCTTCCTACCTGGAACAAACCATCCTTCGCCTGTTTGTCTTCCCGTTTCCCCTATGGAGAAAGTATAACGCCAGAGCGTCTTCAAAGGATAGATCAAGCAGAACAATATCTTCTGGAGCTTGGTATTTGGCAGGTGCGTGTACGTTTTCACGATAATCTCGCAAGAATTGAAACTGATGAGGATGGCTTCGCACTCCTTTTAAATCCGTATATACGTGCCAAGGTATACGAGAAATTCCGAGAGATTGGATTTACTTATGTATCCCTGGATTTGAAGGGATATCGAACCGGAAGTATGAACGAGACTCTAAGTTCCTCTGAACTAAAGTATGGAAAAGGATCTACTGACTAAGCTCTTATATTTAATCGAGTAGGAGGGAGTGATTAACTCCCGTCCTCTCACAGCGCCGTGCGTACCGTTCGGTACACGGCGCTTTCAATAGTTGACGTGCACTGACTGATATGCATTGGCTAAATCATAAAAGCCACTGTGTATCAGTCTTTCTTTTGTTAAGGCCATGTTGACCGCTATTG
>JAEZTJ010000014.1 GCA_023421505.1 Bacillota bacterium
GTCCAGTCTGAGTGCCTTACTGGCCGGAATATTAAACTTTGGCACCATTTTCATTTTGCCGCTGTTTTCGGTTGCCACCTTTGCCAATGATCCTGCGAAAAGTTCTTACTTCTTACTGCCTTTTACCGTTGGCGTGAGTATCGGAGCCATAGCATCAGGCTTCATGCTGCAGAAGATTTCCTATCAGTCTCTGGCGCAAATAAGCTGGTGCTTTGCTATAGCAGGCTTTAGTGGAATTGGCTTGGCAGGTGCGTTAACCCTGCCTGTTTTTTGGTCCTTTCTCTTTGCCGTCAGCATTGGCTGCGGCATTGGCAGCTTGATGCCCACCTTTCTTTTGCCGGCACAAAATGCCGTACAGGAAAATCAGCAGGCAACTGTCAGCGGACTGATTCAGATCAGCCGAAACATTGGCGGAACAATCGGTATTCCTTTATTGACAAGCCTCCTGGTATTTACCCGAAATTTGCAGCAAGAAACCTTGCAGTACGGTATTGTATTTTTCACACTGGCATTGTTAAGTTGTCTTGGCTTTGCTGTAGGCAGCAAGCTTAAAGTGTAAGCATGGGGACGCAAATTTTGCTTCGTAAACATACAAAACCGTTCAACCTACAGCAAAGTAAAGTTGAACGGTTTTGTATGTTTACGCTAAAAATGCGAATCTATATATTAAAACTTATTTCTGAATATCTGATTGCAATAATAACCTCTTTTTTATTCATATTACTTATGTACATTTTACAATTGTTCAATTTTTATCTGTTCTTGATAATAACCTCAGTCATAGTATTTTCCCGTAATATCAAGTATCTGTATCTGAATGACTGCTGTTCCATTAACCATATTTTCCGGCAAGGCCTTTTGGGCAAGATGCGGCGTGTATTTTTTTACGATCTCTATAAGAACTTCTCGCTTATGCTCGATATCTTCAACCAAGCTGGCTTTGCCGGAAAGAATCACACTTTGATATTTTGTGTTTGTATCGCAAGGCTTTCCCTCCGGATCAAGCAGCAAGCTATCCATCTCATAGACGGTCATACATACACAGGGATTGGCCTTGATATTGCCTATTTTCTGACCTTTCGGCAGACCATGAACGTAAATGGAACCGTTATAATACAGGTAGTGAACAGGAATAACATAAGGTGTCCTGTCATCATTAAGTGTAGCAAGACTCCCCATTGCTGTTCGAACCAGTAGTTCCTTGATTGCTACCTCTGTCAGCATATGCGTTTTCATTCTGTATTGCATAATTTCCTCCTCTAATTGTTTACTTTGGTATGCATTATACGATATAATTGCTTCTATCAAAAGTGCCAATTATTTATATGTTAATGGGTACAATTTAGAGGTGGATAGATGCTACTGTTAGATAAAAACTCAGATACACCATTGTATATGCAAATTTATAATCAATTTAAAAATAGAATAGTATCTGGCGAGTTGGGTGAAGGAAACGTACTTCCACCAATAAGAATACTGGCAAAAACACTGCTGGTTGCAAGAAACACTGTTGAAAGTGCCTATCAGCAGCTTTGCTCAGAAGGATATGTAGAGGCCAAAATGGGCAGTGGTTATAAAGTACAGAAAGTAGAGGCGAAAAATGGTATTAATCTGTACTCAAACCGTACTGATTTTGAACAAACGATTTCTCAGGAGCAGGCGTATAGACAGGAGGAAACTCATATAGAACAGTACAATTTTCAGTATGGCAGGCTGGATTTTTCAAACTTTCCGCTCCGTATCTGGCGCAAATTACTGAATCAGGTATTATTATCCGATGATATTGTCCGCATAACTGCTTATAACGAAAAAAAGGGAGATTGGGAACTTAGGATACAGATTATGAACTATCTTGCTGAATCAAGAGGTGTGGTTTGCAAACCGGAGCAAATCATCCTTTGCTCTGGGGCTATGTCTGCCTTGCGCTTAGTTTGTCAATTACTAATGCAAGATATAAACATTGCCGCTGTGGAAGAACCCTGCTACGATAGTGCCAGAGAAATTTTAATAAATCATAACTATCAGGTTGTTCCTATTGGGCTACAGAGCGATGGCATTCATCTGGATCAATTACAAAACTCCAACGCCAAAATGCTCTACACCACTCCTTCACATCAGTTTCCGACCGGTATTGTAATGCCTATCAATAAAAGGCTCCAGCTTTTAGAATGGGCCGATACCAATCATACTTACATTATTGAAGACGATTATGACAGCGAGCTGCGCTATAATAGCAGACCCATTCCTTCTATCTATTCACTTGATAAAAAAGACCGTGTTATTTATATAAACAGTTTTTCCAAGGCACTTGCTCCCGGTTTACGAATGGGGTTTGTTGTTTTACCGGAAGAATTGCTGGATAAATACCATGCGAATTTTGCGAATTACCATTGTTCTATTCCTTGGCTTGAGCAGAAGGTAATGTATTATTTTATCCAGCAAGGACACTGGAACAGACTTCTTAATAAAATATCTGTATCTAATAAAAGAAAACATGATACTCTCATCAATACCATTAGTGAGCAACTGGGCGAGCATGTAAAAATATATGGAAAAAACGCCGGTCTGCATATTCTGTTGGAAGTCAAGAATGGAATGTCAGAACAGGAACTAATCGAATCAGCCCAAAAAGTGGATGTAAAAGTTTACCCGGTATCTGATTATTGGATGAACGTACAAAACTACTCGAATAATATGGTTCTGATCGGGTATAGCAGTCTATCAGAGGAAGAAATCGTTTTGGGTATCAAACAACTATCTTTAGCTTGGTTGTAGGCTGCTCCCTCTATTTATGAATTTTTTTTGAAACACGCAAGGAACAACATAAGCGAAGGTTACATAAATATAGCTATGCCGCCGGCTATTAACCTGCGACATAGCTATATCCCTAATGGCGATCCCGTAGGATTCGAACCTGCTATCTTTTGATTCGTAGTCGCGCAAAGGCTCCATATTACGCTTCAAAACGCCACGGATATGGAAAGTCGTTATATTTCGTCACAGACCGTTACAGAACTTTTCAGCGACAATGCTGTACGTTAGTCAGATAAATAAAATCATAAATTCTACCAAGATACCCGCCATACCTTTTTTGGGCGGGTCTTATTTTTTAACCTAACCGTCTAGGATAACATTCAGTACTTGTTCTATCTCATTCTTTATTTTGAATTCTTCTCTACTGCCATTTGTCGCAAGCCGTAAAAGACGCAGGTCATGTTTATCTAAAATACTATTTTTCAATGCATCTCTCGCCAATTGCGCCGGATTGTTTTCATGAAAGGCAAAGCCATCAACTTCGATTATCAACACCGGCTTCCTATTCAGCTTGTAATAAACTACAAAATCTACAGAAGCATTATGATTTACATAGCGTACTTCTTCCGGCGTTAGCTTATCGTCATTTTTAAGTAGGTTCCGCAACAATACTTGCATGGTAAACTCAAAACAATTATATTTGTCTTCGCTAATAATGTCGTCCAGCAATTGCCACATTATGTTTTCCGATTGATACTTTGAAATATTGGGCAAACGCTTTTTGAATGCCATCAATTTACATGAATACTCCTTGTACAGTAAATCGAATACAGAAACCACTTCACTCTCAATTAGATGTTCATCTAATGTATGGTATTCGATGTAGCGAATCAGATCACTTACTTCTTTTCCCGCTTTTTCAAAAAACGAGTGATCGGTTACCAATACAAACTGATCTTGTGCTCTTGAAACAGCAACGTTTATTTTACAAGGATCATCCACAAAAGCAAGTCCCTTCTTACCGGGAAAAGTATTATCCAGAACTGTCGACATAATCATAAGTTTCTTCTCTCTGCCTTGATATTTATGTACGGTATCGCATTCCATACCATTATCATAAGCCTTTCCCGCCCTGTCCGCCTGGTTTCTGTAAGGCGTGGTAAAACCAATCTCAGTAATATCTTTTGTAACAATATGAGGATTTTGTAAAACTTCTTCGATAACATCCAGTTCCCGTTGATTATATTTCCCCCGGCTTTCTCCTTTTGTCACTTCCCTCATATGGTTTCCCTTAACGGTACGATAGAAAATAAATGGAGTGTCATTTGTATCTTCCCGAGTAAATGGAATCAATGTACCACGGTAATATTTCTGGTTACAAAACCCAATGATTTTAGGGTGACACCGGTAATGCTCTTTGAGAATAACTCTGGGCAGCTCCGGGTAGAGAGCAAGCATGGAAGAAAGAATATTGTGCTGAAAATAGTCATAAATATTTTCCACATTCGCTGTTTGTATTTTGTCCTTTATCTTCTCATCCACGATATGCGGTAATTGTTTTGTATCGCCTACAATAATTGCACGTTTACAGCAAGACAAGGCTAGGGCCCCTGACAGCAGATCAACCTGTGATGATTCATCAATAATTAGATAATCAAATAGATAGTTATCAGGTACGCAATTACGTAAAGAGTGCGTAGTAC
>JAEZTJ010000012.1 GCA_023421505.1 Bacillota bacterium
GGTTCCATATTTGATCCGAATGGCGTCTGCTATTTTACTTTTTCAGCAACAGAGGTGTTAAATTAATCTCGTTAGCGGGAATGAGCTTAATATTAAGCTTTTCAAGGATTTCCTCGCTATTAAGGAAGCTGAACAGCTGGTGTGCGGACTGGTTGTTCAGCTTTTTCCTATTGTATGAATTGATATGACTCATCATAAGTGTGATATCATCCTGAGCCAGTCCATCAAATGAAGTGCCCTTTGGCAGTACCCGTCGTATCATCTCGTGCGTTACTTCGCATCCACCTTTTTGGTCAGACCGCTGAGGATCACAGTAGAATACGTGGGTTCTGCGTTCATTATTCTCATTAAACTCTATCGCAAGAGGGTTGGTAAATTCACTCCCTCTGTCTGTGAGAATGACCTGGAATAAGCTCGTAAATGTGTCATGCCCAAGAAGCCTATATAGCTGATCAAATATTTCGCTTACTGATCTGGCCGTATTCGTATCTCGGATAAACGCAAGCATAAGACTGCAGTTTCTAAAGTAGATGGTAAGAAGTATCTTTCCGCCTTTCCGACCTTCTACCGAATCCATCTCCACGATTGGGACATCTGGATTTGCTGCAATGTAGGCTTCAAAGTCTTCATAAGTACGCCCTAAGTGACATTGCTTATCTACTCTTACATGTTTCTTATGAGAGCGACTGCGATAACGAACCTTTCTGGGAAGGTCTATGTTATCCACTGAAAAGAGGCCTGCATCAATGTAGTTATAGATGGTCTTTTCATCAAGCATGATATCATCGGCGTTATTAACGCAGATCATATGTATAGACTGCCCTTGCTTAATAAGAGGCGAGATGATGTCATCAATACGCTTGAGTTCTGAAGGAGTAACAGCTATCCCTTGACGGCTCTCAGAACGAGTCGCTTCATACTCCTTCTGTGCACTCTTGGCATCATAAAGATGGCGCTCCAGTTTACAGCGCATACGGATATCGCAACCGTTGCAGACGTATGGCGATTTATTTAACTTCTGACAAATGAGTTCAATAAAGTCAGGGCAATGTTCATAACAGTTTCGATATGGGCATCCCTTACAAGAACCTTTATATGGGTGTTTGCATGGTTTACATGCCATCCCAAAATGAGAACAGTTTGTGCGGTTAGCACAGGGATTATAGCTACCTTTACGAACAGTTTGACGGTGGTTCTTAACTTCTTTAGAGATGGTTGATGGATCTTTTCCAAGCAATCTTCCAATCTCAGTAAATGAAGTTCCTTCTCTGAGGGAAACTTCGATAGTGGCTCTTTCATCAAGAGTTAGATGTGTGTTCTTTGCCATGGTATTTTCTCCTTGGAAACACGCCATCCGGACTCTGGTGCTGAACCATAAATATACCATACCAGAATGGTTTGCAAGAGTAATTTCTGGCAGCAACTTTGCAATACTAAGTTCCAGTTTGAGGGTGAACGGACTGGAATTTAACTTTTCAATTCACCTACTTAATAGTAAGGCGAGATGCCACTTTGTAAAGTGAGATGCAATGTTTGTAACCGGCAACTGAATATTTGTAAACGAGAAGCCACTTTTATATCCCAAATGTAGTCTGATTTCTTAGTTTTTCTTAGCTTCTACTTAAGCTTTCTTTACTTCATAGGTTATACTTTTTTAAAATGAAATGTTAACGTAAACAGTAACTTTTATTTTCATAGTCCCACCCGCTTATATCTATCTTTCATACTGGAGATATCCTCCTCTGAAACCGAATGAACATTTTTCAATTTTTGCAGCATTTTCCTGCGTTCGAACAACAGGCAATTGATACCTCTGATTATCCAAAAGATCGGTAACAAGAAGGGCAGCTTGTCAAGAATAGGAAAGGAGTATTTAAGTGACTCCGGTTTTGGAAAAAGCAGCCTTAACCAATAGGAGCCTTTCCCCATAGAACCTTTTTTATCAGTCTGCATACACATGGAAGATATCGTAGAACGCTTATGGGTACCATAAGCCCCGCTAGAGAATATATATTCTGTCATTTCACTATATACTTCTTTGGTTTGCCCATTACTAAACCACATATCTCCCAGCCCACATATATTCTTTGAAAACTCTAAAAGAGCAATCTTCTTAAGCTCTTCTTGAATGTAATCCCAATTCATTTTATCCCGATAGTAGCGACGATACACCCATATGTCCATGATGGAGCGAATCCCGGTTCCGCCACTCCTATAGTGCTTAGCGAGATGGATGAAAAGATAAATATAAAAATCCTCGCAAGTAAGCTGCCAGATAAATTTGCAGCCAGGCTTTAAGATAGCTCTATCCCAGGTTTTATTTAAATAAGCACTGTAAGGTGAAGCCTCCGAGATAAGTCTTTGATGCATTTCTATATTCAGAAATGGTCTTTTAAAGTATGAGTCATGGTTTCCTCCCTTATGTTCTAAGGAAAAACCTAACTCTAGCATGATTTTATTAACAGCTTTCGTCTGCTCCTTCTTAAACAAAATATCAACATCTGCCATCAATCGCATGTCGGGACCTGGGTATAGGTATTTAATCAAGTAACCTTTTAGCGGCATACTGTTGATACAATTTTCTTCAAAATTATGTAAAAGCTGCTCTACTGCAATATGTTGGGTAGCCTCTTTTGCCACGGCACATTTATATGCACTCTGAAAATTATGCATCACATCCAGTGGAGGCTTATTCTCCTCCTCTAGCTCTTTAATACCAAAGAATATCATATTTGCTACACCATGTTTCGCTGACAGCTTATAAAACTTTTCCCAGTCCATATTCTGCGGTGGCCTCTGAGGCTGTACCTTATGAAGTACAGCAGTAAGCAAATGGATTAAATATTGTTGTTCAGGCTGTATGATATACAAATAATTCATCCCTTTCTTCTACTACCAGTTTACCGTCTTCGATGTGTATTTCCTTATTGCATAGGGAAAATACAGCTTTTCTATGACTAATAATCAGACAGGTCTTATCTGTAATTTCTCGAATATTTTGAAGCAGCTTCTTTTCAGTGTCCTCATCCAGTGCAGAAGTTGACTCATCCAAAAGCAGTATGGGTGCTCCGCATAGAATCGCTCTGGCTATTGCTAGGCGCTGTATCTGTCCTTCGGATAGACCCAGACCCTTCTCTCCGATAACCGTATCAAGGCCCAGCGGCAAGGCTTTAATAAATTCAGCAGCACAGCTAATCTGTGCAGCTGACATGATTTCTTCGTCTGTTGCTGTTGAACCTGCAAATGCAATACTCTCTCGTATGGTACCTGAAAGTAGCAGATTTCCCTGAGGGACATATGCAAAAAGCTTCCTTGTATGGCGGTCAGCGAGTATTCTTTCCCCACTATTTAGCTTGATATCGATGGTTCCTTCGGTAGGAATAAAGATTCCAAGTAACAGCAGGAGTAACGTACTTTTTCCTATGCCTGACCGTCCGGTTACTACGATAAAGTCTCCTTTTTTAATACTAAAATCGACGTGCTCGAATATCTTATCCCTGTTATAATGGAAGGAAATATTCTCAAGCCTTATACTGCTCATATTAGAATAGATTGACGTTAAATTAATCTCCTGTAGGTTTATCACAGGCTCATCCGGAAGCTTCTCAAGCTCTATCATACGCTCCGCCGAGGCAATAACACCATACACCTTGGTGAGTATTCCGGAAAGCCCAGCAAAAGGTGACTGTACCTGTCCCACCAGCTGCAGGATTGCCGTAAGAGTACCAAAACTGATGGCTTTATCCATTAATTTAAGAGCACTCCAAACCAATGCATAAAGATATCCTACAGAAAAAGTAAAAGAAAAGCCTGTATTAGCCAGTGTGCTGATTGCGTTCTTTCTTATTTTAGCTTTGTAGTGTCCCTGTAAAAGCTTAACAGTCTTATTTTCCATTTCATATTCCGCACCGAAGGTTTTTACAACCACCAGACTTTCAAGCAGTTCCTGTATAAAGGAACGTACTCTTCCGTCCATTTCCTGCACATTCTTATGCAGATATTTAAGCTTACCCCGAAAGTATTTTGTAATAAAAAAAAGCAATAAGCCAACAACAAGAAAGATAAGGGTAAAGGCAGGGTCAAAGATACAAAGCACAGTTAGGGCTCCAACGAGCTTTGTTAATAGGCCAGCAAAATCCGGTATAATAGTAGTAATCCCTTCCGTAACAACTGAAATATCACCGGTTAGCCTGTTCATCAGTTCACCGCTATGGTATCTGAAAGTATGGGAATAATCCTTATTTAAAAGTAACCTAAGAAGCTTCGTCTTATAGTTGATTTCCAGCCTACCCTGTAATCTAACCTCAAGGCTGCGGCAAAAAATACGAAGAAGCAGCTGCATAGCAATGACTGCAAACAACCCGATACCTTGCTTGATTAAGTGATCCCTCTCACCCGCCACAGCACTGTCTATGACGCCTCGTCCAGCAAGAACAAACAGTAAACCGCTTCCCATAAAAAGGACATTTGCTATAATCAACATTAGAAGCGGAAGTAATTGCTTTTTTGAATTTTGATAGAGCCATGTCAGAGTTATCTTATCCTTCATCTTCTTTCTCTCCCTTATGGCTTATATAATAGGTTATCCTTCTAGCAAGTTGCTTACTCTTAAATAATCCCCATCGGACGGGATATCCATAGGTCCATAGTCTGCAGTAGAGCTTATACCCAAAAGCATCGCAGGAGATATATCTATCTCCTCTCCAAAAGCCCTTAACTACCCCAAGCACCTGGGACGGCTGTATTTGATACTCTTTTACATACAGATTGTCTCCAGTCATAATATAACCCTCTCGCTTTACTGCTATAATCCGGTGTAGAATATATTTTCCATCCCCACGGATATAAAGAGGCAAATCGTATTTTTTTAAAGGTCTCTGCAAGCTTACGAGGCATACCTTATCTCGTAGATGGTGCAGCATAGGCCTCATACTGTTTCCTGTTATGGTAAAAATTACTTCCCCATTATTTTGTATAATCTCTTTCATCAAAGGGGTAAGCTCTGATAGTGCAACCTGTTTACACTTATGAAGCATAGGTTCAGCCACATAAATCAGCCGCCTTCAATTTCACAAGAAATTCAGAAAGATCCGCTTTAGCAGTAGCTTCATCAATCTCATATTCTTCCAGCATACCAAATAGTAGCTCCTGCTCGGTTTTTTCTTTGCCTAATAGTTTCCACAAATATGCACCCGTATCGTTTAAGGTAATTACTCCAGAAAAATCCACCGATGTATTACCAGTTGGGACTACTACATGGTTCCCGGCGACCTCTCTTAATATATAACCGTTTTTTATCTTCATAATAACCTCCATCTGCCGCATAAGCGGCATACAAATACTGAGCGAAAAGCACGCTTAGTGCTTTTTGCCGGTTGAAAAATGTACTTCTTTTCAACCTATCCTCCATTCTGTCGATCGGCATATCAAATAATTATGAAGAAGCTTTAAATAAGTATCTCTGTGCTCATTAAGTATTCTTCCAGAGTGTGAAGTGCTTTTTTTGACACAACATTCCTACCCTTTGAATTTGCAAGATTATTCAAGCTGCATCTTCTCTTCATATATAGCTTCATAGGATAACTTTACCGCATCCAAACTAATCGTACAATCCAATTGATAAACAGGCGTTTTTTGAAGTAATGTATCCAACAGTCCTAACAGCTTGTCTGTCTTTTTTGCATCATCTAATGGGCGCAGACTCTGATAGATAAGCATTGGAACCGCTTCCCTACTGTCTAGTCGCCTAATCAGGTTTTGGTTAGCCTGTTTAAGAAAAACAATCGCAGCAAGGGGTACCCTTGTATTTACATGAAGATGGCATTTACCGCTCCAAGGCGTACCATATACATAGAAAGTATCCTGTATCAGGCGTAGTGCAGGCTTGTCGTCATTAATGATTACGGCTTTATCCTTTCCAAAGTACTGCTGCCACAATCCTGTATGTGTTGACTTTCCTGTCCCACTGGGACCAGAAAAAAGTATCGCGCGGTTACGTAAAGCCACAGCCGAAGAGTGCAAACAAAAACCGTCGAAGTCTAACAGCTTACAGGCAAAGGCATAACCCGTCTGAATATACTCATATTCGTCAGAAGTCAGGTACGGAAATTCTTCACCAGTCCTATCCAGTATACCCCTGTTAACTCTCATGGTAATATTGGCTTTCTCTTCTGCTACTTCCAGATAAGTGGTCATTTTGCTTAGCTGTGCTTCACTAAGACCTTCTGTTTCCACAATTAGATCAGCAATTTTGTACCGGTTCATCTTTGCTTTCTCCTTTCCGGTCTTATTCCTTCGTTTAAAATCATATATCATTATATCATAGCTTCCAATACATTACCATCATTTTACTTTTTCAAGAAACGCTCTCCTGTCTTATCCTGCTTTTCATAGATAGAAAGCAACTCATATACCTTACCACTACGTACTTTATTGGGGCGAAAGTATGTTGCGAACACACTATGCTTCGTATCACAATTTCACTAATATAAATTGTTCAAATTGACAGTTACATTTTGTAAATGGGCTTTTGAAAGTCTAATCCTACTTATATTTAATAATATAAAAAGGGAGACAACTAATATCATCTCCCTGATTAAACCCTTGATCAAGTTCATGCTTGAAAGCTAAAAATAATATTTGTTTACTTACCCAGTAACTTCTTAACAAGCGTTACAGCTGATTGCGCATCCTCAGAATAACCATCAGCGCCTATTTCCTTTGCATAGCTTTCCGTTATCACAGCTCCGCCTATAATAATTTTAGCCTTCAGCCCCGCTTCTTTCGCAAGCTTAACAACCCTCTTCATTTCAACCATAGTTGTTGTCATAAGTGCAGAAAGAGCTATAATATCAGCCTTTTCGGCCATTGCCGCTTCTATAATCTTCTCCGAGGGCACGTCTTTACCTAAATCAATCATTCGGAAGCCATAATTACTAAGCATTAATGCAACCAGATTCTTACCGATATCATGAATATCACCATAGACTGTAGCAATAACGATTGTACCTTTATTCTCACCCTGTTTCCTGTTTATTTTTGGTTCCAGATAATCAATTGCTGCCTTCATCGTCTCAGCTCCCGCAATCAACTGAGGAAGGAAATATATTTTACTATCATATAATTTCCCTACTTCTGTGATTGCTGGTATTAATATCTGATCAATCAAATTCTCCGGTAATACACCGGCACTCAATTCTTCTTCAACCAAGGTCAGAATATTCTTTTTATTTCCTTTTACAACTGCATCAAATATCGCTTTATGATTTTCAGAAAAGTCAAAACTAATGTCTTTCGTGTTATCTATCCTGTCTGAACTTTTAGTCTTACTATTAACGGCTGTTGCTTGTTCCGAAAAGGAAGACCCTGCTGATCCTGACGTAATTACGGCAGGCCTCATTGTAACTCTTTTTATATAATGCTCTGCGGCCTCCTCTAGTCCTCGAAGCATATCCGCCGCCAGTGCGGTATTTACCAGTAAATCCTGGGAAGGATTGGCTATGGCCATAGTTAATCCGTTCTGTATCGCAAAGGCTAAGAAGGTGCTGTTAACAAACTGGCGTTCCGGAAGTCCAAAGGATACATTGGAGAGACCAACTATTGTTGCTATTCCAAGCTCATTCTTGCAATACTTTATGGTCTGAAGTGCTTCTAATGCAGCGAGCTTATTTGCACCCACTGTATTAACCAGACCATCGATGATAATATCCTCCTTCGTAAGGCCCAGTTCAAAAGCTCTATCTAAAATCGTATGGATGATTTTCTTTTTCTCATCGATATTCTTAGGCAGCCCCTGCTCGGATAATGGCAGCAGGATAAACATTGCTCCGTATTTCTTGGCAATTGGAATAAGCTTCTCGAACTTTTCCTTCTCTAGTGATATTGAATTAATTAAAGCTCTGCCGGGATATATACGAAGTGCAGCTTCTATTACGGAAATATGACTGGAATCGATGCATAAGGGTAATTCGGCGAAGGTCAGTGCAGTCTGCATAGCTTCTAGCATAACTTGCTTTTCATCGATGCCGTTCATTCCGACGTTAATATCTAAGATACTTGCCCCGAACTCCTCCTGCTCTTGTGCCATCGCACTTACCAGTTCATAGCTTCCTTCTTTTAGCTCTGCCTGCAGATCCTTTTTACCTGTTGGATTAATTCTTTCTCCTACTATGATAAAATGTCCGTCTAGTGGAATTTCAACCGTCTTTCGCTCTGTAGTAAGTGCTCGGATATGATTAGAATTAATTGGTTTGGGTTTGATCTGCTTAACCCTGTTTACTAAATTGCTAATATGCTTTGGAGTAGTGCCGCAACAGCCGCCGACAAGACTTGCTCCTGCCTCTACAAGCTTTTCCATCCCTTTTGCAAATTCTTCAGCCTCCATTGGAAATATTGTCTGGCCATTCACCAGCTTTGGAAGTCCTGCGTTCGGTTTTGCTAAAATCGGAATATATGCATACTTCTTCATTTCTTTTATAACTTCATACATTTTATCCGGTCCGGTGGAACAATTTACTCCAACAGCATCTGCACCCATACTCTGCAATACAATGATTGCAGTTCTAGGGTCCGTTCCGAATAAGGTTCTTCCATTTTCATCAAAGGTTAATGATACAATTACCGGAAGATCAGAGGTTTCCTTTACTGCAAGTAAAGCTGCTCTACACTCTTCAAGACTCATCATGGTTTCAATCATGATAAGCTCAACACCTTCTGAAATAATATAGCTTAATTGCTCCTTATATACATCTACCAATTCTTCAAAGGGCATTGTCCCGATCGGCTGAAGCTGTGCTCCTGTCATGGATAAATCAGCAGCAATGCTTACCTTTCTATTATTACCTGTTTCGTTTTGATATTTCCTAATAGCTTCCTTAGATAAGGCTACTAGCTCTTTATTAATCTCTGCTATCTTATGATCAAGACCATATTCCGTTAATTTAATTCGATTAGCGGTAAAGGTGGGTGCTAATATGATATCGGAACCGGCTTTCATAAATTCATATTGAAGGTCAATTAGTTCCTGCGAATTATTGAGTATCCAGTCCTCGGGACATACACCTGCTGGCATACCACGCTTTTGTAGATTGCTGCCTGTTGCTCCATCTAAAAATACTATTCTTTCTTCGGTCATATTAAGAAATTCTTTTCTTGTCATGCATTATACCTTCCTAATCTCTAATTTATTATTATAGAGTGAATTGCCATCAAGAACAATTCACTCTTGGAGGTTCGTGCTCGCGACTTTCTTGGCACAAGCTAATTCAATATTTTATCCATCAAGCTAACTCTGTTAAAGGGAAGCATAAAATAATATCCATCTGCAATCGGTTCAAGCATTTCCATAATTTCGCGGGCGATTGAAGCACCTACACACTCTGCTTCTTCCTTACTCATCTCCGGCTGATATCGATTAACGATATCGTCCGGTACATTGATGCCGCTGATTTCATTTTTTATGAAGCTGGCATTGCGATAGCTGACTAATGGCATAATGCCACATAATATTTTCGTATCAAGCCTTTCCTTAATCAGCCTAATACGTTCTGCATCCTCTCTGGTGAATATCGGCTGGGTTAAAAAATACGCTGCACCTGCTTCAATTTTACGCTTCATGCGCTCAAGCACTTTATCAATACTGCCTCTGCCGTAGTTAAGAGCCCCTCCAAAGCAAACCGGCTCTTTCATAAATTGTTCTTCATTCATTTCTCGGATATATTCCATTAGTCTAACAGAATTATAATCAAATACTCCGGTAGTCTTCACCCTGCTTTCTCCCGGGACAGGATCTCCCGTAACAACCAGAAGATTACGGATACCATGAATATAGGCTCCCAAAAGGGTAGAGCGCATAGAAATCATATTACGATCCCTGCAGCAGAGATGGGGCATTACCTGTAAATTTGTCTCCTCCATGATTTTAATACTCATAAGAATTGAATCCACCCTGCTTCTTCCCATCGGAGAATCCGCAAAGGTAAGGATATCTGCACCACTTGCCTTCAACAAATGTGCACATTCCATAACCCTTTCTATATCTGCATCATATGGCGGATCAAGCTCGACAGCGATCACCTTCCTGCCGCTTTTTAATAAAGTATAGAAATCATTTTCCTTTACGGGACTTACCTGATCCGATGTTTTTGGTTCTGTCTGTCTTGCAGCCGCTGATGTTTTTTTGATATCTATTGTTTTTAATAAATTTGCTATATATTCCGGCGTTGTTCCACAGCAGCCGCCAAGAATATCAATCCCTAACTCTGCAATCCGCTCCATATTTCCAGCAAAATATGCTGCATTATTCAAGAAAACCATGCGATTATGCATCTGCTCCGGGTAGCCTGCGTTCGGTGCAGCATAGATAAATTTGTTATGAGATAAGTTCATCTTACTTAAGATCTGGTACATATGTCCTGATCCAATCCCACAATTTAGGCCGCAAGCGTCGAGCTCCTCTATCTGACTTGCCTGGCTGAGAATTCTTAATGCACTGATTCCTGCTTCTGTATAGCCATTCTTATTCACCGAGAAGCTTGCTAGTATAAACATATCCTTATTCTTACTCTTTATGTAAGGGATCAGCTTATCGATATAGCGAATACTGGGAAAGGTCTCAAAATGAATTCCATCCAAACCCTCTTCAAGAAAGTTATCACACATCTGCACATATTCTTTTAGTACCTCAGCTTCCTCAGTTCCTGCATTCTCCGGTATCGGACCGATATCTCCCATAATCCAGATGTTCTGAGAGGCTAGCTTCCCGCTACCGGCTTCCTTTACCGCTTCCTTCGCTATCTTACAGGCAGCCCGAAGGAGTTTAGTCTGGTCTTCTTCCTTCACCCCAAGAACTGCCCGGTTAGCTGCAAAGGTATTCGTACGAAGCATTCTTGCACCTGCTGCGATATACTCTAGATGAATACGTCGTATTAGATCAGGATTTGATAAATTAGCATATTCTGAAACTGCATCCGGCTGATTAACTAGAGTTGAATAATAAGTTCCCATTGAACCGTCAGGTATCAATCTATATTGCTTAAGATATTCTTTTAAAAGCATTCGTATTATCCTCAAAAAAGTCCGGTTATTCCATAACAAGTCTTTCACCGTAACTAGGTAGCTTTCATTGTCTTTTTTAAATTTTTTCCTATTATATATCATTCCTTTCAACTCTACAAGTATTTATCTATATCGAGAAACTATATTTATCGTTATAGAGAAACTATATTAATCCTATACTCTGCTTGTTTCTGCAAGGCGTTATGCTATAATATAAATATCGCATATGAAATGAGGCAATCTAATGAAACAAAAATCACAAAACTACTACAGAGCAGTAACCATATTAATACCTATAGTCATACTTCTCTTATTTCTTGCAAGGGATTTCATCATAGACCTGGCTGGAAAACTGCCCTCCTGCCTCTTTTACTCTACCTTTCATCTTTATTGTCCCTCCTGTGGTAATACCAGAAGTGTTATTGCACTTTGGCATGGGGATATTCTAAAGTCCCTGCGGTATAATGTCAGTCCGATTCTATTTGGTATTCTTATGCTTTTAGCCTACCTAGAACTGGCTGCCTATAGCTTTCTAAGACCAATTCGTCTGCTTCCTAGAAAGCTAAGCTTCTATCTTATCTTACTTTCAATTTTACTGTTATATCTGATCATTCGCAATTTTATTCCCTATCTTACTCCGTAAAAAAGCTGATAAGAAGCAACCTGAGGCTGTTTCCTATCAGCTTTTCAATAAATACATTTATTAATAACTATTATAATTATAATTTTCCAATATTTCATTTATACTTTCTCTAAAAAAGATTACGGCTACAGCAATCATAATTATGATTAAAAGTGCTACACCTGCTAATATAATTCCGATGATTGACATAATCTTATCATTTCTATTCGCATTATAATTATCCTTATTCTGTTTCAGACTTAATATACCAAGAACAATACCTGCAATAGAAGGAACCCACATGATATACCACATACAACAACTCATAAGAAAACTTATTGCACCCGATATTAAAGATGCGATTGCCAAAGGATTCGTTCTATTTGATACCGGCTGCTGATAGTACTGGTAATTGTTTTGATTTTGGCTCTGATTTTGATATTGATTTTGATATTGATTCTGATTTTGGCTTTGATATTGGTTTTGGTTCTGATATTGATTTTGATATTGGTTTTGCTGATTATATTGTGACTGCTGATATTGAGATTCTCCTCCGTACTGGGGCTGCTGATACTGTGGTTGACTATATTGAGCTTGTTCACCTTGCTGTTTGGAAGAACCTTGATTGTTATCCGAGTTATTAGCCTGTTGATTATTGTCTGTATTCGGATTATTTATATCACTCATGTTGTACCTCCTTGCCAAAAAGTAAATTTCAAACAAATTTTCTAGATTAATCCTAACATATATTATTTTATTCTTCAATAAAGTTTTAAAAAGTTTTCAAATTGGACTAAATTAATTTGACTGTTAGACAAGAAAACAATATAATAGTTTACGGAATAAACTATTATATTATTAAAACAGGAGGATTAAAATGAATATACCTAAAGTGAAACTTGGTATTGTTGCCGTAAGCCGCGATTGCTTTCCGATGGAGCTCTCTGCAAGAAGAAGAAAAGCTGTTGTTGAAGCATATACTAAAAGACTCGGTGACATTTATGAATGTACTGTAACAGTTGAAAATGAAATTGATATGAAGAAGGCTCTGGCGGATGTAAAGGCTGCCGGATGTAATGCATTAGTTGTTTACCTTGGTAATTTTGGTCCTGAGACCTCAGAAACCTTATTAGCAAAATATTTTGATGGCCCTACTATGTTTGTTGCAGCTGCTGAAGAAAGTGGCGATGATTTATTAGACGGCAGAGGCGACGCATACTGTGGTATGTTAAATGCCAGCTATAACCTTAAGCTTCGTGGTATCAAAACTTACATACCAGAATATCCTGTAGGAACCGCAGAAGAGGTTGTAGATATGATCGGTGATTTTGTACCGGTTGCAAAAACTATACTTGGCCTTAATAACTTGAAGGTTATTTCCTTCGGACCCCGTCCGCAGGATTTTCTCGCTTGCAACGCACCAATCAAACAACTCTATAATTTAGGAGTAGAAATTGAGGAAAATTCTGAGCTTGATTTATTTGCTTCCTTTAATGAGCATGCAAATGACTCCCGTATTCCAGAAGTAATCAAGAGCATGGAGGAAGAACTGGGCGAGGGTAATAAGATGCCTGGTATCCTTCCTAAACTTGCTCAGTATGAACTTACTTTACTTGACTGGGCAGAGTCTCACAAAGGCGCCAGAGATTATGTTGTATTTGCTAACAAGTGCTGGCCTGCCTTCCAGACACAGTTTGGCTTTGTACCCTGCTATGTAAACGGACGTCTTGCAGCTAAGGGTCTTCCGGTTTCCTGTGAGGTAGATATCTACGGCGCAGTAAGTGAATATATCGGAACCTGTATCAGCGAGGATACTGTAACTCTTCTTGACATCAACAATACCGTACCTGCAGATATGTACCAATCTGAGATTAAGGGTAAATTTAACTATGAGCAAAAGGATACCTTCATGGGCTTCCACTGTGGCAATACCGCTGTAGGTAAGTTAAGCAGCTGCTCCATGAAATATCAGAAAATTATGGCAAGAGCCTTAGAGCCAAATCAGGAGCCTAATATTACACGCGGAACTCTAGAGGGTGATATCCTTCCTGGCAAGATTACCTTCTTCCGCCTTCAGAGTACCGCTGATGCTAAGCTTACCGCTTATGTAGCTGAGGGTGAGATACTTCCTGTTGCTACCCGCTCCTTCGGTGGAATCGGTATCTTTGCTATCTCTGAGATGGGACGCTTCTATCGTCATGTATTGATCGAGAAGAACTATCCTCATCACGGTGCGGTTGCCTTCGGTCACTTCGGTAAAGCATTATTCAATGTCTTTAGATATTTAGATGTTGAAGATATCGGCTTCAACCAACCAAAGAGCATGCTTTATAAATCAGAGAATCCTTTTGCATAAAATGAATAAATAAAATAGGAGTGAGACAAATGACGAAATGTCTATTGTTTCACTCCTGTTTTTTTTATAACAGCATTTATTTATAATAATAATATGTTAAAATACTAGTTAGAGGTTCACAAATACTACATCCTTTGATGACAATTAGAACATAACTATATCCTATTCTATTAAACAGGAACGTCATTAACCAAAACGTAGAAGAAGGTGTCATATGAAGATAATCATACCGGCTTACCAGCCCGATAACCGTGTATTAGAGCTTATTAAGGAGATTAAGGAAAGCAGTGATTATGATATCATACTGGTAGATGATGGGAGTGATCCCATTTGTAAGCCGATTTTTTATAATGCCTTAGCGGCCGGCTGCACCGTTCTGATTCATGAGGTAAATAAGGGCAAGGGTGCCGCACTTAAAACTGCATTTTCTTATCTGCTTCATCATAACTGCAATGATTCAATCATATGTGCTGACTGCGACGGCCAGCACACCTGGCCTGATATCAAGAGACTAGCAGATGCGATATCTATATCACCTGCGTCGATTATACTCGGATGTCGTAAATTTGTCGGAAAAGTACCCTTGAAAAGTATGCTTGGTAACAAAATAACCAGAGCCGTATTTACGCTAATTACGGGTAAAAGGATATCTGACACCCAAACAGGGCTGAGGGGTTTTTCTGCTGCCATGCTGCCTTGGCTCGTACAGCTTAAAGGAAATCGGTACGAATATGAGATGAATCAATTATTAGAAGCAAAAAAGGCTGGGTATGCCTTTCATTGCATCTCTATTGATACGATATATGAGAACAATAATCAAGGTTCCCATTTTCATCCTCTGCAAGATTCCATCCGCGTTTATTTGCCGATTATAAAATTCAGCCTTTCCTCAGTTCTATGCGGAATCCTGGACTTTAGTCTGTTATTCCTTTTTCGAAGTATCTTAAATAACTTACTATTTGCGGTAGTAGGGGCCAGAATTGTCAGTTCTCTATGTAACTTTTTATTAAATAAGCATCTGGTATTTGATGCTGGCACGGTGAAAAAGCTTTCCACTATTTTTAAGTATTATACATTGGCTGTAGTTATTCTGGCTTGCAATTATTTAATATTATCCTTCTTTCATGAAGTCATTGGATTGACACTTTTTTTCAGTAAACTGCTTACAGAAGGAGTTTTATTTCTGCTTAGCTATACTGTTCAACATAAATTCATCTTTAAGAAAAACTCATACGAATAAGTCAATAAGATTTCTGCTATACATTACATAATTTTATTTATATCGGTTAATCTATCTCTGAGGTGTAGAGTGAAGAAAAAGCATCTTCACTCTTAGAAGAACTCCAGAATGAATTCCATTAGAAATTCATTCTGAACTTCTTCATCAACTATTTATGATGCCAAAAAGCGGCATCATGACGGGAAGAGTGAAAGATTTTTAAATCTTTCACTCAGCAAGTTTGTGTCTGCGCTGCGCACACAAACTTGAGATGTGCATTGTCTAGCAAGCGATCCAATAAGCAGCGCAGGAATGAGGTAAAATATGTCATATGTAGCTCCAGCAATAAAAGATAAGTTCGAAACCCTATCCATAGAATTAAAAAATAGCATTCTGGAGAGAAATGTAGAGCTTAACAACATGCATGATTTAATTAATGTACTTGAAGAAATCGTAAAAGAAGCGAACGAAGAAGATAAATAACTTAAAAAGAGCCTTTGCACTATATAACCGGAATAAATTTCATTTATAGACCGGATGTATTCGTAAAGGCTCTTTTTTATTTTAATACTATTTTAAATCTTCAAATATTAAGGAAAAACCGTTTTGTCTGGTTTACTGCCTGCCGGGTAATAACGAAGTTGCCGTCGTCACTTTATATTATTTTGTGCTTTATAAATCCGCCATATTACACCTGTATTAGGAATAAGTACACCCTGATTTCCTCTTGATTCAATCCCTTTATCAAGTATGTACATTGCTCCGTCCGGACCAAAAGCAACATCAACCGGTCTCCCAAATCCTCCATTTTGAGATATATATGCAGGGAAACCTGACTGATTTATGGCAAACGTGCTCACTGTTCTAGTTTTCATATCAATTTTAGATATTCTATGACCGGTACCGGCAAACGAAATACTTTCCTGACTTGCTTGAAGTCCTGTACTTCCATATTCAGCGATATATGCATCCCCATAGGTACCAAAACCATTATAATCAAATGCAAATCCCATAATCGTCGAATTTGCCGGAAATGTAGCAAAAGGCTCAGGCAGAGTATTAGGCATGTTCCTGAAAAGTAATTCCGGCGTATTTCTACCTTCCGGTGTAAATCTTGATAAGTTCACTGGATCTCCGCCTACGTAATCCGGCCAACCGTACCAGATATCTGGCGATACGGCAAAAAACTCATCCGGTGCATTGGCGATAGGCCGGCTGCCCCGGTTATCATATCCAATATTCGCTACAAATAGTTGTCCTCCTTCATCAAATTGAAGGTTGAATGGATTTCGAAAGCCCCAGGCATATCGTTCCAGCATCGTTCCGTCAATATTTGCTCTTAAAATGCTACCCGAGGCCTTTACGTATGCTTTTCTGACCTCATTTTGGTTATTTGCTACACCGTATGGCGAAAATGCTCCTGTTAATACTTCTTCGCCAGGATCAAATTCATTATAATCATTTCTGGACTTAAAATTCTGACCGTTAAGAATAATGTAGTCGCCAGCATAATCACAAAACATTGGATTATTGTTTATCCAACTATTATCCGGTCCGACAACCCCCGAATTCGTGGCAGTTCCTTGCCCAAAATATATTTTTCTTCTGTCCGGGCTAAATATGATTTTACTATTATAATGATCCCCATTACTTGGTAAGCCAGTAATAATATTCTGCTTTAATCCATCTCTGGATACTCTAGTAATATATCCTCTATGCGATACATATAAAACACCACTTAAATAGTTTGCACCTATAATGTAGGATGTAAAACCATCGGCTAGTATTTCAAAATTATTATTTACTAGTCTTAAAATTCTTGGATTTCCTGATACCTCACCGGATTCAACTACTATCATATCTCCTTCATCAGTATATAGCATATTAACAGGTGCATTTAAACCATATGCATACACTTCAATCCGATATCCTGCTTCTACTATGATATCAGCTGGATTAAGATATCTTTCTGTAACCTTATCATTCTTATCTTGCATGACAAAATCATCCATGACATTTTTTATATAAATATATTCCTAGAATTTTGATATATACTTAATACATCTGCTGAGTCCTGTCCTGCGATTTGATCTCTTATATGTTCTATTACATGTTCTATTACATGTTCTATTACATGTTCTCTTTTATGTTAACTTTCATATTGGCATTCTTATCTCTTGAATTTTGACATTGTTCTAATAGGATCTTACTTGAATTCCCCACTTATCATTTTTATATGTTAAAATCCATAAGTTGTCATGTTGACTAATCACATCTCCAGAAACATTCTCACGATAATAACTGTACAAAAAATGTACCTTATTCTCAGTCACTAAAATTGGTTCTCGTTTAGTAACAACAGTCCTTTTGAACCCACTTTTCTTCAAGTTAATAAAGAAATCCATTATAAGCTGGCCCTCTTTTTCCCAACAAATCACCTCATTTCCACTTAACAAATAATGCGGAAAATGACAGCATAAGTCCATTCCTTTCACATCTTCTTTTTCAAAAGAGGCACTGAACTGATCTAAACATTGGATAGCTCCTTTAATACATAGGTCTTTATCAAAATTCTGATTTTCTTTAAACACTTTTATATAATCCTTCAATTCCATAACCTCCAACCAATAATGCAGTTCCTGATTTTCCTAACAACAAAAATTTTGAAACATACAAATTAATCATAAAAATATACTTATTCTTTTCTTATTCTTTTTCCACCAAAAGCAGAAATTGTTCTTGTCCCTGCAATACATCTTCCTCCTTGTAAAGTTCCTTTAGGAACAAATATCTCATCCCCTGGATTCAATACAATTTCCTTTCCATCGATAATTGCTGTATACTGACCAGAGACAACAATAGTATATTCATCAAATGGATGCTGATGGATTTTTGAAACCTGGTCTGAATAGCAAGTCCAAAAGGCCATCTGACTACCATCATTCCCTTCATAGTAGTATCCGTCAATGTCTTTTGTATTTTGCTGATTACTTTCAATATGGTTTAATTTACTCTTCATAAACTCTGGAAAATCTCTCATAATCCTCCCTAAACTTATAATAAATTATTGGTTTCGAAACTATATAGTTTTATTAATTGTAACAAATATTAACAATTGCTGATTTTCAAATTCAAAAAGAGGACTTCCCAAACCGTTCTATAGCTTGAGAAATCCCTTAAAATAAAGCATTTTCTTAGTTCTTAAAATCGTTTCTTAGAAACGATTTGCGTCAGCTGCTTCCTGAATAGCAACTGCAACAGCAACAGTCATACCAACCATCGGGTTATTACCTGCACCGATCAGACCCATCATCTCAACGTGAGCCGGAACAGAGGAGGAGCCTGCGAACTGTGCATCGGAGTGCATTCTTCCCATTGTATCTGTCATACCGTAGGAAGCAGGACCTGCTGCCATGTTATCAGGGTGAAGGGTTCTACCTGTACCGCCACCGGAAGCTACGGAGAAATATTTCTTTCCAAGGTCAACACATTCCTTCTTATAGGTACCTGCTACCGGATGCTGGAATCTGGTAGGATTAGTAGAGTTACCGGTGATGGAAACGTCTACGCCTTCCTTATGCATGATAGCAACACCTTCTGTTACATCGTTAGCTCCGTAGCAGTTTACTGCTGCTCTTAGGCCCTTGGAGTAGGCTTTACGAGATACTTCCTTAACCTCTCCTGTATAATAATCCATCTCAGTCTCAACATGTGTAAAACCATTGATACGGGAGATGATCTGTGCTGCATCTTTACCAAGGCCGTTTAATATTACTCTTAAAGGCTTTTGTCTTACCTTGTTAGCGGACTGAGCGATACCGATAGCACCCTCAGCTGCTGCAAAGGACTCATGACCTGCTAAGAAACAGAAGCATTCAGTTGTCTCTTCTAATAACATCTTACCAAGGTTACCATGTCCTAAACCAACTTTTCTCTGGTCAGCAACTGATCCGGGAATACAGAAGGACTGTAAGCCTTCGCCGATCGCTGCAGCAGCATCAGCAGCCTTTCGGGTACCCTTTTTAATTGCGATTGCTGCACCTACTGTATATGCCCAGCAAGCATTTTCAAAACAGATCGGTTGAATTCCTTTTATCATATTGTAAACATCAAGACCGGCATCCTTTGTAATCTTTTCCGCTTCTTCGATGGAAGCAATGCCGTAGCTGTTTAAAGCTGCATTGATTTGATTTATTCTTCTATCATATGATTCAAATAAAGCCATTGTATGTATCCTCCTTCACTATTCGTGTCTAGGGTCGATGATCTTTACTGCATCTTCAACACGACCATATTGGCCTTTTGATTTTTCGAGTGCAGTATTGGCATCATCACCTTTTTTGATGAAGTCCATCATCTTACCAAAGTTAACAAATTGGTAACCGATGATTTCATTATTCTCATCAAGAGCAAGACCTGTTACATAACCATCTGTCATCTCAAGATAACGAGGTCCCTTTGCAAGAGTACCATACATAGTTCCTACCATGCTTCTAAGACCTTTTCCTAAATCCTCAAGACCTGCACCAATCGGTAGTCCATCCTCGGAAAAAGCGCTCTGGGTTCTACCATATACGATCTGAAGGAATAATTCTCTCATCGCTGTATTGATAGCATCACATACTAAGTCTGTATTTAATGCTTCTAAAACGGTTAAGCCAGGAAGAATTTCAGATGCCATTGCTGCGGAATGAGTCATACCTGAACATCCAATAGTCTCTACTAAAGCTTCTTGAATAATACCGTCCTTTACATTAAGAGTTAATTTACAAGTACCCTGCTGAGGTGCACACCAGCCCACACCATGAGTTAAGCCTGAGATATCCTTGATTTCCTTTGCTTTTACCCATTTTGCTTCTTCCGGGATTGGTGCTGCTCCATGATGAACACCCTGTGTAACCGGACACATCAATTGAACTTCATGTGAATAAGTCATGTTTTTGAAACTCCTTTCAATATACATAGTATAGCATTTCATTTCCTTGTTAAGAAAATAACAGCTTACAACTTAAGTAGCCGAAGGTTACAAAGTAACAGTCGGTTTTGACAAGAAATATGTATTCGTTAAAATTCCTGCCTTTATCTGATTACCGAAATAAGACCGCTCCGGTAGTTTTCCATGACAAGAGAATAGCTATTCATCTTGCTCACCTAACATATTTTCGCATAAAACCCCTAATAAGTCTATAGTTTTTTTAGATAATTTTTGCACTGCAGTGTAAGCCAAAACTCTCTTATTTACTAAAAGAAGATAAGTAGGATTATTAACGTTACATAGGAAGAGCGTTTCTTAAACTGTAAAAAAGTGATAATTCAGCTCGTTTTTGCGTCAAGTGGCTAGATTTCCTGAATATACAGTATTACTCTATGCCATTCATCTTCTTTCACTTTATTTTAATGGTAAATTCAGGTTGTACTTATAAGCAGAATACTTTATAATAACTCCCTGTATTCTATAACTTCTTAATCCATATTACGAATGTAAGGATAATTGTCAACTTTGAAAGAATAAACTACTGCGATTGACTATCTGAAAAAAGGGGGGTAACAATATGTCTTCATTAACCAAAGGTTGGTTTAAAGTAAATGAAGTGGCAAATAAAGTATGGAGAATTGACGACAATGGCGAAGATGCGATCTATTTGATTGAGGGGAAGGAAAAATCTTTGTTAATTGATACAGGATGGGGAATCGGAAACCTCTCAGAACTTGTATCTTCACTTACGTCGTATCCATTAATTGTAATTAATACACATTGTCATCCTGACCATGTATGCGCTAATCACCAATTTGACCATATTTATATTCACGGCGATGATGCATCCATGATGAAAGGCAATTTTCGCAAAGAAGCTAGATTATGGATGCTCGATAACATTATAAAGAGTCCATTACCATATGGTTTTAAAAAAGATGACTGGATAAACGCTAGCTTAAAAGACATATCGTATTTAGCAAAAAATCAGCAATTTGATTTAGGCGGCAGAATAATCAGCGTTATAGAAACTCCCGGTCATACGCCGGGTAGTATTTGTTTATTTGATGAAAGTGAAGGGCTTCTTTTTGCCGGAGACTCCATTGAAGAAGGTGATATTTGGCTTCATTGTGAGGAGTGTTTGTCCTTGAATAAATATTTCAATAGTATAAAAGGGCTGTCAAAAATCGCCAACAAAATCAAGTATATCTTCCCTTCACATGGCAATGCACCCATAGCACCCAGGATCATAATTGACATGGCGAATGGGATTGAGAAGATTGTATCAGGCAAAAATATAGGATGTAAAATAGAGACCTTCTTCGGAAAAGGATCCTATTGTAAGTATGATTCTTTTGGAATAATATATCGTGATAATAATATATAAAATTACTTTCTTGTCAGAGATTTATATGTAGTGAATAAAAAACAGACACCTTATGGTGACAATGTCATTTAGATAAGAATGACTGGAGAGTAGAGTATGTAGAAATACATACCCTGCTCTTTTTTTGTGCGTAAAAAAACACTTGACAAGTTAATAGAAAAATGTGGCGAAGCCCTTGATTTAT
>JAEZTJ010000080.1 GCA_023421505.1 Bacillota bacterium
ATATAAATCAAGGGCTTCGCCACATTTTTCTATTAACTTGTCAAGTGTTTTTTTACGCACAAAAAAAGAGCAGGGTATGTATTTCTACATACTCTACTCTCCAGTCATTCTTATCTAAATGACATTGGTAATTTTCCAGAGCTCTTTTTTATTTCTGCAGGTTGTATTTAGATATTATTAGTAAAGAAAAATCTACCCAAGCAGCAAAAGTACTTAGATGAATTATAATTAATATTGTTTCTAGGCTTATAAATGGAAAGATATTCAATAATATAAATAATCCTTATTGCAAAAAAAATAGGAAACAGATACAATATTCTTAATTGTAGACGCGCTAAAGGGGGCCACTCTATGGGAGAGATCGTAATTGAGAAAGTGAATTTGAAAGCATATATTATGGCACTGACTAATTTTTTACTGTTAATTGTTGCAGGTGTAGTAATGCTTTACGGCTTTGGGGAGCATAAAGCTAGATATTGGGTGCCGGGATTACTCGGCTTCTTTGCATTACTTATTTCTTTTGTATTAGCTATTATCAATACCATGCAGATTAAAAAGCTGATAACGATTACCAGAGAAGGTGTTATTGATAATTCCTCCATTAGCGGGGTAGGATTTATATCCTTTGACGAAATTAAGGAATTTATAATTGTAACTGTAAACTATAAAAAGTCTATTGCTATTATACCTAAGAATGTCGATAGCTTTCTGTCAAAGCTCACCGTGGTAAAGCGAAGCCTGGCTAGAAGAAATATTAATGCGAATCTTCCGCCTATTATGATTCCGGCTGACATGGCTAAGGATATGGATCCTGAGGATATCCTATCGTTATTGAGAAAAAGATTATTAGATTACAGCAGTTTAGATGATTGATTAATAATAAAATCTGCTAATAGCTCGTAGCGATTATGTGAATTATCACTAATTTGCCGTTCTTTGATAAAAAAGGTTGTATTATTCACAAACGTATGATAGTATAAGTAATTGTGATATGTTATACTTAAATATTCCTTGCTCTTTAAATGCGAATTTGATTCTTCGTCAAGCAAATAGCATTAGAAAAGGGCCAGAGACCAGAAGGAGGTGCAAGACAACTATGAATCAATATGAATTAGCCTTAGTTGTAAATGCAAAAATCGAGGATGAAACCAGATTAGCTACATTAGAAGCTGCAAAAGATCTTATCACCAGATTCGGCGGTAATGTAACTAATGTTGATGACTGGGGAAAGAAAAGATTAGCCTATGAAATTCAGAAAATGAAGGAAGGCTTTTACTATTTCATCCAATTCGAAGCTGATTCTACAGTTCCGAACGAGATCGAGCAGAGAGTTCGAATCATGGAAAATGTAATCAGATATTTGTGCATCAGAAAAGATGCTTAATAGCTGACAGGAAGATTGTTAACCAATCGTCTTGTTTTTTATACTACCCTAAGGCGAACGAAAGGGAGGTATTCAACTTATGAATAAAGCTATATTAATTGGTCGTTTAACCAGAGACCCTGAGGTGAGATATTCACAGGGAGAAAGTTCTACAGCAATCGCGAGATTTACTCTGGCGGTTGATCGTAGATTTAAAAGAGCCGGAGAAACTCAGGAGGCGGATTTTATCGGCTGCGTTGCATTCGGCAAGCAGGCAGAATTCGTTGAGAGATATTTTAAGCAGGGTATGAAGATGGTTCTGTCCGGAAGAATTCAGACAGGCAGCTATACCAATAAAGACGGAGTAAAGGTTTATACGACCGATGTGGTAGCAGAAGATATTGAATTTGCTGAAAGTAAGGGAGCGAGTGGAGATTCCGGAGCCCAGAGTGGTTATCACAGAGAATTTAAACCGGAGCCCAGTTCAGCAATGGGGGATGGATTTATGAACATCCCGGACGGTATTGACGAAGAATTACCATTTAACTAGAATTATCTTTAAATATACAAGTGAAGGATAAGAAAGCTAGGATAACGAAATGGATTTGATTTCACTTGCAAGAATAAAATCGGATAAGGAGGTCATGATATGCCATTCAACAGAAAAGATGATAAGGGCGATTCTCCGATGAAGAGAAAAACCTTCGGACGCAGAAGAAAGAAAGTATGCGTATTCTGTGCTGATAAGAATCACACAGGAATTGATTATAAAGATATCAATAAATTAAAAAGATATGTATCTGAGAGAGGTAAGATACTTCCCAGAAGAATTACCGGTAACTGTGCTAAGCATCAGAGAGCTTTAACAGTAGCGGTGAAGAGAGCAAGACATATCGCTTTAATGCCATATACAATGGATTAATTCAATGATTAAATAAAATGCTGTTACATGACTAAGTTGTGTGACAGCATTTTTATTGTTTTAATCGGCAGAAGTGAAAAAATATGAAAATACTAGATCTTTCCTTCAGCAAGATAGTATTTTCACGGGCAGCCAACAAACATTTATATGCGCATTGTCTCGCTAGCGAGCCAAATAAGCAGCGCAGGAATGGGGTAAAATATGAATAATCTTTTGATTGGACAATCAGGTGGACCTACCGCAGCAATTAATGCAACCTTAGTTGGAATTTTACAAGCTGCACAGACTAGCACGAAAGTTGACAGGATATATGGGGCAAAGAATGGGATACAAGGAGTATTTGAGGAGGATTTCTTAGATCTTAGTGATTTACTTAAGGACACCACAGATATGGAGTTATTATGTCAAACGCCCGCAGCTATACTTGGTTCCTGCAGATGTAAGCTGGAGGACTGGACGAAGAAGGAAGAACAATATGAAGAAATCCTTCGGATCTTTCGTAAATATCAGATAAAATATTACATCTGCATTGGCGGAAATGATTCAATGGATACCGTACATAAACTTGCAGGTTACTGCAAAGAGAAGAATATCAAAGATATTTGTATAGTGGGAGCACCAAAAACAATAGATAATGATCTTGTTGAGATAGATCATTGCCCCGGCTTTGGCTCTGCCGCAAAATATATATCGACTACCTTTGCAGAGCTAGAAAGGGATGCCGAGGTTTATAATACTAATTCTGTTATCATCGTAGAGATTATGGGAAGAAATGCCGGATGGCTTACAGCAGCCTCCGCTTTAGCCAGATTAAACGGTTCAAATGGGCCAAGCCTTATATATTTGTGTGAAAAACCGTTTTGTACGGAGCGGTTTATCGAGGATGTGAAAGCGAAGCTTGAGGAGAATAAAACGGTTATTGTAGCAGTAAGTGAAGGTATTAAGGATTATGAGGGAAGATTTATCTCAGAACAGATGCAATCAGGAATAGCAGATGCATTCGGCCATAAATACATAGCCGGGGCAGGACGTGTACTTGAAAAGCTTGTAAAGGATAGAATAGATTGCAAGGTACGGTCAATTGAATTAAATCTCATGCAAAGGTCGGCTGCTCATATTGCAAGTGCTACTGATATCAATGAAGCGAAGATGCTGGGGATGAAGGCACTGCAGTGTGCAGTAGATAATATTACGGGACATATGGCATCTATTATTAGAAAGGCCTCAGAAGGCTATGAGATAGAATTTACCTCAGTACCGGTTGAAAGGGTAGCAAATATCGAGAAGAAAGTACCGCTAGAGTACATCGATGATTCAGGAAATGATGTAACGGAGGAGATGATGATATATCTTAAACCGTTAATTCAAGGTGAGGTTAGTATTAAATATGAGAACGGTATACCGAAGCACTTCATTCTTACAAATACATTGATAGAGGATATGCACAGTGTGAAAAGAGTATAATTAATGATAAACCTTAGGTGAAGCTAGCAACCCGTATAGAATGAAGGGAATACAAAACTATAATATATATCTAAAGAAACTTCGTACGAATTAATTATCGACAAGGAGCCTGCGTGATCTGAACGCCAAGTGTTAGTTTGTCACTGTCTAACATGTGGGGTACATCAGCGGGTTCCTTTTATATCCCTTTTATTCCTCGATCAGATAAAATCACGCGGATGAAGCATGAAAAAGGACAAAATAAATAAAGCACAGAAAAATTGACATTATTATTGGATTAAAAAAGCACTTGCATTTGGAAGGAGAATAAATTGATATTGGTAAGAAAATGGTATATACTTAGGGATAAAATGGTTCTAATTAAAATACGGAATGTTCGATAAAGGGATGGGTAGTATGCTCATAATAAACGGCCTATATAAGGAGCGAAGAAATAACGTAATAAAAGAGGTTAACCTATCACTTTATAAGGGGGAAACCGTCAGTCTGGAATGCAGTGATGAAATCAGTGATATGCTCATTAACATGATATTAGGATATGAATTACCCGGAAAGGGTGAGATCTTAATTGAGGGTGTCTCCCATAAGGAATATATAAAAAAGCACAGGGGTAAAATCGGTGTAATATCAAAAAACGATGTCCTTTACGAGAATATGACGATTAATAGCTATCTGAAGCTCTTTGCAGATATCATTGGAGCAAAATCGGATTACAGGGAAATTATGCTGAAATTGGCGCTTTTGGATATTGGAGATATGAAGATTAAGAATTTGAGCTATACTCAGAAACGCAGGGTAAGCTTCGCCAGAGAAAGATTGAAGGAACCTGCACTTTTTCTGTTTCAGGAACCGCTTCTTAATTTGGACCGAGATACCGCTCAAATAATCAAGGATAATATGAATGAGCTTTGCATGATGCAGACGGCAATACTGGCGACTTCCGTATCCTTTAAAAATACGATCTTAATCGGTGAAAGAGCGTACCAGATCGATATGGACGGAATGCTTGAATTAAATAATAATGGTGATTTGAATTTAAATAAGTCAAATGTAGATATGGAAAATAAAATATATCGGATTGAGAAAATTCCGGCTAAAATGGAAGACAAGATATTATTGTTTGATCCGATAGAAATTGATTATATCGAAGCAGTGCAGGGTGTCAGCTATCTATACATAAAGGGAGACAAATTCCCGTGCAATATATCCTTAACGGATTTGGAGGAGAGATTACAATATTTTGGCTTTTTTCGATGCCACAGATCCTATTTAATCAATTTGCAGAGAGTGAAGGAAGTAATTACCTGGTCAAGAAACAGCTATAGTCTTGTTCTTGGTGATAAAGCAAAAAGCTCAGTCCCGCTATCAAAGGGAAGACTGGAGGAGCTTAAGCAGATTCTGAAGCTGTAAGAATATTGAAATCCAGTTTTATATATTATTTTAACCGTTATAAAGCTCCATTCAACATAAAATAAGCTCCTTTCATGCCTGAATTATGGCAGTAAGATACTTGCTATGCCATAATCTTTAAAAGTACAGTAAAAATTTTCTGTACTCTGTGCAAAATGAAGGGAGATTATTTATGTCAAGTATCATTTCATTAAATAAGGTTCGAAAGAATTTTAAAGAGAAGACGGCATTAAAAGAGGTAACACTTGATATTGAAGAAGGAGAGATATTCGGTTTATTAGGACCAAGCGGAGCGGGGAAGACGACCACCATCAAGCTTATGACAGCGCAGCTTCTGCCAAGCTACGGTGAGGTCAAATTATTTGGTAAGGAGGCCTTTAGTAATAAAAAGTTCTTATTTGATAATATCGGAATTCTGTCTGATAACAGCGGGATCTATGAAAAGCTTTCTGTATGGGATAATCTGATGCTGTTCGCTGAAATTAAGAATGTTTCAAAGAAAAATATTAGTGATATACTGGAAAGTGTTGATATGCTTCAAGAAGTAAAAAAAGAGGCAGGGAAGCTTTCGAAGGGAATGAAGCAAAGACTGATGATCGCCAGAGCAATCCTTCATAAACCAAAGCTGTTATTTTTGGATGAACCTACCTCATCCCTAGACCCTGGTACCGCTCTTGAAATTCATAGACTCTTACGTAAATTAAATTTGGAAGGAACAACTATATTCTTGACCACCCATAATATGGAAGAGGCGGATAAATTATGCGATAGGGTAGGGTTTCTTAACCAAGGGGAAATTGTTGAACTCGGAAATCCAGAAAAACTAAAATTGAAATACAGCAGTAATGAAATCAGAGTAATTCTGCGAGATAAACCTGAAAGTATTATAATAAAGAATGACGGGGATAGTGGTATGCAAATTAAAGAATGGATAGAAACGAGAAAATTGTTATCTATTCATTCACTGGAACCGAATTTAGAAACTATATTTTTAAAGCTTACAGGGAGGGAACTATAATGGCTATTAGATTAAGAAAAATTAGGGCACTTCTCAAAAAGGAAGTAAAAGGCTTGCCTAAAAATAAAAACATATTTCTAATGTGTCTTCTGCCAATCTTTTTCAGTGTAGCCTATGTTAATGTTTTCGGTGGCTCTTCCAATGAAAATGAGTTACCTAAGACAGAAGTTTTATTTATGTGTCTTGGTATGAATTTGATATTGGTATGCAGCTATATTATTGCAATGCTGATTGCAGAGGAAAAAGAGAAAAATACCCTACGTACTCTGATGCTTTCCGGAGTAACACCACTGGAGTTTTTTGCAGGAAAAATGTTAATTACGGTCCTGATCTCGGAGATTTCGAATATTATTATATTTTTTGTAGTAGGGATTGATAGTCAATATCTTGGAATTTATCTCTTATTAACCACTTTAGTCATCTTTTGTATGGTGGGACTTGGGGGAGCCATTGGTATCATAGCACCAAATCAGATGACTACAGGTGTTGTGGGGCTGCCGATTCTAATGATACTCTACTTCATACCAGTAATGGCTATGGTAAACGATTCTTTAAAAAATATATCAAAGTATTTACCAAATTACAGTATGAAGCTCATGCTTGATAAAATAATACTGGGAGGGACACTGGGATCGGAAGCGATCTTCCAGACAATAGTTATTCTTGTATGGATTATATTATCGGTAGTAATTTTTGCTGTAACCTATTATAAAGTAGGACTGGATAAATAGGATGAGTGCCATATATAATGACTAATTGAATGTATGAAAAATGCTGCCGCATAACTAAGTTGTGTTGCAGCATTTTATTTTGCCTTTGCAGAGGAATGACGGAATGCGAGTGGGCTGCAAAGGTTTATACAAATATTAATAGCGAGATTTAATTAAGTACATTTTTAAAAGGGCTTTATTCTCCCAATGTTACTGTTCACAGCCAATGTGAAATGCTAGGGTGGCGACGTTGCTAATACTTCTGAAGAGGAGTATTTGCATTCGTCGGTACTTAGGTTCTGTACTTTAGAACCTTATGTACCGCTACGAAATG
>JAEZTJ010000045.1 GCA_023421505.1 Bacillota bacterium
GCGTATGGATATGGTGGAGTTGCCGGATACCTTGAAAATAGCTGGGATAACAAGTGAAAACAACCCTAATTTTCAAAATATAGAAAAATATCATAATGAGTTTAAAGCCATTATGCTGGACAGGCATGCTCCTTACACGGAAATTGGTATATCCGGAAACATGACCAATCCCAACGGTGATTATATTTTTGGCTGCCAGGTAGATTCTTTGGACAACCTGCCTGCCGGCATGTTTGGTTTTGATACCGGGCTGAATAAATTCGCGTGTATTACATTCAGGGCCAATACAGTTTATGACCTTGTGGGCGGAGCGGATGGACCGGGAGACGGAATGAAAACCGCAGGTGAATATATTAAGGAAGTCTGGCTGCCTCAAAATATGGAGCGGGTATATAATGTCAATCTGGATTATATGTATTTTGATATTAAAACAGATGAAAAAGCCTATTGTTTATTTATGATAGAAGTATATAAGGTAGAGTTAAATGATGAACCTGAAATGTGCTTTTATATTCCTTTGAAGTAGAGGTAATAAAAGACCGGCGTCTAACTACTAAAAATAAGAAAAGATGATAAAAATGCCTTAAAAAAGGAAGGTAAAGACAGCCGGCAGACCTTTTACCTATTTTCATTAATTTATAATAAATGAATAAATTGCAATACGAATATGCTGATAACAGTACACAAGAAATTAATACGTTTATTCTATAGATATGAGCATTGGATTTGCATATTTGATGTTAATCGATCTAAAAATAAAATGGAATTGTGGAAATGCATCCGGACTTATAAGAGTGATTAATAATATAAAACTCACAAGCTGCAATTAAGCGGTTTGTGAGTTTTTTGTTATTTTAATCTATTTTAAGATTTTGTTAAAAATCCGCTTGCTTTTACAAACGGATTTTAACCACTGCTAATTATGTATTTTATCATTAATTTTAAAACAAGTCTACTCTTTTTTCAATAATCTGGTATATTTAAGATACATCGATGAAATAAAGAGACGTCCTTTCTATTGATAGGAGGAAAAATGGAATCGAAAGAATTTAATGTGGAGAATCTGGCAGAGTTTATAAATGAATATACAAAATTATGGGAGTTTTATGGAGTGATTCAAGTCGTACAAAGTGGTAAAATAATATTTGAAAACAGCTATGGTTATGCCAGCCTTGCTTTCAATATCAAAAATACACTTAAAACACGCTTCTCCTTAGCTTCCATGACAAAGCAGTTTACAGCCTTTGCGATCATGATTCTGTATGACTGGAAGCGGATTGACATAGATGAACCGGCCAATTGCTATTTACCGGACTGGATGCAGATACGGGACGACATTACAGTACATCATTTGTTATCCCATACATCGGGACTTCATAATAATTATAACTTTGATGAGAACCTGTTTATTGGGGATGACAGGCAGGTTTATTCCCAACGAGAATTCTTCCAACAGTACATACTTTGTCAGCCAATGGAACTTCCGGATATAAGAAAGTTAATTGAAGAAGCTTAAATGGATTAAACATTTAATTTTGCTTGCAAAACCATTGCCATGTAAGCAATGGTTTGCAAGCAATAGTTAGTATATCGATTTTGATATAAAGAATGCAATTGATGAAAAAAAAATATCTTGTACCATTTAATGATGATATTGGGGAGTGGAAGAAAATGAGTGAAGTTATAACGGAAGAAAAAGCTTTGGTTATTGTAAAAGAATTTCTAGAGGAAATTCTCAAAGAGGAGCCGGGCGTCTTAGCTTTATATGTCATCGGTTCACTTGGCGGAGGTTATTATCGGCCCGGACAAAGTGATATTGACACTGTAATTATTGTTCGTGATGATGCCGTTATCTCCCAGGAACGGATGAATAATATAGCAGAAAAGTACCAGCATAAATACAAGGTTCCAAAAGGTTTTGGATCAATATTGATTCATGAATTCGAGTTGTCACAGCCTTATACCAAAAGCATAGTTGATGAATTTGAGTTTACCATTGAAATTGCACGCCTTAAAACCCAAGGTAAAGCAATTTATGGCATAATCAACCTGGACAATATTAAAATGCCTTCTAAAGACGACTTTATTAAAGATGCACTGATTATGGAACATTGGTTTACTAAGGAATATGGTTACCCTATGTTTGATAAGCTTCAAATTACTGGTTGTGTTAATTGTATTTTAGGAATACTGCGGCGCTTTTTGATTATTGAAAAGGGTATATTTGAGTTTAATAAATTTAAAACCATAGAGGTTTATCTGCAAAGCAATCCTCCAATTGTTAATCAAAAGGCCTTTGATATTATCCGCAATTATTTAAATAATGAAATTGTTTGGGATCAAGACGATTTATCTCAGCTTCGTACTTGTGGAATTGAATTTAGAGACTATTTTAACCGTATGCTCCTGAATACCGATAGTCATACATTATGAGATAATTAAGAAAATGCCAGGAAATAAATGACTTATAGCATAGAAATAAGAACCAGTTAAATTCACATAAAGGAGTACAAAAAATGTTTTGGGACATACTTGAGATCTCGAAAACGGATGATTTGGATGTCATTAAAAAAGCTTATGCAAAAAGATTGGCAGAAAATCATCCGGAAGAAAACCCGCAGAAATTTCAGGAAATACAACAAGCCTATCAGGCAGCCGTGTCATATGCAAAAAGAGCCAATAAAGGCAGAACCGTGCTGCCAAAGCAAAATAGGAAGGAAAGCCAGTGGCAGTCCGAACAAACAGACCCAAGGCAGACCGATCAGGCATTTGCATGGCAGTATGACCAGGCAAGAACAAAGCAGTCCGGACAGACAAGCACAAGGCAGGCCTATCAGGAAGAATATAAAGAACCTCGTTCAAAAGAAAAAGAAAATAGCTACGAAGGACCAGGCAATGGTAACGAAACAAAAAGCGGGATACCGGATTACAAGAAAAAGTCAGAATGGCAAGCCGAGTATGAGAAGTATAAAAGCATCTTTCAAAATGAACCGGCGGATCCGGAACACACACAGGAGCTTATAAAAAACCTGCATAGTGAAATTCCGGAGTATATTAAAAACGCCGGCAAACAAACGGAAACAAGCTTTGAGGCTGCGAAAAAGCAGGAACAGAAAGAACATATGAAAAAAGTCTTACGGTTGTTTGAAACGGACAACAAGGAGAACTACACAACAGAGGCGAAAGGTCTTCTGACTTCAGATCTTTTTCGTGCGATTGCTTTGCAGGATGAATTTGCAAAAGAATTAAAAAAACTGATTGGATATAATAACTTTAAACATATTAAATTGATTCTTATCCTGCAAAAAGAATATTCGAATCTGCGTCAGGAATACAAAGTCAGCACGGTAGCCGGTGAAATGGACGACTTTTTTACCCATATAAAAAAGAGTTACCGGAAGACAAAAACGGCTAAAATCAAGATATACTTAGGGGTAGCCGTTGCCATATACATAGCAGTAACCCTTTTACGCAGTGCTTATTTGCACAGTGACGGATATATGCTGCGTAACGCTCCGGACAAAGTATATGTGGCAGAGCTGGTAAAACAACAATACGGCATTGAAATTGATCCGGAGGTAATACTGGTTGAGACCGTTGATAACCCCTATCAGCTGAATAATTCCGATAAGAGCCGGGCGAGAAATTATTGGATGCGGTATTCTGTGGGAGA
>JAEZTJ010000096.1 GCA_023421505.1 Bacillota bacterium
ATGTTACCATTTCTTTTGCCATATCAACGTCACGGATACGGGATTCTGCAGCCTGTAAATTCTCTGCTGTATTATCAGCATTGGCAATCGTGTGTTCCAGTCTGTTCTGTAATGCACCTAATTTGGAACGCTGGCTGGATACATCTGTAATTGCTCTGTTGATAATAGAAATCGTTGCTGTAATCTGAGCATAAGAAGAAGTTCCTTTTGATATTACCTTAGCAACATTGTCATCACTAAGTCCCTGCGTATTTGAGGCAGTCTTTGCCAATTCGCTCGGTCTCATATCTAGGATAGAAAGTCTGATACTCTGGTTACCATTGGCACCAACCTGGAGGTTTTTAGCAGTTAACTGACCACTTAACAGCTTCATTGTATTGAATTCTGTCTGGTTACCGATACGGGAAATTTCACAAGTTAATGCTCTAACTTCTTTAGCAATAGCCTGACGGTCTGCAGTAACATTAGTAGCATTGGAAGCCTGAACAGCTAACTCTCTCATCCTCTGAAGAATGGAATGCGTTTCCTGTAATGCACCTTCTGCTGTCTGAATTAAAGAAATACCATCCTGAGCATTTGTGGAAGCCTGCTGTAAGCCTCTGATCTGTCCTCTCATCTTTTCAGAAATGGAAAGACCTGCTGCATCATCTCCTGCGCGGTTAATTCTGTAACCAGATGATAACTTCTCGGTTGATTTAGCTAACTGACCTGTTGTAACGCCTAATTGTCTGTTGGTGTTGGCTGATGCCATATTATGCTGAATAATCATATGTAATTCCTCCTTGAATAATTAGTAGCATCCGTGCTACTGTTAATTAGCAGCAAGATCTCTGTAGCCGGCAACCAGGCCGTACGCTCCAGATTACGGTACAGATTATTACTGCGTTCAAAATATATATCGGATTAAAAAAATAATACTTTAGCGCAAAAATTGATTTTTTATTTTTTTTTGTCTAAAAAATAAGAACGTCCGCTGCTCTCACTATTCATATTGTTGTAATAGCTTGCTGCTGTCCGGTTGCATTGTTTAAGCACCCTGACTTCCTTTTTACTTTTTGAGAGGTATAGTTCCAATTTTAGTTTATTCTTTTTCTCCTGAGCCTGCAGCTTCATACCTTTGTCTAAAAGCTTTTTTATTAGTTCCTGAAGTTTCTCTATTTCCTTCTGGTAACGGTTGCGGTCCAACTGTAAGTCTTCTTTCACATTATCGTATAACCGTTCAAAACCGGTATCGAGTCGGTTCAAATCTTCAATCAGTTCCGCCTTCTGGTCTACCAGAATCTCAAATTCGGCCATGTCCGGCAGTTGACTTCCAAGGCATACATCTTGTCTGGCAGTACGATAAAGAAGCCCATCTAATATTACCGCTTTCTTCTCCAATATATCCGTCATTATGTTAATATACGCCTTTTTTTGCTCCATACTTACCTTAACCTTCCTTGGCCCGGTACATAACTTCCTTCCAGGTATCCCGCATTTCTCTGATTGTATCGATTATCTCTTCCAGTTTCTCCACATCTTTTTTAATATTAGCTGCTACCAGCCCGTCATAGATATATAAATAAACTTTCTCAAAATCCTGCGCTACGGGGTAGGTAAAATCCAAAGTCGTTCTAAGATGAGTAATAATATTTTCTGCCTTTAGAATATTATTATTGGCTTTAGTAACATTTTTTTCTTCTATCCCTGCCTTAGCTATATTGCAGAATTTGATTGCCCCTTCATAAAGTAAAAGAGTAAGTTCGGATGGTGAGGCTGTTTTGATTTTGTTGTTTTGATATGCAATTGCAGCATTTATCGGCATCTTATTCTCCTCCTGGCAGTCTTAATGCTTTTGTGTAAATTATTATGAATCACTGCTTCGGTTTATTTATTATTAGAGTTACCCAGCAACCCAGCAAGCGCATTACTTTGGGACTGCAGCTTTGCCATAGCCGTTTCCATAGCTGAAAACTGCTTATAATACCGGTTTTCCATGTCTGTTAATTTATCTTCCAGTACCTTTATACGTTTCTTATAAGCTGTCTGCTCATTGTCAAGAAGCTTATCATTAAAAGCCGTATTTGCACTGCTGACATTCGGAATGGCCTTAAACTTATCGTACATATTGTCATAAAGCTTCTGAAAGATACTGCTAAGCGCTGCGACTGTACCATCCGGATCTTCTGTAAAGGCGGCTTTTAGTTTATCTTTTTCATCCGGATATGTCGCATCTTCTTTATTTCCATAGATATGAAGAAGACCTTTTTCCGTATAATCTGATGAAGTTGTAATTCCAAAGCCTGCCAGTGTATAAGTTTTACCCTCTGAGCTGGTATAGCTGCTTAACATAGCGGTTTTCATGGTTGATATCATTGTTCCCAGCGAATCGTCCCGGCGCAGAACAGAATCCTTTATCTTGGTTTCCCATTTTTCTATCTGGTCATCTGTCATGGCTTCTTTTTCATCATCACTTAATGGTGAATATTCTCTGGCGGAAGCAGCATAATAAAGATTATTCATTTCTTTTAAAATATCATTGTAACCGTTAATAAATTCTTTGACCATTTCATAATTTGCATCCGTATTAGCAGTTACATCTATTGTTATTTCTTTACCTTCTTGTGTCTTACCCAGTAAATTAATTGTAAGTCCATTCACCGTAATACTGTTGCTGGAAGCCGTGATGTTAGCTCCATCTAAAACCATTTCTGCATCACTCGCCTTTTTAACTGACAATTTTGAGCTGTCACCTGTTGTAATATCATCTGAACCGGTTATTTCTCCCAATCCGATTTCTGACAAAGGAGATTCTCCGGAAGTAGGTGATACTGCAACTGTAAAAATCTTTAATTTACTAACCAAAAGTCCGCTGTCACCAGTTTCCACATCATTATATTCAGCGATTTTAAGGTCCGTCTGCTTCTGGTAATACTGTGCTTTTGTCAGAGGTTCACCGGTCTCATCATCTAGAACCACATTCCCTTCCCCATCGGCATATACCTCAGTGGACGCATACTCAATTTGAATCAGTTGGTTGAAATAGGCATCCTTATCACCCTGAAGAACTAACTTCCCATATTCCTCAGCAGCTGCAGCTATGACTTCATCGTCCGTAATATCTTTTCCCAGCAGTTCGGCATGCTTCTTTAGTATTGCAGTTTCAACAACGGTATTCCGTTTTTCTTCGTCCGTACTTCCTGCCACATCATCAATAAGACTTGTACCAATTTCTTCTTTGACAGCTGCAGCAGCCTCCTTGGAGTTCTGCGTCTTTGTGTAATTAATCAAAGTATTAATCGCTTTGATTTTTGCTTTATCCTCCTCAGTGCTACCCGTTTCTCCTGCCAGAGCCTGCTGATACCAGACTGTTAATTTGTCATTATAAGCTGCCGCTTCTGTCGAGTCCTTGGGTCCTTCCAATGCAGTCAGGGCGGCTGCAACATCGCTTTTCTGGGCCGAAGTCAGACCGGACAGACCAATCATTGAATTAATGTCGTTTAAAGCATTTGTTCCGTCTTCTGAAAGATTTCCGGTTTTAATGGAAAATGCAGCATCTGCCCCACTGGTTTTAGAGCTAATAAAAAAACGCTGGTTTTTCTCATCAAAGCTCGCATTAAGACCTATCCCATTGCAACTATTTACAAAGTCCTGGATAGTGATAGAGTCCGTCACAACCAGATTACTTTTCTTTGACCCGTTCGTTATTTCTATTACTGTACCACTTGCTACTCCAAGAGTTGTAAGACTCGAACTTGCTTTCGCCGTTGTTGCCAGCTTACCTCCGGTGACATATTGTGCGCTTGCAAGTTCTGTAACAGATAATTTATGCGCTCCTTCCGGTGCATTTGTACTTCCGGTAATCTTAGCAATGCTTTCATCTGATAATGAAACTTTTTTAGATAAATAACTACCCTGCAACCTCATATTACTGACACTGGTCGTATACAGTTTATAAAGTTTCGCGTTTAGTTCTTTCCACTTATCCTCTTTCCATTCGGATAAGGTCAATTTGTCGGTAGTTTTCTTATTTTTCAGTTTCTGCGCATTAACTAATTCCTTAATTATAGAATCGGTATCCAAGCCGGATATCATACCCGACAGCCTTATTGTTCCCATACTCCTGCCTCCTTTGTATACTATCTTTTTTCATCTACTAGCAGCCCGGCAACCTCCCATAACTTCTGAAGCATTTCCAAGGTTTCCTCCGGCGGTATCTCTCTAATCACTTTATCGGTATCCACATCCATTACCTTAATGGACACCCTGTTTACATCCTCAACATAGGAGAATTCGCAGCGGGTTCTTGTCGGTTTAATCTTATTATTCGTTTCGTTCAGGATACTTTTTAAGTGCTTTGTATTTGCCTGAGCATCCCTTTTTTCTTCTTCTCTTGCACCGTCTTGTTTATCCATATAAGTTTTGGCAGTCACAGTATTTGTTTCTACTGGTTTTACCTGTTGAACCGATGCAGCGGACTGTACTTTTTGTTCTGTCTTAAAATCCGTTAATGATATCGTTGCGTTTGAAATGTTATCAATCGCCATAGTGCCACCTCCATGTGATGTGGGTTTTTATCCCATTCC
>JAEZTJ010000060.1 GCA_023421505.1 Bacillota bacterium
AAGCCATTCGCAAAGGTTTTGCTACAGTTCCAGTAGTACTTTCAAATAAAGTGGCATATTTATCTTCAATCTTGTTCCACGGAATCATTTCTGATTTTTTAATCCACTTGTTCTCTGGATCAAGCTTTAATCCCATGGGTTGGTTGAAATCGGTTAAGTTTTGCTGTTTATTTCGATTTTTCTTATACATACTCATCACTTCCTGTAAGGTTTTTTGAAAAAAAACAGTGTTTTCCTTGCATTAAGTATAGCAGAAAATGCCAGTAATTTCAGCATTTATAAGGATTTTTGTGTTGCTGAGCAGGCATTATTTAATACCAAAATATTCGTCAATGGTACTCCATTCAATAAATATTACTGTTTATACCCATCTACTTTCAATTCCCATTTTCCTATTACTTTAATTCCCATATTAACAATCGCAGAGTATTCCATTTAGAATTATAGCATGAGGAGACTTGCCAATTATTGTATATACGGATATATCGTATAAGCTATTGTGTTAAATGGATACTTATCACACCAGTCTTTGTCATTCATACCACTGGTGCGACAATCCTGTATGAGCTCCAACCATTCTTGATCTATACGTCTTGACTGTCTCAGTTTTTTTGAACCAATTGTTCGACTCCTATCAGTGTATTAGTTTGAATAAGGACAGTGACCATAACCGAATGTACCATATGAATCCTAAGTCCTACATCCTAGAATAGGAGAATCATCACTCTTGTACAAGGATTATCTTATGTATTTGAGCGTATTAGTTTCTCTGAGTAGCACAATTTTAATAATGATATAGTTTATCTAATTTGTCTATCATTTTTTAAACTCAACTTTATCCTCTTGGAGGTTCCCTTCATATTTACATAATACACTATATAACTGGTTCCTAAATTCTAAATACTTATTATAATATTTATCGTCAAAATGATCCTCAATGTATTTAGTAAGTATTTCCAATAACTGTCCATCATACATTTCTCCTTCAAAAGGATTTTTTTGCAATATATCCCATGCCAAAGGAATAGCAATGTCTGGATAGACTTCATGTCGTATCATTCTGGATAAATCTAAAATATTTAAGTCACATATTGGTTTATTTAAGATATCAATATACCATTTATCTAGAGGGCATTCATTTTTTAATTTTCTAACGTCTACATTCTTAATTTCTGCTATGTTATTATTCATTATTGTATACCTCCATACGGCTTAAACAAATCTGATATACTATTTAATGCCTGCTCAGCAGGAGCCGCCTAAGCAGTAACTGCATCTGCATATATTTTTACCCAGATGAATTTCCGGATTTTAAACCTTGAAAATATTGAAATAAAAAATAAACACAAAAACATTTTTAGTTTCCTGTTGATGTTCATGACCAGTATGGATAGCAAGATGGATCCGCGTGTCGTCTCCTCCAACTTTGTTCGGATGAGACCAAGTCCATAGCTACCTTTTGCTAAACTGAATGCTCTTTCCACTTCAACTCGGTCAGCGTTATCGCGATATTCGCACTTTTTATCGATTACAGCATCTTTTCTTGGTCTACCCAGTGCTGGCCGCCCTGATAGTCTGATATTCCGCTCCTTGCAGTAAGCCAGATTGTTTCGATTTCGGTAGATTTTATCTGCGAGTAGTCGCTCTGGATAGTGACCTGTACATTGCTTGTATCGTTCAATCACATCAGCAAGAACTTCGCTTTCATTGTAAGCGTCAAAAGATATCTTCTCAATTCGTCCATATCCATCGACGATGCTGAGATCAAGCTTTGCTCCGAACTCTACCTGCGCTTTGGATTTACCACGTACAATCGGTCGGATGTATGGTTGACTGATGCTGACAATTCGGTTTTCAATGGTATGGATTTGATTATCATACATGAATTTTTGCTGTTCATAGACCTTATCCAGCACCTGTAGAAGTTTAAGTTCCTTCTCGTTCAGTACGATACCTTGCGTTTCAAGCTGATTGAGGTAACCACGATCTCGACGGATATACTGCAGCTGCTGACGAATTGCTTTTCGGATTTTAAGTGTGGTGCGCTTTTTACTTCTCGCCAACTTAAGATAATCGCGTCTGGCCTTTTTACGGTATGTCCGCGGTTTATCAAGGTTCTCACGTAAACAGATGGCATCAATGATTCCCTCCAGTTTCTCGCGGGTTTCATTTAGAAGATTGATATCCTGTGGAAACTCGATATTCTGAGGAGCACAAGTTGCATCAAGAATTAGAGTCCCCTTGTTGCCTTCCTGTGTGTCGCGGTCTCCGTCAGTGCCACCATCGGAAGTTGGCTGATCATCATCGTCATCACCTTTTAGGATGATTTCATTGATATCCATCAGGATATTTTCCGTCAGTCGTTTTCTGAACTCCACTAAAAGTGAAGGTGCAAAAGGTGCTCCCAACTGGAAGCCAGGTAATCCGATGAAATACTGGAAATATGGATTCTCCTGAAGCTGTTCTACCAGAGTACGGTCAGAAAAATCATACTCTTTTTGAATCATGAGAGAACCTAATGCCATTCGTAAAGGCTTGGCCACAGTTCCAGTTGTACTTTCAAATAATGTAGCATATTTATCTTCAATCCTGTTCCATGGAATCATTTCAGCTTTTTTGATCCACTTATTCTCTGGATCAAGCTTTAATCCCATGGGTTGGTTGAAATCAGTTAAAGTAAGTTGTTTATTTCGATTTTTCTTATACATGTTCATCACTTCCTGCAAGGTTTTTTGAAGAAAAACAGTGTTTTCCTTGCATTAAGTATAGCATAAAACGCCAGTAATTTCAGCATTTATAGGCATTTATAGGCATTTGCGAGTTATTGAGCACTAATTAATTACTTTACGAAACTGACGGTTCAATCCCTCAATTATATTAGTCGTGTACATTATTCTCCTGATGTCTTCTGTGAATTGATAGAAGGGTGAAATGACATCCCAGTTCATCTCCCAGTTGCTGATAGCATACGGATATTTTTTACCCAAATTTCTTTTATTTGTTCCACCTCTGCTAATGCCACGTCCTGTGTAGGAGCTTTATAAACAGCTTTGAAATCAGATGCGAATTTCTTGATATCTTTATAAGATACATATTTGAAGGAATTGCGAAGCATGTGGATGATACATCTTTGTACCTCTGCATGTGGAAAAGCAGCATGAATGGCATCTTTAAAGCCTGTTAAGCCATCTAAACAGAAGAAGAGTACATCCTGAACACCGCGGTTTTTAGGTCATTAAGCATACCAAGCCAGAATTTCGAGGATTCATTTGCACCAATAGTAATGCTTAAAATATCCTTGCTGCCATCAATTGTTACTCCAAGAACAACGTATGCAGCTCTGTTAAGAATCCGCCCATCCTCCCGAATCTTATAGTGGATGGCATCCATAAAAACAAATGGATACATAGGACATAGCGGGCGCGACTGCCACTCCTTGACCTCCGGGATAATTCGATCGGTGATCTTACTGACCATTTCTGCTGACAGCTCAATTCCGTAGATATCCTTTAGCTGATCATGAATATCCCGGGTTGTCATTCCTCTGGCATAAAGAGAAATCACTTTTTCTTCAATACCAGAGATATCTCTCTGATACTTAGGAATGATCTTGGGTTCGAAATCTCCATTACGATCTCTCGGAATCTCAATGGGAAACTCACCATACTGGCTCTTAACTGTCTTTGTGGAATAGCCATTTCGTTTGTTGTCTATCTCAGCCTCGCTCTTATCGTTTTTAGTCTATAGAAGTATCCAACTCTGCTTCAAGAAGTTCCTGGAGCATATCCTTAAAGCTGTCTTTGAAGAAGGCATAGATGTCCTGAATGGTAGTAATGTTGTTTTCTGAGATTATCTGTCGTAATTGTTCTTTTGCTATCGACATAAAAGGTTCCTTTCCAATAAGAATTCATACCCGTATTCATACCAGAAAAGGACTATTATTTACCACAGACACAAGATTATTTACACTACCAAAAATATGGTTCTACCCTTTTGTAATTATAAATACTTTTATATTGGTATTTATAAGTTCATTAACTTGATGTATTCTTTTTATTATACTAAGTTTTCTATAATTTTAATTGTTTTTTGTAATTTTTCTAGTTCATTCAGATAACCAAACTCTCTTTTGCTGATGATATTGATAAATTGAGTTGATCCATTATATATACTATCTTTTAATTCAGAGAATGTTGTCTGAAATGTTAATATTTCAATAGGACTGATTTTATTATTAATAAACCTCAATGAAACGTTACTACCTTCTTTATAGCATTCAATGTAAAAAGGACCATCCATGAAAAATAACTTAAATTTACATCTCTTTTTATAATTATTTTTTATTATATTTTCATTCCACATATTTAAAGCTAATATCGGGAAATCATGCCATCCATTATCAGGAAAGGTAGTATTATTTACAATAACATAAAATGTAGAATAAATATTTTTACTAGTTTCATAATAAACAAAATCGTCCTTAAAAATTAATTGAAGCAATTAAACCTCCTTAATCTAATGGGTAAGCAGTTTCGATAACATAGTCTTTAACATTTACCCACATTTCAATAACAATATCATAAGTTTTAGAGAATCCCCTAACCAGTATTCGTTCTCCTTGAGTTGTTATTTTTTCACATGAACCGTATGCTTCTTTTATTGCTTTATTTATTGCCTCAGCTGTCATACCATAAAAAACGCCTTTATTACCATTAGGATCTCTTCTATTCCCATTTGATGTATGCCCAGATACTATGTGTTCCATATCGATTGTCAATTTCTTTATTGAAGGTAAATTTACAGGTTTCTTTTTAAATAAACTTGTAAATCCACTCCAAGCATCTGCCACTTTATCTCCTAACCAACTAGCCCCATCAACTATTTTTTCTCCAACCCATGTAGCCCCATTAATAATACCCTCTGCTGTTGCTTTAGCTGCTTTAGTAAGTGCTTTACCGGCAATAACGGCTCCATTATATATTGCTACTCCTCCATCATGAATGGCTTTTTCCCCCGCCGGAGATATTAAATATTCATACGTAACATATATTACAACACCAGTTGCATATACCAATGCCACTTCAGGATTTAATAATGCCAAAGCTTCTGGACCGTTTCCACTAGGATCATTATAGATAAGTGGATTGTTATAGCAATAGGAATATAGATTTAATGAAAGTGGATTATCTATCTGCCCTTCATAGGTATCCTCATTGATGAATCTGCCTATGCTTGGATCATAATATCTAGCTCTAAGATAATACAATCCTGTCTCCTGATCATATACCTCTCCGGCGTATTTAAACGGATTACTTACGGTCTCATTGCTAGTCAGTATATTTCCCCATTCATCATATTCATAATTATTAACCACATTTCCGTTTCTGTCAACTATCTGGATAACATCCCCATGTCCATTATATAAATAATAATACTCTCCGCCACTTACATCTTTTTTTGATAACACTCGATCAGGGCCCCAGACATAATTGGATGTGATCGCGCTTGAATTTTGTGCTTCTGCTACAAGATTGCCTGATTGATTATACACATAGGAAGTATAATTTGTACCTGTTTGCTTCTTTGCCCTAAGCCCATCTGCATAGTAGCTCATACTGGTAGTATTACCATTAATTGTCGTTGCACTGAGCTTATTCTCAAGATCATAGGTATAACTTCTGCCAGACATATTAAGCTCTAAGTTAAGATCTGGACTGTTTTTGGTCTGACGGTTTCCTCTTAAATCATAGGTGTAGGTAATATTCCTTCCGTTTTGAGGGCGTATTTCAACTAACCGGTTTAATTTATCATATACATAGGTTTTCGTCGTTTTTCCATCATTAATAGATATAATATTACCATTTGCATCATATGAATATGTATACTGGGATAATACCGTACTTCCCCTCTTATTAGAAACGGAAGTCATTCTGCCTAACGCATTATATTTATACTCACTGGTAAGAACTGCACCATTGGCAAGAACCGGATAGGTTATTATTTTTAATTTTCCATCAGGATAATAGTCATAGGTAGCGTACTCATTATTGGATGATGTTGCAGCCTGTAACCCATTGGTCTGGACTCTTGTCAGTCTTCCGTATGTGTAGCTGTAGTTTGAGTAGAAATATTTACTGCCAACTCCAACACCCAAGCTCTTAAGCTGTCCGATGTTATCATACTGCATATTCTGGACTGAAGCTATACAATTGCTGCCAGATACATTCTTTTGAATTGGCAGACCCATAGTATTGTATTTATAAGTATTACTCGTTGCTAATGTTCCCTTAAGATACAGCCATTCCTCATCATATCCATATGGATTGCTGTAGCCGTATTGATGATTTATGTTTGAGGTTCCGTCAGGGCTTACCTGTATACTATCTACTAGACGGTTCAAACCATCGTATGTATTGGTTAAGGTGCTTCCGTTTCTGTCTGTGATTTTAGCATTTAAGCCAATGTTATTATAGGTATACCTAGTTGTTGATGCAGAAGGATCGGTTTTACTGATCAGACTGCCCAATTCATTATAAGATTTTGTATAAAGGGGTATTGAAGTGGTACTGTAGGTATTTTCTTTCAGACTGATACCTGTTATTTCTCCCAGGACATTATAATTAACACTTGTTATATGGCTTTCTGCATCTTTTACTTCGATTATTCTGTTTAATTCATCATATTTGTATCTCTCGGTATATCCATCCTCATTCAGATTTCTTTTTGGATCGGTATAGGAAACAAGATTACCTGAAATATCATAAGTATATAATTCCGATAATTCACCACTTAAATTTGGCCAATTTTCATAGACATTTTTTGAGACGGGTCTTCCAAACTGGTCATAATTTACTATTACGCAATCTTCCTTATATGTATTCGAGTTAATATTAGCCCTATAATTTGCTATATTTGCCTTGGCTACAAAGAAACTAACCGTTCTATTATTCCGAAAATCATTACCACTTACATATAATCCATAAGCATCCGTAATCTCAGCAGCTTGCCCCCAGACATTATATGATTGGGTTATTGTATAACCCTCCGCATTCGTTGACGCTGTTATTCTCTGATTACTGTCATAGCTGTATTTAGAATCAATGATATATTTCGTGCCATCGTATTTTTGAGTCTGTCTCAGATTACCATATTCATCATAAACAGTGATTAATTGATTATAATAAGATGTGACATTCGTATTTTTATTCGTATAGGTTTCATTAGATCTTACGACAGTTCCGCTTACACCACTATGGATTCCATCATAATAATTATCCGTATAATCGGCATATCCACCATCTTCATAAACATAATTCAACACTACAGAGTAGGCCTCATTCGTGAATATTCTGGTATAATCAGGGTATTGAATTTTCACGATTCTCCCCATGTTATCATATGTATAAGATGTTTTCTTGTTCGCATTATCGGTTTCACTGCTAACCAGGCCTAACAGCATATTATAGGTATAGCTTACCTTTATCTGTGCACTTTTACCCTGATCATCTGTATAATAATTGATCACCTCTTTCGGATATGCGTATCCCGTTTCACTACCATAGACCGATCTACTTCTAGCTATCTTTCCGCTCTCCAGATTCTGTGTTGTCTCCACAATATTATTATTACTTGTGTCAGTAGAATAAGTATATGAGGTAATTTCACCTTTTGTATTAGTAAAACCGGAAATTTTACCCTGCGTATTATAAAAATAACTCTCACTCAGCAATTTTGCATCATTCTGATACCATTGTTTTTTTGTCAAGAAATATTTGTAAGTAGTATTTGTATAAAAATAGGAAGTAGTATATTTCGCTTTTATATTTGAATCATTATACTGTTGATTTGTTAAAGGGGCTGTTGATGTACTTAGGCCTCCCCACGGGGTATAGGTCTGGCCTGTATATAATGTCTGTACTACGGCACCATCACTAGCATACTTTGAAGTTTCAGTCTTTGTAGGCAGATATTTATAGGTACCGTCAAATGTAAGATATTTTGTAACAATCTTTTCATTATTGCTCGCCGTACTTTCCTGCTGAATTAATTGCATATCCCCATTGAATATATTCTTTATTGATAAACCATTACTATCTGTAGCTGTGGATGCGAATAAATATGCGGGGGACATCGTATCAGGATATCCTGTGCAATCACCAATGTAAGAATAGTTTACCCGATTATTGTCTCCTGCCATCCATTCCCATACCTTAGTAGTATTATTATATTTTTGAACCCTGTCGTATCTTGCCTTAATTCTGTAATCCTCTGTCAGCCCTCCCGTTCCGAGATTTCTATTTATCTTCTCATATTCATAAATCGTTTTTGAGCCCGGATAAGACACTGCTCCTATTAAATACCTGTCAACGGCAGCTTCCTGAGAAATATCCTTATGGATATATGAATATTTTACAGATGGCCAGCTATTGTTATTGTAAGTATAATAGTTCTCATACTTCGTCTGCCTGTTCATTAAATCCACGACACAATCCAAGGTAGGGTACTGGTATTGATCTATCACGCTGCCCTGGCTTTTTATTGTCTTGGTTATAAAACTACGCTTATAGGTAATGTGAAGCTGATTGGTTTCATTTGGCGCTGTCACGGTCAGCTTAATATCATTACCTTCATATGCAAATTTCACCAAATTATTCTAATTTGTCAATATATAACTTTGTTAAATATAGGGATTATTCATTATAATAAATCTGCCTAGTCATAATGGTTTCATTCAAATTTCACTTAATTTTTATATAAAGTTAAATCCTGCCTTTTTAGCTATAGGGAAAAAATGGAGTGAGATTTTGATCCCACTCCACCTAAAAAATATTCAACTTATATTAACTTGTAAATAGTATTTTTGCATACTGTTGGCCTAATACTATTTTTACTAACAACTTAATCATAATACCTTACTATACAGATACTTTTTAATCACCGATGAAGCATCTTTTCTCAATCAATATCCAGTACCCACATAATTTCTCAATTTCCGCAACTGTATGATCTTTAATACCCTATACAATAAATTCTATTATTCAACCACAATATTATACATAAAAATCTTTCTAGTACCATCAGCCATATCAAAGATTACATTAATCCTCGTTTTCCCTTTACTTTTCCCTGTTACTTTTCTGCTAGAGTTTACAGTCGCAATCTTTTTATTATCCGAAGTAAAGCTTATCTTAACTTCCTTATATAATTTTAATGGATCCCCACTATATTCCTTAACTACTTCGAGTGAATCCGGCAATGTGACCTTAACTGTTGCTGTCTTACCCTTTTTAATCGTCTGGTTTGTCATGTCAATTTGGATTTCATTCAAGGTATCATTGATTGTAACCTCTGTTATTTCAAAGCTTTTCATTAATGTGCCTGAATATGCACCCACCCCAGTTATGATAGCCGTTGCTGTTCCTGCATTTATATTATTATAATAGGCTACAGTAAAGTCGATATTTTCCGTCAGACCGGGAATTATAACTACAGGTTTCTTTTCTGTCCCATCATAGAGAAAGCTTATCTCAGATAAGGAAGCAGTATACGTACTGATATTGAGCGCCGATGATAATTCTATTGCTTCGGTAGCTGAGGGAGCGGCCTCAAGCACCGACGGACTTGATACATACCAATAATACTTCGCATCCTTAACCTGTACCAATGCGGAAGAATTAGGTATTCTGCCCGGAAGCACCGCATCGGACGGATCAGCTGAGTAAAACTCTCCATTGGTATAGTCCGTAAGCAGTACCGCATGAGCTCTGGGTAAATGCATCTGATCATAGATTGCAATTCCTTCCGGATGCAGGCTTAGCAATGAGATTGCTTCACTTACCGGATCAGGTCCGAAGGCAGCTTTACTAACAGTAATTCCATCGTATGTAAAAGTATATTTTATACCTACCCCATCTATCCATGCCTGCTTCTTAACCTTATCTACGGTAATATCAGCCCATCCTGTATTGCCGGATAGCATCGCTGCCCTCCGTATAAGCATCGTGGCAGCAACCAGCGTACATTGTTTGTCTCCGTTAATCTGTTTTAAAAATACTTCCGGTTTATTGACTTCATCAAAGGTCACCGCTCTTACCTCACGAACCAAGCAATTACCGGATCCATATATATAAAGTACAGTTATTAAAATCAATAAAACAAAAACCGTCTTTCGCTTTTTCATCAATATCATCTGGTATCCCCCTCGTTTATCAGTTGTATTAATTCCACTAATACTTGTACATTCTGTGATGAAACACTATATGATTTCTATAAGCTTTTCAATATTAACTCCACTTGCAGACTTTATTTCATCAAAATATTTTTGTGTATATAGATTTTTAACAGTATTCACTATCTCTTTTTTATTAACTTCAGTTACAAGTACCAGATTAGGATCTACTGGATAGTAGCCATCTCTATCGATACAACTATCAAAATCCTGTTGTAATCTTATCATATTATAAATCCTTAAGTTAAAAAATTGATTATCAATTTTCACAAATACATCTACTCGAAAACCCTTATTAATTGCTTCAAACTCGGATAGTTCATCATCATATAAAAAATATATCTTTAGCTGATTCATAATAATATCATCCTTTCATGATTGTATTACTTCTAAATTATGAGCTGTTACCCATTAGCCACTCCAAAATGTTATTCAGATGCGCTATTTCTATGATTTACTTTATTATTACAGATATATAATAAATGCTTAAAAATAAAATCTAAGTTCAAATATATGAGTGTTTTACCATTCACTTTTTTATTATTACTTTTTATACTCTATAGTTTCCTTAACATTATACAATTCATCACTTATCCTAGTATTAATTATTTAATAGATTCCCCTTTTTGTCAATAATTCGAATGTCACAATTCTAAATTAGTCTATCCAAATCCAATAATGAGAAATACTTCAAACGAATGACACCCCAACGCTTGACAAAGCGCCTTTAAAAGTCAAAAAAGGTTCTATAATAAATATTGGGGTAGTACTTTACCCCGATATTTTTTTACATTAAAATGCACTTATAACCAGCCTGCCTATTCTTTCGGTTCTGCGGCAACATTTCTGAAAGAAGGTAGATT
>JAEZTJ010000065.1 GCA_023421505.1 Bacillota bacterium
CTTCTTAGCTTCTTAGCTTCTTAGCTTCTTAGCTTCTTAGCTTCTTTCTAGTATATTATACTTTATGCAAAGATTTGTTGTCAATATGTTGTAGTATATTTTTCTATTTTATGTAGTATTCGTTACTATGTAAAACCATATTTTAGTAATGTCCTACAGATTATAAAGAATATCCTGCAAAACTGTATTCATCATTCGTATAACCTACTAAAATCGGAAATTAATTAAATGTCTCATTTAGGCAATCTTATAAACAGCAGGCTATTGAATACATAACTGATACTATTCTATAGGTAATTGCGAAACTAATTAATTGTAAGTATTGTATGTACAGTAGATACTATTTCGGAGCGGAATTAAAGTGTTAAAACACTTCAGCTCATAAGAGCGTTGGAGCGAAGGAATAGTATCTACTATGCATATAATTAACAAAACTATATTATTTCGCAATTACCTAGATACTTTTCTAGCGTGAAAGGAAATGGTTCGATGTGAAATACAACTGCTGTTTCACCCGAACCACTTACCAATTTAATCTTATTATGAAAAAGGTGCCATAGTAACTCTAATAAAATAACCCTGATCATGCTTACATACCGGGCACTCCTTTGGTGCTTCTTTTCCCCAATGCACATGTCCACAATTAAGACATAACCAGCCTTCTTCCACGTCAGATACATAAAGTTTATTTTCCTCAAGCAATTCGGCGAACTTTAAAAAACGGTCACCATGAGTTTTTTCAATTGCCGCTATCATATGAAAAGTTGCTCCAATCTTCATAAATCCTTCTTCTTTCGCTATGTCGCCAAAGCTCTTATAGACTGGATCGTATTCTTCATATTCATTATGATGAGCCATCTTTAAAAGTTTAATCAAGTCTTTATCAATATCAACCGGATAACTTCCGTCAATATGAATGTTTTCTCCTGCTAGTTCCTCTAAGAAGTGATAAAATATCTCCGCATGCTCCTTTTCTTGATCTGCTGTAAATCTAAAAACAGCTTCTATAACATGCTGATGTACTTTTTTTGCTTGAGATGCAGCAAAAGTATAACGATTTCTCGCCTGACTTTCACCCGCAAATGCTCTCATTAAATTATCCTTCGTCTTACTTTGATTAAAATCCATTGCCATATTAAACCTCCAAAAGATTATTCTTTTAGAGTATTACCAATTTAGAACAAAGTATCAATAGTGCAAAACAAATCATAATGATAAAAAAAACGGTAAATAATCAAAGCTATGATTACTTACCGAATATTTACTATATAAAATTCAATACTCAAACAAAATACAAATTAACCCTTTACAGCACCTGCCACCATACCTTTTATAATCTGTTTACTAAAGATAAAATATAATACTAATACCGGTGACATAGTAATCAGCATTCCCGTCATCATCTTGGGATAATCCGAGGAAAACTGACCTGAAAATTGCGTCATGGCAAGTGGTACTGTATGTAATACCTGATCCTTGAGTAATACTAATGCAAAGGAAAATTCATTCCAGCAATAGAAGGTCTGAATAATAGCTACAGTAGTAAGTATTGGCTTACATACTGGAAAAATAATCTGAAACAAAGTTCTTGAGAAGCTACTACCATCAATTGCCGCTGCCTCCTCTAAGGCAATCGGAATTGATTTTAAATATCCATCTACTAAAAATATTGCGATCGGAAGACCAAAGGCAACATATGGTATAATTAATGTATACCAATGATTATGCATACCTGATTTACTAAATACAACATAAATTGGAACTAATAAAGAATGAATTGGTATCAGCATACCCATTAAAAAGATAACATACAATATTTTACTTCCTCTGAATTTAATTCTAGAAAGAATATATCCTACAATAAATCCGAATAAAACAATAAAAAATAAAGATAAAGCTGTTGTTCTAACGCTATTTACCATGGACTGGAACAAATGATAGTCCTTGTTTGACAAAAGGCTGATATAATTCGAAAAGGTAGGCTTAGTTGGTAAACCAATGATATCTTTATTAAATAATGCTTTTTGTTTCAAAGAGGAATAAAACATCCAGACAATTGGGAATATACAGCTTAAGGAGAATACAATTAATATCAGGTTTAAAATTACTGATAAGACGCCGGTTCTTATCCTTTCCGGTAATGTTCTACCCGAATGAGTTGTCTTTTTATTGCCCATACTAATTAGTCTCCTTTCCTTTTGTTAAGGTTCTTACCAACAGCTGAAGACCTCCAATAACTAATAAACTCAATATAAAAATACCGATAGATATAGCACTACCGTATCCCATATTAGACCGACGGAAGGACATCTGATAACTATAGATAGCCATTACATTAGACGCATTACCAGGTCCTCCACCTGTCATAACAAGAACATGATCAAATATCTTCATATTACCCGCAACACAAAGAGTAACACAAACAAGAAGCGTATTCTTTATTAACGGTAATACAATATAGATAGCTCTTTGAAAAGCATTTGCTCCATCAATCTCAGATACCTCGAAAATTTCTTTGTCTACTGAGGAAATTGCAGATAGGAGAATAACCATATAATAACCGATATATTGCCATATTAATGGAATTGATATAACCAACATTAAGATAGGAAGTTCATTCAACCATACCTTAGCTGCATCTGATTTTCCGATAAACTTTAAAAACCAGTTAATCAGACCACGATTGTAATCATATACCATGATCCATATAAAACCTATATATACAGCAGAAATCGTACTTGGGAAAAAGCTTAACGTACGGTGTAATCCTTTTAATTTTATCAACTTAGAATTAATGACTAACACAACTACAAAAGCTAAACCTATCTGTCCAATAATACAAGCAACTACCAAATATATATTATGGCCAAAGGATTGCCAGAAAACCTTATCCTTTATTAGCGTCAAATAATTTTCAAATCCAATAAACGTTTTAGTCGGTCCGCCTTTCCATTCAAAAAAGCTGTAATATGCTGCAGTCAAAAGCGGAATAAAAACTGAAAAAATGTATAATATTAATGGTATCAAAAGATAAGCAAATATTACTCTTCTTTTAGGCCGAATTGTATCTAGCATTACTTCGCCTCCTTCTATGTATACTCTACATGGGCCTTATCTGAGTAAATCAGATAAGGCCCATAAAATACTTTAAAGCGGTTATAATTCTAAAAAACTATTTACTTAGATGCTTCATATACCTTTTGTACATTTTGTGCTACCTGCTCCGGAGTCATATCGCCGTTCATCATAGCCTGTAAATCCGGGTTAAGTTGTCCCCAAATATCTCCTGAAAGGTATGAGTCATATACATAGCAAGGAGTAGTATCTACATAAGAATAATTGTAGAAATCCTGTGTATACTGATCAAATTTGCTTAAATCAACCTTAGCCGGTTTTGTTAAACCGCTTAAAGCCCATTTATTGGATACAAAGTCAGCAAAATCTTGACCTGTAAGTTTATAGCATAGATCAAGAGCAGCAGCTAATTTATCCGGATCTTCTGCAACCTTTGAATTAATAGCTAAAGCATATCCTACAGTAAATGCTTGTGTATTTTCAGCACCCTTTGCATTAGCAGGCTGAGGAATTACTGCAATCTTTGTCTTTGCATATAAGTCAGGATCATTTTCCTTAAGAGCTACACCTACATCAGAAACATCCCAGTTACCACCGATATAAGCTGCACATTGTCCGTTTACATATAACTCTCTTGCTGTATAGTGATCAATAGCGTTAAAGTCTTGGTTAAACAGACCTGAAGCAAAAATATCCTGTGTAAATTTTAATGCCTCTACAAATTCAGGATCAGTGAATTTAGCACCTGATCTTGTAATAATAGATTCAGTCCAATCTTGGCCTGTAAATCTGTTACCCATTACAGTTAAGAATGTAGAATTTGCCTGCCATCCATCCTTATTACCAAATCCTACAGTAGCAATACCCTTCTTATCAAAGAAGTCTTTTGCCTTTAATACTTCATCCCATGTTTTAGGGAAAGAATCAAAGCCTGCTTCCTTCCATAATTCAGAATTATAAATAACTGCTGTACAAGTACCGCCTGTTAATACAGGAATACCATAGATTTTACCATCTACTGTATAAGGTGCAAAATAATCCATAACATAATTCGCCTTATCTGGAGAATTATTAACACTGTCTGTCAAATCAAGAATAAGTCCTTCTTTTGCCCATTGAACTGCATTCATACCCTGTAACAGGAATACATCAGGAAGATTTCCTGCTGCAGCAAGTGTAGCTATCTGATTTTTGTAGTCTGTATTAGCTAATACATTCTCACTTACGGTAACACCAGGATTAGCCTCTTTCCATTCTGCTAACATTGTACGGAAACCGTCTGCACCACCATTACCTTTTGCTTCTTCTTCAGTAGAATAGTGCATTAAATTGATCTCGCCGGTATAAGCAAGTCCTGCTGCAGGAGCAGCTGTCGGGTCTGCTGCACTGTCATCTGCTGCTGGAGCTTCAGTTGCCTCCGGTGCTTTCGTCGGATCTGCTGCTGTCTCTTTATCTTTATTGCCGCAGCCTGCAAATAATGCAGATACCATAGCTACAGATAAGAGAACGCCTAAAAACTTCTTTTTCATTCTTATTCCTCCCTCAAAATAGAAACTTTTGTGCATTTATATACATATCATAAGATTATGATAAAATGCCGGTCTTAATTTAGGCTATCGTCCTGTTCAAATTCTATTAACCTAGTTTTAATAATTTTGATTCTATATTTCATCTTACTGCTAGCCATAAACACTTGATAAAGAGTTAAATTTATATGTATTAATTACTCCCCAGTATTTGTCAACATTAAAGAATAAACTCTTATATTAGTGTAATATTGAAATATAATAATCACTTACTACCTATTAAATATAATCAACTTATCTCTCCCTTTAATCTCTCCCATCTTCAGACTATTATTTGGCATTCAAATTCCTTACTGATTTTCCTTCTAGTACCTTTCCTTCAACCACTACTCTTTCGATAATGGAAGCTTTAGGATTTTCAATTAATGTTATTAATTTTTCCGCAGCGCTTCTCCCCATTGCTTTGGTATCCTGCAGCAAAGTAGTTAATTTAGGATCTAATACCTGAGCTAATAAAATTCCGTCATAACCAACAATTGATATGTCTTCCGGAATGCGAAGTCCCTGTTCCTTTATGGCATTAATTCCTCCCACACAGGAAAAATCATCAGGGAAAATAATACAGGTAGGTCTTTCCTTAAGTTCAAGAAGTTCTCTTGTAAGCTTTGATGTTGTATCAGGGTCATGATAGATACCGTTTTTCACATAATCATCTGAAACATTTATTCCCAGTTCACCCAAGGTTTTATAAAAACTTCCTACCCGATTTCGTGTAACCGAGGAATCTGCTCCGTGGATATAAGCGATTTTTCGATGACCCATGCTATATATATAATGGATCAAATCTCTCATACCTTTTACGTTGTCAGATGTTATAGCTGTTCTGTTATCAAAAACATGATCAATTGTTACAACCGGTAGCTCTCCATAAATCAACTCCAAAACTCCAGGATCTGAAAAATCAATGCAAGCAATCACTACTCCGTCGACTCCACGGTATTTGCTGTGTTCATAATAAGACATATTTTTATGTCCTGTATGCTTACTAATAAAAGTTATATCATATCCGCTTTTTTCTGCTTCTACCTTAAAGCTGTCCAATACGTTGGCAAAATACTCATGGGTCAAACCACTTTGTGCTTCGTCCACAAATAAAACACCTAAGTTATATGTACGGTTCGTCTTCAAGGCTCTTGCAGAAGAATTCGGGAAGTAGCCCATCTCTTTTGCAATTCGTTTAACATTTTCTTTTGTTGCCTCTGCAATATCACTGTGATCATTTAAAGCTTTACTTACTGTCGCTACTGAAACTCCACACCTTAATGATACATCCTTTATCGAAACCACGATATACTCCTTATTCTACAGATATTTACTAATTTTCACTTAATCGTTTTCTATATAATGAATTAAGCATATTCAACAAACAATTTAAATAAAATAATCACTATATATAATTTATGACCATGGTTTCAATCATCATATATGTAAAAATCCACATATCAAACTGATTTATTTGTCATATTATTTACATGTATTATCTTAACCTTTTGTCTAATCTTAAACCTTTTCGAAACATTTTGCAAGTGTTTTTTAATTTTTTTATAATTAATTACTTAATCGTTTTCTATCAACATATTTTTTTGAATACTATTTACAATAAATCATATTATTTTACCGCAAATTGTACATATTAGCTATTGCAAAACATAAAAAACGTTGTATGATTAACATGTATTATTTCGTAGAATGGAGGTATGGGATGGAAAGAGTTATCAGCTTATTATTTGATATTGAGAAAAAAGCAAATCAGATAATTGAACGGGCTAATCTTGAAAAGACAGAGTTATACGACGAAAACGAAAAGGCTATTCTTCAAATGGAAGAAGCAATTGCAGAAGAAAACAATGCAAAGATTAAGGCAATTGTTGAGCAGGCAGAAAAAGATTTAGAAAAAGAAAAGCAGCAATTAATAGAAAGTAGCAATATGCAGTTAAGAAGTCTTGAAATAAATTACAAGCAAAACCACGACAATATAGTAAATAAAGTATTTCAAAGTATCATTACATTTCAATAAGCTATTCTTAAAGTCATATGAAATATTCAAATTACAATATTCATTTATAATTATGTTACAATATAACAATCATCTAAATATTAGTTAAAATATCAATGAGGGTATTGTCTAGTGAATTGTTTTTTGGGCTTTAGTCTCATACTTTTTTAATATTTCTTTTGAAATGTAGGATACTATATACACGCTAATCTAATTTTGAAAGGAAATTCTTTCAAACTATACAGGGGAAAATTCCTCAAGAATACATGGAGGATTATTATGGATACTTCAATGTCCTACAGTGGTATTAATACTAAGGTTAAAGCAATGAGTCCAAGGCTCATAAGTAATGATGATTATAATAGGATCTCTAATCTGGAAACAGTAACAGATTTAGTTGCATACTTAAAAAAGCATCCGGGTTATCATGACTTATTTCAAAAATATGATGAACGCGAAATTCATCGTGGTGAAGCGGAAAGAGTTTTTATTAACGGTTTATATCTTGACTATACTAAAATCTACCGTTTTGCCAACGATGATCAAAGAAAGGATCTTGAACTGATCTTCTTCCGTTATGAAGTAAACGTATTAAAGGCTTGTATTCGCTTAATTCATAATAATGCAAACGCTTATGATTTATCCCTGTTTCATCCCTTCTTTACGAAGCATTCTAAAATAAATGTAAGTGTACTCTCCTCTTCACGCTCCATGGAGGAATATATTCACAATCTAAGCGGAACGGAATATCATTCTCTACTGACGAAGTTAAATAATAAAAGCGGCTTGTCTTCCTTTGATTATGAAATGGCTCTTGATGTTTATTATTTTACAAAATCCTGGAGATTGAAGGATAAAATATTACTGGGTAATAACAAAAAAGCATTTACCATGAGAATTGGTACTGAAATAGATCTTCTTAATATAATGTGGATCTATAGATCAAAGAAAATGTATGATATGGGTTCAGCAGAAATATTTACATACTTAATTCCTGTAAATTATAAGCTGACAAAACCGCAGCTGGCTAAGCTTGTCAGTGCAGGCACCCTGGAAGAGTTCATGAATCTAATCTCCTCAACTCGTTACAAGCAGTTTGCTACTCATTTAAAAAGCGGAAACATGGAACGGGAATATAATAAAATTATTAATCGTATCTATTTATACAATATTACCAGATATCCCGCATCTATGACGACTGTAAATTATTACCTCTATCGTAAAGATATGGAGATTGGACGCTTAACATCTGCTCTGGAATGTATACGTTATGGACTGGATCTAAAGCGGAAACAGGATTATATTCTACAGCAATAGAACTGGAGGTGTGAAAATGATTGAGAAAATGAGGTTCTTAAGCATTACTGGACCTAAGGACGACTTCGACCGGGTTGTAAATAAGTACCTTACTAAATATGATGTTCATTTAGAAAATGCGCTTACTGAGCTAAGTTCTAATTATAGTCTAAAACCCTTTGTCGAAATCAATCCATATAAAGATTTGGTACAGAAATCTGAGGATTTGATAAAAAAGCTTGAAAAAAAAGAATTTCCAGTCAACGAACTGATGACCCGTGAGGAAGCTACACAGGTAATTGATTCGGCATATACTATGTTATCGGATTTAAATACTAGAAAAAATGAGCTTAAAAAGCAACGGCTCGAATGCAATGAATTACTAAATCAAATAGAGCACTTCCGTCATCTTGATTATAATATTCAGCAGATCATGGATTTGAAATTTATTAAATACCGTTTCGGTAAGGTACCGCATGAATTCTATACCAGTTTTTCCAGATATGTATATGACAATTTAACAACTGTTTTTTACGAATGTGAAAGGGACAGGGAATACGTATGGGGTATTTACTTTGTACCCGCAAATGAAGCTGTTAAAATCGACGCCATCTACTCTTCTCTTCATTTCGAGCGGATGAAGCTGCCGAACGCTTATAAAGGTACACCAGAAGAATCCTATCAAACCATATTAACCGAAATAGAAGAAATAAACAATGAACTCCATCTGATCTATACGCAGATTAAGGAAAGACTTAATCAAATATCAGATCGCCTTGAACAGGCACATCACACAATATCAACCTTATCCTATAATTTTGATGTTCGAAAGATGGCAGCCTGTACCAGGGATAAGGGCTCTAAAGATGTATTCTATATTATATGCGGCTGGATAACGGATGAGGATGCTAAAAAGCTTTTAAAAGAAGCCGAATCGGATAAATTGGTTTACTGTGTCGTAGATACTGACCAGCTTGAGGATGATAATAAAAAGCCTCCGACCAAATTAAAAAACTTTTTATTGTTTAAACCTTTTGAAATGTTTATTAAAATGTATGGTCTTCCGGCTTATAATGAAATTGATCCCACCTCCTTTGTTGCCATCACCTATTCTCTCATCTTTGGTATTATGTTCGGTGATGTCGGACAGGGACTATGTCTTGTTGTTGGCGGTGCTTTGCTTTATAAGCTTAAGAAAATGAATCTGGCAGCTATCATATCACTCGCGGGCATTTTTTCAACTGCCTTCGGGTTTATGTATGGAAGCATCTTCGGTTTTGAAGGTCATCCTTTAAAACCCATATGGCTGTCACCTAGGGAAAGCGCAATGACAGTGCTTGCTACTGCTGTTGGATTTGGTGTGTTCCTTATACTTATGTCGATGATCATCAATATTGTGAACGGAATTAAAGCTAAGGATTGGGGAAGGGTTTTCTTTGATACAAATGGTTTGGCCGGCTTAATATTTTATGGTTCCTTAATAGGCAGCGTTATACTTATCATTACCGGTCATTCCTTACCAGGAATACTTCTTATTATAGTATGCTTTGTAATCCCGTTATTACTTATTTTCTTTAAAGAGCCTCTCACACATGTAGTTCAGAAAAAGAAAAGAATTTTTCCGGAGCATAAGGGTATGTTTTTTGTAGAGACTTCCTTTGAGCTTTTTGAAATACTTCTTAGCTATTTATCCAATACCATCTCCTTTCTCCGTGTTGGCGCCTTTGCTATCAGCCATGCGGGTATGATGGCTGTTGTTATGCTTTTAGCCGGAGCAGAATCCGGACATCCTAACCTGATTGTTTTAATATTCGGTAATATTTTTGTATCAGTAATGGAAGGTCTTGTGGTTGGCATTCAGGTTCTCCGTCTTGAGTATTACGAGATGTTCAGCCGTTTTTACAGAGGTTCAGGTAAAGAATTTAAACCTTATAAAAGTAAATAATTGAAAATTTTTTTAGACTTCAGTTATTTTATATATTAATGAAAAATTATAACACAATTTTAAGGAGGATAATTTCCATGGCAATCAGAATTACAATTATTATCGCATTATTATTAAGTTTTATTATTCCTTTTGGAGCATTTCTCTATGGCAAGAAAACGAAGGGCGGCTTTAAGGCAGCACTCGGCTTTAATGTATTTATGTTTTTCAGTATAATGATTATTGCTAACATCATGATGTTTACAGGTAAAGTATCAGCGGCAGAGACCACTGCTGCAGCTGCATCTATAGATAGCTGGAAATATATTGCTGCTGCTCTTTCAACTGGATTATCTTGTATCGGCGGCGGTATTGCAGTTGCGAGTGCTTCTTCTGCTGCTTTGGGTGCAATTAGTGAGGATTCTTCCATCATGGGTAAGTCTATCGTATTTGTAGGTCTGGCAGAAGGTGTTGCTCTCTACGGTTTAATTATTTCCTTTATGATCTTATTAAGCTAATAAGGGCTAAGATTTTTTAAGCTGCCTACAGCAGCATGGAGGGTTACTATGCGTATGTACCTGATCAGCGATAATGTTGATACTTATACCGGAATGAAGCTATCGGGTGTTAACGGTGTTGTGGTTCACACAAAGCCCGAGCTTAAGGATGAACTTGATAAAGTACTTGCAGACAAGACAATTGGCATTATTCTAATAACAGAAAAATTAAGCAACGAATTCCCTGAAATTATAAGTGATGTTAAGCTTAACAGAAGAATTCCGTTGATTGTCGAAATCCCGGATCGACATGGGACCGGCCGTAAACCGGATTTTATTACATCCTATGTAAATGAAGCCATCGGATTGAAATTATAGTTCCAGAAAGGTATGGATTGGTTATGACTCTTGATGAAAAATTAGAGCATTTTTATTCTTCTGTAATAGAAAGTGCAACACAGCAAAATATTGAAATTGTTGAAGAATATAAAAGTGTGTTAAAGAAGAATTTTGATGAGCGTAGAGAGGCTGCTAAGCGCAAGGCTGAAGCAAATTATCGAATTGCCTCCGATAATATTATTCGGGAAAGAAACAGAAGGCTTTCTGCAGAATCTATGGAAATCAGACGCAAAGTGCTTGAAAAAACAGCTGAAATTTCAGATGCGGTCTTTCAGGATGTGATGCAAAAGTTGGAAGAATATATAAAGACCACAGAATATGATGATTTATTATGCGCTCAAATTAGTAATGCCAGGAATTTTGCACAGGGTGATGCAATTACAATTTATATTAACCCCTCCGATGCTCATAAAATATCAGCTTTAGAAGAAAAAACAGGCGCTTCCCTTACGGTAAGCAACCGCGATTTTATCGGTGGTACCCGTGCTGTTATTCCTTCCCGCAGTATTCTGATTGATAATTCATTTATTACAAAATTGGAAGAGGCAAAGAGTTCCTTTACTCTTTAAGTCTATGAAAGGGAGAAAATGCCTTATGAGTTTAACAGGTAAAATATATGGTATCAATGGGCCAATCGTGTATGTCGGTGAAAATCAGGCATTCAAAATGGGTGAAATGGTTTTGGTTGGTAAGGATAAGCTGGTTGGTGAAGTAATCGGCTTAACAACTGGCAAAACCACTATTCAGGTATATGAAGAAACAACAGGGCTTAAACCCGGAGATGAGGTTCATTCTACCGGTGCTGCTATTTCTGTTACCTTGGCTCCCGGTATCATCAGTAATATTTTTGATGGTATAGAGCGTCCTTTGCAGGAAATTGCCAAAGCTTCCGGTGCTTTTATATCCAGAGGTGTCAGTGTTGAGTCTTTAGACACCACCAAACTGTGGGATGTTCATATAACAGTGAAACCGGGCGATAAAGTGTATGGTGGTACAATTATTGCTGAGGTACCTGAGACCAGAGCGATTATTCATAAATCAATGGTTCCTCCTGACATGACGGGAACCGTTAAAAAAGTTGTACCAGATGGAAAATACACAATAAATGATACAATTGTAACCATTATTTGTAGTAATGGTGAGGAAAAGGATTTGACTTTAACACAAAAATGGCCGATTCGTATTCCGAGACCCACTGCTAAAAGATTTCCTTCTGACCGTCCGCTGGTAACCGGTCAAAGAATACTTGATACTCTCTTTCCTATTTCGAAAGGGGGGACTGCTGCTATTCCCGGTGGTTTTGGTACTGGTAAAACCATGACCCAACATCAGCTTGCAAAATGGAGCGACGCTGATATCATTGTATATATAGGCTGCGGTGAACGTGGTAATGAGATGACCGAGGTTCTTGAGGATTTTACAAAATTAGTGGATCCAAAGTCCGGTAATCCGTTACTCGATCGTACTACTCTTATTGCCAATACCTCTAACATGCCGGTTGCTGCCCGTGAAGCAAGTATTTATACCGGTATAACGCTCGCAGAATATTACCGGGATATGGGCTATCATGTTGCTATCATGGCAGATTCAACCTCCCGTTGGGCTGAAGCCTTAAGAGAATTATCAGGGCGTCTCGAGGAGATGCCTGCGGAGGAAGGTTTCCCAGCTTATCTAGCCTCCCGTTTATCAGCCTTCTATGAAAGAGCTGGCTTTATGCAGAATTTAAACTGGACTGAAGGAAGTGTTTCCATCATCGGAGCAGTTTCACCACAAGGTGGTGATTTTTCTGAACCGGTTACACAAAATACGAAACGTTTTGTACGCTGCTTTTGGGCACTTGATAAATCTCTTGCTTATGCAAGACATTTCCCAGCAATTAACTGGTTAACAAGCTACAGTGAGTATCTGACTGACTTAGCTCCCTGGTACTTAAAAAATGTCGGTGAAGATTTTGTTGAGTGCAGAAACCAAATTCTCAGCTTACTCACTCAGGAAAATCAATTAAATGAAATTGTTAAATTAATCGGTAGCGATGTACTGCCTGATGATCAAAAATTAGTACTTGAGATAGCAAGAGTTATCCGATTAGGCTTTGTACAACAGAATGCTTATCACCCTTCCGACACTTATGTTCCGATGACCAAGCAGCTTAAGATGATGGAGACTATTCTCTACCTGTACCAGAAATCAAAACAGCTGATTGACAGAAGCATGCCTATGTCATTATTAAAAGAAGACCCAATCTTTGACAAGGTTATTTCTATAAAATATGATATAGCAAACGATGAATTAGATAAGTTCGATAATTATAAGGTAATGATTGACGAATTTTACGAGAACATAATGTCAAAGAATGCATAATGACGAAAGGGGAACAGGTGTATCATGTCTATCGAATATTTAGGACTAAGTGAAATAAACGGCCCTTTAATTGTTCTTGAAGGTATTCGCAATGCCTCCTTCGACGAAATCGTAGAATTGACTGTGGAAGGGAACAAGAAAAAATTAGGCCGAATCATAGAGCTATATGAGGACAAGGCAGTTATACAGGTATTCCAGGGTACAGAGGATATGTCCTTATTTAATACACATACCAAGTTAACCGGTCATCCGATGGAGGTTAATCTCTCACCGGAAATTCTTGGGCGTGTATTTAATGGTGTAGGTCAGCCGATTGATGGTTTGGGCAATATCATAGCTGAGATGAAACGTGATATTAACGGACAGCCGCTTAATCCATGCTCCAGAGAATATCCAAGAAACTATATTAAAACAGGTATTTCCGCAATTGACTGCTTAACTACGTTAATCCGGGGCCAAAAGCTTCCCATCTTCTCAGGAAACGGTCTACCGCATGATCAATTAGCAGCGCAGATTGTAAAACAGGCTTCCTTAGGGGAAGGTGCTGAAGGCGAATTTGCTATTGTATTTGCTGCTATGGGTGTAAAGCATGACGTTGCTGATTTCTTCCGTCGTACCTTTGAAGAAAGCGGAGCCAGCTCTCATGTTGTTATGTATTTAAATCTTGCGAATGATCCTGTTGTAGAACGTTTGATTACTCCTAAGGTTGCATTAACTGCTGCGGAATATCTTGCCTATGAAAAAGGGATGCATATTCTTGTTATTTTAACGGATATGACCTCTTATGCAGAAGCGATGCGTGAGGTCTCCTCTTCGAAAGGGGAAATTCCAAGTAGAAAGGGATATCCGGGTTATCTATACAGTGAGCTTGCTACCCTTTATGAAAGAGCCGGTATTGTACGTGGCTGCCCCGGTTCTGTAACACAGATACCTATTCTTACCATGCCGAATGATGATATAACTCACCCTATTCCAGACCTAACTGGTTATATTACAGAGGGACAAATAGTACTTGACAGAGCACTTCACCAGAAGGCGGTTTATCCTCCGATTAATATTCTTCCTTCTCTTTCCCGTTTGATGAAGGATGGTATTGGTAAAGGTTATACAAGAGAGGATCATCAGGATCTCGCCAATCAGCTCTTCTCCTCTTATGCACGTGTTGGTGATGCCAGAGCCTTAGCTAGCGTTATCGGTGAGGACGAATTATCTCCGATTGATAAGAAGTATCTTAAATTTGGTATTGCAATGGAACAGGAATTCATAGCGCAGGGTCGCTTTGAAGATCGTACCATCCTGCAAACTTTAGATAAGGGTTGGGAATTGTTAACTATTCTTCCAAGAGAAGAATTAGATCGTATTGATACCAAGATTTTGGATAAATATTTTATAAAGAATAATCAAGCAGCAGGCGAATAGAGGTGATATTGTGAATCCGAATACCTTTCCTACTAAAGGTAACTTAATACTTGCAAAAAACTCATTAAAGCTTGCCAAACAAGGCTACGAGCTAATGGATAAAAAACGTAATATATTAATGAGAGAGCTGATGGATTTGATTGATAAGGCTAAGGATATCCAGTCTCAGATTGACAGTACCTTCTCTTCTGCTTATATGGCACTTCAGCAGGCTAATATTGAAATGGGTATTAACAATGTATCGGAGCTAAGTAATACGATACCCGAAGAAAATTCCATTCAGATTAAACAACGAAGTATTATGGGAACGGAAATTCCTCTGGTTGAATTTGATAATACCGTAAGTAAACCAACCTATGCTTTTTATCAGACAAAGCTATCTCTGGATGAAGCTACCAAAAGATTTATGAAGGTGAAGGAACTCACTATCCGTTTATCCATGATTGAGAATTCGGCATATCGTTTGGCTACCAATATCAACAAAACCCAAAAACGTGCTAACGCATTAAAGAATATAACTATTCCTTACTACACTTCCCTTGTTACGGAGATTCAAAATGCACTGGAGGAAAAAGAAAGAGAAGAATTTACAAGACTGAAAGTAATAAAGCGGCGTCAAACTGCGCAATAACCAAATGTTTCATTATAGTGTCCTAATAGTGAATTGTATTTTTAATTATAATGTTAGATAGAATGAGGCTTCTACTTTCATCTATAGATTGTAATTTTAAAAAAATTGGCAATTAGGACACTATTTTTATGCCGACTTTTATTTTCCTTTCATTACCACTATTTTATTTTAAAATTTATTATCATATCAAGTATATTATTTTTTGATCGTGACATAATAATATCAGATACGATGTAAGACTTAAGTTGCTAATATATGATATATACTCGTTTTTTAAGTACTGTCGTATCTAAGCAAGAAGAACTAGGTAACTAATTCCTCTTGTAAAAAAAGAATAGATGGTTTGTAATTTAGTCTCAGAATTACAGACTGCAAGGTTCTTGAATGGTTAGGAGATGATAGCTTTTGGACAGTTTAATTAGTTTATTTGAAAGCTTTGGTTATTCCTCAGTTTGAAAAGGTAACTAAGGTGAATTGAAAAAGGTTGTTGTAATATCTCAGAATCAAATTGAATATTGCGCTAAAAACTAATTGAGACACCAGATGGTAAGGGCAGGAATACTGATTTATTCCTGCTCTTATCATATTATCATATAGATTATTCGAGATGTTACTCTGATTAATGCTATTATCTATTATAAGGTAAATTATCCGCTTCTGGTAGAACAGCTTCCGTATTATTACTCCCCATACTGATTTGTTTCATATCATACCCTGTCGGATTTTGGAAAAAGCGAAGACCAAATTCTTCAGCAACAGATAATATATGATCGAAGATATCAGCTTGAATC
>JAEZTJ010000099.1 GCA_023421505.1 Bacillota bacterium
CCATCCGGCTTCCTTCAGATTCGCGGTCACCCACGACACCCTTGCCATTGGCTATGTCCTTCCCACTACCGGGTGGACTCGGGACTTACACCCGTTGAAACGTGCGCTCGCCGGGCGCACTTGAAAAGAGAAATACCCAAAAAAAAATAAAGGTATTTCTCTTTTTTAAACAAACAAAACTTAACTTATCATTTTATTGATAACACGAAGATCATTTAAGATATCATCATCCTCATAACCTGTTATTTCGGCAGCTCTCTTCAAATGCTGCAGCCCCTCTTCGCCTCTGCCAAGCTTATAAAGTGCAATCCCCTTACCCTTGAGCGCATAAGCAGCCTCAGGGTTGATTCGGAGTGCTTCTTCATTGTCATGAAGACATAAAGAGTAATTACCGCACATGTACTCACAGAAGGCCTTCTGTAACCAAGCATCCACGTTAACCGGCATAAGCTCGTTCACTCTGTGCAGTGCATAGGCGGCATTTTGATAGTGGCCGTTTCGAAGCATATCCTGTGCAAGTGCATAAAGCTTTACACCATTATCTTCTTTCTCGTACTTTTTTTGCCACTGCTTTAGCATCAGGTTATAGGAGCAATATTGGTTTTCTGAATAAATACTTCCATTCATGGTGAGTCGGGTATTGGGACATCCCCCCAGACATTTACTTCCAAAGGTACAGGTACTGCATTCAGCACTTAATTGCTCTTTCTTTAGATCTCTACACCATGTAAAGTTCTGTTCCTCTGTCCAAATATCCTTTAAGGAGCTTTGGTTTAAGTTACCTTCGACATATTCTTTAGAACGAATTGAAGTGCAACCTAAGACATCTCCGTTATGAAGGATACCAAAGCTACGTTTTCCTGCATTGCACCCATCCCACATGGATACCTCATTTGTGCCATAGGATAATTTTTTGATTTCCATTTCTTTTTTATTATAGTAGCCGATACAGTCCGCAGGATATATTTTAATTCTGCCCTCTAGTGCAGTATCGTAACAGAAATCAATAATGGTATTCACCTGTTCGGGATCAAGAACCCAATCCGGCCTTTCAAGAAAATTACCCATAGGAAGTCCCAGTTGTACCTGCCATGTCTTCACTCCCATTAAGATTAATTTTTCCTTCAAGGCAGGAAGATTATCTATATTTTTCTTGGATATGGTAGTGACTGCGCCGGTTGTTATTCCTAAGTCCCCTAATATTCTAAAGGCTGCCTCATCCCTGGCAAAGGAGCCGGGTCTTCGAATACTGTCATGAATCTCTTCCGTTCCATCAATACTAATTGCTATGGTTGCTATTCCACATTCTTTGAGTTCATTCGCTAAAGCTTCTCCAAGCAGCCAGCCATTCGTAATGAGATTTACGGAAACACCCTTCTCAGTTAGTCGTCTTACCAGCTGGGGTGTATCTTTTCTGGTTAACGGCTCACCACCGGATAGTGTTATCCATCTTAAACCGATTTCAGCACATTGATCACAGACTTCTAAGGCTTTCTCTGTATCCATTTCATCGTGCAGGGGTTCTGTGCAGGAAGAGCCACAATGTTTACAGCGCATATTGCAGCCCATTGTAACTTCCCAGACACTTGTAACAGGTTGATATTTCATGCTTTATATCTCCTCATCATTTTTATCAGCAGTTAGGGTAGCCATATTTTAAAGTTGCACAGGGGTAACCGTATTTTAGAGTAGCCTCTACTCCGCAAGGATAACCATACTTTAAATTAACATCATTGTTGCAGGGATAGCCGTATTTTAAGTTAGCATCATTGTTACAAGGATAGCCATACTTAAGTACAGCATCTACTCCGCAAGGATAACCATATTTTAATGCTGGGTCCTCACCGCAGGGATAACCATATTTCAGAACCGGAGTATCACCACTGGGATAGCCATATTTTATGCTCGGATCATTGTTACAAGGATAACCGTATTTCAGTGCAGCATCTACACCACAAGGGTAACCATATTTTAATGCTGGGTCCTCACCGCAGGGATAACCATACTTTAGAGCCGGAGTATCACCGCAGGGATAACCATACTTTAGAACCGGAGTTTCACTAGGATAGCCATATTTTAATAGTGGAGCATCACCATAGGCATTATCATTTTTTGCTGCCGTCTTATTTAGAACAAAGCCATATGGAATTTGTGCGTTATATATAGCGGAATTCTCGCTATATTGTACAAAGGAATTGCTATCCATATTTTCTTTGTTATACGGTATCAGCTCTACATTAATTTGAACCTGATCTGATGATTTGCTAAAATCAGATAAGCAAAGAAGTTGAAATTCTAAAACAACATTTGGATTTTCTGGTACATCTTTAGCACCAAAATAAAACACCTGATTAACTGGTCCAATTCCCTGTGTGGTAGGAACGTTTTCTACCCCTGCTAATACTACTCCTTCCGGCATCGTGGTCAGACACCAGCCATAATTTGTAGAACCAATCATGGACTGTAAGGTTACACTAAATGCTTTACCTTGATACGCTACAATTGTTTTTTCTTCCATACGTAAATTACCTCCTATTTTTTATTTATTTTGTAAATCATATTGCTTCAAAATTATAATTACTATTTAAACTATGTAGATATACATTTTCTGTAATTAAAAATAAATATACCATAAAATTACAATTATTGCAAATTATTTAAATACATTTTAAGTAAAATCATGTTTAAATACTAGGACTAATAAAATATATGCAATTAGAAAAAGCCTATGAAATACAAACATAACGAACTATAATTCTTTTGATATAATGATAAGGGTTTTTGACTGATCTTTTTGTTATTCCCGCATGTCTTTTTCGGGACTATTCATATTTTTTTTATAAACCTTTCGCTTTTCATAGAATCAAAAACGACTTTATTCAAAGTATAGAATGAATTTGAATAAAGTCGCTTATTTACTGCTCACTATTAGATTAATATAACAATCTCTTCCATTCCATAACAGCTTTGAATAAGTCTCCGTCTACAAGGATTGTGAACTTGCCTCCCTGTAGTTCAACAAAGCTTTTTGTTATTGCAAGGCCCAGTCCGGAGCCTTCCGTATTACGGGATCTGTCTCCACGTACAAAGCGTTCACTGATTTCTTCGGCATTAAAATTCAATTCTGTTGCAGAGATATTCTTTATAGTAACAATTACTACCTCATCGCCTACTATCATATCAATATATGCTCTTGTATGAGGCAGGGCATATTTCGTAATATTGATAATCAGATTTTCAAAAATGCGGTAGGTTTTCTCGCTGTCTAGGTTAAGGATTACCTTTTCCTCTGGCAGATTTGTGACAAATGACACATCGATCAGTCGTATTTTATCATCCAACTCAAGCAGAACCTGCTTAATCAGATTAACAAGATCTACTTCCATAATATTTAAAGTTATATTATTACTGGTAGCCTTACTCACTTCAAATAAATCCTCAATTAGTATTTTTAGCCGCTGGGATTTTAGATCCAAGGTATCAATATAAGTTTTACGTTCTTCTTCTGTTACATTTTCCTCCTTTAATAAATTGATATACGTTATGATAGCTGTCAGCGGTGTTTTGAGATCATGGGAAACATTGGTGATTAACTCAGTTTTCATCCGTTCGCTTTTTGTTTCTTCCTCTACTGCTTTACGAAAGCCCTGCTGTATTGTAGCCAGCTCTTCCCCCAGAGCCTCAAAGATACCCAAGTTCTCATTCATAGATACCGCAAGGTTTCCCTGTGCTATTTTATTCGTCGACTCAAGCAGATGGTTATACTTTTCCTTGATAATATTAAAATGCTTACTTAATATTACAAATAATATTACTGTATAAGGAATTAGCAGTATAATTCCTACAAACCATACACAACAAATGAATGCCAGTAGGATAAAATTAATTAGGAGAAGCTTTAGAAGTTTCTTATTGGATTTTGCAGATAAATCTATCTCCTCAAAAGTGGTATTGGCTTTTCTTATAGTCCATCGTATCACTTTTCCGATCAAGGTGTTTTCCTTCAAGTAACGGATTAGCCCAAGAGAAAACACTCGCCTTATAGAAAGTAAACCGATATACCAGATTGATAAAACTATCATCCAGATTAGAATATTTGCTGCATAGGTTAATATAATCTGTACCTGTTTGGAAAAAACGGCATAATCCTTATCAAATTGAAAGCCGCTGTTAACCGAATGCCAAGCTATTGATGAAAGGTTTTCAAATAATAAAATGGTATATAACATGGCAAGAGCGCTGAATTCAAATGGAACATGGGTGGAAAATCCATTTCCGATTCCCCAGGATTTCTTAAATGGCAGAAGGATTACAAAAAGTATGATACAGAGCAGGGCTGCTATACATACATATGCAAAGCCATCTTCAATAAAATTCCATAATCGATAGGAACTAGTATGAAAGCTAATATATCCGGTATCATAAAAATTGCTCATCTTAGAAGCGTATACGATTGTTATATTTGATGGAATTGTAAGTTTATCTATATAATAATTTCTATTATAATAATACGCCTCCTGATTAACGCGATAGTTAAGATACTTTGATAACAATCGATTGATATGGTCCTTTTCTAGACCTTTATAATCTGAAACGGATAAAGTTCCATTAACCCCACTTTTCATAATAAGATAGAACGGATAAGTATTCTTCAGATTTTGTGCTTGCGATGTATCCTTTATTAAGTAAGCTAAGGGTTCAACTGAATTCGTTAATTCCTTACCGGTATTATGATCAATAACATAATAACTAAAGTTTGGATATTCCTTGATGCTTCTTGAATAGAAGTTATCATACCAGTTTAGTATTGTATCATCAAAGCTTCTACAGAAATCTTCTAACTCATAATTAATATCCTTTTCCTGAATAATAGAAGCTTCCTTTTCCTGTGCTGCATTCTCCTGCTCTGCATTATTTACATTCTCTTCTTGAAATACCTTTAAATTCTCTTTCAAAAAAACATCAGAGGGTGTCAATACATTCTGATAAGCTTTTTGTTGTATATCAAGATAAAGTGCAAAACTGCCTTCATATAATGTTTCAACGAAAACATCTTTAAGGTATTTCTTATTTTGTTCTTCATAGGATGTTTCCTTTGTTTTATTTTGCTCCAACCTACGTTCAACATTATGATAAATTGGAGCATAGAATTTTACAATACTTACTGCAAGAGCGGCAATCAAAAGTACTCCAAGGAATACACCGGCTGCTTTATTTGTCTTATTGCTTTTCGATTTTGTATCCAACTCCCCACACCACCTTTAAATATTTTGGATTTTTAGGATTAATCTCTATCTTTTCTCTGATATTACGGATATGAACCATAATGGTATCCGTACCTACTGCCCGTTCATTCCAGACCCGCTCATAGATTTCATCAGCTGAAAATACTCGACCGGGATGCTTCATTAATAAGGCAAGTATTTTAAATTCCAACGGTGTTATCTTTACTGGACTTCCGTCAACACTTACACATACCATAGCTTCATTTAATTCTAGTCCACCTACAGACAGTATATTTTCTTCCTCGTGATTTTTGATAGCTGCTCTATATTTGGAATATCTTCTAAGCTGAGAATTGACACGAGCCATTAGCTCCATAGGAGAAAAGGGCTTTGTTACATAATCATCTGCACCGATATTTAATCCGGTTATTTTATCAATCTCTTCTGATTTTGCTGTCAACATAATCACTGGGAACTCATACTTTTCACGAAGCTTCATCGTCATCGTAATACCATCCATAACAGGCATCATAATATCAACGATTGCCAGATGAATTTCTTCCTGTTCAAGGATTGCAAGTCCTTCCATTCCGTTTGAGGCCTTGAATACTTTATACCCTTGATTTTTCAAATAAATACTAATACCATCTAAAATCTCTTTGTCATCTTCAACCACTAAAATGTAATATGAATCCATTCATTCCCCCGCTTACTTCTCATTTATCCCTTAATAATTTAAAACTTGTATTACATCCTATTATACACCATGAGGATATGGAATTGTTTTCAAATCTGGAAGGTTTTGATTTATTTTGCTTTTTTTAGTCGAACAGCTATTCATATTCCTTCTCTTTATTGCTCCTGCGAACATAGAAAATATTTCATTTGCTTAAATCATCTCCTTTACTGAATTATTTGGTCAGGGATTGAGAAACAATGTAGCCTCATAACTACCTTTGATATCAAGTTTCACGACTGACTTTGGATTATATAATTATTAAGTGATAAAATAACTTTATCGTACGTTTCTAAATTGAAAGTGGGGATAAATCAAAAGAATTTCTTAAGAATATAATGGTTACGTGAAAAAAGAAAGAATGATGATAAGCTACATTAGTTTAGTTTTAAATCTTATTATCGAAATCAGTTAATGTAAATGAAGAAGGAACCGGATATTTAATCTGGCCCCTTCTTCAAATAATACTATTGTAATGAATAAATCAAGTAGATAAATTATACTATTACCTATCAATCTTCATCTATATTATATAATGATTTTAATACGTATTCGCTAACTTCCTTAGCATTCGGAGATATTTCTATCATATCAGGTGCCAAAATATCTACACCGTCTAAAGAGGCTACCATAATTGAATAATTTTCTGTAAATAAGAAATAAAAGTATACATAAATTTTATATCTATCATACTTCATGTTAAACTCGTACTTAAGAGCTGTTCCTAATGGCGTAGTGAAATCGCTTGTTATAAAATCAGAATAGGTTACATTCGTGTCTTTCGTGATATCACCTTCATCAATTAATCCTTGAGTAATCATTTCTTTTACATATTCTTCTGTCATGTAAGAATTTAGTATTTCTTTAATACCATCATAATCTGAAACATCAAAGCTATTGTCTGTTTCTTCGTACATCAATTCTACAATAGAATATTCCTCTTCTCCTGTCTCTATTTTGGGAGATAAAATGGAGGTTCCTTCCTCTATTTTTTTTCCAGAAGAATTATTAGGTTTCTCAGAGTCGCTGTCTGTTGAAGTCCAGTTCTTTGGAATTACATATTGAAAATAATCATTTTTAACTACCTGTGCTTCAAACGGAGCATTGGTAATATATGGATTTTGCTTTACGGTAACACTGCAGGTTAGCTTCTTTTTGACAACAGTTGCTTTTATAATAGCAACTCCCTCTTTAACAGCAGTAACCTTACCGGACTTATTAACGGTAGCAACCTCGTTATTACTCGTGGACCAGGTAATCTTTTGTTTTGTACCGGATATAATTAAAGTATCTGTTTGCCCTGGTTCTAAGTTCAAGATCTTTTTATTGATTTTTATCTCTGTAGCTTCAGCTGCTTCTGCATAACTGAAGGGCAAACTAGATAATGACACCATTGATAGTATGATTGTTAGAATTATTAATTTAAAATATTTAATTTTTTTCATCTTATATACCCCATGCCCCTTATTATTTTATTATTCTGTTACAATCTTTGATGTAAGACTTTTTCTGTTATAACCTTTGTGGTAAAACCTTTTCTATTGCAACCTGTAATACTTCAATCAATTATTCTTAGAATTGTCCTGGCCGTTTTTCTTTTATCTTTGGAGGAAATTGTTTATCATATTCCTCTAGTACTTCCATAGATGGGTAAAAGCAGGAATCGAAGACATATATGCCGGAGAATCCATCCAAAGCACCCGGTTTCAATAATTTTACCATAAAGAATTCTGCTTCCTTAGGATCTCTCTTTTCATCCAGATAGATACCATATTGACAAGCTGGTTCAAATCCGAAGCGGTTATAATACTTCGGATTTCCGGTTATAAATATAACATCATAGCCTAATTCCTTTGCACGATCAATTGAAGTAGTAATTAATTTATTACCAATCCCTTTCCCTTGATAATCCGGCCTTATGCTAACTGGTCCAAAATTAATTAAATCCTTTCCCCCACCTTTATCAAGCTTTAATATCCCATAAGAATATATGATTGATCCGATGATTTCTTCATTATATTCAATTACATAGGCAAGCTCCTTGATGAACGCTTGATTATTGCGTAAATTATGTATTACCAGATGTTCGATACATCCGGGTCGATATAAATTCCAGAAAGCTTCTCTTGTTACATTTTCAACTTCATAATAATCTTTTACATTCTCATCCCTTATTTTATAATTCATATTATTTTACATTTCTCCTCATATAAATAATTTAACCGATGCCGGTAATCGTACAGCATGTAGCATATAGATTGATATTTATTTGATAATATTCTGTTATGATCAAATTATGAAAAATACCAATTATATGAATGTATATAAATACTGTACCATATTTAGTATAACATAAATTAATATCCAGATAAAGGAATAAAATCAACAAAATCCATGAAATACGATCAAAGTTTGGTTCATCCTTAACTTTGATCGTGTTCCACGGATTCAAAAAAAATGGATTAATAATATAAAATTAATTATGAAACGATCCTAACCTATAGTGCAACAATAATACAAATTCTATAGAATTAATACCTAAAAGAAAAGTCATAATTTTGATATACATTATCCTTCATTAATGATAAACATGCTTGCCCTTTGAAGTGTGAATTATTCTTTTCAATAATTCACACTAGCGCCCATGCTTTTTGGGCATAAATCCTGAAGAATAGCGTCTTTTGCTATTCTTCCAAAGGCTTGCATGTACTTTGCAAGAATATTCACACTAAACTCATCTTTTGGTTCGAAGTTTTTATCCATGGATTAATGATTAACCTCGGTGTAAAAGGGCACTACAATATAATTACCTACATGAATGGAATCACCGGAAATTCCGTTACATTCCTTTATCTCATGAATATAATCATTCATATCATCATATTCATCACTATAATAATCAGAGGCAATACTCCATAGGGTATCACCCTTCTTAACTTCAATACTTTTCACCAGCTTTACTTTATTGGTATCGCTTTCTGCAGTTACAGTCTTAGTCATAAAAAGTACGGAAAAAAGGACTAATAAAACCAAAATTGCAGTTCCTGCCGCCCATATTTTCTTTCTGTTTAATCGATAATAACTGGAGCCTTTCTTAACTGTGTATCCTGTTCTATTCATCTTCCTACCTCCTGATCTATCACTTATTATTTGTACAATTAATTTTCTTAATTATATAAAATGCATCGGTCATCCGATGTCTTAACCAAAATTATTTTATGATTTATATTACAAATAATATGAAAACATACAGCAATATATATAAGGAAATCTTATTTACTAAAAATCAGAGATAAGTTATATATTGACACGAACATATGATACGAACATTTGTTTCCTTTTCTATATTATATAATCCAAACATTTGTTTGTCAATCAAAATCGAACATATATTTTGTTTTGCAAACATTTTTTCGTATTTCAGAACATAAGTTTTGCATTCTTTCGATTACTATGTTATAATGGTGCAAATAGGAAATGGAGGCCATTAATCTATGGGATATGGTAGAATAAGCAATAAGCAGAAAGAAATACTTGAATATTTAAAATCTCAGATTATTAATAAAGGATATCCGCCGGCAGTTCGTGAAATTTGTGAAGCCGTTAAATTAAAATCAACCTCATCTGTACACTCCCATCTTGAAACCTTGGAAAAGAATGGTTATATTAGAAGAGATCCTTCTAAGCCACGCGCAATAGAAATTATTGATGATGAATTTAATCTGACAAGACGTGATCTGGTTAACGTTCCTGTTGTAGGTACGATAACTGCCGGTCAGCCGATCCTTGCAGTTGAGAATATAGACAGTTATTTCCCGATCCCTTCCGAATATATGCCGAATGAAGATACCTTTATGCTTAAGGTTAAGGGCAACAGTATGATGAATGTAGGTATTTTTAATGGTGATAAGATACTGGTTCAGAAGCAGTCTCATGCGAAGAATGGAGACTTTGTTGTGGCATTGATTGGTGAAGAGGTTACAGTGAAGACCTTTTATAAAGAAAATGGCTACTATCGTCTTCAGCCTGAAAATGATACGATGGAACCGATTATCGTATCAGAGCTTAATATTCAGGGTAAGGTTATCGGCTTATTTCGAATGTATAATTAGCAGACTTGATTATATTACATAATAGCTGTAATAAAATGATAGCGTATTTTTGATGATGTAAAATTGATAGAGAATTCATGATACTAATAATATGAAAGCCTATTTTTTGATAATAGTAAAGTATTAGAGGATTATGAATAAATAAGAAAATGAAAGCCGATTTTTGATAATAGGATAATCACAGAGACTTCTTAATAATAAGAATAAGACCGATTATTTACGCTAATAAGAAAAGGATAAAAGAATTTTGATTTTTATGATTTGAATAAGATAAAGGAATAGGTAGAACCTACATAATCATATATGTAATCTACCTATTTTTTATATCTATTTATATTATACAGGAATCAGTATTAAGGACTGAGCCAGTTGAGAGATAGTTCATATGATCTCTCATTTCCCTATGTAAAATGGCGTATTGCTTTAAACCGGTGCAATGACAGGTATAGTAAGTAGTATTCTTACTATTCAGTTTACGAGCGAGTTGTACAAGATAATTTGCATTCTCTTCTTTCCTAACCGGCAGATGATATAGATGAAAGCCTCCTATCACAGTATCCGGTGCTTTCCCGATAAATAGCTCAGCCTTCTCAATAATACCTGTAATACCACTGTGAGCACAGCCTGACAACAACGTATAGGTATCCTTCTCATGAATTAAAAGATTCTGCTCATGTAGGAAGGTATCAGGATTATATTGCTTATTGGACTTTATCAATAAGCTGTCACTCGCTGCAAAGGAGTAGTCAGTGCTTAAACTATATGAAAACAGCTGCAATTCCTCGTCTATTATTTCATTATCCTTTGAAAAGACAAATCTATGATTTCCCTTTAATGAAGTATCGAGTCCAATATAAGATTTAAAGCCAAGTACTTTATAATAATATGGCTCAAAAGCAGACGCTCTGATGTAAATTCTAGCTTTTTTATTCAGTGCAAGAAAGCTTTTCAAGGCTCCGCCGTGATCATTGTGGCCATGTGATATCACTACGATATCTACTTCAGTAAGATCTATCTTCATTTTTGCAGCATTATAGAAAAGCTGCTTTCCCGGCCCTAGATCAAATAATATTTTATGCTTTTGTGTTTCAATATAAAGACTTAGCCCATGAACACAGTGGTATGCCTTATCACAGGAAGTATTCTCGACTAACACTTGAATTTTCATAGCTTTTAGCCCTCTAGCTGCTCCTTACTGACTGTTTTGCCATCTCTCCATATTCTTTCCAGATTATAGAATAAGCGGTCTTCCTTGGAGAAAACATGTACAACAACATCACCGTAATCTAATAGAATCCAGCTTGCCGATCTGACACCCTCAATTCTTTTTGTCTCATACCCACTTCTTCCAAGCTTATCAACTACGGAGTTAACGAGCGCATCTACCTGTGATGCATTCGTTCCGTTTGCAATAATAAAATAATCTGCAATAATAGAAATATCTTTTATCTCTATAATCTGAATATCTTCACCTTTTTTTTCATCCAGTGCTTCATATGCTAACTTAACCATTTGCTTTGAGCTTTCCATATTGTCATCAAAACCTTTCTGCTATCTTTTTTGTTCTATAGATTATTATTTCTGTAATATTCTTTTATAATACTCATAGGTCTCAACGGTAAGTGTATCGATTTTACTGCCCGTATCCCTTAAATAGCTGAGAGTATTTTCTAAAATCATACAAACTGCTTTATCCAATTCTTCATACGCAGACCTGCGGATGTCATCAATTCTTGGTAACGGTCTTCTATACGGTTCAATATAATCTGCTATGAATACTATTTTTTCCAATAGCGTCATATCCGGGCGGCCTGTTGTATGATACCTAATCGCATCTAGAATTTCTTCATCCTTTATATCATATTTTAATTGTGCAAATACTGCTCCAACCTTACCGTGCAACAGAAAGCCACACTGTCTTTCAATATCGGTAACAGGTATATGATATTTATCACAGGCATCAATGAGCTCCTCATCCGTAAGGTATTTTGCACAGTCATGTAGGATACCGGCAAGCTCTGCTTTTTCTTTGCTATATCCATAAATGAATGCTAAATCAATTGCAACCTCTTCTACACCTACACTATGCTTATATCTGGTATCCTTTAATACATTTTTTAAATCCTGTCTGATCAGCTCAGCTTTCATTACGATATAACCTCCTGAGTACTGATATAAAGCTTTTGTGCTATGATATAATCAATAACTGCATCCGGCATATAATAACGAACTGATTTGCCTTCAGCAATTCTTTCCCTGATCTCTCCTGACGCTAACTGTATCGTTGGCATAACAGCATGGAATATCTTTGCATGAAATTGCTTTTTTAAATACATCATCTGCTGCTTGATCTCTTCTTCTGTAGCATGATCTCTACCTGCTGCAACGACTGTGCAATACTTAAAAATGATCTGAGGATCCTTCCAATTATGCATCATGAAAAGGGAATCTGCTCCGACAATAAAATAATAATCATCGTTTGGGTGCTCACTCTTTAGTAAGGTTAAGGTATCTGCTGTATAGGTGAGACCTTCTCTTTTTAATTCAAAAGTAGACAATTCAAAATGCGGATTATCATAAATAGCAAGCTCTATCATCTCAACTCTTTGCTGTTCTGTAACCAAATAAGGTTTCGCCTTATGGGGTGGATTCTTAGAAGGCATAAAAAGTACCTTATCCAAATGTAGTTGTTCGTAAGCATTTTCAGCTAAGAACAAATGTCCAAAGTGAATTGGATTAAAAGTACCACCCATAATGCCAATCTTACTCATTTTAACCTCCATGCTGCCGTTAGGCAGCTCTCTTGGTTTACATAATATTATTATGAATTCTTGGATTTTTTCTCTACCGGTAGGACAATCTTCTTTTTATCCTTAGATTCTCTGTAAAGAACAATTTTCTTTCCGATTACCTGTACTACCTCAGAATGGGTACGCTCAGATAGTGTTCTAGCTATTTCATTCGGATCATCCATGCAGTTTTTTAATATATTTATTTTAATTAATTCCCTTGCCTCTAATGCCTCCGACACACCTTCGGTTATCTCCGGGGTTAATGCGGCTTTACCAATCTGATAGATTGGATCCATAGTCATAGCAAGGCTTTTCAAATAAGCCCTCTGCTTAGTTGTCATCTGTAAACTCCTTTCCTATAAAAAATTTGTAAATGTGAAACAAAATTGTTTTACATTTTATATACTGTAGGTGCAGTTAATTAATTTTCAATTACTAAATACCACATTAATATAGTCTGCAGTTATTTATAATAATCAAACTGCAGCCCATACATCCTTACGGTATCACCATCTGTAATACCGAGTTCTTCTAATTGCTCCAAAATACCGTTTTCTTTTAAGAATTTTTGGAAAAATTCAAAGCCCTTTTCTGAGTCCAGATTGGTATAACCAAGCATTCTTTCAATCCGCGGGCCTTCCACAGCGAACAGATGCTCGTCTTCCTTCCATACCTCATAGGGATCATTGGAATTTGCCATATCTTCTGCAAAGTATTCCTTCTCAAATACGATAGGTGCACTGTCAAGTGCTGACAGCATTCCTTTTACATGATAAAGTAATTCCTTCATCCCCTTGCCGCTGACAGCTGAGATTGCAAAAACAGGTATTCCCTGGGGTTCAAAGGTCCCTTTTATTCTTTTTAAAATCTCCTCTTCTTCCTCCTTAGGAAGCACATCTGTTTTATTTGCTGCAATAACCTGAGGTCGTTTTGCCAATTCCGGATTATAAGCTTCAAGCTCGGAGTTAATTAGTTTGATGTCCTCAATCGGATCCCGGCCTTCTGTTGCTGCTGCATCTACTAAATGAATGATAACCTTAGTGCGTTCAATATGCCTTAAGAATTCGTGACCAAGACCCAGACCCTCTGAAGCACCTTCAATCAATCCTGGAATATCTGCAATTACAAATCCGCCGCCCTCTAGATCCACTACACCCAGATTCGGACTTAAGGTCGTAAAATGGTAATTACCAATCTTAGGTCGTGCATTGGTTACGCGGGAAAGGAGCGTTGATTTACCTACATTCGGAAAGCCTACAAGACCTACATCAGCAATGACCTTAAGCTCAAGTATGACATCCATTTCCTGCGCCTTCTGACCAGGCTGAGCGTATTTAGGCACCTGCATTGTCGGTGTTGCATAATGCTGATTTCCTTTACCGCCTTTGCCGCCCTTTAAGATAGTCTCCCGATTGTTACCGTGAGACATATCAGCAACAACCTTACCCGTTGATTTTTCTTTAATTACGGTTCCCGGCGGCACCTTGATCACCTTATCTTCGCCATCCTTACCATGGCATTTTTTCTTGCCCCCGTTTTCACCATCCTGCGCACTGAATTTTCTGGTGAAACGAAAATCAGTTAAGGTATTTAAGCCTTCCTCTACCTCAAAGATCAAATCTCCGCCTTTCCCGCCGTCGCCGCCGTCCGGGCCACCTGCCGGTACAAAGATTTCTTTACGAAAGCTTACATGACCGTCTCCGCCTTTGCCGGATCTGATATGGATTTCTGCTCTGTCTGCAAACATTTTATCACCATTTCTGCATATTAATCAGATAAGCTGTAAGCTGCCAATCTGATTTCTAAAATGCAAAATTTCCTCTCTATATACCTGATTTATTAGGTAATTGCGAAACGCATTAACTATAAGTTTTGTATACACAGTGCATACTATTTATACCTAGTAGTATTTCCAATTATCAATATGCTTATTATAAACAAATTGCTTGGTAAATACAACCACAGCTTGCCAAAATAACGAATGCAATGTATGTACTAAAGTATCACATACTCAAAAAATAACCCCAAATTCCATACTCATAAGAATTTGGGGTTATTACCGTAAGCATAATTATTATTTTGCTTCTACAGGGTAAACACTTGCCTGCTTTTTATCTCTACCCTTACGTTCGAATTTAACAACGCCATCAACTAAAGCAAATAATGTATCATCGCCACCGCGTCCTACATTAACTCCAGGATGGATCTTTGTACCACGCTGTCTGTAAAGAATATTTCCTGCAAGAACAAATTGGCCATCTGCTCTTTTTGCACCCAATCTCTTGGACTCGGAATCTCTACCGTTCTTGGTAGAACCAACACCCTTTTTATGAGCGAAAAATTGAAGGTTCATTCTTAACATGTTCTACACCTCCTAAATTCAATTCGCGGATGAACTAAAGTTCTTCACCCACTATCTAAAGTTACTGTGATTTCACTTGGGTCAATCTGATATACTTATCCGTATATTCTTCTGCAACACCTTGTAATCCCAGTGCCAGAGAGCTTAACAACAAATTCGTATTACTTGAGACCCCGGAAATCACATGAAATTCTATAAAACCTTTATTCTCGTCCTGTTCTAAACTGAACCTATCCGAGGTAAAATTCTCAATAGAATTAATTGCATTGATTACTAATGCTGAAACAGCAGCACAAACAATATCACTTCCGTACTGTGAATAATCAGCATGTCCGGAAAGTTTAAAGCCCGTAATCAAATTGTCTGCATTTTTGTAAAGGGATACACTAATCATATCTCATTCCCTATGCATTGATCTTTTCAATCTTTACCTTGGTATATGGCTGTCTATGACCATTCTTTTTGTGATATCCGGATTTTCTCTTGTATCTGAATACAATAACTTTTTTGTTCTTGCCTTCTTCTACAACAGATGCAGTAACCTTTGCATTAGCTACAGTAGGATTTCCTACTACTAATGAACCATTGTTAACTGCAAGTACTTGATCAAAAGTAACAGTTGCTCCTGCTTCTGCTCCAAGCTTCTCTACTTTAATGATATCGCCTTCCGCTACCTTGTACTGTTTTCCACCAGTTGCAATAATTGCGTACATATTGGCACCTCCTATTATCATTACTCGCCAGCTATGGTGTCTGTACAATATTAATCGTAAACAGAACTTATACCTCGCTGTGCGGCACACTAAAATATGCTAGCATAAACATTACCATTTGTCAATCATATTTTTGTTTTACTCTTTGCTTTTACTCTCACAACATCTACTTTTGTTTTGGCCTCACAACAATCTTTTAGCCCCATAAGGCACTGGCATCACTGGAGCTTCTGTTCAGTCTTGAAAAATCCGTTCTGACAAAAGAATTGGTGGCTAATATTACGAATATAACTCCAATCAATACAATGATAAGAAAGGACATTAACGGAGTGACGATAAAGCCATTGATACTAATTGCTACACCCTCTTTAACAAGCTCGGCTGCCGATAAATTTGTTTTCTCTAGGACAATCATCCGAAAAAATGCTGTGGCGTAAGTCATTGGATTAAAATATGCAAAAAACTTTAAGGTCTTCGGTAACATTTCTAAAGGAATATAGGCACCGGATATAAAGGTTATGGGCATAGTAACCGCGGTTTTAACGATTTGAAAGGTTTGTCCATTTCTTACGATAGTTGCAAGATAGAGTCCAACACCGGAAAAAACAAGACCAACACAAATCATAGCAGCAAGTATGAAGAACGGTGTAGTCCACTGCGTAAATTTGATGCCAATAAATAACCCGATTACGAGAATTAAAATTCCTTGGATCGTAGCAACAGTTGCAGCCGATAACAGCTGTCCGATTGCAACGGATAATCTCCTTGCAGGCGAAACCAAAACCTCCTTCATGAAGCCATTGACCATATCATCAACCGTAGTGGAAGCTAAATTCAGTGAGCTTTCAAATACTGTTGTAATGATAACACCGGATAGCATGTAGGCAATTGGATTAACAATGTAGTCATTTTTAAAAATTGCACCAAATACATAGACAAAGAAAAACGGAAAAATAAGGGAGAAAATTAAACCGGTACGATTTCTTACAAAAGCTTTTAAACCTCTAATCCATAATGCTAATACTGTATTCATACTAGGCGTCCTCTCTTATCTTTTTTCCGGTAATCTCTAAGAACACATCATTAAAGGTTCCTTTTTTAATCTCTATATCAGTGATTTCATCCTTCTGCTCGCTTAGCACCTGCATCAGATGCTCCGTATTTTCGGCATCAACCTTATAATACCCCTCTTTCTTTACATAATTTAAATCATATTGAATTAAGAGCTGTTCAAGCTCAAGTCCTTTTCTGGTCGTGATATACGCTTTATCCCGCGTATATTGTTTTTTTAAGGCATAGGGAGTATCGTGAGCAACAATTTTGCCTCCGTCAATGATAGCAATCTTATTACATATTTCTGCTTCTTCCATATAATGTGTGGTCAAAAATATTGTGATATTGCGCTCTTTTTGAAGCTTAATAATATACTCCCAGATATGAGCCCGTGTCTGTGGATCAAGCCCGGTTGTGGGTTCATCCAGAAATAGTACCTTAGGATAATGAATTAACCCCCGGGCAATCTCCACGCGCCGCTTCATTCCACCTGATAACGCACCTACTAACTTCTTTCTTTCTCCTAATAAATCAACTAATTGAAGGACAAACTGTATCCGTTCTTCGACTTCCTTCCTTGGTATGTTATAGAAGGTACAATGCATCTTTAAATTTTCTTCAATTGTCATCTTTGCATCCAGGGTAGAATCTTGAAATACGACTCCAATCGAAGACCGGACTTCACTTTTCTGTGTTGTAACATCTTTTCCGTCAATAGAAAGCGTACCGGAAGTTTTTTCAAATATCGTACACAAGGTATTGATTGTTGTACTTTTTCCGGCACCGTTTGGCCCTAAAAATGCAAACACAGTGCCTTCCTCTACTTCAAAAGAAATGTTATTAACAGCTGTAAACTCCCCGTAGGTTTTTGTGAAATTCTTAACGTTGATAATAGAATTCATCTGGTTCTCCTTAGCAGTTTAACCTTTGAGTTGATATAAGTATTCCCTGTACCTGCCTCCCGCTCCCGTCCACGGTGAAATTGCCTGATAAACTAATCTGTATTCAGCAGGTATCGGAAATTCCTGGGACAGTATCTCTAGATGCCCACGAGAGGAGTTTTTAAATAGTCTGAAATTACTGTTCTGATGAAAAATATAGGTTGCATTATTACGCTTTATTGTTTCAAAATATTGACATATATCTGTATAAGACATTTCAGAGAAAGAATTTGCATTATAGGCTACATCAATATTCGTCTTCATATTATGATGGCTTACAGAGGGTACTAAGATTAATTGGAAGTTTTTCTTGTCTTCTTCCTTAATTTCACCGTCAAATGCCCATTTAATCGCTATCTCTTTTTCTGTATATTGTGCCCATTTCTTCGTATAATAGTAATTCGTAAATAAAGTTTCCATTAAATCGCAGACAATATAACAAAAATTATCCTTCATTTTATTCAAAAAATAAAATACACCGCCATAGCCTGCACCAATCTCCAGAAAAACAGGGTGTTTCATTGTCTCAGTTAAGGTATTCATCATAAAGGCGTGATAATAATGTCTGCAGGAGTTGTACATAATGAATGCTCCATCTATTACTATCCCAAAAGGGTTACCAATCTTTAACGTATTTAATTCCGATAATGGTAAATTACCGCAGAATTCCAGCCAGGTATCTACATCTAAAAGGATATCATTAACTAGTTTCCTACAATCAGTTCCGCCCTCAGCATCGGGTGCTGCTATACCGTAGGACACTTGATTTCTGAAGAAATTCCTGTACATACGAATTAATTCATCTTTATTTCCTTCTTTCAGTAGCCGTTTATAATCCTGTTGCTTATTCTCCTGTATCCAGCTCCACTCTCCGCTTGCTAAGGAGGTTTGATCAGAATAATTATGATATACTTTAAGAATATCGTCAATAATTTGTTCATCCTTGTCATCAATCAGCTCTCTGTTATCAAAAACACCTCTTATGTACTTCTCACGTAGAGGATGAAGCTTCTGCTCGATACCGGCAAAACTAAGTCTTTCCATATCAATTACCTTCCATGTTTTATATGATATGTTATCACAATATGTTAAATACAAAATTCTGTAACCATTAACCATGTTCAAGTTTAAATTAAACTAAGGTAATTAGTAAGGCCTGATAGGTTATAGTTATGATAAATACGGTTCAATTATCTTATATAGCTTATCATTATCTAATACATAACTCATATGGTTTTCACCCTTTAGAATATTTAAGGTGCTGCCCTTGATACAGGAGGCAATATGCTTAGTATGTATTTCGCTGATTAAATCCTTGCTTCCGGCTAATACAAAGGTTGAAATACTTATTTTCATTAGCTCCTCATCCTTTATATCCGGCTGGGTAATCATAAGCTTGTATTTGGGGCTTCTTGAGAAAAAGTAGATCATCTTAAATAATCGGTAGTAAAAAGGCCTCAATCCGTCCGGCTTCGTATTTGCACCGCTGATAATAAGCCTTGAAAGCAAATCCGGGTATCTATGGGCAATAATAAGCCCCAGTATCCCGCCGTCACTGAAGCCGTATAGAATAGGTTTATTAATTCCCTTAACTCGAATAAATTCTGCTATATCCTCCGCCATTTGCATATAATCAAATGATTTTACCTGAGTGCTTTGCCCATGACCTCTGCTGTCTATGGCATAAACCTTATACCTAGTAGAAAGAAGCTTTAAAAGCTGATGAAATATCTTATGGCTTTCTCCGTTACCATGCAGCAAAATAATCGGACTGCCCTGCCCGCATTCTTCATAAAAAAGCTCAATATCATTAACCCTCTGAAGCACACTAATTACCCCCCTGTTTTGTAATCGTAAATAACTCTATAACAATTATACAATTTCTCACTGGTTAAGCAAGCACTGCTCTCAAAAAATTAGTGAGTTACTAGATCAATTACCTACTTGACAATGCAAAGTAGGTGCTATATATTGTAAACAATACCTTATATTACCAAATAAATTTGAGGAGTGGCAAGTATGGGAGACACCCAGTTACTTAAAGGAATTCTTGAAGGCTGTATTTTATCTATTATATCCAGAGGTGAGACCTATGGATATCAAATAATATCCATACTTGAAAAACATGGTTTTTCAGATATTGGAGAAGGGACTCTATATCCGGTATTAACCAGATTAGAGAATAAGGGAGATATTATATGCAGAATTGGCAAATCTCCCTTTGGTCCCAAGAGAAAATACTATTCCATTAGTGATATCGGAGTGCTAAGCCTAACTGAGTTTATCAATTCGTATGAACAAATTATAAAAGTATCTAGGAACATAATTCAAGAAACAATTAGGGGGAATGAAGTGTGAATTATTTAGAAAGCAGTGAGTATAAAGATGCAAAAAAGCAATTAGTAGACGATTATGCAATATGTTTTAATAAGATAGAGACATATATTCAATTAGCTAATGTCTATGGATTGCATCAAGAAGCTTGCCTTATTCAAATTTTGGATGATTTTTTGTCAGCTCAGGCAGAAGGAAAACAGTTGATAAGTATCACTGGGCCTGATTTAAAAAAGTATTGTGATACTATGATAAAAGCAGAAAAGAAGAGAAATAAAAATAAGCTGGAACTCATAGCTATGTTAGCTGGAATCCCGTTAATTGTTATGTTTCTTTCATTCTTAACATCATTTCTGCGAAATGATAATAAACTGGACAACTTAGCTAATTCAATAACGATTAGTGCATTCTCCGTAATCTATCCTGTCCTTTTTATGTTTTACTATATTGTTAAGTGGAGAACCGCTAAAGCGCTATTTCATCATGCCAAGGCATCAAGATTAATTACGACTATTGTTAGTGGCATCGTTTTAGCATCTATTTTCATGATTTCAGATGCACTTAATTCCACACTGAACATTGCAATTCGAGTACCCTTCCCTCTATTTATTAGTATAACTATGCTATCTCTTTCCATATTGGTAGTTATTGTAATTATCGAGAAAAGGGACAACAAGCAATTTAAGCTAATACCAGAACCGGAGGAATTTACGATAGAACAAGTTATTTGCCCTATATGTGAAAAAGAATATGATATGGATTATCCAAAATGTCCATATTGTAAAAATAAGTAGTAGGTATAGGAAACAACCCTCGATATATATAGAAAATACCGAGGGTAACTTCAACAAATAGACGAATTTATTTACATGCATCCATTATATTACGATCAGGAATTCCTGTTATAAGTAGATAATAATACATTCTTTCTGTAGAAAATATAAGTAGCCAGAAAATATAAAGCATATACAAATAAAAACAAACACGTTGATATACAAAATGACAAAAATAGATATCTGGCTGATAAAAATGCCGAGAAGATAGGCATAATGCTGTCAGCAATCAAAGCACTCATTAGGATCGGTAGAACAACAGGTAATCCAAAATAAAAGATAAATTGCTTTAATATTAAGGAATCCATACGATTCCTCTGCATGCCAAGATGATTTAAGATTCTGTATCGGAACTGATAATTAACGGAATCACTGATCTGTTGAACTGCCAAGATGGTAGCTGCTATACAGATGAAGATTAAACCAATATAATCTAAGGAGAAAGTAAAAATAGTAAGAATAGATCTATTTTCTTCTATTCTGGCTTTTCGAACAGATACATTGGGATAAATATAGCCGTCGTCATCCTTTACTCTATCCTGTCTGCTTAATTCCTCTAACGTATTTTGGGTATCAAAGGAGGTTTCCTCTTCTGTATTTGCGACATATACCATATTTTCTACTTTTAACTGAGCAATTGCTTCATCAGGAACAATAACAACATAATAGAAACCATTAGGCCCATCTAATCCAAAGGACTCTAAGCAGCTCCCTTGATATTTTAGATTATAACTACCGATATTAATTGATAAATCAGTCTTCTTGTCAATAATGTCTTTCACCCCATTAATACAATGCAGCAGAAAGTGCCCTTTCTTAAGTTCCACCGCCTCGTAACCGAGAATTTTACGTAATCTGGCATAATCACTATATTTCATGATGGTATCTGCTCCGTAATAGGCTGCTTCCAGTAAGGTATCGGTTAAAAGATTAGAAATATCCTTGCCACTGCTTAAGTATACCGGATATTCTACTTCTTCTTTAATGGTATAGTTATTTTTTAAGTAATCCCTATAAAGCTCAAAATTTTTTGAAGTACCGAGACGGCTGACGTGATGGCTGACTGTAACGTCAAAGGGTGAGTTGTATTTACTGGCTTCATCAAAATAACCTTTAAACATCGCTCCCATAGAAATTGATGTCAGAGTAAGTGTAAGTAACATTGCTAATGTTCCTAAAGTGATACTCATGGTATTTATTTTTGCTGACAGATTACGGAATAAAAACAAATTTTCCTTATGATATTTGAGCCTCTTATTATGAATATATATCTTTACGATAATGGAAGACAATGAAATATAGAAGCCATAAATACAGAGTAAATAGCATAGTCCAATCTGGAGTATTTTTGAAAAGGTTATCTCGCCGCTCCACTTCATGATTACAGTGCCAAGAACTCCAATTCCGATGGACAATATAAAAATAAACCAATTTCCTCTATTATTTTTAAGCTTACTAGTCTCATTTTTCTTTTCGGCATAAATCAGGTCATAAATCTTCATTTTTCTTAGTATGAACTTTGTACGCAGGATAGAAAATAGATAGATACAGATGATGTATAATAAGGTAAGCCCCAGTGCTTTTAATGAAAAGGAAAGCTTGATTTTATAACTCGCTTCAAATATATTCATTATGATCGCCGTCAGTAGCTGATAAAAAAAGGTTCCGACGATCAGGCTGATTAACAGGGAGGTAAAGCCCATAATGGTATTTTCTAAAAAGAATAACTTCGAAATTACTTTATTACTGATACCAAGCAGCATATAGGTTCCAAATTCCCGGCTTCTTCTCTGCAGCATAAATTTGTTCATATAGTGAACCAGCCAGCCTGTTACTAATACAATTACAACGGATACCGCAATAATTGCAAAGGGTAAGGTATCCATCATCCTGCTAAGCTCCAGGATATCCTTTGAAAAGATAATCATATTAAACGCATAGATTAAAGAAAAGATAATCGTGATAGTTAAAACATAGATTCCATAATCCCTGATGGAACGCTTAGCGTTACGAAATGCGAGTTTTCTTAACACTTATTCTTCACCTCCCAGTAAGGTTACCGTATCCATTATTTCGGTAAAGAATTCGCGTCTGGTTTTATCTCCTTTGTAAAGCTCGTTAAACAGCTTTCCATCCTTTAGGAATAATATCCTTTGACAATAGCTTGCTGAAAATATATCGTGTGTTACCATTAATATGGTGGCACCCATCTTTTCGTTCATATCACAAAAGCTCTCTAACAGCATACTAGCGGATTTTGAATCAAGTGCTCCGGTAGGTTCATCGGCCAAAATAATTTTAGGATTATTAATGAGTGCTCTTGCACAGGCACAGCGCTGTCTTTGTCCACCAGATACCTCATAGGGAAACTTTTTTAATACCTCCTGTATCCCTAGCTTTTTGGCGATATCTGCAACCTTCGCCTCCAACTGCTTCGTATCTTTTCCTGAAATAGTAGGTGCAAGTGCGATATTTTCCTCAATCGTAAGGGTATCTAATAAATTAAAATCCTGAAAGATAAATCCAAGATTATCCTGACGATATTTTGCAAGCTCCTTATCCTTTAGTGCTGTGATGTCTGTACCATCTAAGTAAATATGTCCTGCGGTTACTGCATCAATCGTGGCGATACAGTTTAAAAGGGTACTCTTACCGCTGCCGGAAGCTCCCATGATTCCCACGAATTCTCCCTGCTTTACCTCGAAGGATATGCGGTTTACTGCTTTTGTTAAATAAGTTTTGTTACCGTAATACTTTTCCAGCTTTTCAATTTTTAATAATACATTCATCGTTTTGCTCCTTCCACATCCGTAAGGACAATGCAGTCAGGTAATCTGTCAGCTTTGTCTCTTACTTTGATTAATGCAAGTATAGCAAGATCGTTACAGAATGTTTACTTACACTTTTGTAAGTCCTTGATCGTTATGAAAGGCTTCTGTATATTCTTTGGTTAATTTACCAATCGGAAAAGAGAGGATAATTTTTGTAAAAAGCCTTTCCTCTGCCTCGGCAAAAATACCCAGTCCCAGCTTATCACAAAGCTTTTTGCAAAGATATAAGCCCATTCCGGTGGATTTATTTTTGGTACGGTTTATTCCGGTAAAGCCTTTTTCAAATATTCGAGGAAGCTCTGCCTTTGATATACCTATTCCATTATCTTCAAGGATAAGTCTGATTCCGTTTTCGGTGTTTTCTGAATAGATATGAAGCTTAGGCGCCACCTTTTTGCTGTATTTCACTGCGTTATTAATTAGCTGTCCCAGTATGAAAACCAGCCACTTTTCATCAGACCATACTCTTTCCTCTGTCTCATCCACAATAAGCTCAATATAATTCTCCGTTAAAGCAGCTCTGTTATTTAAAAGTGACTGATGTACAACATCAAACAGCCGGATATTCGATATAAAATAATCCTTTTCAACATATTCACTTCTGGCATAAAATAACGCCTGCTCGACCAGATAATGAATATCCTTTAGTTCTTTACTAATCCGTTTTGTTTCTTCAGTGCTATGGTTTTTACAGATTAAATCAACAGCTGTAATAGGAGTCTTTATTTCATGAATCCAGCTTTCTATGTATTCCTTATATAAAAGCTGCCCCTCTCTTACCTTTCCCACTTCTTCAAGCATGGATTTGGACGCGCTTTTTATAAGTCTGTAATATAATTTTTCAAGCAAAGTATCCGGTGTATCTAGTAACTCTGCGATCAGATATTTTTGATCAAGCTCCTCAAGCCTTCTGTCAATTATTTTCTGCTTATGCTTTAAGTTTATATATTCTACGAATAAGTAAATGAATAGCAGAAAAAACCAACTGATCAGAATGATGAGTAAGGCACCGCCAGGCAGACCCATTAATCTCAAGAAAATAACAAGTGCCAAGGAGGAAAATAGATGAATAATCAGCAGGATTATTTTCTCGTATATAAAATCTACAATCATAGATCACACTCCGTTACATTCTTAATACGATATCCGATTTTTGGAACAGTTATAATGAATTCTTTATAGCCTGCATCTGCCAGTCGCTTTCTGAGTCTTGACAGGTTAACATTAAGTATGTTTTCATCTACATAACACTTATTTTCCCAAAGATATTCAATCAGTTCATCCTTGGGTATGGCTCTCTCCTTATTCAGAAACAGGAAATATAATATTCTCATCTCATTTTTCGGTAAATCAATATTCTGATCTCCAATTTGCAACTGGCTTCTTACAATGTCTAAATGAATTGTACCTATTGTAAGCTCATTCCCTTCTTCTCTTGTTCGATATCTTTCCAGCATGCGTTTTACTTTTGCAACCAAAACCGGAAGACTGTAGGGCTTTCGTAAATAATCGTCCCCCCCACTCGACATAGCCAAAAGCTCGTCTGTGATACTATCCCTTCCTGTGACGAATAAAATCGGTACATCCGAGCTACTGCGAATTGATTTACATATTGTAAAACCATCCTCTTCATCAAGATTGATATCAAGAAGTACAGCGTCTGCCTTCTCCTTAAGAATATCAGTAATATGAAAGGATATCGGAAGCTTCGTCTGAAAGCCATTTTTCTCAAAATAAGCTGAAACCTCTTCCCGAATATTTTCATTATCCTCAATAATTAAAACTGTCGGCATTGCTTTACCTCATCATTTCCTTTCGCATTAGATGAAAATATAGGATTAGAGTGTCAAAAGCCCAGTTGCAAAATGTGTTTCGTCAATTTGCACAATTTATGTTTGTGAAATTGTGATACAAAACATAGTTTGTTCGCAACACGCTCCCGCTTGGATGAAGTACGTAA
>JAEZTJ010000101.1 GCA_023421505.1 Bacillota bacterium
TTCCTGCAAAGGGTACTGTATTATTTTGCGATCCCATTTTTTAACCTCCTTGAATTAAACTGTGTCGCCACAAACATTGACATTATACCATAAGTATGTTAAAAAATCTACAAAAATTATTAACAACAATCGGAATCGTTACAGAATCAGTTCTATGCAACCTGCATAATCTAACGCCTTTATATTATATATAATGTGCTGTATATACAATATATCCTAAAATAACCTACATAACAAGATTGTAATTAGTGACAAATTGATTTATAATTAGCACATAGTTGGTAAATGTTCGCTTACTGACAATTTATTTAGAGCATACGATATTTTATATATAGTGGATGGGGAGAAATTTAATAAAAGAAAGGGTGCCGATATGGACCAGACGAATAAACAACAGATAGACCAGTTATTGATTACAGCACCAGGAGGGATAGCAAAGCTGGCATTTGACGATCTGCTGACGATCCTTTATGCGACAGATTCCTTTTATTCCTTAATCAAAAGTGTCTCGGATAAAGTAATCATGAAAGCACCTTTAGCTTTACTTAGAATTGTATATTCCGCAGATATCATCTACGTAACACAGCAATTAGCCGATCAAAAGCGCAGGAAGGATGATATGATTAATATAAATTTCCGGACCCTGCAGCATGATGGAAGCTTTCGATGGGTTATGATAACGGGAAGTAAAATCGAGGAAACTTATCTTTCGGGGGTAAAGACGGTGCCCGTATATTCCTGTATTGCGATGGATATTACGAATCTAATGGCTGGATACAAAAAACTCGAGCAGACTAATGATTATCATAATAAAATTACCGAGTTATCAAGAGATTTATATTTTGAATATGAGATTGCAACAGATACTTTATCCTTTTCAGAACTATTCAGGGAATTATTCGGAAAGGACTCCGTAATACCGGGCTTTCGAAAGAGACTTGAGAAGACAAAACTAATACATGAAGAGGAATTACCGGCAATCGTTTCAATCTTCAACAGTGTTATGAGTGGCAGAAAGCAGGTTAGATTTGAACTCAGACTTATGAATAAGGAGGGTGTACATATCTGGTATATCTGTTATGCATCAATTATATTTGATGAAAACAGGACTCCTTATAAGGTGGTTGGAAAGCTGTCAACGCTTAATGTTGCTGCCAAAGAGAAAGAAAGGCGTGTCATTAAGCCGAACAAGGATACCTTAACGGATGTCTGTACAAAGGAATCTGCAGAAGAACTTATCACGGAGGAAATGCTTAATCAAGAGAATAGCTCTCTTTCAGCCTTGTTTATTATTGATGTGAGAAATTATAAGAATCTAAATGAAATCAGAAAAAGCATAAACGGAGATAATATATTATCTGTAATCGGCAAACAGTTAAAGAATCAGTTTCGTTCTAATGATATTATCGGAAGGACAGGCATGAACGAATTTGTAGTATATATGAAGAATCTCCCTTCAGATAAAGCAGCTTATGATAAAGCAGATCAGTTATGCAGAATAATTGAAGCTAACTACTCCTATGAGCATACCAAGAACGGTATCAGTGCCAGCATTGGAATTGCATTGCAAAAGGGGCCGCAGGAATATAGAATACAGCTTGCGAATGCAAGCACGGCATTAGTCATGGCAAAGAAGCTTTCAACCAGTTCATTCGAAGTGTTTAGTCAAATACTTAATTAATATTACTCAACTTTAGGTAATTGCGAAACGATTTAGTTTTACTAATTGTATACACAACATATACTATTCCTTCGCTCCAACGCTCCTGTGAGCTTAACTTCCGCTCCGGAATAGTATGTGCTGTGTATACAATACTTACAATTAATGAGTTTCGCAATTACCAATTACCCAACATATGATGGAGGTTTGTATGACTATTAGTGAAATTAAAGAAATTTTAGGAGCTAAGTATATTGTCGGCGAAGAATGGAAGGAAAGAGAGGTTCATACGGCCTGTGGTTCGGATATGATGAGTGATGTTCTGGCTTTTATGAAGGACCAATCAGTACTTTTGACCGGATTATGTAATCTTCAGGTAATAAGGACCTGTGAGATGATGGACATTATATGTATTGTTTTCGTAAGGGGTAAATTTCCAGATGAGACAATGATCCAAATGGCTAAGGAGAAGGAGATCGCTATCTTGTCAACAAATCACAGAATGTTTTCTGCTTGCGGTAAGCTGTATGAAAAAGGGTTACGGGGAGGTCCGACATATCGTGAATGATGCTATAGTAATGACTTATGAAGTGCCGGCTGATGACTTCACCAGGGCCGGTGAGGCTTCCAGCAGTGTAAAAAGCAGGCTGAAGAAGATGGGTGTTGATCCCGAGATTATCCGCAAGGTATCAATCGCAATGTATGAAGGCGAGATTAATATGGTAATTCATGCATCCGGTGGGACAATAAATGTTACGATTTCTCCTGAGGAGATTGTAATGGTATTAAAGGACCAGGGACCGGGAATTGAGAACATTGAACTTGCCATGCAGGCGGGCTATTCTACAGCACCGGACAATATCCGTTCACTTGGATTTGGAGCCGGTATGGGTTTGCCTAACATGAAGAAATATTCTGACGAGATGAAAATTGAAAGTACGATCGGAGTGGGCACTACAGTAATTATGAAAGTAAAGATGTGATAGAGATTAGCTTCACTATTACCAATTTATATTAAGTACACAGGGGGGGATGTTACTATGGGTAAATTTTTTACTTCAGTTCATTTGAAGGAAGATTTATGCATGGGGTGTATTAATTGTATCAAACGTTGTCCGACGCAGGCTATCCGAGTTAGAAATGGAAAAGCCGTTATTACTAAGGAATTTTGCATTGATTGTGGCGAGTGCATTCGAATTTGTCCTCATCATGCGAAGGAGGCAACGATTGACTCACTTGATATCATGAAAAAATATGAATATACGGTAGCGTTGCCGGCCCCCTCTCTTTATGCACAGTTCAATCATCTAGAGGACATTAATATCGTCTTAACCGCGTTGATTAAAATGGGCTTTGATGATGTATATGAAGTCAGCGGAGCCGCAGAATTGGTATCAGAGTTATCAAGAAAGTATGTGAACGAGCATAAGGAAAAATGGCCAATTATCAGTACGGCATGTCCTTCCGTCGTCAGATTAATTCAGGTTAGATTTCCTAATCTGATAGAACACTTAATACCGATCTGTGCCCCGGTAGATTTAGCAGCAGCCTTAGCAAGAGAGAAAGCTATGGCGAAAACAGGTCTGCCAAGGGAGAAGATCGGAATTATTTTTATTTCCCCATGTCCGGCAAAGATGACTGCTGTAAAATCACCGATAGGCTTAGATCACAGTGAAATAGACGGGGTCCTAGCAATTAAGGAGGTTTATCCGATACTCCTTCCACATATGAAGCATAGTATAGATGACACGATGGAGCTGCGTATCTCAGGCCGAATTGGAATTGGCTGGGGCAGTACCGGAGGCGAAGCCGGAAGCCTGCTTACAGATAATTATCTTGCAGCGGACGGAATTGAGAATGTTATCAAGGTACTGGAAGACTTAGAGGACCAGAAGTTTGACCAGTTGGAATTCATAGAGTTGAATGCTTGTGCGGGAGGCTGCGTAGGAGGAGTTTTAACAGTTGAAAATCCTTACCTTGCCAAGGTGAAATTACTTAGATTAAGAAAATATCTGCCGATCGCCTGTTCTCATATAGCCAACGGAACTCATCCCGATAGTTACTGGAATGATGAAGTAAAATATGAACCGGTCTTTAAGCTTGGTAACAATATGAAGGAAAGTATTGCAAATATGTCCAGAGTGGATGAGCTATGTAAACGATTTCCAAGTCTTGATTGCGGCTCCTGTGGCGCTCCTACCTGCAAGGCGCTCGCAGAGGATATTATCCGCGGTGTAGCAAAGGAGCAGGATTGTATCCATATCCTCAGGGATTATATTCATAAGCTATCTGATGAGTTATCAAAGCTGGATATAAAGAAGTAACAAAAATTAACATTTTAAATGTGAATGAGAAGCATAATCATACGTGGCATAAACTAATTCTAAGGTTAGGCATGGCTATGAAAAAGTACCGGAGAGAGGAAGAGTTAAATGAAGGTTTTTGAATTGATTCAAGCAGGGAGCTTTAAGGTAGTGAATGAAGGAAATAATACGCAAAGGGAGATTGCTTTACCTTACTGCTGTGATTTGTTAAGTATTGCGATGGGAAGGATGCCTGCTAATTCGGCCTGGGTGACAGTAATGGGTAATATTAATACCCTGGCGGTTGCTGCGTTAGCAGATGCATCATGCATCATTCTGGCAGAAGGAAGCAAGCTTGATGAATCCGCTTTCAATAAGGCAAGGGAGCAGGAAATAACGGTACTTGAAACAGAACTGCCGATTTTCGATGCAGCTCTCACGGTTTATAAACAGCTGAATGCTTAAGCTTTCCTATGATTTGCATATCCATTCCTGTCTATCTCCCTGTGGCGATGAGGATATGCTGCCCTCCAATATTATTGGTATGGCATACTTAAAACAGCTAGATGTAATTGCGGTAACTGATCATAATTCCTGCAAAAACTGCCCGGCTGTACTAGAGCTTGCCAAGCAATATGGAATGATTGCGATACCCGGCATGGAGCTGTGTACGATGGAGGAGGTACATGTATTATGCTTATTTGCCGAGCTATCGGATGCTCTCCGGTTTGATGAATATGTTACGTCACAACTGATGAAAATCCCGAATGAGGAGAGGGTTTTTGGAAAACAGGAGATTTATAATGAAGAGGATCAGAGGATAGGAACAGAACCGTATTTACTCATTAATGCTACAAGTATTTCCTTTGACCAGCTAGGTGGATTAATGGAAGAGTTTCATGGTGTCTATATCCCGGCCCATATCGATAAGAACTCAAACAGTTTAATCTCTAACCTTGGTTTTATTCCGCCTGATGCGACTTTTACAGTGGCAGAGCTCGCTGATCTGAGCCACTTAGAGGAGCTTCGTAAAAAAAATCCCTATCTTAAAGAGTGCAATATTATTTCGGATTCAGACGCCCATATGCTTGGTAATATTAATGAAGCGGTTCATTTTATAAATTGTGCCAGCAGGAATAAAGAAGACATAATACAGGCTTTATTAGAGAAACCAGTTTTATAAAATCAAAGGATGCACCAAAAATCAAGCTTAGTTCTAATTCCTTATAATATACAAAATGCATTGTATATTTGGTGGCATTAGAAAGGCAGAAACTTTGGGGCATCCTTTTTGTTCTATTCCTCAGTTACAGAAGTATTTGCTGAACCATAGATAAAGGTATGCAGCTCGTCCTTCATTTTATCCCAATCCTTGGGTTGAAGAACATCCTTCTTATTAATAATTACATTTTCATAATTATCATCAGTGGGTACGCGGAAGGTCTTTAGGCTCTTTACTTTTAGATTTGCGGCTTCCTCCAAATAGCGGTTGAATTCGGATTTTGTGATATCAGTCTCTATGGGGATGCTTTTCAGTATTTTATTCATGAGAACCACTAATTCAACAATATTCTTATTCTTAACCTTATCATAAATTGCTGATAGGACAATTCTTTGTCTTTGCGTTCTTCCAAAGTCATTACTTTCTGTAGCGGTAGGCTTCTTACGAACACGGCAGTAGCCTAAAGCTTGATTCCCATTTAAGATTTGCGTTCCGGGAACTACGGTACGATTTTTTTTATCCGATATATAATTTGTATGGTTAAGATACTGCGCCTCTTCAGGAGTTAAGGTTACCTCAACACCATGAATCATATCAACTATATTTTGAAAATCTTCAAAATCTACCATGCAATAACCATTTAATTCGACACCAAAATTGAGTTCAATAGTATCATAAAGTAATTCTATATCACCCTTTGCATAGACAGAATTCAGTCTGTTGTTATCGTAGCCCGGAATCTGAACATATAAATCTCTCATAAGAGAAGTGAGCTTTAAGGTGTGTTTTTCCGTATTCATTGTTGCTATAATCATCGAGTCTGTATTTTGAGCATTCTTAATTTTCTCAATACCGATTAACAGAATATTTACAATCTTATCAACAGGCTTATGGTCATTTCCGGAAAGGTTATCCCCGTTCGCAGTCTGAGCATCCTTCGAATCCTTATAATCCAGGTTACTATATATGTATTCACCTGCAATTCGGATAATCAGCTTCCTGCCGGGGGTAGTAAACATAAGAAGGCAGCCTACAGTAGTTAGAAATAGTAAGGTAAAGAAGGTGATTTTTATAGCTTTTGGAAGCTTTTTCTTTTTAGGTGGGGTATTACTACGGGGCTTAATGCTTTTGTCAATTTCATTAACCTGTTTAGCCAGGGAGGAGTTTACCTCTCGTACAAATGAAGTACTATCGTCATCTTCAAATTCTAATTTATTCTTTACACGTCCTGATCCTTGATTTATATTGTTCCCTTTATTAACAAAGGACGGTACATCGATCCAATTCTGACCTTTATTATCCGGTTTGTTTTCATTTCCCTGCATATACTTATCCTCATATCCTGATATATTTATATTAATGCTACGAATTTGCATATTATTTTATTTCATTTCTTTTGTGTCAGCCATAATATCTTATCATCCCTACGCAATAATGTAAACAGGATATATGTAATAATTATCTAAACAAATGTCGATAAAATAAGAAGCAATATAAAAGAGTATAAAGAATATAAAAAAATATAAAAAAGACACCTATCATGGATAATGGAAAATAAACGATGATAGGTGCAAATCGTATAGAATAACGGGTGAACATGCACGAAGTATTCAATTTTTAATTAGGTTAAATATTCTTAATTATAGCTATAAAATACATAGCGCTTTATTTGATCCAGAACTAGTAGAAAAATTATTCCGAAAATTCCGACGATAACGAATTCACCGCCTCCGACTGTCAGCATCATAATAGGTACTGACTGTGCTTCTCCATAAGCAAATTTAAGTACCCAAGGGATAACCAGAGCATTAACAAGGATAGGGGGAATAGGTACCAGATACTTATAACGCCTAAGCAGATAAGAAAGAATCGCTGCAATTAAGGTAGCTAGGGTACCGAATATCATATCGAGTGCTGGTGTTCCGGGAGTTAATATAGCGCTGAGAAAACATCCGAGTGTTACACCCGGTATAGCAGCGGGAGTAAAGTAGGGAAGGATAGTAAGAACTTCAGCCACCCTAAATTGTACCGGCCCAAAGCTGATATAATTAAAGATGATAACTAGAATGGTATAAATGGCCGCGATAACGGCTGCCTCCGTGATAAAACGGGTACGATTTTTTTTCATATTTACTTCTCCTTTAGTTTTGTTTTACGAGTGGAAGGTCACGAACACTCGGTTTGTTTAAACATAAGAGAAGAAGCTAGCTGCTTTTCTTATGTTTTGCCCAGAAAGACCTTGTTTTTCAGGCATTTGCGACTTTATTAGTATAGCATGAAAATGGGGGATGTCAAGCGGTGACGGGAGGTATTTCTTGGCCTGTTTCTTGGCGCTATATTAGTTAATATTGTGAAATTACGAATAATGTAAAATAGTTGTAAAATTCCCTAAAGTTTCTTGTTGTAATTCAGGACGAGTGATATAATGGAAAGCAGATCGTTTTATAAAGGAGGTTAATTAATGAAGAGAATTTGTAAGTTGCTTTTTTCTTTTGCACTCGTCCTGGCTTTAGCCTGTGGATTGCTACAGGGTGGTGTCACTGCCCTTGCCTGGACGTTCGATCAAGGCAAAATTGTTATTCTTTACACAAATGATACACACAATAGTGTGAATCAAGTCAAGGGCCAGGACGGAACCGTCACAAACATCGGCTATGCCGGTGTTGCGGCTTATAAGGATAAGATGGAGAAAAAATATGATGAGAATAATGTTACCTTAGTCGATGCAGGCGATGCAGTGCAGGGTGATGCGATCGGTACTCTTTCTCAGGGACAGTATCTAGTGGATATTATGAATCAAGTTGGATATGACATATTTGTACCCGGAAATCATGAGTTTGATTATGGCATGGACCGCATGCAGGAGTTAATGAAAAAGCTTGATGCAAAGGTTGTTTCGAGTAATTTTAGCGATTTAAGAACGAAAAAGCTTGTTTATAATCCTTATACCATGGTCACCTATGGAGAAGGCATCGATGCAAAAAAGGTGGCTTTTATAGGTGTTACGACACCGGAAGCTTTTACAAAATCCACACCAGCTTATTTCCAGGATGCCAAAGGGAAATTCATTTATGGTTTCAAAGAAGGCAAGAATGGACAAGAGCTATATGATGCGGTTCAGAAAGCGGTCAATGATGCGAAAAAGAAGGGTGCGCATTATGTCATAGCTATTGGGCATTTGGGTACGGATGAGCAGTCCAGTCCTTGGCGTTCTACCGATGTTATTAAGAATACCACCGGAATTGATGCATTTATTGACGGACATTCCCACACCACTGTTGAGAGTGAAGCTGTACAGGATAAAGACGGAAATGATGTTGTTCTTACTCAGACAGGTACAAAGCTTGGTAGTATAGGGCGTTTGGTGATTAGCGTTGAAGACGGCAGCATCACCACCAGTCTAATTAAAGGATATTCAAAACAGGATGCGGATACCTTAAGCTTTATCGCAAATATTGAGAAAAACTTTGCAGATGATTTGGCTGCCAATGTAGGCAGGACGGATGTGGCTTTGACCGTCACCGATCCAGCAACGAACATACGTATGGTACGAAACAAAGAGACGAATTTGGGCGACTTATGTGCTGATGCTTATCGCTGTGTTCTGGGCAATGGCATGGCAGGAAATGAGAGTGGTCCCGCGGACATTGCCTTTGTAAATGGCGGTGGTATCAGAGCAGATATTAATGCAGGCAATATAACTTTCGGTGAAGTAATTGCGGTACATCCCTTCAATAATGTTGGCTGTGTGGTGAAAGCAAGCGGACAGGAAATTATAGATGCATTAGAGATGGCCGCACGAGTAGCTCCACAGGAGAATGGCGGCTTCTTACAGGTTTCTGGATTGACATATACCATTGATACTTCCATACCATCCACTGTAGAGGTGGATGACAAAAAGAATTTTGTCAAGGTTGCAGGCGCTTACCGAGTGAAGGATATTATGGTTGGTGGACAAGCCCTCGATCTAGCGAAGACCTATACATTGGCGTCACACAATTATATGCTTTTGAACGGCGGAGACGGAATCAATATGTTCCGTGATAATGAAGTCGTTGTACAGCCTGTATTGTTGGATAATCAAGTTTTAATCAGCTATATTCAGAAATATTTAAACGGCGTAGTCGGTGATAAGTATAGCAATCCTTATGGACAAGGCCGAATTCAGATAAAGGATGATACAACTGCTTCTGCAATAGTGAACTATTAGGCGTCCGGAGTGACGTACTTAATGACAGAACGGGGAGTTTCCTTAGAACAAAAGTTAGCAGCGAAGGGCAAACCGAAATTGCTGATTCCTTAAAGGGAATGGTCTTTTATTTTTGAACCTGAATCGGTAGGAGAGGGATACTAATTTTTAACGAAGGATTACAATAATAAAGCTCAGAAGACACAGCAATATACATATCAATGGGATGAGGATACAGGATAATTTAAGATGAATGAGCCGGAAGAAGATGTTGATATAAACCGTTCTTGCTGTTGAAACAGTATCTGAAAGGACCAACTGGAATACACGTTGATTGTATCGGATATATGATAACAGAATTGCAACTGAACAAAGATAATTCATGGAAGCTACTGAAGGTTTATTACTTGCCATCGGATTAGGTACTTATTTCGACTGTATTATTTGAGATTATTGACTAATCACTCTTGTTGTTCATCTTTATCAAATGAAGAACAAGAGTGATTAAAGCTATAGCAAAAGTAGCAAATGCTATAATTAAAGATGAAGCTTCTGCAATTGTCATGTATAGTGTCTAGCGGATAGGTATAGTAACGGTTAGGTCCTTATCCTTTTCTTTGAATATGATTGCGGAGACCTTTTCTATATCAATGATTTTACTAAAGGCAAAACTGATAAAACACTCATTGTTTGCTAAGTCAGCAGGATGGGAATAGCCTTCGGTTCCTGGACCGCCTTTGGGAATATCAATTATGGAGCCATCTACCATCTGAAAGGATATGGGCGCTGCTGGAATTTGATATTCGTGAACCTTTGAAATGGAACCGTCTTTATTCGTAACCTGTTCAGTTAGTTCTGTTCTTTCATATTCATACAACACCGTAAGTGAAATGGGCGATAGGCCTATTTCCTTTACAGTAGTGTTAAACTCTTTTATTTGTTTGCCAATAGCTACATTCTTTGTGACATCTGCATTACCCGTATTACAGGTAATATTCCATTCTCCGTTAATGCTAGGCGTGGCTCCGACTTTATCATTTTTGAGACTAATCATATCGGAAAATGTAACAGTGATATTTTCTCCCATTAATGTTTTTTCACCTTTATTGTTGATCCAAACCTCCCAATATTTAATATTTGCAGTGTCTTCTTCGGAGTCAGGCATTTCATTATCAAGCCATCCGCCAAAGTGGGTTGCTTTTATTTTTTTCCCCCCGACGGTAATCTTAATCTTATCGAAAAAGGTGGATTCTGTTAATGGAATATTTTCCGGAGCGACTATTTTGAATAATAGATACATATATTTTTTATCGGCAATGGACTGTACGGCACTGATCGTAATTCCGTTTTGGGTATCACTTGTATCCAGCAGCTTGGCCGCACCAGATTCGATAAGTTCTTCCTGCTGTTTAGGATTCGCCTCAAATTTATTAGCTACCTTTGTATTCCATTTGATGATTTCGGCAGCAACAGTTGTCACTCCTGCACCTAGAGTAACTAATAGAAATGCAACCGCTACCTTTTTTATCAGCCTATTATAATTGTATCTTGTCACTTTCTCTTCTCCTTTCATGGTCTGTAGATCGTTAATTTGCAGTAATGCCATGTTCATACCATTCCTGACGGAAACAGGTATACTAATATCCTGCCGTAGTATTCTTTTCATATTCTTGCGATAATAAGCTTTCTTCAAACGACATGTACCTCCTTAATCTGTGTTGAATCAATCATATATTCTTTTTCCAGACATTTACGCCCTCGTGCAAGTCTTGTTTTAACAGTGTTTTCATTAAGATTTACCAATTTGCTTATTTCAGATATTTTGAATCCATTTACATAATAGAGTACTATAATCAGTCTGTACTTTTCATCTATGCAATTCAGCAGCTCCATAAATTCAAAGTTTGCTTCCTCAGATTCTGTTGCCGATAATTCGGGAAAATCATCCATAGAGCATTCCCGTTTTCTATTGTTAATAATAGAATAACAATTGTTAATCAGAATTCGGATCATCCATGTTTTGAAATAGCTGGACTCTCGCAGGGTGTGTATTTTCTCAAAACAAGCTAAAATCGTATCCTGAATAGCATCTGCAGCATCTTGCTCGTTTCGCAGAATACTCCATGCAACCTTGTACATGCTTTGAGTATTTAATTCAATTAATGTCGTAAAAGCTTCAGTATCCCGCTTCATTGCACGCTTTACTAATTGCTTCAAGAGCAACCTCCTTTCGTAGGTAGAGTATTCTTATAGCCATGGCTTTTTGTATACATTTATTAGATAATGATATAAGCTAAAAAGTTTCATTGATTTTTAACTAAGTTTAGATATTAAAGGTTGATACAAGCTTTTGACTCAATAGTTCACGCAAGCCGCAATTTATCAAAGGCTGCGACCTTTTTAGTATAACATAGAAAAGGGGTTGTCAACCGTTGACATATTTATATGACATAGCGCTGACTCAATTCTAGAACTTATCTTTTGACCAATATTTTACTAAATTTTGTACCAACTCGATATAAGATGAAAATAAGTATTGACTTTCTGGTCTATAAGCCATAGACTGAAAAGAAAGTCGATATATTATAGACCAAGGAGGTTGCACATGAAGGAATATACTTTAACAGACAATGAATATCGATTTGCTGAACTTGTATGGAAGAAGGAGCCTATCGCATCAGGAGATTTAGTAAAACTCTGTGAGGCACAATTTGGATGGAAGAAGTCGACTACCTATACAGTCTTGAAAAAGTTATGTGTTAACAGAATACTTAAAAATGAAGAAGCGATTGTGACAGCGTTGATTAAGAGGAATGAATATCATCAGATAAGAAGTGAAGAATTTATTGGTGATAACTATGAAGGATCATTGCCTAAATTTATAGCGGCATTTATGGACAGAAGGAAATTAACAAGAAATCAGATTGAAGAAATAAGGAAGCTCATTGACCGCTATGAGGAGGGTGAGTAGTGGAGAAATTATTTGTTGAAATTCTAAATATGAGTTTGATTTCCTGTTATATTATAGTAGTTGTATTAATCGTACGATTGTTGCTAAGAAAAGCACCTAAAATTTTTTCATATGCATTGTGGGCAGTTGTTTTTGTGAAGCTAATATGTCCAATAACATTAGAAAGTGTAATCAGTCTGATTCCGAAGCAACTAAATACACAGCGAATAGAGAAGGTTATTGTATTGTCTGATACTGACATTGAATTAGTAGAGAATAAAGTAAAGGCAGTATCCATAGTAGGAGATTCGGTGAACTATAATCAGAGGAAAGCACACACGAATAAGGGGCCTCTCGTAAGGTTTTACCTGGCAGCAATTTGGTTAATGGGTATAATGCTTATGTCTGTTTACAGTGGATTTGCTTATAGTAAGCTTAAGAAAAGAATAATCCATGCGATTCACTTAAAAGATAATCTATATGAAGCAGCAGGAGTACAGTCACCTTTTGTTATGGGCATAATAAATCCAAAGATCTATCTTCCTAAAGATTTGTATATGCAAGAAAGTAACTATATTATTGAGCATGAACAAGTACATATAAAAAGAAAGGATTATTTGATAAAACTAATTTCTTTTTTTATATGTTGTATCCATTGGTTTAATCCCCTAGTATGGCTTTCCTTCCTGCTGATGAATCGTGATATGGAGATGTCCTGTGATGAAAGAGTTATTAAGAAATTAGGAAATAGCATTAAAAAGCAATATTCCAATTCTCTTTTATCTTTGGCGGTAGACAATAAAATGCCGGGTGGAATGCCGATTGCTTTTGGAGAAAGAGGGATTAAGGAAAGAATAAAAAATGTTTTAAATTATAGAAGACCTACACTATGGATTGTGCTGGCATCAGCTATTCTTGTTACGATGGTATGCATCGGTCTGTTTTTATCCCCGTCTGAGCAAAAAGATAATTGGAAGGAGCAGAAGCAGCCGGTACAGCTTAAGGATTTTACGATTTCTGACAGTCAAATAACGCTTTTTGATGGTACAACTGCAAACATCAAGCTAATCATGACAAACGGCATTTATTACGACGAAAAATATGTCGAAAAGTTTGTCGGATTCGGTGGAGGAACCTATGACGAGAATTATATTGGCATTTATGAACTACAGCTGGTGGATCAAGAAGGAGCTATTTTATCCTCAATGGACTTGAATAAAGATTGGGATTATCCAAAAATAAATTATAGCGGTGCATTTGATATTTTATCTGCAGACTATAATGGGGATAGCTGTCCGGATTTTACGATAGGTACCTATGGATCATCTAATATGAATTTGTACTTCCTTTACACAATCACAAAAGATAATAAAATAAAGAGAATCTGTCAAACTGAAATTGCTGAGTCTAAAAAGGAATGGTCTGTGATTTTTGAACATGAATTAGTTGGAGAGGAATACCAATTTTTAACGAAGGTATACAATAATGCAGTCGGGAAGACAGTGCAATATACATATCAATGGGATGAGAATACAGGATATTTTAAGTTAAATGAGCCGGAAGAGGAGGTTGATAATAATAACGAATATCTAGCATCGCTGTTTGGAAAACCACATAATTATTACTTCAAAAATGCATATTCAGATCAAGATTATGATGGAGACGGAAGGCTGGACAAAGCTCAGCTTCATTTATCAAATGACAATGACTATACGAGTACAATAACAGTTTCCTTTGGTAACGGTGACCTTATCAATTTAACTATTACGGAGACGCCAGTGGGGGACTTTAAGATTATTGGTGCAGATTTGAATGAGAATGGTAAAAACGAAATCATTATAATTAGTGATACAGGTGCTCAGGGTGGAGATGGAGTATATGGACTATCGGTATATGAAAAAGAGGACAATACATACAAATTGCTTCTTCTTCCTGAAAAATATAGTATTGATAAAGGCTTCTCCTATGCATTAAAATGGGACGGAAAAGCAGCAAAGATTTTTGATGGGGATAATAATGAGCTTCTGACGCTTAATAATGATAATCTAATAGAACATTATAAACGTACTGATGCCAGTACAGAATGGGATAACCTACAGGGAAAGCCTTCAGATACCGTTTACGCAAATGGAGTATGTGATGCTGTGATAAATACAGAAGGTGATAAACCGTCCTTGCTGTTGAAACAGTATCTGATAGGACCAACCGGAGTTCATGTTGATTGTATCGGATATATGATAACAGAATTGCAACTGAACAAAGATAATTCATGGAAGCTACGGAAGGTTTATTACTTGCCATCGGATTAGATATGATTAGAGCTATAACAAAATTAACAAAGAGATAAATAGTGGGAAAATATATAATTAAAATAGTACATTGCATTATAGAGTAATGTGTTATATAATGCTAAATAGTCCAACAGAATATGTAAAAAACAAAACAGAGTCGGTCTAGTAATTATGAAACACATAGATAACAAGAAGAGTCGCCATATTATAGATACCCGATATGCATTTATTTACTGAGAATGATATAGCTTCATAAAGATTACATAATGATACATGAGGAGGTAATATCTTGGATATCGATAAGGAAATTCTCAAGGGCTATATAGATACAATTATACTGTCACTCATTAATAAAAAATCAATGTATGGATTTGAAATGGCGAAAATTGTCCGTGACAGAAGCAGCGAAGAGTTTGAACTGAAGGAAGGTACAATGTATCTGGCCTTAAAAAGGTTGGAGAATAACGGATATCTGGAGTCCTTTTGGGGTGAAGAATTAAGTGAAGGAGGCAGAAGAAAGTATTACAGGATTTTGCCTGCTGGATACGAACGTTTGACTCAGAAAAAGGAAGAATGGAGATTCGTAAAAAGAATACTTGAAGTATTTCTGGAGGATAACTAATGAGAGAAATAGATGAGTTTTTGGATGAAGTTTTTGAACATTATAGAGGAGATCAAAAGGAAATAATAAGCTTAAAGCTTGAAATGAAAAATCATTTGGTAGAATCGGTTCATGAACTGGAGGCTGCTGGCGTATCACATCAAGAAAGTATACGAATTGCGAGAGAACGTTTTGGTGATCCAAAATGTATTAATAAGGAATTACCCGAAGTATTAATATTTTCTCGTCGAAAATTTTATAAGCAGCTAATAATCAGTTCAGGAATAGTAGCAGCAGTTATTATAGTTCTCATTGTGAATCTTATCTTTTCTAATATCAATATCAGAAAAAATAATGATAAACTTGCGGAGGCACAAGCGGTAAAGGAAGTATTCACCCAGGAATTATTTGATACCCATGGAGATTCTCTGAGTAATAGTGAAAGTATGATAAAAATTGCTAAGCTTATGGCAGCTTATTGTAATACAGGTAAGTTAAGTAAAAACCTGAATGCGAAACATAATATTGATGTAATTGATGAGATAGATGAAATGAATAAAATATTTAAATATCATAATGGAGTATTAATTGCAATTGCAGTCATTGCCTCTGAAACAGATTATGAGTGCCCATACTTTCAGAAAATCGCTCAGTTAGGTGTTATGAGACTATCGGATTCAGTTGATGTTATTAAACTGGCTGAAAGAGCGTATGAAGCTAAAACAGAAGAGGATTATCAATATATAGAAAACCAGATCCAGTTGTATAAAGAAGGAGCTGATTTTTCTACCTACGAAGAGGCTCTGAATTATAATAATCAATTGGGTTAAGTAATAATTAGAATTATAGTGTTCGCTAAGGTGGACTCTATATAAAATGAACAGAAAGTTATTTGTCGCAAAGTACCTTGCATTATAGAGTAATATATATTATTAAGATCACGCTGTGAAATCAGAATTTTATGACGTAAAGGAGGATGAAGGTCTAAGCTTGGTTTTGTAAATTGAAAAGATGGTGAAATTTTACAGATAGTATTTATGAAATAGTAATGTATCAATACCTATACCAATTCTTAGATGTGTCAGTCAATAAGTTCTTTGAATGGGTGACGGTTAAAGTAAAGTAATTATAATAATGTTAATATGGGAGGGATTATAAATGAATAAAGCAATATGCAAGATTTTAATGGTTTGTATGATTATATTTACATTTACAGCGTGTAACAATCAGAACAAAACTATAGTTGAGGATAAGGGTGAATTAGAAGCAGTAATACCGATGGGATACAATGAGAAAATAACACCTCAGGCTTCGGTAACTGATAATGAAGCTTTGACATATGAACAATTAGATTTACCAAAGGATTTTATAGAAAATGCGTATGAGCATGTTGAGAAAATAGCTTCCTTCGGGATTCGTGAGGCTGGCTCTGATGCAGAAGCAGCTGCTGATGAATATATAATTAAATGTCTTAAGCAAAGCGGGATAGAGGCTGTGAAAGAACAATTTTATTTTCAGTATTATAATATGGGTAAAGTTTCAGTTAATGGAAAAGAGATCAGCTATGATAAAATCTGCTTTAATCCCTATGAGAATATAAAACTGAACGGAAAGGGAGAAATTTATAATAAATTAAAAGACCAGAGTAATAAAATTGTAATACTTCAAAGTCAGGAAGCTTCTTTATATAATATAAACGCAAAAACAATTCTTTGTATTAATAAAAGTGATTTTGAATGGGTAAAAAGGGAAGGTAGTATACAGGTTAATATTAATACAGAAATAGATAAAAAAATATCGTACAATGTAGTAGCTAACATTAATAGCACAAAAAAAGATGCCAAGAGCATTATTATATCAGCTCATATGGATTCTATAAATGGCCCGGGAGCATGTGACAATGCATCTGGAGTTGGAGTAGCACTTGAACTGGCAAAGTATTATGCTTCCGTAAGAAAATCAATACCTTATAATATAAAGTTTATATTTTACGGAGCGGAAGAGCTTGGCTTACTAGGAGCTCAGGCATACATAAGTCAACATGCTAAAGAATTATCTGATTGTGCATTAGTGTTTAATATAGATGAGGTTGGTGGAAAGCAGATTTTTATAGAGATAGACGGAGGTGAACAAGGAAATTCGTGCAGTCTGCAAGCGCCTAATGCTAATCTATATGCTGAAACAGACTATGATTTCAAATGGTATAATAATAATTTTGAACTTAGTTACATGATTCCTGACTGGTTATCAGCGAATATTAAGGATTCTTGTAAAGAATTAAGCTACTCGTTCAATTCTGGAAAGGGGATGGGTAGTGATCATCAGATTTTCGCCAGATATGGAATACCTGCAACTAATATAGCAATAATTGACGAAGACATAATTACACACTCTTCAAAAGACACCGCAGATAAGGTTAATCCAGAATCTCTGTTAAAAGCGGCAAGAATTGTAGCATCTGTGGTTAATAAAACGATGAAGAGTAGTATGGAATAACTAAATTGTACCGAACATATAACAGGGTAGCCAAAGCTACCTTGTTATAACACTCGTTTTATTCAACAATTAAACCTTGTTTTTATAGGCATTTATAACGTAACTCTTATTTTGCTTTTACAGAAAATACACCTGCATTTTTGTTATCGATTCTAAACTTGACTTTGGCATCCCCTACCGTGGTCCATGAAGCTTTGCTTATTACAGAGGAGCCCTTTTGCCAGGTTGTATAAATAGCATCATATAATTGATCCGGTGTACTTGAAATTGCTTTACAATATAAATGCAGGATACTTTTTAACACTTCGGAATAGTCAATATAACCCGTTGACGGTCTGGCAAGAGAACTTGAAATATAGATTTCATAGTGATCAACTTCTTTATATAAGCGTAGGGTGACAATCGTAGCGTTAGCGTTTACCTCGGCAATGATGGCATTATCCGACACCTTTATACCTGCATAATCACAGGAAGGGCCCTCCATACTACTTTCCAGTACAGTATTTAATAAAGCCTTGTTATATGTATTAAGGGCATCCTCAAATGGCGTATTTCCAGTAACATCAGATCCCCAAAGACCGTCAGGATCAGTAAGAGGTCCTTTTGCAAAGGAGGATAGCTTGGGAAAATCGACTGGTTCTATTTGTACGATTGGATATTTGTTATATGCTGTCCAGGGTTTTTTGTTTGTATCATATATAGACGAAGTATTCGGAAGTGCTTTCGGCCATTTTATCTTGCTAAAGCATAAAACCATGCCATATTTCTTAAAATCAGTAAAGTTAATATGTTCGGTAAAATGCCGATAGTAGATTAGATCGCGCATGGTCTGGCATTCTACCAGGGAGACATCGCCAAAAGCATCATCTGTTATATAAGCATTGGAATAAGAGGTTCTGGTAACAGTTGTTTTACCATCATAGTATTTATATTTTTTGGAGTTTAAGGTATAAGTTAATTTTTTCTTTCCATTGCTTATGGTAAATGTATTTGAAGATCTTTTACAGGAGAAGCCCAAGATTTTGCACAAAGTTTCTGCCTTAAGATATGTACTTGTAGCTTTTGTTGGGATACACGTAAGATTTTCATATGCAGTCCACTTTTCGCTCGCTGTCTGTACTAATACCAACATAGGCTTATATTCTTCTTCTGCATGCGCACTGTGGGGGAATGCAGTAATTGATATAAAAGATATTACCGTTACCAGTAATAACGATATCCACTTTTTCATGTTACCATCCTTTTCTTTCGTTTTATAGTTAGTGGCTTTAGCGTAGATTGATTTGGTATCACATTCATCTGGTATTACATTCAGCTGATATAACGGATCAGAAGGATTACTTTGCTTTTATCATATATACTCCGGCATGGTCATCAGAACGATACTTAACCTTGCTGTCTCCGACTGTTACCCAGGTAGACTTATTAATTCCGTATGTTTCATCTTCCTCCCAACTATTATAAATTGCATAATTGAGTTCTTCTGGGGTACTAGAGATAATTGTACAGAATAATTTCAGAACATTCTGGCCAATGTTGGAATAATCCGGTTCGCGCTTATTGGGATTTTTACTAAGTCTTGTAGAAAGATATATTTCATAATAGCCATCTTCTTTGCTTAATATCATAGCTGACATAGTACTATCCCCATTGATCTCGGCAAGGATCGATTTGTCCAAAACAGCTATTTGTGCATTGTCGCCTGCATTATCTTCTATTTCCATATCAACAATGTTCTTTCTCATATACAGGGAATACTCATCCAGAGCATATTCTAAAGGTTGGTAGCCATACTCCCATAAATCGTAACCCCAGTTCGAATCCTTTAATGCAGAGGAAGCAAAGCTCGATAATTTGGGGATATCGACTGTGCCAATCGTAATAAATTCTGTATACTTGGGATAAGCTTTTGCTTTTACTATTTCCTTAATATTTGGCACACCGGTTATTTTACCAGCCAGACTATAGCAAATGATACCGTTGTATCCCTTGCTTTTGTATTCCGCTGCCTTGTCCTCTGGATAGTATTCAACATGAGCCAAATTATTGAATGCCAAATAATGTACCATATCAAGACCTTCAGGCCATTTAGTATATATTGCCTCGGGTGCAACCTTTGTTACACTGGTACTATTATAGTCCTCTTGTTTATATTCACTTAACCCTCTTGTTAAATATAGCGCACTTGAGCTGTTCGTAATTTCCAGAGTAGATGGAGCATAGGGATACAGATATTTGTAATCCAGTCCAAGTTCTTTTGCTACGCCCAAAGCATTAACCATTATTTCACCGTTATCAGAGATCACAGCCATATTATCATAATAAGTCCAGGCTCCGTTCTTTTTCTTCTGTATCAATACTAGCGGAGCAGCCTCCTGATTCTGTGTTTCAGGGGAGAACATCAGAGACTTGTCAAGCGTATAGATATTATTCAGCTTAGGGAAGCGGGCGATATTACCGACCGTACTATAGCAAATCACTCCAGCATATCCATAAATACCGTTTTCCTCTGCCTGAGTTCTTGTATAATACTGAACTTGCACCGAAAGATAAGATAGGAGAGCGTAATAAAATGAATCATAACTAGCTGGTAACGGAGGATATTTCTCTATGCTTTTATTACCATTCGTATATATACAGGTGGTCCTGCCATAAGTAAAAGATATTGACTTATCACCACTGCTTAATTTAAAACCATCCTTTGTTTCTTTATAGTCCAACCCAAGCACTTTACAAATATCTTCTGCAACTACCTGTGCGCCGCCTTTTGAATCCTTTATTGCCATATCCTCATGGGCTATCCAAGGACCGCCTTCTTCAGTAAGTGTCAATACCAGATACCCTTTGTCCTTCGCCTGCACCTGTGCAGGGAAGCAAACTCCGGCAAATATAAGTATAAATGCCATTAAAACTCCCAATAAACGATTTTTCATCTTTATCCTCCGTATATATAATTCTTTAAAAAAATAAGAAAGCATAAATTTAGCATTCTCAATATCGTTATTAATAGTAGCTATATTTACCATTTTTATTATACCGAGCTCATGAAAATAAGTCAACACTAACAAGAAGAGGGTGTTTCCTTATGTTCCTAAAAATAGTCCTGTTTTGACTCGATTTTTTGACTCAACTTGGTATTTTGTTGATAAAACTAGATGAAAAGAGACAAAGTCGAAAATAAATAAAAGCCTTCATCCGTGGGAAGGATAAAGGCTGATAAGATCTCAGTATATATAGGAAACTATCTTAAAAATAAATGCGTACTTGATTAAAACAATATAACTATTTACTATGATAACATTAAAATATCAGACGGCAAGTCATTATAATGGAGGATACATATGGAAAAGAGAATTACTTATATGGTTTTTCTAGCCAAAATAAACGGGTGCTGATACTGCTATGGTTATGCAAGCAGCATCTACAAGAAATTTAAACAAGCTGAAAGTAAATGAACTACTTTGTAAACCGTTAAATAATTATATTCCCAATTAAAGAAATAGTGCTTATGTAATTTAGTGTCGCATTAGTTGAGAAGTAACTATAATAAAAGCACTTTTTTAAAAATAGAAAAACTATTACTATAATATAGGTAACAGTAAGCATAGGGTTAAACCAATAGAAGCAGAAGGCCCTAAAAAAGATGCTGCAAGATTAATTGAAAAAATTGGTTCTAAAGCAATAATATTTTAATATACTGCTTACTTGAAACATGTAAAAGATTGAGAGTTATGGTAAAATATCAGTGTTCTATACGACACATTTTAGCAAACTGAGACAGGTAAAGTACTTATACTTTTGATAAGATTACACCAACAGGAGGTAACTTATGGATTGGCTACAGAGTATGCAAAACTCGATCGACTATATTGAACGTAATATTCTAGCTGATATTGATTATGAAGAAATTGCAAAGTGCGCTTATTCGTCGACCTATCACTTCTTAAGGATGTTTAGTATGCTGACAGGCTTTACTGTAGGAGAATACATCCGAAACAGACGATTATCACTTGCTGCTCAGGAATTATCTATGTCAAATGCGAGAGTTACAGATATTGCTTTCAAGTATGGTTATGATACATCCGAAGCCTTTAGTAAAGCCTTTCAAAGGCTTCATGGTGTTACTCCTTCGGCTGCGCGCGAGCCGGGGGCTCAGCTAAAATCCTTTGGACGCCTGTCAATTCACATCATTATGAAAGGTGATAAAGAAATGAACTATAAAATAATTGAAAATGAGGCATTCGCAATATTTGGAAAAACCATTAGCATTACAACTTCTAATGCATTCGACATCGTTCCGAGATTTTGGGATGATCTTGAAAGACAGGGTTTTTTTGAAAAGGCATGCCAGGCTGCCGGTTATGAAACGCAATATCCTCAAATTGCTGCTACACATGACTTTCAGGATGGAGGATTACGTAAATATACACTTGCGTATATGTTACCGGCGGAAAAGGATTTGAGTAAAGAGTTTGATGTAGTACAGATTCCAAAGCTGGAATGGGTCATAGTAAAGGAAAACTGCGATGTTGCCGGGGGCAGTGCATCACTTATACAAAATATGTGGGATCGTTTATTCTCGGAATGGTTTCCCACCTCGGATTATGAGGTTTCTCCGGGTCCGCAGCTTGAACGGTACTATCACGATAAACTTGAGATTTGGGTTCCTGTCCGTAAAAAATAATTAACATTAGTATACTTGGGAAAACAACTTGTCGTGCCTCTGGTATTATCATGTTCTTCTTTTGAACTTGATAAAATACATCGAGAAATATTGAAAATATAGTGTTATAATATTTTATGATGAAGAGGAAGCTTCCTGATAATGGATTCAGAAAGCATCAGAACATATTAATAACTATACCGGATAAGGAATAGGGTTACTGATATTTAATTAAAATTAGGAGGGGGAGGGTATGGGATTGTTAAAATGCGTAGACTGTGTAGAGCTATATGTGCCAGATTTAGAGGAAGGCGTGAATTATTATTCAAAGCTTGGATTGAAGGTTTTATGGAAAAATGCCACTTCTGTCGGAATGGGCATGGAGGATGACTTTACAGAAATCCTTTTGCAAAATGAAAGAAGGAAGATGAATGTAGACTTTAAAGTAGAATCAGTTATGGATGCTGTAGATAAAATTAAAGAAATTGGCGGAGAAATCGTTTGCGAACCATTTGATATCCCCATTGGAAAATGTGCTGTCATAAGAGATAAGTGGTCGAATGAATATGTTATACTTGATATGACAAAAGGCAGGTATGTAACAGATAAAGATGGCAATATAATAGATATAAAGTGAGCAAAGGACTGGAAACAGTCCTTTTTTGATTCGTTTCTGGCTCTAGTCGGTTTAGTATTGTACATAGACTTACTTGTGCAATAACAAGATCTGGATATAAAGAGCTAAAAAACTGAAGGGGAAATGACAAATTTTGAAATGATAATTGCTAGGTTATGCTTGTCATACACTATCTTTGATGATATTCTAATAATAAAATAGGAATATATGGGAAATAAGAGCATGTACTTATGAAATGTATATAATATGAGGGGAGGCACATTATGGAGAAATTAACTACATATGCACGAGAGATTGAATATGAAACCCCAATGCAATGTTATGAGGGCCATTTTTTAGACAATGCGGAAGCCTTGGATTTTAGATTCAGCATTGTTCTGATTGAAAAGGGTTCCGGATTTTTAACCATTAATGGAAAAAGTCTATTTTATATGTCCCCCTGTGTTTTATGTATCAACGAAAAAGAACATATCATAATCAATGAAGATGAGAAACTGGAATTGAAGGTTTTTTATTTTCATCCTAATATTATAAACTGTTCACTTGATTTTGTAACCATCAGGAAACTTCCGGATAATTGTTCCCTAACACTTTTACAGGACAGCTACTGGAAGAAATTTTTCATATACCGGGATGATAATTTCTTGGGAAAAATATCAGTAGGTTTTATGACTGCAAAAAGACTTTCAATGTTTATTTCTAAAACCAATTGTGAGATATCGGAGCAAGTTAATGAGAACTGGCCTTGCCGGAGCCGCTCCTTTCTTATGGAGATTCTCTTTACCCTGGACAATGTTTCGACTGAGTTAATATCTCCTGAAGAACCCCTTTTTTGTCAGGTGAAGGAGGAATTTTGGCCCGTTCTTTTATATATTTACAATAACTATGGACATAAGCTTACTGTAGAAGAAATTTCTAAAAAATTTAGTATTAACCGAACCAGCCTTTCAAAAATGTTTCAGGACAATGTGAATGAATCCTTTATCACGTTCTTGAATAAGCTTAGGGTTAACTTGGCTTCACAGTTTTTAAGGGATACTGCTCTGACTGTCTCTGAAATCATGTATCGAGTGGGGATGAATGATTCGGCACATTTTTTAAGAACCTTTAAAAAATATATGAATATATCTCCATCGGATTACCGGAAAAGATACAGCTATATGCTGAAATGAGTTTTGATAATTGACATATGGAAATTTATAAATAACAATTCCCTTTCTTTCCTTACTTTGCTAATAATTAATTGGAATCAATTTAATTTGTATTCAGTATTTGAGGAGGGGAAAGATGAGAAGAAAGCAATTATTTATGTATGCAGCAGCCCTGTGCCTATGTATCGGTATCACAGGCTGCAAAAGTAATGGCGATGAGCAGACCAATACAGATAATAACATAACCGTGAAAGCAAGTGAAGCACCAACGGAGGAAGCGAAAGAAAGTACTAGCGAGTGGAAGGTAGTGAACAATATTACCTTTGAACATAAGGCCAATAAAATAGCATTTCATAGTATCGATTATGGCATAACGGTTGGGTATTCAGGGGAAATACATTATAGTGGTGATCAAGGTAAAACCTGGCCCCAGGCAGAAAATAAAACGGCCTGCTTATTTGGTATTGATATTATAGATGAAAATGTGGCCTTTGCCTGTGGGAATAATAAGAATGTAACGAAAACAACCGATGGAGGGAAAACGTGGAAGAGAGTAACCGATTTTGGAGGTACCAGTCCCAATCAGTGTCAGATGCTAAGCTTTGTTGATGAAAATACAGGTTTTATAGCGAGTCAAAGCCAGCTTGCATATACGAATGACAGCGGCAATACCTGGACAGAGCGGAAAGCTCCAGCGAAAATTATGGCAATCTACCTTGCAGCTGCCACAAAAGGGTATCTTGTAGGAGCGGATAGAAAACTGTATGTTACAGAAGATGCCGGTACTACCTGGGGGGCACAAGAGTTCAATATTGAAGGCTTTGAGAATAGTCTTACAGCTTCAACATCATGTGCATTTTCCATTGAAGAAGATGGTAGCGGAATTTTCTTTTACTTGGAAAAGGGAGGTATCTTAAAATGCTTTGAAGCGGAAGACGGTTCCGCAGACTGGACCAAAACGGCAGAACTTAATGTTATGGTGGATGATGATAATCCGATCTTTTTATACCTTTCAAAGGATGCTAAGTGTCTGACACTCCAGGGCATTGATTGTAACGCTGCAGCAGTTGTATCCTGTGTTAAATAAATCAGTAAACTTAAGTTTAAATTTAAGCTAATACCTATTAAAAGAGAACTGTATGAACTACCCCCCTAAGTTAGATTTTTGGTCTAACTTAGGGGGGTAGTTCATACAGTTCTCTTTTTAATTACGATAGGTCTAAACGAATTCTTACTGTCCTTTAACCCATACAGCTATATCTGTAATTACCTGTGGATCTACATGGTTTGGAGCATTATAAACCGTAATATCCGGTGCGCCATTTTTGGATAATTGATTTGGCATGAACTCATGGCTAAGACCATCATAGAGATGGTAAGTCACGTTAGTATGATCCATTAGTGTAGTCTGCCAAAGCTTATAGTCAGTGTCCGTATATACTTGGAAATCAGCACTGCCTTGCAGAATAAGCATGGGCACAGTCAGCTTCTTGACAAGGGCGATGTTATCAATGGCGCTCAGGCTTTTCCAGTAGCTTGTAGGTGCATCCAAAATGATATTGTTGCCATTTTCATCTATCTTCTTTGTTTTTTCAATTTCTGCTTCAACTTGAGCAAGAAGTACATTTTTTTGTTGTTCGGTAAGAGAGGGTTCTGCATCAAAAGCAGCCTTATACTGATCAAATAAAATTTCTTGAAGCGAGCGTAGTGAGCCTGCCATAGAGATAAAGCCTTTTATTTCAGTGTTATCGGTAGTTATTTTAGGTGCCATCATTCCACCGAGACTATGACCGAGTAAAAAGATTCGAGCTGGATCAACCCTATTATCCTTACTTAGCATATTAACAGCAGCGGCTGCATCATTCAATATTTCATACTCAATTGAATCTCCTCCAACACCAGGATATTGATAGGTACACTTGTTATATCGCAGGGTTGCTACACCTTGATCTGCAAGACCATGAGCGATATCTTCAAAAGGACGATTGGGTGTAGCACCGACTGACTCATTCATATCAGAAGGCCCAGAGCCCTGAATCATAATGACAACAGGAGGCTTCTCCACACCTTTTGGCAGAGTAAGTATTCCATTTAAGTTTTTTTCTCCGACAGTTGTCGAAAATTCTTCCCAACTGCTTGTAGATTGTGGCTTTGGGGGATCTTTTGGAACATAGCTACTCCAAATATAGTCGGGTTTGCCTTTGGTGTTATAACCAATTGTTACAGTAATGTTGTACAGCGTACACTCAATTTTTTCTGTTACCAGATGCATGGAGTTCTTTTGAGTATAAGTGCTGCCAATAGATTTGCCGGGAGCACCCGTAATTGATACCAATATATTCCAGCCTTGCTTTAGTCTTTCAATAGAAATAGCTTGTTGCATTTGCTTCGTGGAATTTTTATAAAAATCATTAAAATTTCCTTTTTTAAACTGAGAGACATACTTGGAAGTAAGTTTCTTTAATGCATCCTTATCTGTTAATTTAGATGCGGTATTACCAGTACTGCTTTTAGCCATAACACTCATAGGGCTAACGTAAATGCTGCCGAATAAAAACATTATAAGTGTAAGTGTTAAGGCTAGTTTGAATTTAAATTTAGATATTACCATAAAATCACTCCTTATGAAATTTATTAAAATATATTTTAATACTTATTTATATAAAGTCAATACTATTTCGAAAATTATCTAAATAGAATGGAGCAGATTAATTTAGCCATATGAATCAAAACGATGTCAGTCTAGTGCTTATAGGATTTGGTGCTACTTATCAATAATATAATAAAATATAGGTTTATTGTAAGCATAAAGATATAATGATAAAATTTGTTAAATGTCAGGGAACCAAAGGGCGTAGAAAATTGTCTTATATATAGAATATATTTTAGGATAAGCATCTGGAAGGAGAAGCACATACGTGAAAAAAGAAGAATTTGCCGATTTAGTGCTCACAAATCAGCGGAGTATGTATCGATTTGCACTGGGACAATTAAGAAATGAGCAGGATGCAGAAGACGCATTAAGTGCTGCAATAATGAAGGCATATGAACATCTGGCAAGTCTAAGGAATAAGGATAAGTTTAAATCCTGGATTATGTCAATTATAGCAAATGAAGCAAAGAACATGTTAAAAAAGAACAGCAGGCTGCAGCTTGTAGATGATGTAACTATTTACGAAGAGCAAGTAGAAGAAAATCAAAATGATATATGGGGCAGTGTTATGGAACTAGGGGAGCAGCATAGGCAGATTGTCATTTTATATTATTATGACGGGTTCTCAACCAGAGAGATAGCAAAGATATTAAAAGTTTCAGAAGGAACCGTAAAATCAAGACTTAGCCGGGCAAGGCAGAATTTGAAGGAGCTATTGAGTATATAAATGGAAAGGGTGTGTTTAAAAATGAATCAGGATATTGATAGCAAAATAAGATTGAAATTGTTAGGTCAGGATATAACGATACCGGATGAGTGCCAGAAAAGAATAAATAAAACAATGAAAGAACTTCCGGACTATGAAATTAAAAAATGGCATTTGCGGTTTCGACCGATTATAGCTATTGCTGCAGTATGTTTGTTGATGTCATCTATCACTGTTTTTGCAGCAATAGATTTTATCAGGCAGAGGATGGAAAGCCTTTCTGAAGAGGAAAAAGAAAGTTATTACGAAGGAGTACAAAATTCTCAAGCAGATGCAGATAGCTATTCCAGGGAATTTACTAACAGTGAAAAGGAACGAATGGAAGAACTGAGGGCAAAGTATAGCAATGGGTTATATCCAGCTCAAAAGCTGCCCGTTGTTAAAACAAAAGCAGATGCGGATAGCAAAGCAGAACTATATTTTGTGGAAGATACAAGTTTATTTGTTTTGCCGACAAGAGAATTAACAGAGGAAGAGATACTGGAAGTGATAGATTTTTACTATAGCAGAGATTTTAGTTTGATGGAAAAAGTAAAAAAAGATAAAGTAACTGTGAGTCCAAAGGAGTTTGTTGAAGAAGGTGGAATGACGGAACAGGAAATCCTAGAGTTGGCTAAAGGTGATATTAGCAAAGTCTATGGAATAGATTGTGTGGGATTGGAGGTCACGGTAGAGTATCTTGATTTTACAGAAAGTACCTATTACGTTGATTTTAAAGATAAAAAGAATAAGTCAAGCTATGGTATAACTATCGATGCGGATAAAAAAATGGCAAAAGAGCTTCATCATATGCAAAGCTTTGATCAAGCTGAGATTAAAGAGGATCAGGAAAAGCTTAAGGCTAAGTACGAAGTTGCACTTGATATGTTGAAGAAGTGGAGAGGAAATGATTTGAAAATTGTCCGATCGACCTGTGAATATAATTATAATTCGAATGACTGTGTGGAACATGGCATGGCAAGTTATATATTTGAAATGGAAGATGGTACAGGCTATGTGATGTATTATAGCTGTGCTAGTGATGTGTTTTTTAATATTTTTATGACGGATTATGATGAATACAGGCAGAGAGTTAATCAGAGTAATGAGAAAAGAAAAGAAAAGGGTATTGTAAGAAAAATTATTGAGATGCAATAGAAGAGTTTATACAAATAGTATTAGTAGAAATAGAAAGAAGCAGGAGTATAGTTATTTAAGAGACAGAGGGCTGAAAAAAGTCCTCTGTTTTCTATATATGCAGGATTAATCTGTTGAAGCATCACACATCAGTTGGTACTAGTTATCGAAATAATATTGCTCAAGAAAAAGAGGTGTAGTCTACTTCAAAATAATTAGGAATATAACAAATGAATAGTAATTTTTAAAAAAAGTAATTGACAAATGATGGTATAGGATATATTATAATAATAACAGTAATTATTATTGTTATTAAGAGATAATAAACCACTAGATTCAATAAGTAAATATGTAATTTGAAATGATGAAAACATAAGGTATCAAAAAATCATGGCTATCAGCCAGTAGCAGAAAATCTATAAAGGAGATGAATGATAATGCTTAATAAAGAATTAGTAACGCTACTTAATAATCAGGTCAATATGGAATGGTATTCCGCATATATTTATCTGGATATCTACAGTTATTATACTGACCAGAACTTGAATGGCTTTGGCAACTGGTATTACGTACAGACACAGGAGGAACGCGATCATGCCTTGCTGTTTATGAAATATTTGATGAATAACAATGAAAGGGTTATTTTAAAAGATGTGAAAGCACCCAATATGTCATTTCATGATTTTCGTGAACCCGCGAGTGCTGCTTTTGAACATGAGAAAAAAGTAACGGAATCCATCAACAGCATCTATGCCGTCGCTTATGAGCAAAAGGATTTCCGTACAATGCAGTTCCTTGACTGGTTTATAAAAGAACAGGGCGAAGAGGAAAAGAATACGGAAGATATTATAAAGAGATACGATCTATTTGGAATGGATGCAAAGGGCCTGTATCTTCTTGATACAGAGCTGGCTGGCCGTGTCTATATGCCTCCATCCCTTGTATTATAAGTGCGATAGCTTCAGTCGAGATTAAGTTAGAAGGATAAACGATGTCCGATATTATATAGATAATAGTTGATTAAAAAATTGATAGGAGATGGCAAATATGAATGTATATGATTATAAAGTGAAAGACATAAGGGGAAACGAGATATCTCTAGCTGATTACTCTGGTAAGGTGCTGCTGATAGTGAATACAGCCAGCAAATGCGGATTTACACCGCAATACGACGGTCTGGAAAAGCTATATCAAAAATATAAAGATCAGGGTCTTGTTATACTTGGTTTTCCTTCAAATCAATTTCTTGCTCAGGAACCGGATAGTAATGAGGAGATCTCATCCTTTTGCAAGCTGAATTATGGTGTTACTTTCCCGCTCTTCTCAAAACTTGATGTACGTGGAGAAAATGCTGATCCCCTTTTTAAATTCCTGTCTGAGGCAGCTCCATTTGGGGGTTTTGAATTAAATAAGGAGGGCGGCCGAAAAATTCATGGGGTTGTTAAAGAGCACTATCCTGAGAATCTGGAAGGCAACGGGATCAAATGGAATTTTACTAAATTCTTAATCGGACGGGATGGAATAGTGAAGGGAAGATATGAGCCAACGGTTACGCCGGAAGAGTTAGATCCAATAATTGTACAAACCCTTTCGTGATTTATATCTCGATGGTTTAATTAGAGGACACGCCTCTTAATACTAACCAAAAGTGGTTTGAGAGATTTTCATTATAGTTTGGCAATCATCTATGTAAAATAAATGCTTTGGAGGTAATAGTTATGAATACTTTGGATTATGCAATAGAAATGGAATACGATGGAGAAGATTATTTTAGAAAACAAGCTGAAATTAATAAAGATAATGGGTTATATGTAGTGTGCATTATGCTGGCCGAAGAGGAGAAAAAACATGCACTTCTATTAGAAAACAGGAAAAATCAAACACCATATCAGTTAACTGCTTCCGATTTTTTATCAAATGCCAGAAATATATATACAGGTTTAAAAGGGATTGAATTGGAAGGGACAAAGTTTCCGGGTCAACTGGATTTTTACAGAATCGTATGTGAAATGGAAAAGAAAAGTATTGATTTATATCAAAAATTCTTATCTGATGCGACAGATGAGGAGGATAAAAAAATATTTATGTATCTGATAGAGCAGGAAAAGCAGCACTTGGAAGCTTTTGAGGAGATGAGCCGATTGCTGCAGAATGCAGAGTGGTGGATAGAATCACCTGAATTTGGAAGAAGGAATGAGGAATATTAATACCTAGTCTTAACAGAAATATCTCAGCAGGATAATAAAGACATAATACATTAATATAATGTAAATAAAATTCGATCATAATGCAGATAATCTAATTGGTAAAAGCGAATATAGAGAAAATAAACAGTAAAAAGTGAGAACAGGTATATAATATTTATACAGGAGGTATATGATATGTCGAAAGATTTTTTGTCCGCGGTAGCAGACAGACGAACATTTTATCATATCAGCAAGGAGGTTGAGGGGAAGGACAACAGGATAAAAGAAATCATTGACCATGCAGTAAAGTATACTCCATCAGCCTTTAATTCACAAAGTGCCAGAGTGGTATTATTATTAGGAAAGCATCATGAACAACTTTGGGATATGGTTATAAATGCATTAAGAAAGCTTGTTCCGGCAGATCAATTTGGTTCAACCGAGGATAAAATTAATTCTTTTAAAAATGGTTATGGTACAATTTTGTTCTATGAAGATATCAATATAATTGAGGGACTTCAAAAGCAATTTCCTTTATATGGGAATAATTTTCCAATCTGGTCACAGCAGGCAAGCGGAATGCACCAGTTTGTTATCTGGACAGCGTTAGAAGAGGAAGGATTGGGAGTATCGCTGCAGCATTATAATGAAGTGATTGAAGCAGATGTAAAAAAGGAATGGAATATACCGGATAACTGGAAACTCATTGCACAAATGCCTTTCGGAAAGCCTACAAAAGCTCCGGATGAGAAGGAGTTCCTTCCAATAGATAGCCGAGTCATGGTATTTAAATAATATTAAATAGATATTTCTGTATTTACTGTAAGGCAAAAGAAAGAGGACAAAGCAGTCCTCTTTCTTGATTCTAAACTGATTGGATATTTAAATTGTTTTCAAGCTTATTAAGTTTAATTTCTAATACTAAAAAGTACTTGCATTTAGTAGCGAAAAGGTTTAAGATACAAATGGGAAATATTTACAAATGTAAGAAAATACATTTATTAACATAGATCATCCATCAAAATATTCTATAGATGAATGGATGAGGTGCACAAGGTATACATAAATTAGATGATTATATTTATACATTATGGCGGTAAATGTGATTGATAACGATAAATAAAAAATCCAACTAATAAAAGAAACGAAAACGATTAATATAATTTATTATCTGTAAGCTTTCAGTAATGAACGGATGATATTTAGGGAGAGGAATTACAGATAAATCAGAATGAAATCGAAATGAAAGTAACGACTATAGAAAGGAAGTGGATAATACACATAGTACGATAGAGCATTGTAATGGGAACAAATTAAATGCAAGTAAAATAGCAAAGTTAAATTACGCAGAGGAATTTTGACACACGAATTTTATGATTTATATAGCATGGGGGGGAAAAGGTGATGAAAGGTTTTTTACATAATACGTGGAAACATAGAGCACATCTTGTCATGTGTATTCCAGCGGTTCTTTTATTATTTTTATTCAGCTATATGCCAATGGCAGGCCTTAGTCTGGCATTTAAGGATTTAAATTATAAGCTGGGTATCTGGAATAGTCCCTTTG
>JAEZTJ010000103.1 GCA_023421505.1 Bacillota bacterium
CCATCCGGCTTCCTTCAGATTCGCGGTCACCCACGACACCCTTGCCATTGGCTATGTCCTTCCCACTACCGGGTGGACTCGGGACTTACACCCGTTGAAACGTGCGCTCGCCGGGCGCACTTGAAAAACTGAAGGGTGATGTAGTAAACATCAAATCCTTCAGCTCTTTTTTACCAAAGCAACAGAAAGAACGCGTCGCATTCTAACTTAAAAAGTTATTTTGCGACGCGCCCTTTTTTTGGGGTCAATTGACCTTTATTATTAAGCTGTCTAAATGTAATATACTTATAAGCACAAATTCTTAGGAGGTATGTCATGAATGTTGCTATAACCAGAATTTTAAACATCTTAGGTGATGTAAAAATAGTAGATAAGATAGTAAATCTAAATAGCTCGGATATAAACTCTTTTCTATTAAGTGTCTTTCAGTCAGCTGTAATAAAAAAGACACCTCAAAACATATTAGCTGCGTTTTCTACCAATCGTTTCACTAGTCCAAGCCATTTTGACCCAATCGCCTTTCATAATTTAGAGGTGAAGTTGTTATCCCTTTCAGAAAAGCTTGGAATTAAAAATCTGCTACTTTCTCCCTCCGCTCCGCTTGGTAGTTGTAGTGTTTTTGGATGTGTAAATCAAAACAATGTAATTAGTGCATTACGGGGAACCGAAACTTTATCGGACCCTTCTAATATGATAGCAATTATTATTGCTGACGGTTTAAAAAAGAAAATATTACGTAACGAAGATGCTATCCATTATGCTACGACTACAAGAGTAGTACGTGCTAAAGCCTTTGAAGGTAAAGGGTTTTATGCTCACTTTGGAATATTTTGCATAGTTTCCTCTGGAAAAGATAAGGGTTCATATTCATGTGAATCTGAATTGCTAATAAAGCATCTAAACTATTACAAAGACCTCTTTACAAATATTAAAAACTCAAAAATAAGTATTTGCTTACGGAAACGTGGAGGTTATCCCGACCGAGATGGATTCTTTGAAAAAATGACTGCTATAGTAAAGTCTTCTTTACCAGAGATTCAAATTACTATTGATTTGAATAGTGAAGATAATGCTTACTACAAAGGAATAAATTTTAAGATTTATCTACATTGCAATGATGATGTAATTGAAATTGCTGATGGCGGTTTTGTAAACTGGATTAGTGAAATGACAGGAAATAAGAAAAATCGTTGTCTGATAAGTGGGATAGGTATTGATAGATTATTGACTTTGGAGGAATAAAATGAAATTAGAAAATTGGTCAACTGAATATATAAATGACTTAGTAAAAAATGCTAACAATAGGAATGTATCAAAAAATTTGAGAAATATTTTTCCATATCCATATTCCGTTGTGGATGCTGAGAAATTTATCACACACTGCCAAAGATGTGATTATAAACATATAAATCTTGCAATCATTGAAGATGACAAAGCGATTGGAAGTGTAGGTGTTTCTATTGGTGAAGATATTTATGAAAAAAGCGCCGAAATTGGTTACTGGATAGGTGAATCATATTGGGGGCAAGGAATTATAACACATGCTGTAAAAGAAATGATAGAACTATGCTTTTCTCAATATGATATTGTTAGACTTTATGCTGTTGTTTTTTCACACAATAAAGCTTCTTGCAAAGTGCTTGAAAAATGTGGCTTTGTATTTGAAGGAACACTTAAAAATTCTATTTACAAAGACGGCAATATTTATGACAGTCGAATATATGCTTTGGTTAAAAAATAATAATTTTAACATCTAAATGTACCGTCCCAACGGAAATAAAAAAAACCGTTGTTGTGGCGGCAGGTATTCATGTGCCAAAACAAAATATAAGTAGCAAAGCGGCGGTTTTGAATAACAATCAAAGCCGCCGTTTTGCTTTTTCAAAAAGCAAACAAGGTAGGTGTATTAAAGTTACCCTTATTTAAGGATACGGCGGTATCTAAGGAGGTATCGCCGTGTTTTCTTTTTCCCAATTGCTTGGTAACTTATCAAAAAAAGCCTTGCCACATTGTGGGACGATTACGGACAGCAATACGAAAACACAAACTACATAGCACGAAAAAAGGATATCAATATCTTTTCTTGTTAAATATTGTTTAATTTCCAGTATATTAGAACGTTTGTCGAACTGCTCATCAAAAATATCCTTTTCAATACAGTATAGATTTTTATTCCTTATTCGTTCTTTCTGTATAGAATGTTCATGGATAAAAGTTACTAGTTCCTTTAAAAAATCCTGCCTATCGTCCTCTTCAGCATCATCTACTGACAAATTTCTTATATTATCCAAGATAAGCTTTTTAATTTGAACAACATTTTTTCTGGATAATCCAACGGCATAGTCAATCAGGTCAATTAGATTCTTATCTATCTCGGATATCTTAGTATATAAGTTCCCTAAAAAATGCTCTTCTCCGTTATCTATTTCACTTACCCCTATTTTTAATTCGCTGCGTCCGGTAGCTTTATCAAATATTTTATGCACCACTAAAACAGCTGCTAATTGAGGGTTCTGCACCTTTTCATTTGCAGCAATAAATTTGTTAATATAGTATTCAATATTTTTATTTTCATCCTGCATATAACAGTCATTTTTTCCTGCATCCCCAGTCAAAAATAATATCCGCATATCTTTTTCCTCCGTACGTTATATATGCTTTGCCCTATTCTATCTCTTTAATTTAACATGGACTGGTATACTACTTCTCTTTCCAGTCTCCTATATTCTTTGCTTGTTATCTTTTTAAGAAATTCATGAAATTCCTCAACAGTATCAATCAGCAAAACTCCATTGCATTGTTTACAATCATAATCGCAACAGCAACATTCCAGTTCTCTACTAAATCCATCACCAAATACTATTTTTTCAGCTCTGTGAAAAATCTCATTTGGTTCCATACTGCTCCTAATCTCTGCTTTCTTATCATTGGGTATTATCGGCTCCCAGCAGTTGTGGATGAATCGGTGCTGACTAATATTCACTTTCTTCAAATACTCTTTTCTATTGTCAAAAGTATGCCCTTTATGATGAATTCGGATAGTTCCGCTGCTTACCCCCATTAAGTGTTTATGAAAAAATCCGATTTCTGGACTTGGATTATTCAGCCAGCCTCCTGATTTTATATATCTATGTGGTTGCAGTTCTTCAATATCCCATACTACTTCATGCTTTTTAACTGCCTTCACCGCATCAGCTAACAGTTCTGTTCGTCTTGCATCAACAATTCTATTAGGATTATTATAAGGCTTATCTTTTGATTGATGGTTGTTCCCTATTTTATCCTTAGTCGTTCCCCATTTATATTTGCTTACATCAGAAATATCGTCCTTATCAATAATTGTATATGCCCATGGATATGTACCCTCATTAGGATAACTGAAGCGAATAAAAGCTATATTAATGTCCATATATTCTTTTTTTATAGCATAAATACTATTTTTATGGTAATTACTCTCTCCACCATCTTCAATCAATTCCATAATGTCATGAATGACATTATCAGATATTATTAAGTATTTGTATAGTTTCATAGTAATCTCCAGTATTATCTATATGTAGCAACAGATTTATTTATTTTAATGTTATCTCCATAACCATTTGCTAATAGTAAATATCTTATGTCATTCTTACTAATCTGTGATTTAGGTCCAATTATAACTTCATTAATAATTCCCTTTGATAACAATTTTTCAAATATTAAATCAGCATATGCCACTAATTTTCCTTCTTTCGTCTGAAAATCAATTGGTTTTATCAATAACTCATTATTCTGCCCTGTATACCATTCCCGTTTACAGGCTTCTACAATGACATCCTCTTCGCTCTCTTCACAAATAGGTGTATTATAAAAAATTCTAACTTCTTTTTCTTCGCTAAAAGCTGGATTTTTTATGTAGCTGATAATAGGATCTAAATAATCAACTAAAACTTCACAAAAGCAATCAAATTCTTCTTCAAAATATATATTAAAATCATCAGTGCAACGAACCTCATCTTCTTCATACATATCTTTCATGTATGTTGATACTGGATCAATTGCACTTTTTCTTATTTCTTTTTCCTGCATCTCTTTTTTATATAACACTTTTTTTATAGCTATGTCTTTATTTGTTTTTATAAACCTTTTAAGAAGATTATAATTAAATCCTATAGCTATTCCCCCACCATCTTGCCCATACGCCCTCCATTGACTAAGGCTGTCTTTTTCTAAAGAAAAACATGCTATTAGTGTTTGGTAACTTAATCTCCATTTAAGTAAATCTAATAAATATTCCATATGATTACTTGCATCATCACTATACCAATAATCTGCCCTCAAATCAATTTTAATGCTTAAATTTTCTAATTCCTTTTTCAAAGCACCTTCAATTAATGCAACACCCCATCTTTTTTCCATATAGTCATTTGTTTTATCTAAGTCAGATAGTCTTATAGCTTTATTTTTTATAATTAAGCTAAAGGTCTCTATACTACAATAATGATATATTGTTTGCAAATCATATCCCCCCAACAAATTGCGCTCCATATTTTTAAGTTCTTTATTTTTAATCAAGTCGTTATAGAAGTCCTTTTTATAAAGTGGAGCATATATCTATCAAATTTAACAGAATGATTACAAAAAAATTTATATTTTAAATCAATTCATCACTACTGCATATCTTTTGTAAATGGTTATATAATCTTGAACCATTATTTATCTCATTGCTTCTTACTTTTTTTACAATCGATAAGTTATTGTCCCAGCAGTTAATACAAAGTCTATCCATGGTATCACCAAACATAGCTTCCGGTAATCTATCTTTAAAACCACAAGCACTACATTCAACATCATAAGCATAAAACTCTTTTTCTCCCGTATCTGCACAATTTGGTAATTCATCGAGCTTAATAATCTCAGTTAAAAGAATTAATGCTTCCTTTATTTGAAGTAAGCCTTTTTGGACAATAGGGATTATAGTATCATAATCTATCCACCCGTTTATTGTATTCGAAATAGCATTCTTATTAAATAAAGACGTATACTTAACTGTCATATTTGTTGCAACTGGAGTGCTATGAATTATTTGATTTCTAATTTTTCTTAATTCATTTTGTTCAGTTGTTTCTGACAACTGGAAGAACATATTAAATCTTTCTGTTCCATAAAAATCAGACTTATATTTCTCTATAACTTTTGCTCTATTAACTACTGCTATTTTTTTAGCTTCCTGTTCTTTTTGTTTCTTTTCTGCTTCCTCTAAATCAACATAAGTTAATCTGTTATATCCATCTTCATTACCTATTACAGCTCTTTTTCCTGCATAGTAAATTGCTTCTTGTCTAGAAATAGTATCTGTATAAAAACCTAATTGTAGATATTCATTTATTAATGACATGGAATAATCCCAAAATGATATAATTCTTGAAATGCAATTTTCAAAATGATAAGCAAATACCTTTTTATCTAACTGTCCATTAAGAATAAGAGCATTTATAATTGCAGTACTTACGCACAACTCATTATTATAGTATGAATGTAATTCCGTTAACAATGGATAAGCATATATAGCTAAAAAACCAATATCTCTTTCTTCTACTTTAATATTTTCAAAGTCATATACTAAGTCATTTAGTACTATATCAGCTTCACGTATAATATTTTTATCAAAATTCAAATATTTTTTTAATGAATTTGTTTTACTCTTCTTTCTTTTATTCATATAGTTCTCTCCGTGTATGATTATGCAATTGATGCAGATGGCTTATTATCATTACGACAATCTATTAAAAATATGCTATTGTCAATTGCATCCTTATAGCCTGCATTACATACCATATTATATGACTTTATATATTCTTTTTCATCAAAATAAAAAATAGCTATTATACTACCATCAGCACAATTTGCTTTTTCGTATATTTGTACCTGCGTAAAGATATGTGCTAATTGCGCATTACTTGCTAATTTAAATTCAATTATGCATTGGTTTTTTTGCCCCTTAGATACAATTGCATCTGATGGGCCTCGTCCATTGTTTACTTCAAAATCTGCTTTAAATGTAGTTCCATACCATACTAACTTAAACATTCTTTGCAAATCTGCTTCCAAAGCAACCCTTTTTCCTTTTACATAAAAATTTCTATATGCATCACAATCTTCAATAATGTGCTTAAAATAAATAATTCTATTAACAGCTTCATCACGAGCACTCAAAGCCTCATTTCTTTCATAACCATTTATAAGAAATGAATTAATCAGATTTTTAGCATTTTTTATTAGTTTAGTTAATTGGTTATTAACTTCAATCATACATTCTAACTGTATTTCTTCCGTATCTGCTTCTCGAAGTCTTACATAGTAATCGTATAGCTCTGGATATTCCTTAGTCAACTCTTCAAAAGCTCTTAATTCAATTTTATGTACTTGACTATCATTTATTTTCTTACCCTTCATTTTTTGCTGCTCTTCATATTCTAATACTGCTTTTGCAATATAATGTTCAACATGAAATTTTAGAACATCATTGTCAATAGAACCTCTTATCCGGTCAACACTTTCAATAAAATCTTTTCTATTAATAGATGGCTCATCTTCTCTTAGAATATCTATAGGAGTTAGTAAAACATACTCCTCTTTGCCTTTTTCATTAATTATGTATGGTAATTCATATTCTTTTCTAACAAAACTTTCGGTTGCATAATTAAAACTAGCTCTATCCACAAAAAACACTTTACGATGTTTTTTATTTATATATTGTAATGCAAACTTTTGAGTATATTCAAGTAAATAGCCTTTAATCAGATTTACTGTCATATCACTTATTTTATCTCTACCACTTCCATCATAAAGAAGCATTATTTTTTCAGCATGACATCCATTGGATATATTATTATTTTCCAACACAAATCCTATATGCGCATATAAAAAGTTTCCAAATCCTTTAGCCAATGCCGAACCTTTATTTCCTGTTAATGAATAGCCTAACCAGTTTTGATGCACTTCGTGAAAACAAAACCATACTTCAATTCCTGCCTTATCTAATGGCTTAAGTGCTATCTTAGCAAGAAAATGAAAATATTTAATAATGTTTTCATGCAATGTTTTATATTCTAGCCTTTTCACTATTAAAAATAAGCATTGGATCAACAAATAGTGGTATATCACAAACTAATGATATATTAACTGCTCCATAGTCAGCTAAATATTCAGGTTCAACTTCAAATTTATCAGAAAATTGCATATAATTTCATCCTTTCCAATAGCTTTAATGATGTAAATAGCTATTTATCAATTGTTAGTACTTACTTAATTTCCAATGATTTTTCCTGTAACTTTTTTTTAGCAGCATCATATTCAAGTCTAAATTTTTCATTATATATTTCATTAGCTTCTAAATCCATTATCCATTCCAATTTATTAATCACTTCTACATCACCTGTATTTAGCAGTTTTTTAATGGCTTTTTCTCCATAATAAGTTATTTTAGTTGTACTGCTAAAAATTATATTATCAAAATATTTCATTATAAAAGCAGCTCCATATCCCTCATTATATAATTTTCTTTGCAGCACTGCTGAAATATCTTCTGCAGTTTCAAATTTTTCAAAAAGTGCATATGGAACAAATGTAGCAAGCTCTCCATAACCATTACACTCAGGCTCCGGTTCATAATTATATGAATTACTATTCATATCAAATATGCCATATTCTCCTTTCAGAATAGATTGCTTTATAATTTCCTCTATTCTTAACTTACATAATTTTTCAATATCAGAATATATATCCTTTGCAAATATGTGTAAAAACATTTTTAATTCATTATCGTCTTTACATCTAAGCATATTGTTATTTACTACCTCTATAAAATCATGTTGCTCTTTTTCAGTCAAAGTTGAAATCAATGCATCTACAAAATAATTAATTTTGTTCTTTCCAAAGCCTTCTCTATTTCTAAATATTTGCAATAACAAGTCAAATCTTTTGCGGTTTGGTATCTCTTTTATTAGTTCATTAGCATAGAGTTTTGTATTTACAAAGTTTTCATCAAGCAAAAAATCCATCCAATCATCTATTTTATTCTTTCCCTTGGACTTATCAACTATATTCATTAGATAATTAATATATAAAATAATGGCAATAGCGTCTTTCTTATCTATATTTATTTTTGTATGGCTTAATGGATTCCTTACAGAAAGACATAATCCTTTTAGAGCATATCCTGTTCCCTCTTGCATATCCTTTTCGGTTTGTGTTTCACACTTTGTCACTTTTAAAGCTGGATTTTTGCCTAGAAAAGACGATTCCATTAACGCTGTTCCATCTTTATCTGCTAAACCACCTTTATCTCTTATTAAATCGTTTACAAAAAACATGGAATCTCTTAGAGCTTCAGTATAATCTCCTTTGCTAAAATGTAATTCAATAGCTTTCCACAGGTCGCCTCTAATTTCAGATTGAATATTCATATATAGCTAGCTCCTTTTATTTTTTTATTTACTGCTTTTATACTATAATAATTAATATAATAATAGCATAAATTTCCATTATTCACAATAATAATACCCATAATTGCATTGCATATTAAATAATATGTCATTATTAAAAACAAAGCCTCGAAATATCACTATTTCAAGGCTAAAATTTAATCGCTATTGTTCAAATTCTATTGCTATCTCTACATTATAGTCCACTTTATTTTTTCGAGTTAATAAAAGCACGTCTCAACGTGCATTCTGTTACTCTCGAAAATCTACTATATTAAAAAGAGCGGTTCTACTTTCAATACTAAAATAGGTTAATTATCTTCTTTCATTCTTCGTAAAAGCTCTTTTCCTCTACTAGTATTAATTTCTCTACTGCTATTGGTTTTTTCCTTTAATAAATCAGATAATTCCATAATTATTTTATCAATAGCATCATCATTTAATTCATCTATACCCATTTCTTCAAGTATATCATCTGCAATTACTAACTGTGCTTCATTTAATTCAGTTTCTATCTTTTCAAAATCAATATATGTATCAGGTCCGTTTTTTCCTTTGTTTAATATTTTTATAATGTAATATATAATATGAATAGCATCATCTGTAGATATTTTGTTTAATTTTGAATACATTTTATAGCCTCCCATCTAAGTCAACAATGTCAAAAAAATCACTTGCCAGTTCTTCAATTATATATTCCTGGGAAAATTTATCAGCTTTAAATTTATATGATACTGGATTAATAATCCCCTTAACTTTCTCTGTTGGAATAATGTATATTAACGGTCGAAAGTCTTCCATTTCTGCTACAGATACAATATCAATAATTTCTTGTTCTTGTATATCAGTAATAATACCTTGAGATTTTTTAATATTAGCACCTTTTATTATTCCAACTTTATTTTGCTCTATTTTAGAACTATGATGGTCTTTTCCATCAATGTCTTTTTTTAAATTCCAATAAATTTCCTTCGGATTAGAAGATGGCGGATTTATGTTTGAAGCATTAAAATGAGGAGAACACCATACATAATGTATATTATTGTAATAAAGTTCAGAAATCTTATATGCCAACCAAGTATTTACAGAGTATAAAAACAATTTACTTTTGTACATAATAATCTCCTTTTATTCAATTAAATATTAGTTCCTGTTTTTTTATATTCTATATTTTACCACCTTAATCATAATTTGTCTTTACATAAAAATAAAGATGTAAAAGTCTATAAACAGTATAAACTGTTATCAAAACATGTACATCTTAATTTTGTTACAATCTTATTACATTTTTAAATCAACTATAATCTCTACATTATAGTCATGAGAACTTTTTCGAGTTAATAAAACGCACGTCTCAACGTGCCCCGTCCAAGGAAACATATCCACCGGAACTGCCTTCTCCGCCTTATATCCCTTCTTCACTAAATACCCCAGATCCCGCTCCAGAGTTACCGGATTACAGGAGATATAAACCACCTTTTTTGGTTTTAATAACGCCAGTGCATCTAAAAACTGTTCACTGCTGCCTGCTCTGGGGGGGTCCATAAATACTACATCGGCAGTTTCCTTTTCTGCTGCCATCTGGCTCATAAAAACCCCTGCATCGTTACTGTAAAACTCTATGTTCTCTGCTTCATTACGTTTAGCATTCATATTCGCGTCACGAACCGCATCCTTATTAAGCTCGACACCTATGACCTTCTTTGCATAATCTGAGGCAATTATTCCTATTGTTCCGATACCGCAGTAAGCATCAATTACAGTCTCGCCGCCTTTTAGTCCTGCCATTTCAATTGCTTTAGCATATAGTATCTCTGTCTGAACTGGATTTACCTGATAGAAAGATTTTGGTGAGATACGGAATATCTTATTGCATAGCTTGTCTTCAATATAGCCTTTTCCATATAAAACCTGTTCCTTCTCTCCAAGTACCATACTGGTATTCTTATCATTCACATTAATAACGATTGTAGTAATCTCCGGATGCTTTGCCCGAAGTGCTTTTACAAAATTGTTTTTGGAAGGCATAATCGGAGATGAAAGCACCAAGACCACCATGATTTCTCCGCTCTCAAAGCCGGTTCGAACTAGAACGTGACGAAGCAGTCCATAGCCTGTATCCTCATCATAGGTCTTTATTTTAAAGGATTTTAACATTTCTCTGATTGACAGTATAATTTCGTCCGCCTTCTTATTGTGAATTAAGCATTTATCGATAGGAATTACCCTGTGTGTTCCCTCTTCATAGACACCGGATATCGGATTTCCTTTTCTATCATGATCAAATACAGCATGTACCTTATTACGGTAATGCTTCGGTTCTTTCATTCCGATTATATTTTCAACTTTGCAATATTTACTCAGTAGCTTCTCAACCGATTTTTGCTTCTCTAGTAATTCAGCCTCATAACTATGCTTCAGTGCATTGCAGCCCCCACATTCCCTGATATAAGGACAAGCCGACTTAGCAGCCCCATTACCTTTGTTATCATGAGCCGGACTCTTCACATTCTTGCTTCTTCTGCCCTCATGATCTGCCGTAACACTCCTGCTTTGACTTTTCTCATTCTGCTCCTTTGCACGCTGAATTCCGGCTTTCCCCTGAATTCTATTTTCTCTGCCGGCTGTTTCTCCTATTGTTTTTCTTCCCTTTTTATTACTTCCTTTAAAGTATCTCTCCATAAATTCATAATCTAAATCTTCAAATTTATCTTCAAAGGCATGTCTTTCCGTATTTCTGACAGCCTTTCCCTTAGCTTTGGCTGCATCGTGACTTTTTTTGAGTTCTATATTTCTATCGCTTCCAGCTGAAGCTATCCTCATATTTTTATCAGCCTTCTTCTGATTCTCACGGCTTTCCTGTCTATATTGATTAGCAACCGGTGCATTTATTATTTTCGAAGTACCTTGTGTTCTCTTATCCTTCTTTTTATTCATCGTGATTAAACTCCTTCTTCGTTAAATTCGGGGATGAAGCTATCTGAAGCTGTCTCACCCTCCTGTATAAATCCGTTCTCTACACCAAGCTCAATTGCATAATCCACCAGTTCCTCATATTCTTCTTCTGTTATCCTTCTGTTTAGTTCAGGATAATTTGCTATTGTCTCTAATGGTGTAAATTGATTCATGATACTGATGTAAATACTATTTCCATAGGTCTCATACAGATATTTTATAATGTTCTTCGAATCCCGTAAATATCCCGGCAAGGTAAGATGTCTTACAATTACACCCTTTTTCATAATCCCCCGCTCATCAAAGACCGGTTCCCCGATCTGATGAACCATTTCCTTTATCGCCTGAGAAGCAAAGCTAAAATAGTTCTCACAATTTGAATATTTAAGTGCGGACTCTGGGTCCATATATTTTAGATCCGGCAGATAAATATCAATTTTTCCTTCTAATAGCTTTAGTGTCTCCGGCTTCTCATAACCGCTGCAATTATATACTACTGGAATATGAAGCCCTCTTTCCCGCGCAGCAGCTATTGCCTCAATAATCTGCAAGACATAATGACTCGGTGTTACAAGATTAATATTATTCGCCTGCTTGTCTTGCAGCTCCAGAAATATCTCAGTAAGTCTTTCTATTGTAATATGCTTTCCTGCCTTACCATTTGCAATATTATAATTCTGGCAATAAACGCAGCCCATGGCACATCCGGAGAAAAACACTGTACCGGAACCCTCTTTACCGGAGATACAGGGCTCCTCCCACATATGAAGTGCCGCTCTTGCAACTACCAGCTCCTGTGTCTCACGACAATACCCCTTACTACCGGCTGTCCGGTCAATATGGCATTCCCTTGGACATAAGGTACAGTCCTTTAGCATAGAACCATTCAGCATGGAATCGTTTATCATTTGAAGCCTCCATTTTAATAATACATCGTATGTTTTAGCATCAGCGGAATTAAATTCCTAATCCTAACTTTATTATTAATGTCAAAATTATTAGTTTAACTGTATATGCAACAGCATCCTTATTCTACCTTACTTTGATAAGAATTACAACATAAGCCTTTATTCATGCGCGAGCTTCCATATATACAAGGAAGCCACCGAGGCATAAGGTGAATACCTGTTTTTATAAACCGTAAACTGCTCCTTTTTTAGTTCGGTGAGACTGTATAATTTCATAAGCCCGCGCCGGATTGAGATATCGCCATAGCTAATAATATTGGGCCGTTCCATTGAATTAAGCAGCAGGGTTTCTGCTGTCCACATTCCAATCCCACCAAGACTAGAAAGACTTTTTATAACCTCTTTATCTGATAATTTATATAGAACATTTAGGTCAAATTCGCCCTCTGTAATTTTCCTTGCTATCTCTTTGATATAGCCTGACTTTGATTGGGGTATTCCACAAAGACGGATATCTTCAATGGGTATTTTCGTTAAGTTAGCAGGAGAAATCTCTAAAAAGCGTTCCTGTACTCTTTCCCATATCGTTTTCGAGGCTTTTGATGAAATCTGCTGGCCAATAATGGCATAAACCAATGCTGGAAAAAGCTCCGGAATAATAATTCGTTCTATTTTTCCTAATCGTATTATTTCATCTCCCAACAGAGGATCAGCCTTTATTAAATATTCTGTCTCTTTGGCTCCGTATTCGAATAATTTCGTTTTGACAGTCTCCATCTAAACCTCCCTACAGCCCACTAAATGAAGTCAAAAAGTTATCTACTATATTTTAATTAAAATTTATACAAAAAATGCACACAAAATTGTTATTAACAATTATAGTGTGCATGTTATATCTTATCTATTACAAATAAAATTTCTTAATATAATTTAGATTAGTGTTAAAAAGTATTTTAAATAGTTTAATTTTATCAATTTGCACCTACAGAGCCTACATCAAAGTGTTGCAAAACACCTTTTTACTATTTTACTCTTGATATTTTTCTTACGACTGCTACCAAAGGCTTAAAGAATACGCCCTCCATTTCTTTCTTCACGGTTTTAAGCTGCTTACGTATCTCAATCTTCTGCGGGCAGTGATGCTCACATTTTCCACAATCCTTACACATCGAGGCATAAGCAGGCTGCTTAGACAGCATTCCGAGCGTCTGCATATATTTGAATCTGATGCGCTTATCTCCCAACAGATACTTATCATTATAAGCGGAAAAGCAGCCAGGTATATTCACTCCTGCCGGACAGGGCATACAATAAGCGCAGGCGGTGCAGGGTATCTTTGTTTTCTCTAACATGACTGCCTTCACCCGGTCAAACACCCTAAGCTCCTCTAAAGACAAAGAATTTGCCTTAGCATCGGAGGCTATTCTTATATTTTCTTTAATCTGCTCTTCGTCACTCATTCCCGATAAAATCACTGTAACCTCCGGGTGATTCCATATCCAGCGAAGAGCCCATTCTGCTGGCGTTCTTTTTTCATCATAGCTTTTGAATTCCTTTATTACCTGTTGCGGTAAATTGTTAACGAGCTTACCTCCCCGAAGAGGCTCCATGATAATGACCGGAATTCCCATTGATCCAGCTAACATAAGTCCAGACTTGGTTGCTTGATTATTTTCATCCAGATAGTTATATTGTATCTGACAGAAATCCCAGGGATATGCCTTTAGGATTTCTTCAAAATCTGTCTTGCTGCCATGAAAGGAAAAACCAATATTTCGTATCGTCCCTTCCTTTTTCAACTGCTCCAGCCACTCCATCACTCCGATTGCTGCCATACGGTCAAAGGTTGCTTTATCTGTAAGCATATGAAGTAAGTAGTAATCAATATAATTCGTTTTAAGCTTCGTACATTGGGTTTGGAATATTTTTTTCGCTCCCTCTAATTTACTTATTAAAAAGGGCGGAAGCTTCGTGGCTAGCTTTACCTTCTCTCTGTAACCTCCGGTTAACGCTTCTCCAAGAAGACTCTCACTTTTTCCATTATGATAAAAATAAGCTGTATCAAAATAATTGATACCCTGATCTATAGAAGCTCTAATCATTTTTATCGATCTGGGCTCATCTATACTGTTGCCCTTCATCGGAAAACGCATGCATCCAAAACCAAGGATAGAAAGCTCATCTCCATTTTTTTCATTTCTTCTGGTTAACATAATCAACTACCTCCACATTTTAATAATAGTAGGATTAGAGTGTCAAAAGCCCAGTTGCAAAATGTGTTTCGTCAATTTGCACAATTTATGTTTGTGAAATTGTGATACAAAACATAGTTTGTTCGCAACACGCTCCCGCTTGGATGAAGTACGTAA
>JAEZTJ010000004.1 GCA_023421505.1 Bacillota bacterium
TTCATCCTTTGAAAGAAACAGCCTAAAAATCATTGAAAAATCCACAATGTTATTAAAGTACGCCAAAAATTGAAAAACTGAAGGGTGATGTAGTAAACATCAAATCCTTCAGCTCTTTTTTACCAAAGCAACAGAAAGAACGCGTCGCATTCTAACTTAAAAAGTTATTTTGCGACGCGCCCATTATATTTCACTTCTTACCCCATTCCTGCACTGCTTATTTGGCTTGCTTGCGAGACATTCGCATCTAGAGTTTGATCTTCTTATGTTTAATAGCTTAATTTTGCCATAGCTCTTAATTAACACTTATCTTATATTGGGAGAGATTTACCCTCTTTCTTCCATACTCTAAATTCAGCAGCAGCTGTAAATAGTACATCAGTAGAGGAATTTAACGCTGTTTCACAGGAATCTTGAATCACACCAATGATAAATCCAATTCCTACAACCTGCATTGCGATATCATTTGAGATACCAAATAAACTACAAGCTAAAGGGATTAACATTAAAGACCCACCTGCAACACCGGAAGCACCTGCAGCCGATAAGCTTGCCAGAACACTTAATATAAACATAGTTGGTAAATCCACTGAAATTCCAAGGGTGTATGCTGCCGCAAGTGACATGGTTGTAATCGTAATAGCGGCTCCCGCCATGTTGACAGTTGCACCTAGCGGAATACTCACTGAGTAATTATCTTCATCTAATTTAAGCGATTTACAAAGCTCTAGATTAACAGGAATATTCGCTGCCGAGCTTCTTGTAAAAAATGCTGTAATGCCACTTTCTCTAAGACATTTAAATACCAATGGATATGGATTTTGCTTGATTGTCAGGAAAACAATCAGCGGATTTAAGATTAATGCAACGCCAAACATACAACTTACAAGTACAAAGAGTACTTTTCCATATGTGGCAAAACCAGCAATACCTGTTTCGGCAACTGTAGTAAAAACCAGTCCAAGAATACCAAATGGAGCACAATTAATAACCCACTTTACTACACGGGATACTGACTCTGAAATATCTGCTAATACAGTCTTGGTTCCCTCTGAGGCATACTTAAATGCAATTCCTAAGATAACAGCCCAGGATAGTATACCTATATAATTAGCATTATATAGTGCTGATACTGGATTTGTAACCAAATTCATCAGTAGTGTTTTTAACACATCTCCTATTCCTGCTGTTACTTCTACGCCTGATACTTCTAGTTCTGAATTCAAGGCTAAACTAACAGGAAAGAGCTTGTTTACTACAACAGCTACAAATGCAGATGCAAGGGTCCCTACTGCATAGAGCAAAATCACACTTTTCATATTACTTTTACTTCCCGATTTTGCGGTTGCAAGAGAAGACATTACTAAGAAAAATACTAAAATCGGTGCAATCGCTTTTAGCGCACCTACGAACATATTACCCAAGATACTAATTACTGTAAACTGTGGTACTGTCAGGCCAAGAATAAGACCAATAACCATACCAATTAAAATTCTCTGTATTAACCCTAATTTATTCCATGCTTTTAAAATTGTTTTCATTTTTTACTCCATTCCCGCGCTGCATTTATTTAAATGAACCAATTACTTTATACCTATTATTCTTCTCTGCCGATATTGCTGTAAGCCTTCACCCTCAGTACAAACCGACTCCTTTCTTTTAGCAATAACTACTAATTTACAACAAATTAGCCATACATAATATTGCCAATTTGCACTAATTTCATTAACACTAATCTTGTTTTATTCTATATTAATGACAAATAATAAGCAATGGTTGATTCTGTTAATGAAATAAATGCACAAATTTACCATAAGACTGCGCCCATGCTGAACGCACGCAAAAGAGGGCATCCTTTAGTCAATGACTTTTGGGATACCCTCTTCTTGTAGAATTATATAAAAATAATGATAATAAATCTTATTTACTCATTGAAAATAAATAATGAGGCAGATCCATATTATAGTAATGCTTTACAAATTGACACTCAACCTTCATTCCTAAGCGCTTTGCAACATTTTGAGAAGTCAGGTTAGTATGCCTCCCCTGTGAATTAGTTTGTGTTGCCGCTAGACATTTTATTATTACTTAAGTCCAGGCAGAACAAAATTCTCTACCAATAATTTATTATCCGCTTTATCTAAAGATGTTTTATTCATATCTGCAGTAATGACTACGATTAGCTCCAATTCCGGTATAACGATTATTTTTTGTCCACCGGCTCCTTCTGCGCTATAAGTATCATAACTTTTGCCGGTAACGGGATTCGTTGTTTTGTATATCCAAAATAAATACCCGTAATCTGAATCAGGCTCCCTATTGATATGAGCTGTGGTTGATTCTGTTACCCATTCCTCCGGTATTATTTGATTACCATCCCATTTGCCCTTGTTTAGATATAGATACCCGAATTTTGCCATATCCTGCGGGGTTAAGTACAAACCTGACCCTCCCCCATAACAATTCTTAGAATCACAATCCCATCTTCTAATATTAATATGAAGCGGTCCAAAAAGATATTTTTCTGCAAACTCTTTGGTACTCATCTTTGCTTTTTCAGTAATCACACCGGACAAAAGCTGAGTTAGGCCGGTATTGTATACAAACTTTTCTCCAGGTGCATCAATCAAAGGCTTTTTCAGTGCAAATTCAAGCCAGTCAGGACTTGAGAAAAATTTAAAATAATCACTATCTATAGACTCCAGACCGCCTGTCATTGTTAATACATTTTCCAAAGTAATCTCTTTTTTCTTTTCATCGTCAATAGAAGCAAAATAGTCCGGTATCAACTCTGATACCTTCTGATTAGTATCCTGCAAGATGTTTTCCTTGATCGCTATTCCTGTCAAGGCCGACGTAACACTTTTTGTAATGGAATAAACCGGATTAAAGCTATCCTTATTCATTCCCTCATAGTATTTCTCATAAATGAGAAAACCGTTCCTTACCACTAAAAAGCTGTAAATATTCGGATAGTTTTCTATTATTCTTTCATCCGCTTTTGTAAGCATTGCAGAATCAATACCCTGTTCTTCTGGAAAAGAAACACTCCATTCTTCCTTAGGCCACTGTGCTACCTTGGATGCTTCCTTGGTTGCTGCCGTAAGAGATATGCTTTCTGCCGAGCCAGAGGCCTTCTCTGTAATTTGTGAATCTGAACAGCCAGTCTGCAACAAAACAAATAAAATCATTGATAATAGTAGCAATAACTTTTTCATAAGTAGCACTCCTCTTCTATTTATTATCTTTTCTATTTTCATTGGCATAACAGGTTAACTATACCATAATTGGTTGTATCTGTATTATCAGATATTGCTATACTACCTGTAATTCCTGCTCTTTATTAAATCATTATCTTTATCTTCCAATTTCAAATAAAATTTAAAGGTAAGTGCTTTCTATTTAATTACTGTCCCAAAGCCTTTTGTATAGCCTCTTTTGTATTTAAGATATACCCTGCCAGCTCTTCAATTCTATCATTTGTCATGCGTCCAGTAGGAGCAGAGATGCTGAATGCATTATTTGGCTCTCCTTTATGGTTTCGTACACAGGCCGCAATACACCTAACCCCAAGTTCATTTTCCTCATTATCCAGTGCATAACCCTTTTCTCGAACTAAATACAATTCCTTCTGCAGCTCTTTAAATTCAACAATCGTATGTTCAGTTTTCTTCTCGATTACACTATTATTCCAGATATATTTCACTTCATCATCATTCATTTCAGCCAGTATAGCCTTGCCAACCGCCGAGCAAAACATCGGTCTTGCAAGTCCCACTTGAGACGCCATGCGGATCGCACTCTCATGGGGATAGATCGGTGCCACCTTATCAAGGTAAAATACTTCTGTACCTCTTCTTTGCACAAAATGAACTGTCTCCCTGCAATTATTCGCAAGCTGTGCAATCAGTGGATGAACAATAGCAACAATGTCTACTCTGGATAATATCTTCTCTGATAGCTCCACTATCTTAAAGGTTAGCATATACTTACCGGTTTTTTCCTCCTGCTTTACATATCCCATATAAATTAAAGACAATAGAAGTCTGTGTACAGTACTCTTATGCAGCTCTATACGAGTACTTAAATCTATCAATCCGATAGGACCTGTCTCAGCTAAGATTTCTAATATACCAAATATCCGCTCTGCAGATTGTACCGGATTATTACTTGTAATCTTATTATTACTAGTCATATCTCATTACCCTTCTTTAGAATTTCATATTATGAAACACCATCAGTTTAACAGAATCCTCCTTAATAATCAACATAACAGAACATATTAATTCGAAATATCAAATCTTAGCAATAATATAAAAACTGTTAGTAAAGTCAAAAATGTTATCTAGCAAGCGCTCTAAACTGTATTATATAAGCTATTCGTTCATAGCATATAAATGCGATTAGATACTTGACAAATTGTATTAACACATTTATACTCAATTCATCTGATTTATGAAACACAGTTTCTTATTGTGAAACTTAAAGGAGAATTACTATGAATGCTATATTAGAAAACATTTCTAAACTAGGGATTGTCCCTGTTATTGCACTAAATGATTCTAAAGACGCTGCTCCGCTAGCTAAGGCTCTTATTGATGGCGGCCTTCCCTGTGCAGAAGTTACTTTCCGAACAGATGCTGCTGAAGACTCCATTCGTATTATGGCAAGAGAATTTCCTGATATGTTAGTTGGTGCCGGAACTGTACTTACAACCGAGCAGGTTGACCGCGCGGTAGCAGCAGGCGCTAAGTTTATCGTAAGTCCAGGGTTAAATCCCAAAATTGTAAGATACTGCGTAGAAAAAGGGATCACAATTACACCCGGATGTACGAATCCTAGCGATATTGAACAAGCCATTGAATGTGGACTTGAAGTTGTAAAATTCTTCCCGGCGGAAGCAAGCGGTGGACTTGAAATGATCAAAGCAATGTCTGCTCCGTACACAAAGATGAAGTTCATGCCAACCGGTGGCATTAACGCTAAGAATTTGACTACCTATCTTGATTTTAATAAAATTATTGCCTGCGGTGGAAGCTGGATGGTAAATAATGACTTGATTAAGAGTGGCGACTTTGATGCAATTACCGCTCTTACCCGTAATGCTGTTACTTCCATGCTCGGTTTTGAAGTTGCACATATCGGCATCAATGCGAAAGAAGAGGCCGAAGCAGACTCTTTGGCAGCTACTTTTGAAAAAATGTTCGGCTTTACCAAGAAGAGCGGCAATAGCTCAATTTTTGCAGGTACCGGTTTCGAAATTATGAAAACACCATATCTCGGAACCAACGGACATATTGCAATCAAAACCAACTATATTCATAGAGCGATATACCATTTAGAAATGCGCGGATTTAAGTTTGATATGGATACCGCTAAATATGATGATAGTAAAAACTTAAAAGCAGTTTATTTTAAAGGTGAATTTGGTGGTTTTGCATTACACTTGGTTCAGAAATAAGTAAATAGATAATATACCGTACATGGAGAAGAAATACCCACTTTCTCCATGCCCTCTTAAAAGGGGTGCTGTAGAATGGCTGATTATTCGTTATTCTATGCACCTCCTTTTTTTTCACTCCATACTTGATATTTGTACTTAATCTAACTACTAAAAGAGGATATCCCTCTAGTCGACTTACGACTTTCAGGATACCCTCTTGAAAGATAATTATATTAGTATAGTTTAATTACTACCTTTTTATTATAATATTATCAATATTATAGGTAGAAGTATTGAAGCCCTTCAGATAAAGAATGGTGTTCTTATCCGTCATTGTATAAGTCGCTGTGAGTGTAATCCATTTATCCTTGTTTAGTCCTGCTACAGGTTCAACCACAGTGTCTAATACTACATCCTGTACTCCGGCATCGCCTATTTCAAAGATACCCATCTGGTAGATAACATTGGAAGTTGGATCCTCCTCATACATCATCGTTACACTGATCTTAATTGCCGATCCTGATACCGATAACGCGCCTCCACTTACTGATAATGCAGAACCACTTACCGAGAATGCTGCTCCGCTTACTGAGAATGCTGATCCTGTCACTGACAAAGGAATTACAGCATATCCTTCTTCACCTGTTTTTAAAACATTCAATGCGTTATTGCCACCAATTACGTGAATTGATAAGGATGCACCGGATACTGAGGTTACATAGCTACCTACGCCATTATCAAAGCCTTCAGAATATACTATATTTCCTGCCAAATCAGGACCATCCATATTCTTTAACACATCAAAGTAAGGATCATAGTTAACTGGTAACTCATAGACACTGGTCTTTACATGATTTAAGTCCTTCTTACCGTCTACCTGTCCATAAAGCTTGAGGTTACAGAACTCTACAAGATACTTGGTATCCTCAAGTGTTAATGCATGACCTGTTGAATGTAAATGGATTGCTAAATTGTCGCTCATGCCTAAGCTGTCATATACATTCTGTGCTGCTAAGTAAGAAGCATACATACCTGCATTATTAATCCAGTCTCCACCGTCAATTTCACCTGTGATGAAATAATAACGGTTAGGATCTGCTGCTAGTGCTATTAATAAATGCTGATCAAAAGGTAACTGTTTATCACTTGTGAACTGTTGGAAGTTATCATTAAACCAATAGTATGAACTCTGTGTATTGCTTAACTTCTCGTTGCTGCCTACCGTATAGAGAGGCTTATCCTGATAGGTCTGCCATTTCTTAAGTCCATCTGTCTCTCCTGAGAAATCAATGAATTCCTCTTTCTCTAACATGGAATAGTCATATACTTTTCCTGCACTGGAATAACGGAAGCTTGCAACACCGCTGGTTCCTGAGGATGCAGGTATAGTCACCTTGATACGTGAATCAAATGCTCCTGCAATCGCTGCTGCCTTACCACAACGGGATACACCGGTTACCATTGTATTGGCCGGATCGATATGCATTATGTTAGCTCCCTGCGCATCAAGTACAACTGCATCGATAACTTTACTTACACCCCATGCCCAAGACATAAGTGCACCTGTCTGCTGGTCATAAGTCTTTCCATATGGATATAACTGATAGAAAACACCGGTATGGTTTGCATCATCCGATCCAATATCCGTATAGGTAAATTCAATTGTTGCATAACCGCTATCATTTAAATACTTCTTCTGTGAAGCACCCAGGGATCCGATTGAAACAAGTACCGGATAACCGCCGTCATGTAACGGGTTAGCTATCGCTACTACATCTTTTCCTTCTGTATCCTTTGCCGTTGTACTAGGGAAGGTTGCCGTTGCCATGAAACTAGCTTCTTTACCGCCCTTTTCAACAAAAATCTTTACAAATTTCTGGTCAGGTCCCGGTGTTACAACCTTCTCGACCATCTTCCAGGTAGCCCAGTCGAATACCATTGTCTTATAAGAATCTACAAATTCATATCTAACATTTTCACCGGAACGTTTCATACCATACATATAGTATTGATACATATCAGCAATTTCCTGCTGACGTGCTTCCCAATCAGCTAAGGTCGTTACTTTACTTCCGTTTAAGAAGGTAAAAGCATCTGGCAGTTCTCTTTCAGGTAAAGCACTTGCTTTCGTGTAACCGCTTCCATCATCAAGAGTATTCACTGCTGCTAAAAGTGCTGCAAACGCATTGTCAAGCTGCTGCTGTGTAGAATTCACATCAGCTGCAATACCTTCTGCTGCTGCAAGAGGCGCATTAATTACCTCTTTATTAACAAATGCATCGAGGTACATATTTTTCACAGAATCGATTAGCGCAAATAAAGGATAAGGATTTACGCCTGATACTGCTCCTGCCTCTTTACCAGTAAGTACCAGCTTACCGAATAAATTCGGGTACTGGAATGCATTTCCTGTTGTATCAAATACAGCAATTGAAGCTGCTCTACTTCCGCTTTTCGCTTCATTAATCTGCAGATCCACACCCATCTCCAGTCCATTAGCCGGAGTAGTAGCATCTGCCCAGACAATACATGCTTCTGCAATATAGCCGGTAGTAGCCCCTGAAGCATCCTTTGTCACCTGTGTTCTTGTATAGAAGCGTTTTGAATCGCCGGAATCAGTACTGCGCATATTGTCAAAGTTGACACGATAATGCAAATCATCGGATTGATATCCTGCTGCCTTATCGTATAACTCATCCAAGAAATACTCTACGGAATCCTGTTGATAAGTTGATGTATTGGATTTGTCCAAATTGCTATCCTGCACTTCGGTAAGGAAATAAAGTGCATTGTCATCCCACATAATGCGGTGCTTTACTTTCACATCAGAAGCTGCACTGTATGCATCAGGTACAACTACCTTTGCATTCTTCCAGCAATCATCAATTACACCATCTACATAAGGTGAACCAAAGGTTGCGGTTACCTTCTCGGGAATGAATACAAAGTCAGGTCCATTCATATTCTTTAAAACATCAAAGTAAGGATCATAGTTAACCGGCAACTCATAGAGACTGGTCTTAACATGATTTAAGTCCTTCTTACCGTCTATCTGTCCATAAAGCTTCTGGTTACAGAATTCTACTAAATACTTGGTATCCTCAAGTGTTAATGCATGGCCTGTTGAATGTAAATGGATCGCTAAGTTATCACTCATGCCTAAGCTGTCATATACATTCTGTGCTGCTAAGTAGGAAGCATACATACCTGCATTGTTAATCCAGTCACCACCATCAACTTCAGCAGTGATAAAGTAATAACGATTAGGATCTGCTGCAAGAGCAACTAATAAATGCTGATCGAAAGGCAGCTGCTCTGCGCTCTTAAACTGCTGGAAGTTATCATTAAACCAGTGAGAGGAACTCTGGGTATTACTTAACTTCTCGTTACTTCCAACCGTATATTGAGGTTTATCCTGATAGGTCTGCCATTTCTTTGTTCCATCTGCTTCTCCAGAGAAATCAATAAATTCCTCTTTCTCTAGCATGGAATAATCATATACTTTTCCTGCACTGGAATAACGGAAGCTTGCTACACCGCTGGTTCCTGAGGATGCAGGCACAGTAACCTTGATACGTGAATCAAATGCTCCTGCGAGTGCTGCTGCCTTACCACAACGTGATACACCGGTTACCATTGTATTAGCCGGGTCAATCTTCATTGCATTGGCACCTGCAGCATCAGCTACAACTGTATCAATTATCTTACTTACACCCCAAGCCCAAGCCATAAGTGCACCGGTCTGTTGGTCGTAAGTCTTTCCATACGGATATAACTGGTAGAAGATACCGTTATGATTAGCATCGTCGGATGCAACATCTGTATAGGTGAATTCCATTGTTGCATATCCGTTATCATTTAGATACTTCTTCTGTGAAGCACCCAGGGATCCGATGGATACAAGTACCGGATAACCGCCGTCATGTAACGGATCAGCTATTGCTACTACATCTTTTCCTTCTGCATCCTTCGTTGTTGTACTCGGGAAGGTTGCTGTAGCCATAAAGCTTACTTCTTTTCCACCCTTTTCAACAAAGATCTTTACAAACTTCTGATCAGGTCCCGGTGTTACTGTTTTCTCGACCATCTTATAGGTAGCCCAGTCAAAGACCATAGTTTTATAAGAAGTTACGAATTCATATCTTACGTTTTCACCGGAACGCTTCATACCATACATATAGTATTGGTATAATCCCGAAATCTCCTGCTGACGTGCTTCCCAATCAGCTAAGGTCTTTACCTTATTGCCGTTAAGGAAGGTGAATGGATCCGGAAGATCTCTTTCCGGTAAAGCACTTGCCTTTGTATAGCCACTGCCATCGTCAAGGGTATTAACTGCTGCTATCAGTGCAGCAAATGCATCATCTATCTGCTTTTGTGTGGCATTCTGATTCGCTGCAATATCTTCTGCTGCCTTAAGAGGTGCGTTAATAACATCCTTGTTTACATATGCATCAAGATACATGTTTTTCACAGTGTCGATTGTGGTTAATAAGGTATAAGGATTAACGCCAGATACAGCTCCGGTCCCTTTACCTGCGAGTACTAATTTTCCGAATACAGTTGGATATTGGAACGCATTTCCTGACTTATCATATACAGAGATTGTTGCTGCTCTGCTGCCGTTTTTCGCTTCGTTATTCTGAAGTTCAAATCCCATCTCTTTTCCATTTGCCGGTGTAGTAGTGTCGGCCCAGACAATACAAGCTTCTGCGATGTAACCGGTGGTTGCTCCGTTTGCATCCTTTTTCACTTGTGTCTTAGAATAGAAGCGTGTAGGATTACCAGAATCTGTCGTACGTATATTATCGAAGTTTACACGATAATGTAAATCATCAGGCTGATAACCTGCTGCCTTATCATATAATTCATCCAAGAAATATTCTACGGAATCCTGTTGATAGCTAGTGGGGTTTGATTTATCTAAATTGCTATCCTGCACTTCTGTAAGAACATATAGTGCATTATCATCCCACATAACGCGGTGTTTTATTTTAACATCAGAAGCTGCACTGTATAGATCAGCTGCAACAACCTCTGCATTCTTCCAACAATCATCGATTACACCATCTACATAAGGTGAACCAAAGGTTGCTGTAACCTTCTCAGGGATTACCGGAGTCGGTGTTGGCTTTGCTGTCGGTGTGGGTGCAGTTGTCGGATTGGTTGGTGTTGAAGGTGTAGTATTCGTGTTACTAGGATTACTGCTTACCGTCTGTGATACACCATTTACAACAACAGTGATATTACCTGTACCCTTAATAACAGGAATATTATCCTTTGAATCTGTCTTTATCGTTGTTTTTGCAGCTTCGGCTGATTTTAACTCGATGGTAGCCTTCTGATCTGCAGCAACCTTTAATGCAAGTTCTGTTTTAATAACGGATCCCTTATTGGAGATCGTTACACTTGGAACCACACCAGCTGCTCCTTTAATATCGATATTAGCAGAAGCCTCTACATAAAGATTTAAGCCACCCTTTACATCAAAAACGGTATTTGCATCTGCTTTTGAAATATGTATTTCAGCTGAGGCACTTGCTTCAATAACAATTCTTGAATTTAATGCTTCAATGATGATACTGTTACCGCTTGCATATTCATGCCAGGTGCTTGGCTTAATTGCTAAAATAGTAACATCCTTGAATACTCCTCGATTATTCACCGAGCTTTGCGGTGCATCCACCACTAATTTCTTGTCGGCATAATTTCCTTCCGGAATATTAAATTCTACTTCTTTATCTGTTTTAATTCTAATACTGGAAGCTTTACTTGATAAAGCACTTTTAAGCTGACTCTGGTCACTTACATATGCTGTATCAGTGATCATAATCTTCACACTATCTTTTACCTTTTTAGATAATGTTGTTGCTGTGATTGTTACTTGTCCAGTCTGAATACCTGTTACGATACCGTTCTTATCTACGGTAGCTGTACTGGTATTACTTGAAGTCCAATTTATATAATCGGCTGCATTGTCGGGAACATATGATTTATTCAAATCATATTTCTCACCAATCGCAATTGTACTGATTTTATTACTGATTTTTACTTCATTAGCAGGATTCTTAATAGCTTTTTTAACATAAACCGCTGCTGCTAAGCTATATGTATTCTCCTTCGTTTTAATTTCACAGGATATAGTCGCTGTTCCTGTGGATTTAGCTTTAACTTCTCCCTTCTTGTCTACTGTTGCTATCTTCGTGTCACTGCTCTTCCATGTGTAAGAAGAGCCCGGAATCTTATTTTTGACGTTAATATCATAAGATTCTCCTACCAGTAAGTAGCAATAGCTTGCATTGCTTAATACCGGCGAAATACTTGACTTAGCACTTGCTGCATAAGCGTTCTGCGGCATCATTCCAAATGGCAGAATCAGCATAACTGCAAGAAACCCTGCAAGAATTCGCCTAAGCATCGTTCTTGTTTTCCTTCCCATGTCGATATCTCCTTCTCCTTTTATAGATTTTTATAATAATTTTCCTTTCTGAGATAAAAACTAAAAGCTTTTTTATTTCACAAGAAAAATATTACCAGATGTAATGCCTAGACTTATATTATAAAAAACATTCTATATTAATTAAGGATTAATAATATCTAACAACAAGTGTAATATATATCAATATTTCAAATTCAATTTTTTTCTGTTCTACAATTTTCTTGTATTTTCGTCATTTATTTATTTTATATGACATCATTTAATCAATCGTGTATACTAGTATACGAGTAAAATAGTAATAAATCAAACTTAAAAACCACGAAAAACTCATTAATTATTTATGCAAATTGCACAATAATGTAAAATCCGGTAAAATTTGCATAGCATCTTTTACCGGATTAAGAATTTATATTAAAATAAATCATAACGCATATATATCCAATGTAAACTTGTGTTTATTAATCTAATTATAGAGTAAACTCGATTTTTATAACAAAGTAATCGGCTTCAATCGAAGCAGCAATTTTACCATTCATCCGTTTAATTATATGACTACATATCGTTTAGTATTTGATAAGCAATTGCCTATTTACATTTATATGATCTTATTATTAATATACCTGTATCGTACGGCCACATAATCTGATAGACGATTCTCTGTGTGATACCAAAATTATCGTTTTATCTTGTGAGATATTACTAATCGTATCGTAAATAATATTTTCACTATATTGATCAAGTGCACTTGTCGCTTCATCAAAAATGAATATATCAACATCCCGTAAAAACTGTCTTGCTAAAATAATTCGCTGCCTCTGCCCTCCTGATAGTTTGACTCCTTTTTCTCCTATGATTGTCTCATAGCCATCCGGCAGCTCTTTGATAAAATCATAGATACATGCTTTCTGACAGGCCTTTATCATATCCTCTTCAGACGCATTACTTTTACCATATAGCAGATTGTCTTTGATGCTAGCATTAAAGAGCATATTCTCCTGCATGATATAACCTACTCTCTCATATATAAATGCCGGGTCCATATTTTTTAAATTCACACCCGAAAACTCTATCGTTCCTTCCTGCGGATTTAACATACCCATCATCAGTTTTAATATCGTAGACTTTCCCGATCCGCTTTTACCTGTTATTGCAACACGTTCTCCTTTATTAATTACAAAGCTTAAATGCTGTAGAATTTTCTTATTATCATAAGCGAAGCATACATTATCAAACCGAATAGTATTAGAATGATCCGGTTCACTTCCTATATTCGAGGGTTTTCTCTCTGCTTTTTTTAGTTCTTCTGCCATGCGGTCCGTATATGGTCTATTACTCTGCAGCTGTGCATCAGCAGATGATACAGCTTTTACTGCTACCGATAATATATTATAGTACATAGCAAATAAAATCAGCTCACCAATACTCATATTATTATTCATGACGAGCAACCCGCCTATAAAATACAAACCAAATTGCATTAAAAATTCATCTTTTATTTTTGGTATAACCAAGACTCTGGATGTCCAGTAATTGATCCATTTTGCGTTATAAAGTGCCTCTTGATGAGTAAACTTTAGAAACTCTCTTTCTTCATGCTTTTGAAGATTTAAAGCTCTTATTTCCCTCCATCCCTGGACAGTGCTATGAAGCCATGACGACATTTTTTCATCATTACTTCGTGTTAAATTATTCAGAACACTTTCTTTCTTGCTTATCATATGGTCAAGAGCTAATGTTACGGGTATTGCAATCATTGAAAAAATAGCTAGTCTCCACTCTATTATAAATAGAAGTATTACACAAAGCATAATTTTCAACAGAGAAATGATATAATCTATTGTCTGAGTACCTGCAAAAGATGAAATTTGTAGCGTATCATCATCTAATCGCATCTTCATATCACCCAAGCTTTTCTTTTTATAAGACTCGAACGGAAGTTCAAAAAAGCCTTTCCATATCTTATGCTTAACTGAAAATGTTGTAAAATTGACCAATCGGTTGGTTGAATAATTCATGATATAGACTAAAATTACTTGAATAAAATATAACATGAAATACCCTGCTATAACGACTTTCATCTCGCCAAACCGGGCATTAATAACAACCTCATTGACAAAAATCTTATAAAATACAGGATTGATATAGGATAATCCCATAATACTTAAACTTATGATAAAGTTTAATAAAAAGAAACGCTTAACACCACTAGCATAGGGTATTAATTTTATAATCATATCAATACGATATTTTAATTTATCTAACACGGTTTGCCTCCTTTATGCAAATAGGGCTTTAAAGCTCTCATTATGTTCCATTAAATCCTGTGGATTTCCTTGTCCGACCAATACTCCATTCTCAATTAACGCACATTGATTACATAACATAACTGAACTCTTTCGATGTGCTATAATTATAGAAGTACGATTTTGTAATATACTCTCCCAGGAAGAATGGATTTGTTCCTCTGTTTCACTGTCAAGAGATGAGGTAGCTTCATCAAATATAATTATTTTTGGATTTTTTAAATAGATCCTTGCAATAGCAATTCTCTGTTTTTGCCCACCGGATAAACCCATTCCCTTTTTTCCTATGATTGTATTCAACCCTTCCGGCAATGTATTAATATATTCCCAAATATTAGCTTGCTTGCAGGCAGAAATAATATCAGCCTCAGTTGCGTTCCTGTTACTAAGAAGCAGGTTATAACGTATGCTTCCGTCAAAAATTACAATATCCTGTGATATGATACCTATATTATTACGGATTGATTTTAACGTGCAATCAGATAATTTTTGTCCGTCAATAATTATTTCTCCGTTCTGCGGACGATAAAAGCCGGCCAGCAAATAAGCAAGCGTTGTTTTTCCGCTCCCGCTTTTTCCTATTAAAGCAAATCGCTCTCCATTACCTATTGCAAATGTAAGATTATTAAGTATTACATTACCGTTCCGATATGCAAATGTAATATGATTAAAAAGGATGGATCCCTTTGTAACTTCAAGCTTACAATTTCCTTCATATTTGTCTTCTGTTTCTGCATTCAAAAAGTCATAAATATGCTGAATAAAGGAAACTCTGTTCTGGGCATCCAGATAGGATTTACTTATTTCACTGATCTTGGTTGTCATTTTACTATAAAAGCTTAAAACAATCGTAAATACCCCAATCGTCATATTATTCTTATAAGCCAGATAACCAACAAATAGATAAATTGTCATCTGAATAAAAAGGGTTGTAAAATCTATTATGTTTTGTGCAGAAATTCCCGAAACACTGGTTTTCATGTTAGTTTCAAACATTTCCTTATGTTTGTAAGTAAATAAATTACTTACCCTGTTTTCGGCTCTTAATATGCGGATATCTAGAATACCGGATAACATTTCATAAACCCAACTAATATAGCTACCATAGTTATTTCTTTGTAACTCAGATAGCCTTCTAATTTTTTTACCAAAAACAGCATTAATTATGATCGATGCCGGGACTGCTATCACTGCAAATAGTCCAATCTGCCAGCTGATTACAAAAATATAGAGAATGACGATGATTGTGCTGATACTATTATTGATTAAGTGAATTATATTTCGTACTACAAAATGCATACACTCTGTGGTATACCATTGAATATTATTAATTATTTCACCGGAACTGATCTCAGAAAGTATCTGTGAATCGCATTTTATTAATCTGTGAAAAACATCTCTTTTTATGTCAAATGTATACATGCTCATCAAATAATGGTGCTGTGCATAAATCAAAAAATATAATACACAGGAAAACAAGGATATCATCACAAAAGCAAGACTGATCCGCATAAAAGTATCTAAATCCTGATAATATACAACCTCATTCACCATTATTCCAAAAAGTATGGGTATCGTAATGGATAAAAGCATATCTACAAACCATCCGATATAAAACATGATAAAATTTTGTTTATATTTTAATATGTATTTGGAAAGAAATTTAATTGTAGAAAAATAGTTTAACTTGACCATCAGCCTTTACCTGCCTTTATTATAAGTTTTAGTAATGAAATATTTCCATCCGTTGTATCGACTATTGTTGCAAGTGAAATAGAAATAAAACATACCACTCCTAAAATTATAAAAGTATAAAAAAGCACGGGTGATTTTATGAGATATTTAATATAAAGCTTCTCCAATTTGGACTTTTTCTTTTCCATGTTTTTCCTCCTTTACCATTCGCTATCTTTTGATATACAATACTTCTAAATATTGTATTTAAGATCTCCTTATGTTACAATGGCAAAAAAAAAGCATTTCATTATACTATTTGCAACTTAATGTAGGAAATACTAAAAAGATACATCAAAATGGAGGTAAACTGAGATGCCTCAAAACGACAGGCACAGATCCAGAGTTGTTCCGATTGAATTTAATGAGAAGGAAGATTTAACAAATCTACCAATGCAGGAAAGAGTTACACTGATCCTTGCGATAGCAGGAAAAGCTGTACTTAAACTGAATGGAAGCATAGCTACTATGATTGCACCCTCTGTACTATGTTTATCTCAATACGATAATGTTGAACTGATTCAACAGACGGGTCTTACTGCCAAGTCCTTTAGCTTTAAGCCTGTTTTTCTGAATTCAAGCCTTACTTTTGAAGCCTTAGAGGTTAATAATTTTACTAAACTTGAAGACGAACATGATCGTAATATGCTTAAAATGTTTTTACGGCGGGACTTAAATTATAACGGTATACTAGTTATACCACCAAATATGTATGTCAGACTTTTTGAATGGATGAATATAATCGGCAAGGAGACCTATGCCCAAAGTGATGGCTCTTGGACCTGCAGAATTAGACGTTATTTACTTCAATCCTTATATCTTATTGATGATATTTATAAGGATGGACCCAATACTCAAAGAAATAAATCCATAGCTGATTATGCACTTGAATACATTCATACTAATTATCAGAATGATATTACACTTAACAGCCTATGTGATTATATACATTCAAACCGGACTACCTTAAATAAAAAATTCAAAGACCTAACAGGCAGAACAACGATGGATTACTTATTACACTACAGATTAAAAATCGCCTGTGAAACACTGGCACATACGAATTTGACCCTGAGTGAAATAGCAGAGGCCTGTGGATTTAAATTTGATACCTACCTAATCAAACAATTTACAATAAAAATGGGGACTACACCAACACAATATCGAAATAACTCAAAGCAGAGATGAGGTTAACTTAAATTGATATGACACTAGTGTGCTGTAAAAGTATAGCTTCTATCTTTTGCAGCACTCTTTATTATACAATATATGACAATGGCTAATTATACATATCATACATCTACAAAAAATCACTTTGTTTTCTAATTTAAAACGGCTGGTAATATACTTCATAGATATTAATTTAATTATTATAATTATATAGAATTAGTTTTATTACTATCGAAAACTTGAATATTTTCACTAAAAATAATAGAAATTTTTTGTATTAAATGTAATTTTTGATAAAAAATGATTTTTGTTTATTGTATATACATTGTAAAATGATATAATAGACATATATCATGAAAACCACAGCTACAGTTACCAAAATAATGAACGACTATACATGATTTCTGGAGGATCAAAAGATGATGAAAAAGGGAGCAAATATTTTGGGTAAAATTAAAACTGTTTTTAAGCTATTAATAAAAGAAGGGAGGCAAATACTAATAAAAAATGATAAAAAATTAAAAGAAGTTAAAAGGAATCTTCAGACAGAGAAGATTGAATTACAGAATAATATAACCAAGGTCAAATTTTTCTCCTCAATTAGATTTAAACTGATAGCCGCTTTCATCATACCAATTATTTGCATCATTGTACTTGGTGTTGTCTCTTATGGAAAAGCCTCAAAAGGAATTGAAAATAAATATAAAACAGCTACAGCTGATACCTTACATATGTCTGCCGAGTTACTACGTTTTGGACTCGAAAGCACGATTGCTACTAGTAGTCAATATATCACTGACACAGCCATTCAAAAATATCTGAATAACAATGGAAATAATATAGAATTAAGTACTATCAGAAGAGATGTTTCTAGTTCCCTGTCAGCTAAAATGATTTCGGATAAATTCATAAAGAATATTTTTATAATTCCAAATAATTCTTTGCCGATCTTTACAAATGGTATCGTATCACCGAATGGATTATTAGCTGGCTTTATCGAGACGGAAAACGGTAAGTTTCTTAATCAAAATCGTATGAAGTATATCTGGGAAGGGCAAGATAAGTATCTAGATGAAAAGCTAGGAACAACTCCTAAGGATTATTCTCTGCGATTGGTTAGATACTTTGGATACATGGATGCTATTCTGATTATTGAGATTAAAGCAGATACAATGAATACTCTATTATCAGATATTTCAATTGATGGCTATTTGGGCATTATTACTCCTGATGGCAGAGAAATAATAGATCATTCAAAAGATAAGAATGGTACTGCAATAAAAGAAGACAATCAAACTTCTGATAATAAGTCGGTATTCACAGAAGAAGCATTTTTTAAGGAGGCTCTCTCAAGCGATAAAGACAGTGATTCCAAGGATGTGAATTATAAAGGAACTCAATACTTATTCCTTTATTCCAAAGTTGGTGATACCGGAGTTACGCTCTGTTCACTTGTACCAAAATCTGTTATAAACAGTCAAGCAAATAACATAAGGAAAATCACTGTATTTATTGTTATTTTTGCCTGTATCCTGGCTATTATTACAGCTGCTATATTATCCATGGGAATAGACAGAACAATCAGGCGTATTAATTCCAAATTAAGACAAGCTGCAAAAGGAGACCTTACTGTAAAATTCACCTCTAAGCGTAAAGATGAATTCAGTATTTTGACCGATGAAATTCAAACGACTTTTAGTAATATGAAGGATTTAATACAACAGGTAATGCAAATGGGTAGTGAGGTATTAGAGTCTTCCTCTAATGTATCAAAAACTTCCAAGCTGTTTTTAAAGTCTTCTGAAGATATTACTAGTGCAATGAATGAGATTGAACAGGGAGTTAACCATCAGGCGAAGGATGCAGAAGAATGCTTAACCCAGATGGATAAGCTGTCTCAGAGAATTGCACTGGTTAGTGAAAACACGAAGGAAATCGGTCAGATTGCAGATAATACAAAGAAACGGGTTGTTGAAGGAACTACTATCTCGGATGAGCTTAATCAACAAACCTCATCAACAATTGAAATCACCACCGGTATCATAAATGATATAGAAAAGTTGGCAACAAAATCATCCTCTATCAATAAAATTATTAATGTAATCAATGAGATTGCTTCTCAGACCAATCTATTATCACTGAATGCGTCCATAGAAGCTGCTCGTGCAGGAGAACACGGCAGAGGCTTTGCTGTTGTGGCTAGCGAAATCAGAACACTGGCGGAACAGTCACAATCCTCAGTAAACGATATTAAGAAAATCATCAATAGTATTCAGGTGGATACCTCTAGTGTAGCCGAGACAGCACGTAAAGCAGAGAAAGTGCTGAAATTACAGGAAAGTGCTGTTAAAAATACAACTGATTCCTATCATGACATTAATGAGAGCGTGGAAAAGCTTGTGGTATTCTTAAAATATATTACAGAGAATGTAAATAATATTGATGAAGCAAGAGTCAGTACCTTAGCTGCTATAGAGAATATCTCAGCAGTTCTTGAAGAAATAGCTGCATCCTCAAATAATGTAAGCCAGACCTCAAGCAACCAGCTAACCTCCGTAGAATCCCTGAATGAATCAGCAGGTAAGCTTGATACTCATGCTAAAAATCTGGTACGTGAAGTGCAGAAGTTTAGGGTATAGTCTAATAGATAAAGGATCGGTTAATTGTTATACGATTCAATATTTAACTTAAATGTAGAATAAGGACAGATCCTAAATACCGGTTCTGTCCTTACTTTTTTATATCGCTTTTCAATATAAGAGTCTTGTAGCTACTGACTATATGAACACTAACTTTTACATATCCTCTCAAAAAAGAATGTGTGTTTTACCAAAGTCTATTAATCGTTATTTTTTAATCAAATTTTTGAAGCAAGTACCTGTTTAAGCCTTATAAGACCTTTATTTATTTCTTCCTGACTAAGATGTGCATAACCAAGTATTATTTGATTTCTATAGTTACCTTTTATCATGGCATGCTCTTCAACTGGTATTACGGTTACCCCAGCTTCCTCGATTTTCTTAATTAATTCAACTGAGAATATTGTTTCAGTAAATTCTGCAACGATATGCATTCCTGCTGCTTCACCCAGTATTTTTACCTTACCTGGAAAATACACTTTTAAAGCATTAATTAAGCTATCGCGACGTCTGGAATATACTTTGTTCATTTGCAGAATATATCTCTCAAATTCACCGCTGTCTATAAACCGCATAACAGCAAGTTGATTTAAAGAATTGGAATGATGATCACCAAGTCTTTTTAACTCCGTAATTTGCTCGACCAGTGCGTAGGGAAGAACCATGTATCCCAGCCTGATTGAAGGAAATAATGTCTTACTGAAGGTTCCAACATATATCACCTTTTCCTTATTAAGCGCGTGCAAGGAGTGAATTGGAAGTCCTGTATAACGAAATTCGCTATCATAATCATCCTCAATTATATAACAGTTATTGCGATTAGCGAAACTTAAAAGCTCCAATCTTCTTTGCATAGGTAAAATTCCCCCCATCGGATATTGATGGGATGGTGTTACAAATATTAATGCAGGCTTTCCATCTCTCGGTAACAAATCTGTGCGTAGGCCCTTTTGATCAACAGGAATTGGAATGATATGCTTTGTATGATAGGAAAAAATCTTTTTAACATTTAAATTCGTGGGATCCTCGATCCAAGCTTCCTTTAGCGGATTAAGCAAACACTTTGCTATTAAGGATAATCCCTGCTTGGTACCTGTGGTAATAATAATCTGATCCGGATGACAGCTGATACCCCTCACTTTTTTTAAATAAGCAGCCAGCGTATTTCGAAACTCCGGACGACCATTAGGATAGTCATAGCCTAATGCTGTAATTGGAGCACTCTTAAAAGTCTGAGCCGCAATTTTAATCCATTTGTTCCGTGGAAACAAATCCAGAGCCGGTGTTCCACTATGAAAGCAGATCGTATCACCTGTTAATTCCACCGGTGTATGTGCTGTGAATATGTAATCCTGAATAGGCTCAGGCTGATTATCAAACTTAACTCCTTCCTGCACAAATATACCAGAGCCCGGTCTGCTAAATACCAAACCTTCTGAAATAAGCATTTCATATGAGGTTATAACCGTATTTCTTGAAACCTTCAGTGTTTGTGCAAACTCTCTTGAGGAAGGAAGCTTTTCACCTTCCATTAACTCTCCACTAAGAATCATGCTGCGTATCTGCTCATAAATTTGTCTTATAAAAGAGTAGCCTGCTTCTCGCTTAATATTTAAGTATAGCATTACTGAAATTCTTCCTCTCAACTGGTACAAGATTTTTAGGTAAAACTGGTTCTTTTCAAATTCAGATTTTAGATATATTATACCTTAATGACATTATGTAATAAATGGTAAATTAAATCAAATATAATTTAACGTTGCAAACGTCGGAGGATAATTAAATAAGGAGGAAAATAGAATGAAATTTGCGTTTATCGTTTATGATGAAATGACACTATTAGATTTTTCAGGTTCATATGACCCAATTACCAGATTAAAAACTATGGGCTTCAAAGAGGATTTCGTTTATGATGTGTGCGCTCTTAAAGGTAAAGTAAAAACTTTTGAGGGAATTGAAGTCATACCAAATCAGATAAAGAATGATCTGTCATTATATGATTATATATTTATTCCTGGTGGAAATGGTGTAATAAAGCTTATGAAAGATCAGGAATTTTTATCTTGGATGAAATTTGATTACAGCCATACCATAATAACAGCTGTATGCGGTGGCACATTGGTATTAGGCGCACTAGGTTTATTATCCGGCAAGAAAGCGACCACGCATCCAATGCTTCTTAAGTTTCTGCATCACTTTACGGAAACTGTTCCGGACACTAGAATAGTTGAGGATGGCAACATCGTAACAGCCAGGGGCGTTACCTCCTCGATTGATTTAGGATTATTCCTATGTGAAAAAATAGCTGGTATTGAAGTAAGGGAAGAGATACAAAAACAAATGGATTATTTGGTCTATACAATAGATTAATTTTCCACAGTAAAATAAAGGCCATGACCTAAGTAAGCTGACTCACTTAAGTCATGGTTTGTTTCAACTTTTCTATATAATTTGCTATTTATTTCTTAAGTTAATCCTCTTTCACCAGCGCATATAAATTCATATCTAATATCTTACCATTTTTAATAGCGTTTTTCCTTAACGTCCCTTCAAATTGAAATCCTGCCTTTTCTAAAACCCGGCATGAGGCATTATTATATGAAAAGGGGTCTGCAAAAATACGTAATATATCTGTATTTTGGAATATATACTTACAGGCCTGCTTTACTGCAAAGGTTCCAATCCCTTTGCCCCAATAGGGCTCGGCTACGTAGTATCCCATTTCGGCTGTAAGCCGGTGAATATTTTCTTTACGAAATACTCCTATACTACCTATGGCTTTATCGTCAGCAGTTATTGCCCAGGCATATGTACTCTCTTGATCGGCTTCTAGCATTGATCTTATATATGCTACTGCATCTGGCTCGGTATATGGATATGGTAATCCATCCCTCAAATTATTATGTATTTTAATATTGTTAAGTGCTACGGCTAAATTTTGTGCATCTTCTAACTTCCATGAGCGAAGCTGAATATCCATCTATATCTCCCTCCCTTTCATAGATAAAATGATTTAATAAACATTAATTCAAATCTACTTATTGTTTATAGTGGTAAATATTAACACACGGGTAAATTTATTGCAAGATATTGTTAAAGTAATATATAGATAAAATTAACAGGCGATATTATTTAATAGACAGATACGAAGTATGCCGGAGCATTTTTAAACTAACGATAAAGCTACAAGTGTAATGAAAGCATAATCCTGCCTTTAATTGGAAGGATTATGCTTTATCTATTGTAATATAATTCAAATATGCTCAGAATTGTTCTATTGCTATTTTAATGCTATATAAATCTTTATCTTGGCATTTTCAGGATCACTATTTAAATATTCTTCAAAATCTCCTGCATAGCTTCTATCAAGATCTGTTTGCCATATTTCATTCCAAGACTGTGCAACTGCTGTTACCATATTGCCCTCAATTGAAAATACAGCATATTTCCCTGCCGGAATCGTTTTTTTAATTAACTCCGGATTATTATTTTCGCTCACTTCAGCACCAACCGTAATACTATAGGTGTTGTCACTGTAATCCGAATATAGTCCTATGCTATAGTCATTTGATTTGTTTTTGATGCTTTCATACACTCCCTCTGTAAATAACTTCTTCCATAACCCACCTATGATTTCGCCCATATTCGGATCATCGTTTCCGGTTCTCGCACTAAGTCCTAATAACGTTTTTTCTTTTAATGTTACAATTTCATAATTCATTTTGATTTCCCCTTTTCTTGTGAATTAAAACAACAATTGTGAAGAATAGACGCTTTTGCTATACTTCATAAGCCTTTTATGCAAGGCTTTGTCCCCATTTGTCTTTCGTAGGACTATTCATACTATATCAGACTTAAATTGACACCTGTATGTCATATTATAATTTTATTTTTATGGTAAATACTTATCAATGCGAGTAAATTAGAATAAGCGATAATAATATTATTACTCCTATCACTAGCACTACAATTTTATTTTATTGACTGCCGTTTAATCAGATATTCCTGATAGGTCATAGGATAAAAAACTGCCTTGTTATCAATTATTTCTAATATCGATGTAGCAATATTGGAGATAAAATAGCGATCGTGTGATACAAATAAGATGGAACCATCATAATCTTTTAATGATTTTTCCAAAGCTTCTTTACCGAGAAGATCCAGATGATTGGTCGGCTCATCTAGAATCAGAAAATTATCTTGCTGTAACTTAAGCTTTGCAAGAGTTAATCTGACTTTTTCTCCTCCAGATAAAATATTTACCTGCTTTAAGACATCATCTCCCTTAAATTGAAAACAACCCAATGTATTACATATTTGCGTTTTCCCCATGTCTGGAAAACTGCTCCATAATTCCTCAATTACAGTATTACTGCTGCTTAGCTGCGCTAATTCCTGGTCAAAATAACCGACCTCAATACCCTTACCGTATACATAACTTCCGTTTAATGGTGGTAATTTTCCAACCAGTGTTTTCACTAATGTCGATTTACCGGTACCGTTTTTTCCGATCACCGCAACCCGATGTCCACTCATCACATCAAAGTCGACTCTACATAATTCATGGCTGTATCCAACGCTGAGGGCCTTCACTGTCAGAGCCTTTTTCGCGCCTTTTATACGGCTGGAGAAATGTGCATGAAAAGTTGAGGTATCTTCCTTTCGTTCCTCTATCACCGTCATACGCTCTAAGTAATTGATTTTAGACTGGGCAAATTTAGCCTTGTTAACTTTATATCTGAATTTTTCAATCAATTCCTCCAGATGTTTCACTTCTTTTTGCTGATTCATATATTCCTTATTTTGTCTTATAATATCGTTACGTTTTGTGTTTACATAATTAGAATAGTTTCCTGTGTATCTATAAGCTGTATAATTTTCAATCTCATATACAATATCAGTGATATGATCTAGAAACATTCTGTCATGAGATACAGCTACAACTGCTCTCGGATAATATTTTATATAATTTTCCAGCCATTCTATCGTTTCCAAATCCAAATGATTGGTAGGCTCATCTAAAAGTAAAATGTCCGGTTTACTTAATAAAAGCTTGATAAATGCTAATTTTGTTTTTTGGCCGCCGGAAAATTCGCATATTCTTTTCTTCAATTCTGCAACAGGGAAGCCAAACTTTGTAAATACGGTTTCGATTTCCCTCTTATAAGTATATCCTCCCAGACTCTCAAAACATTGTAATGTATTACCGTATTTATTCAGGATATCCTGATCATAATTTGTTTGCAGCTTTCGTTCCAGTTCTTTTAATCTATTTTCATAAACCTGCAGTTCTTCAAACGATTTTTCTAACTCTTCCTCAACCGTTATATTTTCACAGGAAAATGCGACCTGCTCTAGATAACCTATGGTACATTTCTTATCTCTCTTTATCTCCCCGGAATCTAGCTGCTCTATTCCGGCTATCATTTTTAATAAGGTTGATTTTCCAGAGCCATTTTTACCGACTACAGCTATTTTTTCCTTTCCTCTAATCTCAAAAGAAAGCTTTTGGAATAGATCCTGTGAACCGAAAGCTTTACAGCAAGCTTCAATCTGATAGAGCATAACATCACCTTTTCTAATAGAATTATTATTTGTAATGTTACCAATTACTCTTGAATTAAGGAAGCTACTACATAGTACAGTGACGTTTATTATCAAAAAGAAGAGGATTTTCCATATTAACGGAAAATCCTCTTCTTCTATCTTTGATATAATATTTTTTTGATTGCATGAGTGGAAAGGAAGTAAGTATTAGAAAGCTCTTCAATAGTAATACCACTATGATACTTTTTAATAATCTCTTTATTTCTCTTTCGGATCATTACCCTACCGCCGGATAACTCCCCCCATTCCCTACGTTCTCCTTCTTTAACAGGAATATAGATGTAATCTCCTTGTACGTATTCCTGTAACTCCTTAATCAGACAATCAGGTAAAATTTTTGTTGCGTTTATATAATTCATGCGAGCTCACTCCTTGATTAATCATAATTCAAGTTGCAAAGCCAGCATCCTATCAGTGCGACCTATCTTACTCCATACAAATGTCGCAGCCAACTGCCGGCTTTGTATGGAGTAAAACCGCTTCTATTTTTTCTATTTTCAAATCATCACCGCCTTTAAGTCTATGTCAAATTATATTAACTGCTCTAGGCAGCCGGATTGAATCGCTTGTAAATTTTTTGCAATCCTTTCCTTTGACCAATCCCACCACTTTAACTCAAGTAACGAAATAATCGTTTGTTCTGAAAAACGCTTTCTGATTGGTTTCGCCGGTATTCCGCCAACTATAGTATATGGCGGAACATCCTTTGTAACGAGTGCTCGGGAACCGATAATCGCCCCATCTCCGATCGTTACACCGGCCATAATCACAGCTTCATAACCAATCCATACATCATTTCCGATCATAATATCCCCTTTATTATTCCAGGCACTGGCAACATTTTTCGGATCGAGTCCCCATTCCTCATAAAAAACAGGAAACGGATAGGTAGAAAGTGATTCCATGCTATGGTTGGCACTATTAAAGAGGAAACGTACTCCACATGCTAAAGAACAAAATTTCCCTATTACAAGCCTATCGTGGTTTACAGGGTAATGATATAATACATTATTTTTTTCAAACATAACCGGGTCATTGACAAAATCATTATAAAATGTATACTCCCCTACAGTTATGTTTGGATCTGTAATTACCTCTTTTAAGTATACTATTTCTTTATCTCCTGACCGGGGATAAATTATTTTCTCTGGAATAGCCATTTAAAAACCTCCTAATTTATTAAAGTCTTAATAAACTATTCCAGTCAGTGCAATACAAAGCTTCATCGTCTCACCTTCATCTTATCAATGACATTAGGTAATTGCGAATTTATGTAGCTTTATTTAATATATATACAAATTCTACTATTAATTAGTTTCGCAATCATCTATTTCATTGATATTATAGAATCTTTTGGTAATAAAATCAATGGCTGCCTTCAGCTCATGAAAGCTGCAGAGTAGCCTGATGATATCAATCAGGCTACTCTGCTAAAAGGTACTTAAATAAATGGTATGTATCTTCCATTTTGTTTATTTATCAGCCGTTCACGAATAAGTACAGGAAGTAAAAGCTGTATCAGCATAACAAGTATAACAATCTTAATTGGGAGCATAATAGTATTTTTCACGATACTTTTTATCAGGAAATAATAATACCCCCGGCCGTACATCATGGAGCTCCACAGGGAGCCTAGACCGATATAAATGATTAGATTTACCGTCAACTCCATAAAAATAATTCTTATAACCGTAAGCCTTCTTCGATATAAGAAAAGACCATATAGGAAGAATTCTAGCATAGCCGACAGGGTATAGCCGGCAAAAAAGATGGGGGAAGGAAATATTATAAAGTTAATCAGGTCATAAGCAAATCCAGTAAATAGTCCAACAAGCGGACCAAAAATCATAGAGCCAAGGGCTAAAGCTATAAAAGTAAATGATATTCTAAGATTTAATCCAACTGTTATATTGAGCGAACTTAACATTGTGCCAAGCGCGATCGTAAGTCCGGCAATTATAAGTGATTTAATTTGATGAAATTCTGATGATGCCTTAATCCAATATCCGCATATCTCATTTGATCTATTCTTTTTATTTATCATTAAATTACCTCCTAGGTTAATTAAGTAAAATTTTTTTGCATAAAAGCCGACTATCCGGGTGATTCGCCCAGACGGTCGGCCTTCTTTCATCATACTCCCTTGTGGTTATCCACATCCGTCAGTCATATGACTATTCATTGTTTATATTATATAAAATGCTAGTAAAGCCTTATGAATTAATGATGGAACAAGCGTACATTCGTAAATGCCATAACAATATTGTATTTATCACAGACTTCTATTACATGATCGTCCCTTATAGAGCCTCCGGTTTGAGCAATATAGCAAACACCGCTTTTTCTGGCGCGCTCTATATTATCACCAAAGGGGAAGAAAGCATCTGAGCCAAGGGAAACCCCCGTTAAGGTATTCAGCCAAGCCTTCTTCTCCTTTTTTGTTAATGGAGTTGGTTTTTCTGTAAAAATCTTCTCCCATTCGCCCTCAGATAATATATCCATACAATCCTCTGAGAGATAAACATCAATTGCGTTATCCCGATCTGTTCTCTTGATTTCCTGTTTAAAAGGCAGACTTAAGACCCTGGGATTCTGTCTCAAATACCATATGTCTGCTTTACTTCCTGCTAATCTGGTGCAGTGTATTCTAGATTGTTGACCCGCTCCTATGCCGATTGCCTGTCCATCCTTTACGTAACAGACAGAATTAGATTGTGTATATTTTAGTATGATTAATGCGATCACTAAATCTCTTTTTGCATACTCCGGTATTACTTTATTTCTTGTTGGTAAATGCATGAAAAGCTCTTCTGTTATGTTTACATTATTACGTGTTTGTTCAAAGCTTATGCCATAAACCTCTTTTATCTCTGTATCCTTTGGCTCATATTTTTCATCGATTTGCAGGATTAAGTAATTACCTTTTCGCTTACTTCTCAATATTTTCAATGCTTCCTCAGAATAGGAAGGTGCAATAATTCCGTCAGAAAAATCCTTTAATAAAATTATTGCTGTCTGCTCATCACATTCATTTGATAAGGCGGCAAAATCACCATAGGATGACATCCGGTCTGCTCCCCTTGCTCTTACATATGCAGTCGCCAGGTCCGATAAAACTACCTCCTCCACAAAATATGCTCTCTTAAGCTCCTGTGTTAACGGAACTGCAACTGCTGCTCCTGCCGGACTTACATGCTTAAAGGATGCTGCCGCTGCTAGACCGGTTGCCTCCTTTAATTCTTTAACAAGCTGCCAGCTATTCAGTGCATCCAGTAAATTAATGTACCCCGGTTCTCCGTTTAAAACAGTAATTGGGAGCTCCCCTTCCTTCATAAATATTCTGGCTGGCTTTTGATTTGGATTACAGCCATACTTCAAAGCTAACTCCTTCATAATAACCTCCATCTGCCGCTTAAGCGGCATACAAATTCTGAGCGAAAAGCACGCTTAGTGCTTTTTGCCGGTTGAAAAATGTACTTCTTTTCAACCTAGTCTCACTCCTTTTTAGACAAGTAAAGAGCCCACAGTCCGGACTCTTGCCCAGACGGTCGGCTCTTTATTTGTTATACTTCATGTGGTAATCCCACTTCCGTCAGTTGTATAACCATGCCTTATATATAGCACCAAATGTTAACTTTGTCAAGTCTCCCCAATTAATTATTCAACTATTCTACAAGCTAGTTTAGAAGCCTAGAAAGTATGATAACGAACAAAAAACGACTTTAATTTATTTTAATAAAATTAGTTATAATACTGATTAAAAACAATACACCTGGCATCAGAGTAGCCGGGAAACCCTTATACCACTTTTTACTGCTAATAATAAGAATGCATCCTATATTAAGCAGCTGTCCAATAAAAAGTATGGACATTATGGTTAATAATTCTGATATTCCACATGCTTTTAGAGTGCTCATTGTAATCATAGAGTAATAAGCCATATCTCCAATTCCGATAATCGGAAATAAACCCTTTAGTTTAGGAAGCGGTAAAGAAATCGATAACCGTGCCAACATATCGCTCTGATTCATTAATTTTGAATTTGGCAAAAATCCGCCTCTTCTGGTGAAGCTAAATACATCCATAGCAACATAGCCTACAATCAATCCGAATAGAGCATCCTTTGAATGAACAGTAATATTAGATATTAGGTAACCAAATGTTATCGCTCCTAAAATATTCAATAAATTATGTGCATAAAGCAATCCTTTACTTAACTTTCGCTTCCAAAGAACAATATTTAAACCTAAAATCACAACAAAGCTTATGATAATGATTATACTTTGTACTTCATATAACAAAGCCGTAAGTGCACAAATCAAACCAGTTATTAAAGCCATAAATAATAGACCTACTCTAAATCCTTTGTTCATAATTACCTCATTTCTGTTATCGTTTATGTAGGTTATTGCAAAACTCAGTAATTGTAAGTATTGTATACACTGATAGCATGCATTTTACCAATTCATAATTTTATCATATAACCCATATACTGGCAACAGCAATGTAAAGATTAAGTTATTTGGATTCGGCTGAATCGTAAATAGAAGATTTAAATATCTTTCTTAGCTCTTAAACAAGTAGCCTGCCAAAAAAATTCTGGCAGGCTGCTTGTTTAACTTGAAGCTTTACATTAATATCCATGTTCAATTTCTATCAAAATTTAAATTTAGTTATCGAATTATTCATCTCTTCTGCTAATCCTGACAAGCTTTCACTTGAATTTGCAATCTCATTCATAGAAGCTGTCTGTTCTTCAATAGAAGCTGTTGCTTCCTCGGTACCCGCTGCATTTTCCTCCGAGATTGCAGAGAGATTCTGAATAATTCCTACTATCTCATCCTTCTTAGTACCCATCTCTTTACTTGATTGATTTAGATAATTAAGAAGCTGCTTCAGTTTCTCTATGTCTTTCGCGATGCCGTCAAATTTTGTGCTTGTATAATCTACACTTTTCGTCTGTTCTTTCAAAATTGTATCAACTTCAGCCATCGATTTTACTGCATATTCACTTTTTCCGGTTAATTCTTCTATATCCTTAATGATTTCTACCGTGAATTTATTCGCTTGCTCCGCTAAATTTCTTATTTCTTCCGCAACTACAGAGAAGCCTTTGCCTGCTTCTCCAGCTCTTGCTGCTTCAATAGCTGCATTAAGTGCTAATAAATTCGTCTGACTGGCGATACTTAATATCATTTGACTGGCTTTGTCTATCTTATTTGCACTTTCATTTGTTTCTAAAATAGTATCTCGTACTTCTATCGCAGTGTGGTTAGTCTGCTCTGTTTTATGAATTAATTCCTCTAAAGTATCAAATCCTTCATTCTTTAATCGCTCTATTTCATCTGATAATTCATTTAACTGAAGGATTAACTTCTGATCATTTTCAATTAGGGCACCAAGTAATTCAATTTCATGGGCACCTTTTTCTGTATCATTTGCCTGATCACCGGCTCCGGTTGCTATTTCCTGGATTGCACCAGATACTTCATTTGCCGAAATAAATGCTTGCTGACTGGTCGCAGATAATTCTTCTGAGGATGCCGCTATATGCTCTGCCGATTGTGCAATACTCTCAACCAGGCTTCTCAAATTCTCCTGCAGGGCAAGGGTGGCATTTGCCATAATGCCTATCTCATCTTTTTTCTTAATATATTTCGCTATCTTTTTGTCCTGTAATAAAGTCATATCATATTGAGAAAAGCGATTCAAAATTGATACAATGTAGGAAATGGGCTTTGCGATGGATTGTCCCAGGAATAAAGCCGCCCCGATACCGATTATGATAAATACAACTGAGAATATAATTAGCATTACAATCAGTTCATTTACTCCGTTTGTAATTTGCTTTTCCGGAGCCCCTAAGCCTAATAACCAATCTGTATTAGGTATTGGAATCATATAAGTAACATAATTTTCATTCTTTAAATTGTAATGTATAATTCCTTTATTCCCTATTCCTAGCCTTTCAATTTCTTTCCCTAAATCCTTAAATTCACCCTTAGTTTCTATGTCTTTAATTACATTTCTTTGTTCCATTACGTATTCTTTTTCAGCATATGCATAGAAGGTTCCTTCTCCGCCAAGAATGAAGGCATTGCCACTGGCACCGTACTTCATCTGACCAATTATTTCATTGAGTGCGGAACCATCTCTTCGACCAATCAATGCTCCAATTATATTATTATTAGATTTAATAGGAACTGCATACATAATTACGGTTCCATTTGTCACTTTGCTAGTCAGGACATCAGAAAAACATGCTTCACCCTTTAAGGCTTTTTGTACATAATCCCGATCACTAAGATCCGCCTCCTCACCACCGATTGCATACTTAGCTAATCCATTTTGATCAACCACCGCCATATCAAGGTAGCCCAGAGCTTTCGCTTCATTAGCCAAAATTTCAACTCTCTGTATCACCGTTTTATCACTAATTCGATTCGCAACCTGTTCTAAAACACCGATTCTGATTTGTAGCCGGGCATCAATATTATCTGCTCCCTGTATCGCCGCTTCTTCTAATCCATTTTTCGCCTCTTCATATGCTGTTTTATAGCTTAATATAAGCGAGCTTGCACCCAATCCTCCTGTAACGATTAAAACTAGTATTCCGACAAATAGTGCAATTCTTTTTGACAATTTCATGCTCGTTTTACCTTCCTTTGCAGTTTTGTTCTTTTTCTTCTGTTACCAGATAGTCATGTAATAGCTTAGATTTGCCGCTTTGTTCTTTAAGTTATGTCATTTCAAATATATTCTACATGATTTCTAGGAATTTTTCAATTGGTAGTACCATTTACATAAATATTCCATTTGCGTAAAAATGCCCTTAAATTGCAGTAGTTTTGATAAAGCTGTAATACGGAATAGTATAAATTATTGAAAAGCATAATTTACCCTTTGCATAAACTTATTTAAAGGGTAGGCATGTTATGTCAATATATGCTGGATTTACTTTTTATCCTTTATAGAAGGCAAGATATATACACATAAAATAAGGCCGATGATCCGGGTGATTAGCCAAGACAATCGACTCTTACTTTGGGTAACTATTTGTTAATCAGGGAGCTTCCTTTGTCACATGAGGTTGTTCTTCTATTGTTTCTATGTATCCCTACTATAATTATTTCTACTCTTCCATCCTTCCAATTTCATGGAATAATACTGAGCTCACTTTTTATTCGTTATAAAATGTCAATTCATGCTTCATCGATCAAACTTCCTTTGAATTCCTTCGGTATCTACGAGATTAACCCTATCAGCCCTGCTGCTACCGTCGAAATCACTATACCAATTATACTACCTCTGATACCCATAATTATATGAAACCACGGGCTCTCATATTCACTTACCATATCCTCAGTTCCAGGAAGCCTAAATCTTTTCACATGGCAAAATACAATAACATCCAGAACAAAAGTGTCAAACCAATTAACAACCATCCACAGTCCATAAGTATAGATAAGGGCTGCTACAAAGGTTTTTGCTACAGAAAAATATGCTATTGCAGCAAGAATAATAGCAATTAGTACAGCCGCTGTAATTTTCAAGCTTAATTTCTTCTTGTTTGTAGGAATTCTGTCTTTATATTCCGGTAAGCTTTTCACACGTTCTTGTATTTTGGGCGGATAATTAAATAACTGCTGTAGTGGATTCTTTAGCGTTGGCGGGATTACAATCAATGTAAAAACAATGCATAATATAATACCTTGAATTAAAAATGTCATACTCTGTCCTCCTTGGTTTCTCTTAATTTTCATAAATATAATCACATAACATATTCCTCATCATAATTAGATTTTCATTTAGAACATCTAGATGTAAGTTTTCCTTATTTTCTACTGTGATAGCCATTATCTTTATCATATTTGCGATTACATGTTTATTCAAATTTTTCTTAGCTCCAACAATATGTTTTAATATCAAATCCGCAATTTTATCTTCCTTTTCAGGATTTAAGGCATATTCTTCAGGTAATTTCTTTCTTAACCATTCTTCGTCCTCCTGAGTCATGAATGAGATAATGTTCTTACCGCTCGTAAAGGAATATATCTGAAATATATTTAAGAACGACTCCTGATCAATACCTCCCTTCTCTTCCACGGTTTTATTAATATATTCGTATAATTGTTCTTTACTAAAGCATATTACCTCATGTACAAACCATTCCTTTGATTGATAAAAATGATAAAAGGTTCCTTTTCCAATTCCCGCCCGTTCCGTGACCTCATCTATTGTCATCTTTTTTATTCCTTTTTCCTGAATCATGTCAATGCCAATCTTCAGTAAATTGGTTTGAATTTCTTCCCTTTTCTCAAAGTTAAATATCGGGGGCATACATCCACTTCCTTTTATATTTATATGACTATTCAAATGTATTTCAGTCATATAATTTATAACATATCGTCTTCCAATAGTCAAATACAATTTCAATTTCACCAATATCAAATTATTTTAAAATTAGCTGTGCAATTTAATGAGGTATATTTTATAAGCCTTTACCACCGATCAATAATATTTTAAACTTATTTATGCCTTCTAAGATGAAACCTCTTAGTGTTTTAGTTCTTATTGCTTGTGAAAATTCATCAGCTTGCGTTTCGTGGTAAAAAAATAGCCTGCTACAAAGATATGATCCCTCTAAAGTAGGCGGTGTAAATACACAAAACTACTTTGGAGGGATCTTATCTTTGCAACAGGCTATTCGTATTATATATGTATGATAAATTCACAGCTGGTTCCGCCGCGTACGATTGAACTTAGCAGTTCAACCTCAACATCCTTCTTAAGAAGTCCGCCAAAGAAGGCCTTAAACCATCCTCTGGAACAATTACAATAGACTGCTGGAACTTCCTTTTCCATTTCTACAAGAGGACAATAGCAGTTTTCATAGGTTGCATAGATGTTTTCACCCTCTCTATACATCTTACCTCCACCAATTCCTTCTTTGTTGAGTTCCTCAAGGACTTTATCCATGTCGTTAAGCTTTTCTAATTGCTGCCTGGCATTCTTAATCAAATCCGGATCAATGCAGCAGCCTCCGCAATACTCCAGTGACCCAATTAGATTCTGCTTACCAACCAGATTACTTGCTTTTTCAATAGTAGCATACAGGCTTTCCTCTGTATCTGATTTAATGTAGCTCATTTTGTCAGCTTCTAGCTTATCATTTACGATACGATCTAAATTGTCATACCAAAACTTTTTGAAATCCATGTCATTTCCTCCATTTTCAAATACTTTCGCATACATGAAAACGATGTTATAAATCCCACTCGTTTGCCGTTTATGCATTTATCATGAACGCGGTTATTAACGTGAATTAAATATCCTAACCAGTATTATAATCCGGATAATATGACTACATCATGTCATATTATTATCAAACTAAAATACTATAGTATGTATATTTGCTATTTTGTTTTTTGACAGATTATGATATAAATGAATAAAATTATAAATTTGTATAAGCAATCCGTTACTTTATTCAGATATCGGCTTAAGCAGACCGCCCATCTGGGAATCATATGAAATCAAACGTTCTCTGCCCTCTACCTGTACCAGCTTTTCCAGTTCCTTTAACACATCTTTAGCAACCCACACTTGCGCTTTATTTCCTGCTTCTTTTAGCTCATATGCCAATATAGCTGCTTTTTCCTGACAAATAAAATCCTTTTTTCCGATTTCCCGAAGAGCCCAGGATATTGCCTTTTTTACATGCTCTCGTTCATCAGCCGAATTATTTTTTATCATTTCTAAGTAATTATCTACTTTCTCCTCGCTTAATGCTTTATCATGAATGGCAGACGATGCGATCAAAGTATAAGCCGCTCTTTTATAATATGTTTCTACATGATTACACCATTTTTCAATAAAAACATCATAGCCTTTTATTTTTAGAATTAGGTTTTTACAAAGGTGATCACACAAATCCCAAGATAATACCTCCGGCATAAGCTGTTCTATTTTATCAATACTTATATTTTTTCTATCAAATACCAGTACAGCCAGCAGTTTTGCTTCATGATAGCCTGCATTCCACAATTCATCCGCCAAAATATTTGATTTTCCAAGCTTACTTGCCAACGCTCGCACATCTGCAGTAGATACACCAATACTACTTTTTTCTGGTATTCCCATCTTTATTACATTAGCTTTATAGTTTTCAGAACTAAGTCCAAATAATTCATTCAAAACTTCATTACAATTCATAATAACCCCCTTCGAATCATCCTCTTGTCTTTAACGGGACTATTCACGATAACATGTGTTCCCCTTTGATTTAGTTTGTGCCTGTGTAACCAAAGTGTGCAAGCACACTTTGGTTACACAGGCACAAACTTTGAGGTGTGAATTATTCTTTTCAATAATTCACATTATTCTCCCAATGCCTTTTTCAAATCTTCAATATATTGCTTCTGCTGCTTTTTCAAGTACATACCGGCAAATAATTTCATAACCGGATTATTAACAGATACCTCCTCGGTGAAGTCAATTTCTGTCCCGACTGCAGATTTTTTAAATATGCCTGTCCAGTGACCTCGCATATTCTTATTTTTCATATCGAATTCATATCGTTGAGCTTTATCTTTTCTAGCAATAGTAAAGGTTGTTTCAAATCCGCCCTTAGAATATTCAATAAATACATTGCCATTATTCCGTACTTCTATTTTGGACAAATCAGAACGCCATCCATATTCCTTGTTATTAGTAACCACTTCCCATACTTTAAAGATATCAGACTTAAAAGTTGCTTTTATATTCGCTTTCACCATAAGAATTCTCCTATCATAGAATATACCTAATCTATTAAATAACTGCGGAACTATTTATAATTGCATACACAGCACATACAAACAATTTCTGAGTTTTGCAATTGCCTAAATATACCTTACACAAAAAAGAATATAGCTTGATTTATTACGAAAATATGACCTTCTTATTTACACGATTAATGTAGCACTCAATTTTATTATTTTTTTGACACATTTTTATAATTAAACTTAACATTAGCATATTAAATATATAATTTCAATCCATAATTAGCCAACTACTGCTGCTTTCTTACTGTATTGTTATCTTTCATATACAAAATCAGAGGATGTACTCAAACTCTATACTTTGAGTACATCCTCCATCTTATCTTACGATGAGAATTATAAATATAATTTGAATATTTCCGGCTTATATTGACCTAAATCAAGTGCTATAACAATTCTTCAGCAAGAATAGATTAAATTTCAACATCCTTTGCATAATCTATGTTACTATAACGGAAGCCGAACATATGATAGAAATCCTCCCAATAACCGCACAAATCAGCTAACTCGCTCACATTCTCATTATTAATCCTATTCCATCTTTCCATTACCTCAGCCTGTATGTCCTTCTGCATTTCATAATCATCCAGACGAATTCTGTTTTCGTCATCTACTTCAACATAGGATGGCTTTAATTTCTCGTGGAATAATCGTCCCATCTGTTCTATACAACCTTCATGATTTCCCTTTTCTTTCATTACCTTATAAAGGATGGCAAAATAAAGCGGTACAATTGGGATTGCGGAGCTTGCTTGTGTGACTAGCGCTTTATTGATACTGATATAGGCCCTGACATTCTTTGCTGCATACTCTTTTGTAATCTCTTCAGACGTATTCAGAAGATGCTTTTTCGCAAGACCGATGGTTCCATTATAATAAACCGGGTATGTAAGCTCCGGACCAATATAGGAATATGCTATCGTTATTGCATGATCTGATAATACATCACTATCAGCCAGAGCAGTAATCCAGTCTTTCCAGTCTTCTCCACCCATAACCTTTATCGTTGACAGGACTTCTTCCTCCGTAGCTGCAGTAATGGTAGCCTCTGTTACAGTATTATTATTTAGATTTAATGATTTATTCGTAAATTCTTTTCCTACTGACCTCAAGGTTGAATTATAGATTGTTCCATCCGGCATAGTTCTTCTGGGAGCAGCTAAGCTGTATATCACCATATCGACTTTACCCAAATCTTTTTTTATTAAATCAATTGTTTGTGCTTTAATATCATTCGTAAAAGCATCCCCATTGATGGATTTGGCATAATAACCATCCTCTGCTGCCATTTCTTCAAAAGCCTTGGTATTATACCATCCGGGAGTAGCTGTTCTACGTTCGGAGGCAGGTTTTTCATACATGATACCAATTGTTGCAGCACCGCAAGCATAGGTTGCTGCTATTCTTGAGGCTAAGCCATAACCGGTAGATGCACCGATAACCAATATTTTTTTAGGTCCCTGTGTTATACCTAATTTTTTAATATAAGAAATCTGTCTTTTTACATTCTCCTTGCAGCCCTCAGGATGAGCTGTCATACAAATAAACCCTTTTACTTTAGGTTCAATAATCATGTGTTACCTCTCTTCTTATGTTATCCATAATATTTTGATTATCAAAATATATTTTAACACGGAGATAACCGTATGTCAAAACTTTTCAAAGGATGTCAACTATTCCTGATAACGTATTCTTTCAACCAGTGAATCCTTCTTAACATTTCTACTTAGGATATAGGAGAGCAGAATCTGAAGAATAGCAATTGATGCGACCATAATTACAAGCTCCCTAATCGGAAAATGATATATATTAATACCGGTCATTCCTGTCTTCTTTACATAAGAAAAAAGTAGATAACCTACAGGGGTTCCAACCGCTAATGCTATAAGTACCGTTCCGACAGTAAAGATGAGTCCTTCCAGCTGAAGCATACGGTTTAACTGTTTATTCGTCATACCGATTGCCTGTAAAACACCAAATTCCTGTTTTCTGGTGATAATACTTGTAATTATGGTATTAGCCATATTCATAAAGCCAATTAAACCAATGATAGCAAGAAAGATATATACTCCCATCTTTAGCATATCCATACCGAGCTGTGTTGCTCGTAATTCATCCTGATAAGTAGTTATATCAGTATAGTCGATTCCTGCTATTAACTTATCCAGTTCGACTCTTACCTTATTCACATTCTTTTTCTCGCAGTCTATCCAAATATAGCCGGTTATATTATTTTTGAAACCAAGCTTTTTATAAGTATCTTCTGTGATTGCCCAATCTGTATCAAAAAAACCAAATGAGCCTGGTATTTTTCCTTCAAAAGCAATCTTCTCATTAGAGTCTAACAGATCCAGTTCAATTTTCTGGTTTAACGTATAGCCAGCATCCTGCATAAAATGAGACCATCCAAAGAATATTGAGTTTTGTTTAACCGCCTTATCATAATCAAGTGTTCCGATATAGCTTTTCCTATGCTTTAAAATTTCGAAATCTTCTTTATTTAATACAGAAATTGAAGCTATTGTAGCTTCACCACTTGGCGACTTTTTCTGCGCAGCTACAATATTCCTTGTCTTGACCTTAGTTACACCCTCTATCGCTTTTATTTTTTCCAAAACCTCCTGATTAAGTGGATTTATTTTCAAAATATTCTCCAGATTATTTTCCGGGTATGCCTTATCATTCAGTGAATAATCAAGACTAATGCAAAACTGGCCATATTCCAAGGTTCTTCTGGTTTCAAACTCTTCATCCATATTACCGACAACATTGGTAAGAATAACAAATAATACGCAGGAAAGTCCCATTGTACAGATCGTAGCTATCGTTCTTTTGCGATTTCCAGAAAGATTTGCAAAGGTCATACCCTTAACATCTATTGTCGTTTTTCCTCTACGTATTCCTTTGTTTTTTCTCCTGCTTTCCTGATAGCGTATCGCTTCAATCGTTGATACAGCTGCAACTATTTTCATTGGCTTTTTCAGAGCAATCCAAACCGTCATTACAGAAAGGAATGCGACTGTAAGTAAGATCGGAAATGAAAATAATGACACCTGTATCATTTCACTTCCCTGTCTTAAGGTGTCTGCTTGCTTTAAAAACCATTCAAAGGAAGCAATTGAGAGCAAATAGCCGATCACCAGTCCAAGTGGAATCCCTATGACCGCTAACAGCATTCCTTCCCGGTAGACCACACTTTTAAGCTGTTTTCTTGTAGCCCCGATCGCTTTCAATTTACCATACTCTTGTATTTTTTGTGTAATACCAACCTGAAAGATATTATAGATTACGATTACTGAAAATGCGATAACTAAGATTGCTATAACAGCACAAACAAGGATAGTCTGAGTGCCAGGATCAAGTGCCCACATTAAATATAAAATGTTTGCATAAGTTTTGTCCTCATCAATACCACATTTTACAGCAAGGTCTTTAAGGGTAGCTTCAGCAGTATTAACGTTTATTTGAACCGAATCATTTAAGCGAAAATACACATCATAATCTCTGTCAGCTGCGTTTACTTTTTGATCAAAAAAACCATCCGAGACATAAGCAGAAAGCCTGTTCTTTAAATTGTTTATTTCATTGTCCCTTAATAAACCACTGATTACAAATTCACCGGCTTTATATTTACTGTCAAAATCCACACGATAATCAATAGCAATGGTATCACCGACCTTTGGGCTTGCATAACCCAGTTTTTCAAAAAATGCTTTTGCCCCGGCTATTTCATTATCTGCCCGCGGAAACGTACCAACTTCAAGCTGATCTTTCATATTACCAAGTCTCTTCGCAGTATCATCGACCCAGAATAGGTTTAAATCGGCATCGCTACTATCTACTTCACCCGAAAAGCTCAATAATCCAATATCCGAAAACTCACTGCGCAGCTTCATTTTACTCAGTTGTTCTTCGGTAACCCCTCTATACGCTCCATAATAGCTTCCATACAGCTTATCTGCGTTAACCCGGCTGGATTTCATTAATCCATATCCCCAGGTGGCAATTACGGTTAAAAGTAACGTGCTTAGTAAGATTGATAGGATAATCAGAATACTTCTGGTTCCGTTCTTCCTGTTATTACTGACAGCAAGACCTGTTAATAAGCTCATCCTTCTTTCACCACCCTTCCGTCTTCAATAACAAGAACTCGATCAGCAATTTGGGCTATATCCTCATCATGAGTAATCATTACAAGGGTCTGACCGTATTTCTGTGCGGTCATCTTAAGTAGTCCGATCACCTCATCACCGGTTTTCGAATCAAGATTACCGGTTGGTTCATCCGCAAGAATAATATCCGGTTTGGATGCGATTGCCCGTGCTATCGCTACTCTCTGCTGCTGCCCACCGGAAAGGGTATTCGGAAGATTATATAGCTTATTGCCAATATCAAGCGTTGATATGATATCCTTTACATAAGCCTTATCCACTGTACCGCCGTCAAGCCCGATAGGCAGCACTATATTCTCCCATACATTAATAGAGGATACCAAATTGAAGGCTTGAAAAATAAATCCGATTTTTCTTCTTCGAAATACCGCCAGTTCATCCTCCTTTAACTTGAATATATCCTTTTCCTTAACAAATACCGTACCTTTTGTCGGCATATCTAATCCACCTAACATATGTAACAAGGTACTTTTACCGGAACCTGACTTTCCGATAATTGCGACAAATTCTCCCTGTTTGATGGAGAGATTAGCGTCCTGAACCGCTCTAACCTCATTTTCCCCCTTTCCATAAAACTTACATAAATTCTCCGTCCTAAGTATTGTATTCATAGTTAATCTCCTTTCATAGCTTTGAACTATTAGGATTAGAGTGTCAAAAGCCCAGTTGCAAAATGTGTTTCGTCAATTTGCACAATTTATGTTTGTGAAATTGTGATACAAAACATAGTTTGTTCGCAACACGCTCCCGCTTGGATGAAGTACGTAA
>JAEZTJ010000006.1 GCA_023421505.1 Bacillota bacterium
AATAATATCCTCTGTTGTACAGATAAAAACCTCCGCTTTGCACACGCATCCAACTTCTATGAATGAGGAGCCAGTATAGCCCGTTCCTTAAGCCCTAGTTTATATACTGCCGGCATTCGGAAAGCATTCTGCATCCATAACGCACCTAGCACCATTTAGCAAAGTAACAGGCATGTTTCTGATAATCCTGAAAGGTACTCCAAGTATAAATCTTATGGATAGTAATACGTTCCTGATAAACTTAACAGTGCCTTAAAATCCTTTTTCCGCTTTTTATTCAATAGTACACGTATCGCCCTCTAGTCATCATATTTCAAATGACCAATTGCCATTTTTAACATCAATTTCATCTCTACCTGATGAACCAATGATATTTTAACGTGTACACCTCTTTATTAGTATAGATATTACATTTTATCAATAATGGCTTGAATTAGTAAATCCCGGAGGTTATAATAAGAAACAAATTAAACGAGGGAGAATGTTATGAACGTAAATATATTGTTATTTGATGATTTTGAGACGTTAGATGCGTTTGGTCCAATTGAAGTTTTAGGGAAAATTGATGATTATAAACTTAAATACTATTCTTTAAACGGTGGTGTTATTATGAGTGCTCAGGGTACTTCAATTAACACTAAGAAAGTTGAAAGTGTTTCAAAAGAAGGGATATTAGTTATACCAGGAGGAAAAGGTACAAGAATTTTAGTAAATGATAATCAATTTCTTCATGTACTAAAGGAAACTGCAAAATTGTCAAGTTATTGCTTATCAGTTTGCACTGGCTCTGCATTAATAGCAAATACTGGACTTCTTAATAATAAAAAAGCCACTTCTAACAAAAAGGCATTTGATTGGGTGGCATCTATTAATTCTAATGTTAATTGGATAAAAGAGGCAAGATGGGTAGTAGATGGAAAGTATTATACTTCATCCGGTGTTTCAGCTGGAATTGATATGACGTTAGGATTTATTAAAGACCGTTTTGGCGAACAAAAAGCTATAGATATAGCAAATCATATTGAATATATTTGGAATGAGGACTGCACTAAAGACTTATTTGCAAATTAGTGGTATGTGATTAACTTTATTTTTAGTTGCAAATTTATATGATTTAAATTCATATATAGGAGTACAGATAAATAACTGAATCCGCAAACCTCCTATTTATTAGTATTTGTGTGAGCGGAGATTTGTTCGAATCATGTCTCGATCTTAAAAAAAAGTATCGCTAATCCTTATAAATAAAGGGTTAGCGATTTTTTATTGTTTGAATAACATGTGTACAGGATGTGTACAAGAATTTATACGTTAATTCTGGTCATAATGCTCTGTTCATGTAGGACCGGTTCTGCTCTACCTCGTGGTAATTGTAGATAAACGGATATATTTCCTGTCTACTTTTCCCCATCTACTTTCTCCCCATCCACAATCTCCATCTTACACTTTTCCAAGATTTCATTTACTTTCTGCTCCATAATATGTATAATTTACATTAAAAAAAATCCATAATTTCCTTATTTATGAATACAGTGAGGGTTTTAATTAGAATCGATGAAGTTGGTTTCTTATCGAATGATGAGTTAAACCAGCAAACTTTTACAAATCATTTCTTAGAACTGGCTATGGAAGTAACGATAATGTACATCAAACAATATTGCCGAAGAAACTATGTTAATAATTTATAATGATAATTCAGTAAAAAATAATAACAATCAGATTATGTGTCTTGCATTTACAGTAGCTGATATTGATGAGGTATATAATAAACTTCTAGATTTAGGTGTAGAAATCATTGAGATACCGACAACACGCCCATGGGGTACAAGAAATATAAGTTTCTAAGACTCTGACAGAAATGTAATTTATTTCCGAAGCTTTATACCGTAATGTGTTAACGTACAATAAGATGATTCAATTAACATCCCTTATTATTAACAAACAGATGGAGGAAAAGATGATATTTATTACCCCAAATTTTAATTTCAATGGACGTTGTGAAGAAGCTATTAATCTGTACCAAAAAGCTTTTAATGCCAAATTAAATTGTTTATTAAGATATTCTGATGCCGATATAAGAGATTGGGATAAAGAAATGGATTCAGAGAAGGCTAACTATATCTACCATGCAGAACTTCTGATAGATAATCAAAGAATTATGATGTGTGATAATATGGATGTTGATTTAGTAAAAAGCACTTCCTTATCGCTCACTATTACATTTGATACTAGTGATGAGGTTAAAAACGCTTATGAATTCTTAAAGGATGGTAGCACAACTATATATCCAATACATAGTACAACATATAGCTCTTGTGAAGTGGTATTCATTGATAAATTTGGTTTCCGCTGGGGATTAATGACTGAGCAAACAGAGCGTTAAATCAACAATTGGGAAAGCGCTCATTCCATGTGTGCAAGTATGTGCAGATAAATAACAGAACGCAAATCTCCTACTTATCAGTATTTACGTATGCGGGGATTTGTTCGAATCCCATCTCGCACTTAATAAAAAGAATTAACTGCTTATGCACATTATCTTTCAGTAAATCCCAAGTATCAGCATAAAGGAATTGGTAGTAATCTACAGAAAAATGAAAGAATAAATAAGAAGGTTATCTATACCTTATTCTTACTTCTGAGCAGATAAAAAATGAGAATTATTATATTGCTTAAACAGGAAGCAAAAAAGCAACTGAAAGATGCGAATATATTTTTTTAAAGTTAATTTGAGGAGATCATTTATGATAAAAAAGAAAATAAGTATCTATATTGGTATACTACTGGTATTAGTAATAATTTCATATTATATATGGAATACAAGCACTGTATTGGCTGAGGTCCATCAAAGCGTGAACCCAACAGGAATGATTGCTAGCGAAAGTGGATTTATCCTTGACGAAAAGGATGCGGTGAAAATTTCTGTTAAATCTTCCGTTAATGATGGTAACGCTTTAATTACATTACAAAATGAAAATGGCGAAATTCTATATACATTTAATACAGATTGCTCGCAAAATGAAACTTTTTCATTAGATGCAGGAAATTATAAAATTCGCATTGACAGTGATAAATTCAAAGGAAAATTTGATATCGTCGTACGTAAATGATAATTTAGATTAAAAATAAAATGTTATAATTGTCTGATGATTTAAAAATTAAAGTTATCTTCAAATAATTTATAACTATTAGCAAGGAGCAAATTTGGATACCTACAAAAGAATGAAAGACGCATTTAATAAATATAATCCTACAACGGATATGCTAAATGTTATTTATGGACTATACAGCAAAGAAAAATATGATGCAATAATAGTCGCACCATCTTGGACACCTAACAAATTACTAAACACTTCAATCAGTGAAGGATTTTTGGCACTTCAAGTATGGTAAAATGCTCGGTGAAAAGACCGAAGTGTCCGAACCCGCCGCTATTTAGCAGAGGTTTCTCGTTTTGTAAGCTGGCGGCTGCCTGCGAGGGAATATATCGTATGTAAGTTTGAGGCGGAAAATAAAGCAATTATCAGCTTCCTTAGGCAAGATGATGAAATTTACACGATTTTGGCTCAAGAAGCATGGTTTGATTGCGGACGGCTTTTTTCCGGAGATGTATTATCAAAATTCGCCTGAAATGGCGTATATGGAAATGTGGATTCCGTTCAAAAAAGAGAAAATAATATTTAGGAGGATTTACAAATGAGTAAGTACGATGAAGGATTAAAATTAATTGAAGAGAGATGCGGCAACGGTAAAGACAATCTTATCTCCCTCGCAACTATCGCGATGGAACCGAATGCCGATGGAAAATCCCGACCTTATGTCCGTAATGTGGACGCTTATTATGAAGATGGAGTATTTTATATTGTTACTTGGGCAAAATCAACTAAAATGCAGCAAATAGCACAAAACCCAGAAGTTGCGTTTACGGTTTGCTCCCAGTGGTTTTCCGGTAACGGAATTGGCATAAACCTCGGTTGGGTTTTAGATCCCAAGAACGCTGAAATAAGGACTAAGCTCCGTATAGCATTTGCTAAATGGTACGATGAAGCTAATAACGAAAAGGATGAGAATTGCTGTATTTTGGCAATCCACATCACAAAATGCGCCGTAATTAAAGATCACGGCGCGGTGCGTTACAATATGGACATGGTGAATAAAGTAGAGGCTACTGAAGGGAGCCTTTTATAAAACATAAAATATAATCCATAAAAATATTCTGTTTCGTCCGGAATGATGAAGTGTAGGGATTAGGTTCGAATCCCGCCTCGCGCTTATATAATTTCGTCAGAAGTCCTTATTTTAAAAGGCCTCTGACGATTTTTCAATTCTGGAGTTTTGAATACCCAAGAGCTTCATAATCGCATAAAGGGAGATACCGGTCTCCAGCTGGCTTTCTCTTTCGTGTAAACACTTAGCTGTAAGGTTGACATTACATAAAAGTACATTTATACTCAAAGTAAGGTAAACATTACAGAAAGGAAATAGATTAATGAAAAATAGAATTAGAGTATTACGAGAACAAAAAGGACTAACACAGGAACAGTTGGGAGAATTAGTAGGAACTTCAAGGCAAGCAATTAATGCAATAGAAACAGAGAAATTTGAACCTTCCATTTGGCTTGCTTATGATATATCAAATGTATTTGAATGCTCTATCGAAGAAGTTTTTATATTCGAAGAAAGTTCACGAAAATCAAGAGCCGAAAGCAGCAGGAGGTATAGTAATGGCTACTAGACAATTAAGATATAATGATGATAAAATTCTTCGAAAAAGATGTAAAGAAATACAAATAGTTGATGATAAAATCCGGCAAATACTTGATGATATGATGGACACCTTGCACCAAACAGAAAACGGAGCAGCATTAGCAGCTAATCAGGTAGGTATCTTAAAAAGATTGGTTGTTATAGACTATTGTGAATATTATTTGAAGTTGGTAAATCCTAAAATTGTAGGTTATAGTGGAGCTCAAGAGTGTATTGAAGGATGTTTGAGTTTCCCTGATCGTTTGGTAAAAACAATGCGTCCTCAAATGGTAACTGTTCAGGCTCTAAACGAAAATGGAGAAGAAATATTGATTACTGGAGAAAATGAAATGGCAAAATGCTTTTGTCATGAAATTGAACATCTAGACGGTGAAATTTTTTTGGATAAGGCTATTGAAGAAATTATACTATAACTTGGGCTTTGTAATGCGGTAACAGGGGATTTGCTCAAATCTTGTCACGTACTTAACTTATTTCCTCAGAAATCTTGAATGCTCAAGGTGTCTGGGGATTTTTGCAAGACTAATTTATTATCTTTTTACATTTTTTTGTAACGTTTCCTATTCTTCTGTATCTAATATTCGAAAGGAGGAGAAATTGTGTCATTCGCTGAAATATATAAGAAATATTTTAGTATGGTTTATCATTTTCTTTTGAAACTTTCTTCCAACAACAATTTAGCAGAAGAATTAACTCAACAAACATTTTATAAAGCCTTTGTACACATTGGCACATATAAAGGAAAAAGTAGTTTATATACATGGTTGTGTGCTATTGCTAAAAATGAGTGGTTAAGGGAATGCAGAAGAAATAAGCATTATATATCTGAATTTATAGATGAGATACCATATAGAACTGATAGTGAAAGCTTAGAGGATATAATAATTGGTAAGGATATAAAGAAAAATTTAAGAAAAGAATTATTATCTATGCCCGAAATTTATAGGGATGTATTGATTTTACATACATATGCTAATATCCCATTGAAGTTGATTGCCAAAGATAAGAGCAAATCTGAAAGCTGGGCAAGAGTCACCTATTATCGAGCAAAAGAATATTTAACAAAAAGATTGGAGAAATAATGAAAATTGAATGTAATGTAATAAAAGATTTATTACCGATATATATCGATAATTGTTGTAGTATAGAAAGTAAACAGCTTATAGCAGAACATTTAAAAGAATGTGAACTATGTAATGACAGCTATAAACATATGAAGGCTTCGATTATAGATATGGCTGAAGATAATAGTTGTGTGCAAGAAAAACATGATGAAATCATTATAAAGAAAGGTATTAAAAGGCTTCGTAGATTATGGATAATATCATTAGCTACTGTGATTGTAATGATAGCCATTGCGTTAATAATTAAAAACGAAATAAGAGGCGAAGGACTTTGCTTTACTAATATCGATGATTTACATAAATCTAAGCAATTCTTAAATGCAATTAAAAATGATGATTTTGAAAAAGCTTTTAAATATTTAAATATTGAAAAAGCTTATAATCTAGTAAACAGCCCTCGCCCGATTGATATAAATCAGTATCAGGAAATAGCGAAAGAATACTTTATAAAAGATTTGCAACTATTAACTAATAATGGTTTTAAAATAACTGGCTCAAAGTTTGCATCAGCAAATAGATGTGATACAGATTGGTGGTTTGAATTTAATATATATATGAAAAATAGTCATGGCAAGAATGAAAATATTGGTAAATTGGTGTTCACAACTAATAAAAATGGTATTTTACCATCATCATGTATATCAGTTTTTAACAGCAACTTAGACGAAGCAGACAAAATTATATGTGTGATGAGTGCTATTTCTGATTGGCGTTATGAAACTTATGATAACATCACAGGACAAAAACAATTTGAACGCATCAAAGAACATGAAGTCTGGAGATAATGTACTTTTGCTCAAATTTATACAAGTATTATGATAGAATAGAATGCGGGACATGATATATCCAAACTTCAATAAAACTTTATGCAAAAATGTTTTATTATTCCATATTTATGGTATAATTTAGGTTGTAATATAACTTTTAAAGTAAATATGGGGAGACTTAAAATATGTCATTTTCAGAGGTCAAATTATTTCAGGTAAAGCCTGATAAACTCGATGAATTCGAAAGCCTTGTCAAAGAAATGCTGCCACTACAAAAAGAACTTGCAGGATACATTGACATCAAATACATGAAAAGATTTTTTATATTTGATAAGATAGGAGAATTACCAAGACCATTATCAAAAATAGTTAAGTGTGTTAAGTATTACTCGTATTGGCAATTCGATACAATTGAAAACTATGCCAATGCGACTTCCTGGTTTTTTAGTAAATTTGAGAAAAGGTTAAGTAAATTACTAATAATGCCTTTTGATATTATGAGTGGAGAAAGTATTGAATAAATACAATGGAGGAAAAGTAAATGAAAGCAGAAAACCAAATTGCATTTTGCGGGCTTAAATGTCAAGAATGCCCGATCTACCAAGCAACTGTTACAAACGATGATGCATTAAGAGTTAAACTAGCTAATGATTATTCATCTGACGCTTGTAAATTTGAAAAGGATGATATAAATTGTTATGGATGTCAATCTGAAAAAGGTATAAGCCCTAAAATGTGTGGTGGTTGTGAAATAAGAAATTGCGGAATTGAGAAAAATTTACCGCACTGTGCGGCATGCAATAACTATCCTTGTGATCATATAGAAAGATATGTTCCACAAGGATGTGATAATAGAATATTATTGGATAAATTATTAATGAATTAACTTATTTATTATTATTTTATATAGTATCGAATTCCATTTGATACAGTCAGAAAATTATTTATAGCTAAATCTAAAGCAGGATTCTTATTGGAAGCCTGCTTTTTATTAATTCACTATAAAATAATTTATTAATCTTTTTATGCGAAAGTTTATATTAAGCTGCAACCACAAAATTCAATTTCCTACTATATAATTGATGGTCATAAATAACAGTAAATGGAGATGATCAAATGGATGATGAAACAATTATTAATTTGTACTGGGAACGTTCCGAAACGGCTATAACCGAAACAGCAATGAAATATGGTCGATATTGCCGCGCTATCGCATTTAATATACTTTCAAATAACGCAGACGCAGAAGAATGTGAAAATGATACTTATATGGCAGCCTGGAATACAATACCTCCAACTCGTCCTAATAAACTATTGGTCTTTTTGGGAAGATTGACGCGTAATATTGCTCTTGATCGTTATGATTATAATAAAGCCAAGAAACGTAATGGTGAGTTTGATGCAATTTTGTCGGAATTGGAGAACTTTATTTCTGATCAATATGATGTGGAAACAAAGTATGAAGCAAGAGAATTATCAAAATGTATCAGCGAATTTTTACGTAGTATTGATGCCGAAAACAGAGTAATATTTTTACGGAGATATTGGTTCTCGGATTCAATTAACGATATTTCGAAGCAGTTTGCTATGAGTGAAAGCAAGGTAAAATCAATATTATTTAGAATAAGAAAAAAGCTAAAAAAGTATCTTGAAAAGGAAGGGGTTATCCTATGAATACAAAGTTAATATATAAAGAAATTGGTCTGATTGATGATGACCTGATAGAAGAAGCTGCAAAAATGACATATATTACATCCAAAAGCAAACAACAAACAAAATGGATCGCTATAGCGGCATCTATTGTCATAGTAATAGGATTAGGTGTAACCACATCCTATCATTATAAGGATAATTTAAATACTAATGTACCCAAGGTTATCATTGAGAGCAGCCCTGCCGCTGAGAAGATAGATAATCAAAAGATAGCGAATGATAATTCAGATTTTAATGGCTTCATAATTACAGCGTATACAATGGATATAAATACGAATGAATATTTGTCGGAAAATTATACAAATGAAACAACAGCTACTATAATGGAGCCTAATGTAAAAATCTTACTGGCAAGATATAATCCCTTAATGAGTTCTGTTCCGGGATTACCTTTTACCTTTGATATTACTAATCAAAGTACGGAAATAGATGATATAACCGTTAGTGTTGATAGAGGAAAATTACTCACCTGGGAGAAACAAACAGATGGAGCATCAGTAATAGATCGTGGAAGAAAATATATCTGTAGTACTGGTGATACGTTGTATTGGTCTCCTTTGGACGAAAAGGAAAATAGTATTATTTCTAATGCTACAATTACCGTTTCAGCAATAAAGGATGATAAAGAAATTGGACATCAGACAATTCATATTATATTTGATGGTGTGGACTATTTTGCAATAATTGATAAATTTAAAAGCACATGATAACTGGTAAATTTAATTTATTTATCTTAATTAATATGATATTTTTGTTTTTGAATTTTATAAACAGGAATATAATGCACAATGTTATAGATTACAATATGCTCTTTTATAAAAAAAGCGTTAGATGCAAAACTAAAGCAGCTGTTAGAATTGAGAATATAATAAGAATATGACATTAATCCTATCTGCAAATAAATAGTCCCTGTGAGATTTGCCGCGAAATCTTCAAGCTAAGTAGCTTGAAGATTTCGTTGGAGTAACAAATTTCCTATGTGCATATAAAATACTGACTTTTTCTCTTAAATTTATGTATTCATGAGTTCGGTATTGTTCTATCCCTATTTATGTTCACTAAAATCCATAATTTAACAATGCTTTTCCTTTTCATTGTGGTAGCCCTCTTTTATTTTATACAAATGACATATACTTATGAACTCTAACTAAACTTTTAATAAATATGTTTGATCATTTGCTTCCACTAAAAATGAACCTGCTGGATACATTGACATCAAATACAGGTTTATATCCTCTTTCCCAATTGATAGGCTTCTTCGATCCATTTAGTATCCTTAACATCACCTGGTTTTTCCACTCCAAGCGCACTAATTATTCCTAAATCCTTAACTCCAATATAATTAGTCAGTTCCTTATAATAATCAGTTAAAATCCTCGTAACCCGACTCTCCTCCTTACAGGCTGCTGTAAGTAAAATAGAATACTTAATTTTTCTACCTTGAACACTTTCCGCATAGGTTCTATCTATTAAATTTTTTATACTCCCTGGAAATCCCAAATAATAAACCGGAGATGCAATTGCTATTGTATCGTGATTCTGTAAAAGTTTATATAGTTCTGTCATGTTGTCTTTTTGAATACATTCTCCATTATTCCTCTGACAGTAATCACACGCCTTACAGGGATTTATTGTAACATTACCTAACCAATAAGTTGTTATCTCATGACCACTTTCTATCGCACCATTCATAAAAGCTTCTGCTAATGCTGCAGTATTACCGTTTCTACGGGGGCTTCCTAATAATATTAATATCTTTTTCATTTACTTTCTCCTTCACAGTTGCATTTAATATAAATCTAATGTAACATAAGATGCGTCATTTGTATAATTGATACTTTAAATTCGGCTCATCGAAAATATTGATAAGTTATATAGGGAGATTTTATGGAATTAAAAAATTTACTTAGTTTTAAAACAATTGCTGAAACAAAAAGCTTTAGTCAAGCTGCTCTTGCACTTGGATACGTGCAATCCACCATAACCTTTCAGATAAAACAATTAGAGACAGAATTAGGGGTACCACTTTTCGATAGAATTGGAAATCAAATCCGCCTTACTGATTCCGGTCAAATTTTATTAGATTATACACTCAGAATTTTGTCTTTATCAGAGGAAGCTAAGCATGCAATTACTAATAACTCTTCTCCTTCCGGAACACTTCGAATAGCCGGTATCAGTTCCTTATGTGCAAATATACTACCACGATTAATAAAAAAATATAATGAAACATATCCTAATGTCACTATTTCAGCAACAACGTTAACCAAATCAGAAGTACTCGAAAAGGTGAATAATGGCTCAGCAGATATTGGATTTTATATAGATTTTGAAATACCATTAAAAGATACTTATACTGCAGTCTCTATAGAAAATCCCTTATATTTTATCTGTTCTAAAAATAATATATTATGTATGAAAGAGTCTCTTTCTATCAATGAATTAGAAGGAATACCATTTATTGCTACAGAGCCTCATTGCAGCTACCGGAAAGTATTAATGAAATTATTCAAGGAAAATAATATTACACCTTCTATCCTGTTTGAATCTGAAAATACAGAGGTTATAAAACGCTTTGTTCAATCAGATATAGGGATTTCTTTTTTACCTGAAATAGCTGTCAGGGAAGAATTAGCTGCTAATAACCTATGTAAGCTAAATATTACTAATAGTATTCCAACTACATATATAAATGTTATTCATAGAAAGAACCAATGGATTACCCCAGCAATAAGAGAGTTTTTTCATTTATTTTAAATATTCAGTATATGTGTGTGGACGATATCCTTTCCAAATCGACTTCCTAAATTAGGGAATGTATAATGAGCTCAACCCAGTTTATGATATGTCAACTTCACTTATAAAAGGATGAATTTGAACGAGTTAATGGACTTCTTTTTTATAATCGTTATTCTCAAAAATGTTGGCTGTTTCTATTATTTCAATATGAAACAAGATTATTAAGTAAAAGATTATTTGTTGTTATTAAGTCCCTCGCCTTACTATGATACATTTCATCCATTTAGTAATTAGTATAGCAAAATGTAATATATATATTGCATTTTGCTATACTATTTGCTATTATTATCCTATTAAATCAAACGGAGGGTAATTATGAAAATATATCCAGGAAATCATGATGAAAGAAATAGAAAATCAAATAGCAGACTAGGCCCAATTATGTATATTACTACAATGCTATTATTGACCGTTCTGCTAATAATCCATGTAGTTAGGTGGCTCCCTGTTGAAAGTCATCTGATCGAGGTTTTATGCTTGACCTTAACAAGTATATTTATAATATTATAATGATATCAGTATATACGGAGGAGTGATCAAATGAAGAACCCAAAGATTTATGATGAGAGAATCGAAAAAATTAGTAACAAAAAAGGATCTTCCATGTATGTATTTATGATATTACTATTAATTATCCTACTTTTTGTAAAAATCGTAAGAGGATTCCCCATAGAAAGATACTTACTTGAGATAATATGTCTGTCAGTATCATGTATATATTTGATTATGTCACTTATCAAGTATCGGATTAATTTATTCATAAAATCCGATACCGCAATAGGCGAGATAAAGGCTAAAATATTATCACAATGTGGAATGCTATGTTTTTGGATCGTAATTTCCGGGGAATTAATCCTGCTATTATTGGGATGTCTGCATTCCATTGATGTATTATTTTATATTATAACTTGGGGAATCCCGGCCTTAATCATTACAGCTTTCTCTATAAGGCATGGTTTGTTAATATGGGGCGGAGCAAAAAGGCAAAAAACAGGAAAAGAGGCCTTAGCCAAGAGAACTGCTATAGGTGCACTGTTTTTTGGTATTATAACAGGCGGATCTAAATTTTATTATGAAGGAGCATTTCATGCTAACGGTCTCATATGGATTCTTGGTATGGCTTTAGGTTGGGGAATACCTTTTTACCTAATCTTCTGCTTCATCATAGACCAAGCTGAAAAAAATGCTGATAAACAAGTTGAGGATGCTGAGCTGGAGGCTGAAATGATAAATGAAGAACAAGAGAATGAAAATAGCTAGGATAGAAAACGATCTTTCACAAGAACAATTGGCTGAAATTGTTGGTGTCTCACGTCAAACAATCGGACTAATTGAAGCAGGTAATTATAATCCAAGCATTAATTTATGTATTTCTATCTGCAAAGCACTAGGTAAGACTTTAAACGATATTTTCTGGGAAGATTAATCAGAAGAATGATAAGTTTGCTTATAGAAAAGTCCCAGGAATTTACATCCTGGGACTTTTCTACATTCAGTTAGCATTAAATCATGCTTTAACTATATTTTATATAATTGGGAGTATCATAACAGCATATGAAAATTAGGTTATCAATACTTTGTATCATAAGGCCAAGGCTGACCTCCTGCTATGCAACCACCATCAACCCGATATTCACAGCCTGTAATATAGGTAGAAGCATCGGAGGCAAGCAGAACACATACCCCTACGATATCCTCCGGATAGCCCGGACGGTTCATTGCAATTCGGTCAAGAAGGTATTTGGATCTCTCAGGATGCTGCCAGGTAACCGTTGTAAGCGGAGTCTGTATATGTCCGGGACTGATTGCATTCGCTCTGATATTAAACTTCGCCCATTCGACTGCCTGAGCCTTTGTGAATGCAACAATTCCACTTTTAGTCGCCGCATAAACAGAACAGCCGCCAAGTACCCAGCCTGTATTATGGGAACCTATGTTAATGATGCTTCCATAATTCTGTTTTCTCATATAATGTCCGACAGCCTGGGATACTAAGAATACGCCTTTTAGATTGATATCCATGATACGGTCATAGGTCTCTTCCTCTACATCCAGGATACCTTCTCTCTTATTTATTCCGGCACAGTTTACCAGAACATCGATATGTCCATATTGCTTGCCCACTTCATCAACACAGGCCTTCACATTATCGCTGTCCATGACATTTAAAATATGAGAAGAGGCTTTCCCGCCTTCTCTTTCAATCTTTTCCTTTAGTTCATCAAGTCTTTCCTTATTAATATCACATAAAGCAACTGTAGCACCTGCTTTCGCCAGTCCTTCACATAATTCACTTCCGATACCGCCTGCTGCTCCAGTGAATAATACAACTTTCCCTTCAAGAGAAAATAATTTCTCTATGAATGATTTCTCTGACATTGAAAAGTCTCCTTTATCTTATATAGCATAATAATTATAAGTAAATATAAAATATATCAATTCTTATACTGCCAAAACTCTGCAAATTCAGGATCAGCAGTCAGTTTTACATTCTGTTACTTTCTGATTTCTGTACCAGCCAGTTTTTCATAATACATCGCAATACCACTGTGATCATTCTGTCCATGTCCGTCTGCATGAAGCATCTGAAGCATCTCCATAACAGCTGCGGTTAAAGGCAGGGGAGCTCCTACAGAATGCCCGGTTTCCAGTGCATTATTAAGATCCTTAATATGCAAGTCAATCTTAAAGCCCGGCTTGAAATTGCCTTCTGTTATCATTGGTAATTTAGCATTCATAACAGTTGATCCTGCTAATCCGCCTTTAATTGCATCGAATACCTTTACCGGATCAACTCCCGCTTTCGTGCTGAGCATGAAAGCCTCTGATACTGCTGCAATATTTAATGCTACAATTACCTGATTAGCCAGCTTGGTGGTATTACCTGCACCGATGTTACCGCAATGCACTGCACTGGCACCCATTGACATCAATACCTCATATACCTCATCAAATACTGCTTTATCTCCACCTACCATAATGGATAAGGAGCCGTCAATTGCTTTCGGTTCTCCACCGGATACCGGAGCATCAATCATTTTTACGCCCTTTGCTGCACAAGCTTTTTCTATTTCCTGAGAAGCGATGGGAGCAATAGAGCTCATATCAACTATAATTGTACCTTCTGCTGCTCCTTCGAGAACTCCGTTTTCTCCCATAATAACTGTCTTAACATGAGGACTGTTCGGTAGCATGGTAACTATTAATTTACATTCCTTTGCAACTTCCTTTGAAGAGGCAGCCGCTTTCGCACCAGCAGCTACAACATCATCAACATTTTCCTTTATTACATCAAATACAATAAGGTCATGTCCTGCTTTGATCAGATTTTTAGCCATGGGCTTTCCCATAATTCCAAGTCCGATAAATCCTATTTTCATTTTTACCTCCTATAATGCACTATTATTTTGCCATTTTTTCAATCGCCTTTACAATACTCTCTTTTGTAAGACCATAGTAATTTAATACATCTTTATAATTATGGGCGCTGCTGCCGAAGGTATCATTTACGCCTACATATTCAATCGGCTTACACTCCTTGCACAGTACCTCTGAGATTGCGCTGCCAAGTCCTCCAACTATACTGTGCTCCTCGACTGTAACAATTGCTTTGCAATCCTTCACAAGATTAATTACTGCTTCCTTATTCATTGGCTTAATGGTACTAATATTAACTACCTTTACCGAAATCTTTCCTTCTAGCTCCTTTGCTGCCTCCAGTGCCATTCCAACCATGATGCCAGTAGCAAAAACAACGATATCACGGCCCTCCTTAAGTACACTCGGCATACCTATCTCAAAGGGCTTATCTTCTGCCGTAACATTCTCATAATCATTACGGTTTAGTCTTAAATAACAGGGACCTGGCGCATCAATAACTGCTTTCACTGCCTGAACTGTCTCATTGGCATCAGCCGGACAGATTACCGTCATGTTGGGAATTGCTCGCATGATAGCAATATCCTCTACCGACTGATGAGTTGCTCCATCACCAAAATCAGACATACCTGCAGAAGAACCACAGATTTTAACATTCAGTTTACCAGTTGCAATTGTTTGACGAATCTGATCATAAGCACGTCCTCCTGCAAATACCGCAAAAGAATTAGTAAAAGGAATTTTACCGGTCTGAGCAAGACCTGCTGCTACTGAAGTCATATTGGCTTCTGCAATACCCATCTCAAAATGTCTTTCCGGATAGGCTGCTTCAAATAATTTTCCCATGGTTGAACCGCCAAGGTCAGCGTCTAAAACTACTATTCTCTTATCCATTTTTCCTAATTCAACCAACGTATTACCATACGCCATTCTTTGATTTGTATATGACATTTTCTTATCCTCCTGCTTATGATAATTCTTTCAGTGCTTGTGCATAGGTTTCTTCTGTCAGCATTCCGTTATGGAAGCTTACTACATTCTCGGCAAAGCTAACACCCCTGCCTTTTATTGTATGAGCAACGATAACAGTCGGCTTACCCTTCACCGTATCCGCCACATCTAAAGCTTCAAGGATTTCTTCCATATTATGACCATCGATCTCTATTACATTCCAGCCAAAGCTCTCCCACTTCGGTATCAGAGGCATACTATTGAAGCGATCCTCTATCTTTCCGTTGGCCTGTAATTTATTATGGTCTACAATTGCTACCAGATTATCTGCCTTAAAGGAGCTTGCTGCCATAGCAGCCTCCCAGATCTGACCCTCTGCAATTTCACCGTCACCTACGAGTACATATACTTTTCTGTCTATCTGATCAAGCTTCATTCCAAGTGCCATTCCAAGGCCAATAGATAAGCCCTGTCCAAGAGATCCGGTACCCGCTTCAATTCCGGGTGTTTTAAGAACATCCGGATGTCCCTGCAAGTAAAAACCGATCTCCTTTGTATTCTTCAAATCCTCTACAGGAAAATATCCCGCTTCTGCTAAGGCAGCATATTGCAGTATCGCAACATGACCTTTGCTTAAAAGGAAGCGATCTCTATCGACCATCTTAGGATTTTTAGGATCATGCTTCATTTTATGGAAATATAACGCTGTTACTATATCTGCAGCAGAATTTGATCCTCCAATATGTCCTGCAACACCAACTCCGATACTGATTACAACATCCTTTCGAAGCTTCTTCGCTGTCCGATTTAAATCTGCTACCAATTCCTTACTGTAACTCATATCCTTCCTCCTTATGCATGAAAAATAATTAGTGCTTATATATAAAGCTTAATGTTACATGTCTATACTTCCTTATATTCAAAATAATCAAAATCTGCATATGCTCCCTGCCCTGATAAATCCTGACAGCAGATTCCGATAAATGCTCCCGTAAACATTGCATGTCCGATCGCATCATAATAATCATCTGAAAGCACCGTAGCATCAAGTTCTTTTCCAACCTTTAAATAGCTTTTATTATCCAGAGAATAGGAGAAATATGCTTTTTCCTTTTCTGTCGTTAATCTTAGGTATACTTCCCCAGTATCCGGAAGAGATATCCCTACACCAATTGGATGTTTGCCTTTGCCTAAAACACAGGAAATGATACTTAAAACTCTTCCCGCTGTCTCATCCTCTGTAATATACAAATAATAATAACTTAGGGAATCATAGTAATATACTAATCCTGCCATCGTCTGGAAGCTCTTTGGTTGAAAATCAATCTTAGTGGTAGCTTCCACAAAAAAGCTCTGTTGTCTGTGCGCCAAAAGAGACTGCTGGTGGCAAGAGGTAAAGGACTCTTTTCCATATAAACGTAAATATCCGGGACGCTCCGTTAAGGATGCTCGCTCTGCTAATGGTACTCGAAGCGTCTGAAGATGAATGCTCCAAGTATCCTGATCAAAATGCTCCATTAAATATTTCTTTGTAATACTGAAATCTCCCTCTACGTCTTCAATTTCTATTCTTTCGCAGGGAGAGTTGCCTCCATTTGCAAGGCGCAGCCAGCCATCCTTCCATACAACCTCTTCCAGTGCTGTCTCACGTCCTAAGATGCAGGTGCGATTTTCCCCAACCGGTCTGCTGCATAAGTGCACCAGATACCACTTACCGTTATGTCCCTCTGTGATACTGGCGTGGCCTGCTTTCTGCAGGGGATTATCAGGGGTATGGTAGGAAGTCAACATCGGATTTTTAGGGTCAACTTCATAAGGCCCTTCAATATTCTTACTTCTTGCTACAGTCACAGAATGCTCATACCCTGTGCCGCCTTCTGCGGTCATCAGATAATAATAACCATCCTGCTTATACAGGTGAGGTGCTTCCGTTAATCTGAGCTGTGTACCTTTGAAAATATTGATCGGTTTTCCGATTAACTTTTTCTCTTCCTCTGAATATTCCTGTAGCATAACTCCGCCGAACTTTGTATGCCAGCTTCTATAATCCATTAGCATATTTACTACATATTTTTTTCCGTCCTCATCATGGAATAACGATGGATCAAAGCCGCTGGAATTTAAATAGACGGGGTCTGACCAGGGGCCTTCAATATTCTTAGCTGTTACAACATAATTATGCGTATCCTTAAACATTCCGATGAAGGCTTTTACATCAGTATAGACCAGATAATAAAGTCCATTGCTGTAGGATAAGCAGGGCGCCCAGACTCCGCAGGAGCTCTGCTCTCCTAGCATATTTAATTGTGACAGCCGCTCTAAGGGATGACAGATTAATTCCCAATGAATTAAATCTGTGGAATGATGAATCTGTACCCCTGGAAACCATTCAAACGTAGAGGTAGCAATGTAATAATCATGATCCACTCTAAGAATGGAAGGATCGGGGTTAAAACCTGTTAAAATCGGATTAGTTGCATAAGCCATATGAGGATCTCCTTTTGTATTCTTCTCCTGACTACTTTTTCATATCAATCAAGTCCATGATGATATTTACTGTCTTATCCTTTTAAACCGGTAGTAGAGATACCTTCTACAAAATATTTTTGGGCAAAAAAGAATAAAATCACTACAGGGATTACTGCTACACAAGCCATAGCCATAACCTGATTCCATTGTACCACTGATTCCGCATCAATGGAAAGTCGAAGTGCTAAAGATACAGTGAATTTTTTTACGGAATTAATATAAATTAAAGAGTTAAAGTAATCATTATAAGTCCATAGGAACTGGAATAATCCAGCGGAGAATAATGCCGGCTTTAAGAGCGGCAATAAAATCTTGTAAAGTACCTTAAAGGTTCCGCAGCCATCAATATAAGCTGATTCATCGAGTTCAATCGGTAAACCTCTCATAAACTGGATTAACATATAGGTAAAGAAAGGATAACATGCAAATATAGCTGCCAGATAAAACGGCCAATAGGAATCTATAATATCCATCGTTCTGAATATAGTATATCTTGGGATAATAATTACGGCATTAGGTAACATGAGAGTTGAAATTAGTATACCGAATAACATTTTCTTTCCCTTAAACTCAAATCTTGTGAAACCATAAGCCACTAAAGTGCTTGATACTACAGTAAATAAAGTTGTTGGAATTACTAATTTAAAGGTGTTTAAAAAGAACCTTCCATAATTTAATCCTCCTGCACTTACCCAGCCTTCGAGATAAGGCTTTAAGCTGAAGCCCTTGGGCAGCAGGCTAAGGGAACCAAATATCTCTTCGTTAGATTTAAAGCTTGCAAAAAACATCCAAATCAAAGGATATATCATGATTAACCCTAAAATGATAAAACGGGCATATACGAAAGCCTCGCGTATATTCTTTTTTGTTTTCTTACTCATATTTTCGCCTTCTTTCATTATTCAGCATAATTATTTTTATTAGCAGAGTTATTTGGCTTCATCTTCATAAAATACCCAGAACCTTTGTGTTCCAAAAAGGAATAAGGTTATAACCAAAATCACCATAAAAATAACCCAGGAAGAAGCACTCGCATAACCCATCTTATAATAGGCGAAACCGTCATTATAAAGCTTTAAGCCCAGCATATATGTAGATTTTACCGGTCCGCCCTTTGTAATGACAAATGCTGATGTAAAGTTTTGCAGAGCGTTAATCGTCTGCATGATGATTGTAAAGAATAAAATCGGAGTAATCTGAGGAAATGTAACTTTAAAGAAAGCTTGAAATTTATTTGAACCATCAATTGCGGCAGCCTCATATAGGGATTGCGGAACCTGCTTTAATGCTGCAAGGAACATAACCATGGAGGAACCAAACTGCCATATCTCCAACGAGCTTAGTGTAAATAGTGCAACCTTCGGATCGCCTAACCAGGAAATCTGGCCAATTCCAAATGCATGTAATATTGAATTAATTAAACCATTATCCATGAATAAAAGCTTCCAGAGAATTGCTACCGCTATGCTTCCGCCGAACAGGGAGGGCAGATAAAAAATAGTTCTCATTACACCGATACCCTTTCTTGCTTTATTTAGCATAACAGCAATAAGGAGAGATAAAATGATTTTTCCCGGAACAGTCATCAATGTGTATTTAATCGTAACTCCCAGGGATTTGTAGAATTCCTTATCTCTTGTAAATAGCCTGACATAGTTGTCTAGACCAATAAACTCCATTTTCCCAAACGCATTATAATTGGTAAAAGAATAGAATAATGAAGCTATAAAAGGATATAATTGTAGTACTGCCAGACCAATCAACCAAGGTAATATATAGATATAAGCCTTATAACCTCTTTTCGCACTTTTTGAACCTTTCATTCCCTATCACCTCGCTTGTAAAAATGGGATATCTACATAAGAGATATCCCATTCTCCTAGAAGAATTTTTATTTTTTTGTTAATATTTATTGAGCAGATAAATAATCATTAATTAAGGATACTACTTCTTTTGCTTCATCAGCTGGTGATTTTTCACCAAATGCAACATTCTCATATGCATCATTAAGAATAGCTGATACCTCTGCACTGGTCGTCTTACCTGAATCAGATACGCCATTATACTGCATGCTGACATCAACTGCCTGCTTTGTTAAAGGATTAAGAGTTCCTGCTGCCAAGGTGATTTCCTGTGCTTTATCTGTCGGAGGAACGGAACGAACCGTACCCAGAGTCTTCATAGCCTCTTCATTATTAAAGAAGTAATCTAGGAACATAGCTGCTTCCTCCGGATGCTCGGATTTTGCATAAATACCTACATACTGAGGACAGTCATTGTACCAGCCATCACTCTTAGCATCAGCCATAACAGGCATATTGCCAGCTATGTAGCTAGGAGCCGGATTAGCAGCCTGCATAACATCTGCTGCTGAAGTAAAACCTACGTAGCATACATATTTACCAGCAATCCAGTTAGGATCATCTTGATTATTTACGCCATAAGATGCCATATAAGATAAAGGCGCTGCTACTTTGTTGTCATATAACTGTTTTACTAATTCTAAAGCTTGCGTAAATTGCTCTTCTGTCATATTAAGTGTATTATCTTCGCTGATCATCGGAAGTCCGTTCATCTGTCTTGCCATTGCACGTAATACAAATGCTGTCATATAAGTTTCATTACCGGAAATAAGATACATGGAAGGATCATAGGCCTGAACCTGTTTACCCCATTCAATTAATTGATTCCAATCATAAGGCTTGCTGAAATCAATGCCAATCTTATCAGCTAGATCCTTATTAACGATGATTGCAGTACCTGCTTTACCCATAGGAATAGCATACTGGCTTCCTGAACCAAATTGTCCGTTATTTACAAGAAATGTCTCGTCGAAATTTGAAAAATTAATACTAGTTTCAGAAAGATTGTAAAGCTGTCCCTGATTAAAATATTCAGGTGCTGCACCTGTCTCTAACTGAATAATATCCGGAGCTGTACCGGATGCAAACTGCGTCATAAGCTTTTCGTTATAGCCATCCTGCGCACCGTATTCAGGTTCAATGGTAATCCACGGATACTCTTTTTCAAAAGCGTCAATTACCGCTAGAGTAGCTTCATGTCTTGCATCTCCACCCCACCAGGAGAAACGAAGTGTAACCGGATCCTTCTTCTCAGCAGTATCACTAGTATCACCAGCATCAGCTGCTTCAGTTACCGTATTGCCCGAGTTGTTATCAGCGTTGTCTGATTTGTCTTCAGAACTACTTTTGCTGCAAGCTGCTAAAGAAAGCGCCATGAAAGAAGCAAGAGTAACCGCCATAATTTTTTTCAATTTCATGTGTAAATACCTCCCAATATTATTTATTGATTCGTACCTAAAAGATATTTATTAAGTACTTTCAATGATGTTATTTTACCATTAGCAGGCCTCGACAAAAAGGTATCAGGCCTAACATAAGAACTCATCTTTTACTGTATTTTTATGGTATAGTATCATTTTTGTTGATTTTTCTGCTTATTTTCATTATAAATGTTAACGATTGGTTCATACGTAAAAGCTTCTACTTATAAAATTTGTTTACCTTCCGACCCTTCCATCGGTATCTTAAAGCTTATTACAGTTCCCGAGTCCTTTTTACTTTGAATATGGAGTCCGCTTTGTTCACCGTAATGTAAGGTTAAACGACGGTTTAAATTGGTTAAACCAATATTCTTTGATTTCGCATCACTTATTTTAAGCTTTAATTCCACTAAATCTTCTTTACTTATCCCACAACCATTATCGATAACAGAAACACATACCTCGTCCTTAATTCTATGAATCTTAATTTTAATACAGCATCGTTTATTGGAACCGCGTATACCATGACTTACACTATTTTCTATAATCGGCTGCAGCATTAATCGGAATACAAAAAATTCCTGGAGCTCCTCATCAATCTCATAGTAAACTACAATATTATTATTAAATCTAACCTCCTGAATTTCGATATAAGCCCTCAAATAGTCTAACTCCTCCCTCAAAGCAACAAGCTCCATCGGATTCGTCAATGCATATTTTATGATCCTGGATAACTCCTGAATCAGGGTATGAAGCGTAGCTTGTCCTCCTAACTCCTTTAAAACCTCCAAGTCCATGGTCTGTAATGTATTAAAAATAAAATGGGGATTAATTTGAAGCTGAAGCGCTGCAAGCTCCGATATCTGGCTCTGATGCTGCTTTTCCATTAGATTAGCCTGCATTTGACTATTTTTAATAAAAAGAAATAGAACATTATTTAGAATAAGATTATACTCATCCTTTACAATCTGCTGCGGTTCTCCGATTACTTCTCCTCTTTCTGCAGCACCGAATACCTCTATCAGATAGGTAATATGTTTAAATGCACTTTTGGTAGTAATCCAGGACAGAAGCATTACGATCAGAATATTAATCAGTAAAATTACAAACGCCAGTTTTATGAAGCCACTCAGTTTTTCAAAAAAGGAGGAAAATGATAGCATGGATACCAGATAAGTCTGCTTATAATCATCCGGCTTAATATTTAGAAAATAATAATGATCATTTAACTTAACCCATTTTTGATTTTGGTTGAACTTACCATTCAGTTCATACTCCTTCATAATACGGGTAAAAAAGCCATCCTGTGAATTAACATCTAAGGTTGTTTCCTTATTGCTTCCATACAGAATATCTCCAGCTTTATTCAGAAAGAAGAAGCTTTGACCAGAATTTAACATATCAATTAATCTTAAACCAAAATCATTTGTTTTCACATTGAGTACAACAACTCCCTTAGCATAAGCCATACGTTGATAAATAGTGATTACATTTTTAGCTTTATCATATACGTATCTTTGAAGTTCTCTGGTTTCAACAAAATGACTGTTATCCTTTGGTATTTTGCGATAATGGTCATACCATACTGTATCGTTAAAGGTAGTAATGTTAGCTAGTTCATCAGAAGAAGATGCAATAAAATTCTCCAGTCCATCCATATACAGATATATCGAATCAATAAAACGATAAGATATTTGTGCACTTTTTAAATAATTAATCATCGATTCCATAAATATAACATCACGGTATGCCAAAATATCATGACTCATCAATTTTTTCATAGAAATCATATACTCGGCATTTCTCATTGCTACATCCTGCTGATTAATCGAACTGTAAATCACATTAACTATGTTATCATTAATACTGTTTAAAGTATTTACTCCTATCTTCTTAAAGTCCTCCTGTTGCGCTTTTATTACAAGATATCCCATGACGCCAAAAATAGTCAACAAAGGAATAATCATAATTAATGCAAAAGTTCGGAAACGTTTGATAAAGAATTTATGCAGCATTTATGTGTTAGTCTCCTTCCTTTGACCATTCCTGTATTCCATAGGACTTACATTAAAATATGCCTTAAATGCTCTTGAGAAGTTTTTTGGATTATCATAACCGACATAAAATGCGATTTCATAATGCTTATAACTGGGATCCATAAGAAGCTCGCAGGCTTTTTCCATCTTTATTCGATTTAGTTTTTCTAAAAAACCATAACCTGATTTCTCTTTATAGATCTTCGATAGATAATTCGGGCTTAGCCCCACAACCTCTGCGGCACCTTCTAAGGAGGCTTTCTGGTAATTATTATGCAGATATTCATCTACCCGCTGTATAATTTCATTGTAGTAGGTCTTCGGCTGCACAATCTCCACAGTATTTTTTTTGTCAAGCTCAATTCTTATTTTATCAAAGCATGCAACCAATTCGTCATAGCGGATTGGTTTCAGCAAATAATCACTAATTCCATATTGGATTGCTGCACGCATATATTCATAGTCCTTATAACTACTAAATAGAACAATCTTAATATTAGGATAACGCTTCAGCTCTTTGGTAAACTCAATCCCGTTCATATCCGGCATGGAGATATCCGTCATGACAACATCTACCGGGTTATTTTCAACATATGACAGTGCACTTCTGGCATCCATAAAACGCGCTATTACATTAAACCCAATATTGTTCCAGGGAAATAACTCAGATATTCCGTCTAGAATCTTCTCCTCGTCATCAACAATGATTAATTGATACATATTATCTTACCTTTCAAAAAACTTAAAAAATATTGTTACTAATTAACTGACACCTAATGCACCAAATTTAATTCTGGCGCTTAAATGATAATTGGCTTACACTATATAATTTCTCATTAATAAATATGATGAATTTAGTTACATATCTTGAATTGATGATATTATTACTGATTGCTGTTAGTATATATCATCCTTATGAATACTAAACTGTATTATAATTTTAATACTCTTCTTAAAAATGCTTCCTCGATCTGATACACTTCCTGCGTCTCAAAATCAGCCAGACTATGCTTTGCACCTTCAATGATATGGTACTCAACTCTGTCAAGCCCTGCTGCCTTCTTAATTGCTGCTGCCAAAGTCATGCTTTGCAGAATTGGAATGCACTGATCCTTATTGCCATGCAGAAAAAGAAAAGGCGGACATTTTTCATTTACGTAAGTATGTGGGTCAGCTATTTTTACAAGCTCAGGGACATCTGCCGGCCTTCTTCTGCCAAACAAAACTCCCTCCATTGAATCTGCTTCCCCTACTTCTTTAAAGGTTGGCTCTAGTCCTAAGACATCCAGCTCTTCCTTTAATAAGCCAAGATTACTCGGACAATATACAGCAATAACTGCCTGCACTTCACTGGACACCTCAGAATATCCCCAAATGTCTTTATCTTCTAAAGCATTGCAGGAGGAGGAAATTGCACAAAGAGCCGCATAATGAGCTCCTGCTGATTCACCCATTAATACTACTTTTACAGGATCAATATCAAATTCTGCCGCATGCGCTTTAATATAACGTATTGCAGCTTTTATCTCGTCTACCTGAACGGGGAATTGCTGTTCATAACTGAGGGAATAATTGATACTGACTACCGCAAAGCCTTTCCTATTTAGATTCAGCGCTGGTTCAAGTTTATAGGAGCTTTTATTACCAAAATACCATCCTCCTCCAAAAATATCAATGATAACCGGATAAGGTTTCATCCCTTCATTTGGAAGATAAATATCTAATTGTCTTCTCTCATTTCCCTGTGCATATTGAATATTTAAAAATTTGTTTTTTATATCCTCCGTCCTTGCCGGAATATGGACTCTTTTATCTTCAATAAATTTCATTGTAATAACCTCCGTCACCAAACTACCAGTCAGATAATAATTCGCTATAGATTACATTCAGTAACTTTCTTGTTAATGGAGTCGTTCCTGCATTCTTTTTCTGCATAGCAAATAATACCGTAAGCTTTGCTGTGGGTATATTGGCAAAATAAGTTCCAACCCACCCAGACCAGCCATACTCACCTTCTTTACTGCTTGTTAAACACATTCCCGAATGTTTACATATACGCATCAGACTGCCATAAGTATAGCCGGCCAAATGCTCCCATTCCTTCCACATAGAAGCCTGCTGCCAGGGAAGAAGTTCAGCTGTAGTTAAGAATTCTACTGTTTTGGGCGAAAGAATTCGTTCCTTATGAGAGCTCCCGTGATTTAATAGCATTGCAGCAAATTTAGCGTAATCCTCTATCGTTGATACCAGTCCGGCCCCACCGGATTCAAACGCCGGAGCACTGTCTAAAGAATATCTAATTCCTAGATAATTCGTTTTAATTTCGCGTAAGCCTGTGTCACACTCTTCGTATACCTTTGCCAGCCTGCTTTGTTTATCAGCGGGAACAAAGAATCCCGTGTCCTTCATTCCAAGCGGCTCAAATAACATTTTGTTTAAAAACGCACCATATTTTAATCCTGTAACAACTTCAACAATTGCACCAAGAATATCAGCTGATGTTCCATACTGCCACATTTCACCCGGTTGGAAGCTCAAGCTGCACTTGCCCAGCTGATTTGCTATCCCCAGTGTAGTCATAGGATTATTTCCATAAAGTCTTTGATCTATCTCACCAAATACTGCCGCTACTTCCTCACCTGCCTTATTAGGGTAGTCTCCATAAGGCATTCCGGAGGTCATTGATAATAAGTCTTTAATTGTTACCTCACGTTTTACTGGAATCTTATCCCTTCCTAAAGCAACTGTTTGATTTTTAAATCCATGAAGGTATTTAGATATAGGATCAAACAAATCGATAACGCCACGTTCCATCAATATCATAACCGCTACAGCTGTAATTGGCTTTGATAATGAATATAGACGGTAGATTGTCCCTCTTTGCATCGGAATTTTATTATCGATATCAGCATATCCAGCGCTGCAAAATGCGACCTCTCTTCCATCCTGCATAATCAATAAGCTTGCACCTGGTATAAATTTATCCTCTACCGCCTGCTTTAATAATTTATCCAATCTCATTTGAAGATCCTTTATCCTACTGATATTAGTTATTTCCATGATTTATCATAACATCCCATTTCTTTTTAATAATCTGAATATTAAGAAATTATATCATAAGAAAAATCAACATAATATATCTATTCCTAATAAGACTAAAAATGAAGAACTTTAATAAATATAATACCTATTAGCATGTTTCAATTAATTTGCTCGGATTATGATTTGATTTTACTATAATTAGTGTTTGCGCAAAATGACGAAGCTATATTGTGAAAATTTAATATGGGCAGAGCCGGATTAAACGGCTGCTGCCCATATTAATATTCAAACAAATTATTACAATTATTAGTTGGTTGATGTTGAAAAGTTTAAGTTTAAGTTTTTGTTCTTTTGCCGGATCCCAATATTTAAAACCAGCCCAATTGCTGACATTGAACTGATTAATGAGGTAATTCCATAACTAATAAAGGGTAATGGAAGACCTGTATTTGGTAAAAGATTTGTTGCTACACCAATATTTACAAAAATCTGAAACATAAAATAAGCTGCAACACCAATACATATTAACTTACCGGTATAATCTGAAGCACGTGATATTAATAACGACCTGATAATTAATACTGCATAAAGCACAATTATAAAAAAGCTTCCTATAAAACCAAACTCCTCACCAACGATAGCAAAAACAAAATCACTTTCTTTTGCGTATATCCTACTATATTCTCTCTCATCACCGCCATCTGCCGATATCAATCTTCCCTGAAGGCCGCCTGAACCTAACGCCTTTAAAGACTGCATTTGCTGATAGTCCCCTGATAAGCCGTCCTTTTCGTCGTCTGATAAATGAAATAATACTCTGTTTACCTGATATTGTTCTATAAAAGGAATATCAATTTTAAATAAAGCAACTCCGATAAAGATACATACTACGAATGGTATTAATAATGCAAGAACTGTACCTATTACCTTATAACTAATACCTGAGGAAAATATAATTAAACAAAATATAAACAACATAGCTAAACTCGAACTTAAATGGGGTTCTAACAGAATCAAAAATGTTGGTAGGGCTGCTACAGCAATAAGAATAATGAATACAAATAACTTATTTAATTTACTTTTGAAATGATTACATAAGTATGCTAAAAACAGTATCAGTGCTATTTTTGCCAATTCAGAGGGCTGAAACGGTATACCTAATATCATGATCCATCTTTTTACATTATTCAAATTCGTACCTACTACTAAGGTTAATGTTAATATGCAAACCATCACAATATAAAAGACTGAGGATAATGTACTGATTATATGATAATCTATAAAAAGAATTACCATTATGAGCATAAAGCCGATCAACAAGCCTGCCAATTGCTTTATAAATATATTATTTTGTTCCTCACTTAATTTAAAAGCTTGTCTAGTACAAAATAATCCGACACCTATTAAAATAGACATAGCTATAATTATCACAAAATCCAGTTTTTTAAAGTACACCTTAATTATTTCTTTCACAACATGTTCTTCCTTTCAATATACCGTTTCATTAAGGTTAAGTTTTCCGCAGTTTACTCAAAAAAATTATAATACGTCTATTATATTCTAGAAAATGGCAACAAACAAGTTATTTACAGAATAAAAAATGGGTGCGTCGTAAAACATCCATTTGTTGAGTAATATTCGAACAAATAGATGTGTTTGTTATTATATATTCCGTTTACAGTAACCTCGGATTATACTTAATTATAAACAATAGACAATGGCAGTGCTTACCATATTATGTTATAATGGTTTTAATTGGTACAGTTAACTTTATCTGTAGAAGCATCAGCAGTATCCCCTGCGGAAGAGGTTGAAGTAAAAAGTTATTTACTTAGCATCATTCAATTCAATCAAATTAAATTAAATTACTGGAGGAGAAATATGAAAAGAACAGGAGACAACATATTTAGCAAAATAATACCTACTATGAAAAAGACTTTTAAGGAGAAACGATTCAAAGATACGAAAATTGTAAATGTGGCTGATATAAAAAAGACAAAGGCAAGAGACGAGAAATTTGATGATAATGAAACGAAAGTGAGCTTTTTTTCGACAATTAAGTTTAAATTAATAGCTTCCTTTATGGTTCCTATTATCTTTATCCTCCTATTGGGAAGCATATCCTTTTTAAAAGCTTCAGAAGTTATTGAGAGTAAATACGAGAAGGCATCAGTAGATATCATTAATATGGCAGGCGAATGTATGGAGTTTGGTTTTAAATCTGTCCAGGCAAGCGCGATACTGTATGCGAATGATAGTTTAATACAAAGGTATTCTCTAAGCTACAATGATAAGATAAAAGCATTTGTATATGCAGATTCCATTGGTAATATCTTATGTTCTAAGAAGGCAGCGGATGAACTCATCAAAAATATTTATTTAGTAAATGAAAATGTTCATCCTATTTCAACCGGCGAAGGTATTGATAGTGGACTTTTTAAAAGCTTAAAGAAAACAGATTTATGCAAAATCCTGGATAATAATGAAACTGAAAATGTATGGGATGGCGAAGATGCGTTTCTTGATAAACAGTTGAAAACTAGTGCAGATGATTATTCCATGAGACTTATTAAAAAAGTTACCAGTGTTAATGCATTCCTGATTATCGATGTTAAGGCAGACGTTGTGAAAAATATTCTTTCTGATTTGAAATTTGACAAAACCGGTTTTCTAGGATTGGTAACCCCGGATGGAAAAGAGCTTATTGATGATTCGTTTAAGCAAAAGGATCCTAGTATTGATATGGAAGCACTCAAATCAGAAAAGATCTTCGTAAACCAAGCTTTCTATAAGGAAGCAATGGCAGGGAAAGAAGTAAGTGGTTCAAAATATGTTGACTATAAGGGCGCTACCTACTTATTCCTGTATTCTAAAGTCAGCGCCACTGGAGCAACTCTCTGTGCTTTAATATCAAAATCCACTATTGCTGCCCAAGCGGATAGTATTAAGAATGCTATCATTATTATTGTTACTATAGCATGTATTGTAACTATATTAATTGTAACAATGTTGTCTTCTGGAATTGTTAAAACAATTAATGGGCATAAAAAGGGACCCTTGCTTCATAGCTAATCAGCTATTTTGCAAAAGCCCCAAACAAATTCTAAATATTGACTTAATGATCTGGATCAAAGAATGATCTGGATCAAAGATAAATTTCATATCCTGCCTTTTATTCCCACTTAAAGGCCTTTAACGAAACAGCTACACAAATAACGGCAAGAACTACCATCACTATTATAGATATTAGAGTATTTTCAAGAGGCATACCAAGTGAAGCTGCTTTCAGCATTTTTATGCCCTGCGTCAAAGGCAGGATGTTACTAACCTTTTGTAACGATTCGGGCATTACCTCATAGGGTAACGTAGCTCCAGAAAAAATAAGCATAGGGAAATATAAAATACTGGCGATTACGCTGGCTTTTTTACTGTTTTTTGCAATTCCGCCGACCATCACACCAATACTAAGCATAGAGATCAGCACCAAAAGCCAACCGCCAAAAAAGCTGATCAATGAGCCATGCATTCTAAATCCCAGGAACAGTTTTGCCACTATCCATAGTATAAGTAATGAAAAAGCAGAATACAGTGTATATATGACAACTTGCACGAGTAAAATCATAGCGGGGCTGACCGGGGTAACTTGTAAACGTTTTAAAATCTTACGCTCCCGGTAGTCAGACACCAGGATGGGTAATCCCATTACACCACCAGCACAGATAGAAATGGAAGCAAGTGCCCCAAAGGATTGTTCCAAAAAGGTATATTCAGCACCATCAAAAGCTGGTTTTTTACCGTATATAATACCAAGAATGATCATAACCACAAGTGGCATAATAATCGCAAATATAACCATATTCATGTCACGAATATTGAGCTTTGTTTCAATTTTAAGCATTTTCGTAAAAGTTTTCATATATATTACCCTCCTCTTCATCTGCATACCAAAGATATGTGTCTTCAAACTTATCATAAGGACTGTTAGCAATTGCCTCGGCAACAGTTCCATAAAACACAGCCTCGCCATGCTTTAAAATACAGATTTCATCACAAAGCACTTCAACCTCATCCATAAAATGAGAGGTCAGAAAAATTGTTAGTCCTTTCGACTTCAAACCCTCAAGAATTTTCCAAACATCTCGTCTGGCTTTTGCATCCAGCCCTGTAGTCAGCTCATCTAAGAAGACTACCTGAGGATCCGGTATCAACGCTAGCACGATAAACAGTCTCTGCTTTTGCCCACCGGAAAGTTCTTTAACAGCACTTTTAATTTTTTTTTGAATACCAAATTGCGTTAGCAGCAAACGCCAATCTGCGGTATTCTGATACAAAGATGCTGTTTCTTCACAAAGCTCACCCACAGTAATTTCGTTCTGGTAATTCGCTTCCTGAAATTGGACACCCACCTTTTGGAACAATTTTTTCCGATCTGTTTTCGGATTCATACCGATGACAGACACAGTACCACTATCCGGTTTTTTTGTTCCCAGGATACATTCAATACTGGTGCTTTTGCCTGCACCATTCGCACCCAACAGCCCAAATACTTTTCCTTGCTCAACTGAAAAGCTTAGGTTTTTAACCGCAAGAACTCCATTATAAGATTTTGTTAACTTCTCAACCCTTATTGCTTCTACCATATTTTACTCCATTCCTGCGCTGCTTATTTGGCTCGCTTGCGAGTCAATGCGCATCTCAATGCCAGGATGCCGCTTTTGGCATCCTATTAACTATTATAGAATAGCACCAACTTAGGGGCTGGTGTTATACTGGAGGGTTAAATTTCTAGCTTTCTTTTCGATAAATGTCTACCGAACAGCACAAAGCTCGATATACCCTCTAATTCCGATTGGTTCTAATTGAATACGGGGATTGGTATTATCCCATTTATACCCCATTAAGGCAGGATCATATTTTTCAATTGCTGTCTGAACTTCCTCAATGGCCTGACAGTAATCCTCTTCTGCAAAAGGTTCACCACGAAACATCAGATATTTTACTGACGGCAGCTCAATCACATCAAAGCCTTCTGGTATTTCCTCGTCATAATCCATAGCTATCTCCACACCCTGTACATATTCAGAAGTACCTGGTTTTCGGTATTGTAACGGCAGCCACATACATACGGGCTCACCGCTTATAGACTTCATACTGGTGAGCAGACCCCAGATATCACAGCCCACCTCCTCACAGTAGGCAAAGTAATCTGTTGCATTAACACCACGTTTGATAATAACTTTTCGGGCCGGTTTTTCAACCTCATGAATATATACGTTTCTATTTTCCAATGTCTTCGACTCCTTTCTAATTTCTCTGCCCTTTACACTATAGGGAGTGAACAGGTATAAAGGAATTGGTTTCGTTGCATATTCTCTGGGATTGCAGCCATACTCACGGAAGAATGCACGCTGATATCCGTCTACACTACCAAACCCGAGGTCATATGCAATATCACCGATTTTACAGTCTTCATCCCGAAGCCGTAAAGCTGATCTAGATAAGCGCAGTCGTCGGATATAATCAGCTGGTGTTAGATTTGTATACTGCTTGAAAAGACGATAGGAATACCAAGGAGAGAACAAGGATGCTCCGGATAAATCTGCCAATGTAATATTATCACTTAAGTGCAAATCAATATAATCCTGCATTCTTTGAACCGCTTCAATTTGTTCCTTCATTTCGATCACCTCCTGTTATACACATAATACCTCTGTTCGAAAGAATTTTCTCGACTATTTTTGCTATATTGGTAGTAGTTAATCAAAAAAGAAAAAGCAATACTGAAACATTACTGTTTAAGCATTGCTTTCTTTATTGCATATGTAAAATTTAAGTGGATATTATCTCTGTATTCTTAGCAAACAAGACTATAGTTCAAGCCTGAAACTGCCGGACGGCAGGCCTGCGTCATTGTAAAAATTAATATCTGTCGGGCTATCACACCACGCATATCTTGCGTATTTGGGTTGCTCAATCTGATCAGATAATAGGTACACATACTTGCCTTTTCGAACTGCTTCTGCTTTATAAAATACACCATCAGACCCAGCAAGCTCAAAATTAGTTAAGCTAACTTCTTTATCTGTATCTTCAAGATGCTGAAAGGAAATTTTTACTTTAGTTCCCTCTACAACAGCCTTTTTAGGCATCGGTCCACTGAAGGATATTTTTTCATTATAAATTAATGCTCTTGCAGCTTTTGCTAGACGTACTCCGAGTTCTTTTTTATTCTGCGGATGCAGATCGTTATACTCACCAATGTCTATGGCTGTAACCATTGCAACATCATATAAAGAAAGACACTGCCTCTGCTGCTCACGAAGCTCCGGCCAGCCTGAGACATCAACTGTACTCAAGGGCTCTCTGTAATTACATAACTGTACGTAGATAAAGGGAATTTCCCAACCAAATAAATCACGCCAATCAGAAACCATAGCTGCAAATTTTTCCGCATAATTCTCAGGTTCACTCGTATTTGCTTCTCCCTGATACCATAAGACACCTTTTACTGCAATTTTTGAAAGCGGCACCACCACAGTATTATAAAAACAGATGGGAAGGGAAGGAGGAAATAATACCTCCGGTATAGATGTCTCTGCCTTCTTCCCGATTTTATAATACCATTCGCCTTCCAAATTAATCGTAATGTCATTATAATGCAAATGATAAGGTCTTCCTTTAATCAAACCCCCATTTTTATTATTGATTACAATACGTACCGTAATCAGATTCTTTCCCTGCTTTAAGATGCCTTTCTTTATTTTATATTTTCTGGGAGGATATCGGTACTCTGTTCTGCCAACCTCTTCCTGATTAACCCAGATTCTATCTGAATCAATGATGGTTCCCATATAAATATAAGCATCATCCTTTACAGGCTCTTCCTCAAGATATACTTCCCGGCATAGATAAACGGAACCTTGAAATTCTTCTGCATTATAATCAGAAACCAATGCAGGTACCTTATGAGTATTCCAAGTGCTAAAATCTTCTGTTTGGCTAACCTTCTGTTCCTCTTCCTCAATGCGGTTTAACCATTCCATTGCCGCGTTCTGCTGTTTTTGTATATACTCGTTAAAGTAATCAATATTTTTAAAATCTTCTACCAATTTTTCATAATCACCAAATCGACTTAATGTCACCGGATTCATCCACGATTCGATAATACAGCCGCCAACGGCAGTTTTAATTAACCCTATCGGAATATGATAAGACTCTTTCATTTCTTTAGCAAAAAAGAAGCCAGCTGCACTAAATTCCATCAGATCCTCATCTACTGCTTTCTTCCAGGAGTTCGCGTACATATATTTCTCCGGTTCTTTAAAGTTAAACGTAGCAGGAATATGATATTGTCTTATGGTAGGTTCAGAAGTTTTTTCAATTTCCTTTGCAGAAACATCTAACACTCTGCGAATAGGCAGCTCCATGTTTGACTGACCGCTTAAGATATAAACGTCACCAAATAGAATATCCTTTATTGTAATTTCGGTACTTCCCTTTACTGTCAGACTGTACGGACCACCGGCAGCGATCGGAGGTAATTCTACACAAAATTCGTTATTTTCATCTACCTTTGCACTATACTGAGAATCCATGAAACAAACCGTTACTGAAGCAGCTTCGGTATCAGATCCATAAATATAATTATTTGTATCTCGTTGAAGAACCATTCCATCACACAAGATAGGAGAAAGTGTAAGTCCTTTTGTACACATTTTTATGAACCTCTTTTCATGATATTATTATTTATCACTATTAATATAAGCGTCTGCCTTTTTGATCGGCAATTCCTGTCTTCCTATAAAAATAAGAATTAATGACATCACGCCATTCAGCTGCATGTACTTGTTGATGTTGAAACCTTTCTAAAGCCCGCTTATAAACTTCGTCCTCAAGCAGCTCCTGCAATTCCTTCCAAAGCTCCAAAAACTGTTCTGCGTCATTAGCGCCATCAAAATGTGTGTCGTATATATGCTGTAATATGGTTTTTCCAGAAGATAGTACGTAATCATAACCTACGTGATGGAAAAACAGAAGCAATTCCTCCGGGCAGGTCTTTTTATCAGAATAGATTGAAGCCAAAGGTTCATTATACTGGTGGCAGTACCCCGTACCATTTTCCGTACGGTCTACACCGATACCCTTATGGTCTGCTCTATGATAAGTACCCCATCTATCATATTCATATCCATCAACATCCGGACCATAATGTGTATTTGGCTTAACCATCCAGCCAATTCCTAAAGGTGATGTATACTTTTCATATGCAGGCCAGGACATCATTAATATTTTAAGAATATTTTCCTTCACTTTTTTATCTTGACCAAAGGTCAGCGCAATCCATTCCTCCGCTATTTTTTCAGCAGTTAGCTCTGTATCAAATGCCAGCCTTCCGAAGCCATATAGATTGGCAGCTGCCAGATCATGTCCTGTCCAGTTAGGATCGTTACCTGTATTAGCAACAGCAGCCATTCCGCAATGACTGTTATGATAGGTTCTGCCGCTGACAATTTCTGCAACTGTACTGTTTTCACTGCCACAATGCGTATTGAAAGCAAGTATTTCCTTGAACCAGGGTAACAGATAGCATACATGTCTCTGCTGTCCGGTATACTCTTGCGCAATCTGAACCTCAAGCATCATATTTGTTTTTTTCAAGCCGCCAAATAATGGAGAAATCGGCTCCCTTACTTGAAAATCCATCGGCCCGTTCTTAATTTGCAATATTACCTGCTCTGCGAACTTACCATCGATTGGCATAAAATTATCATAACCTGCTCGGGCTCTATCTGTCTTAGCATCTCTCCAGTTCTGCTGACAGTTGTATACAAAGCAACGCCAGATTACAAGCCCACCGAAAGGTTTGACAGCCTCTGCAAGCATATTTGCACCATCAGCATGTGTCCTTCCATAGGTAAAGGGGCCCGGTCTTCCTTCAGAATCGGCTTTCACCAGAAAACCGCCCATGTCAGGAATGTTCTTCCATATCTCCTCGGCTTTCTTAAGCCACCAGAGACGAACCTTCTCATCACAGGGATCTGCTGTCTCCAAACCACCCAACTCCATAGGTGCTGCAAAGTTAATGCTTAAGTAGAGCTTTACACCGTATGAATAGAATATTTCTGATACAATACGTAATTTATCATAATATCTCTCAGATATTAAAGCTGTTGCTGCTCCTTTGACATTAACATTATTAATTACAACTGCATTAATACCCACAGATGCAACCATTCTTGCATATGCCTTAGTACGATCATTTATTAGTATTTCATTTTCACTAAAAAAGAAGGATTTACCGGAATAACCTCTTTCAATATCCCCCGTCATGTTGTCCCAGTGATTTAACATACGTAAAGGATTATATGGTTCTTTTTCTTCCGTAAAACTCCAAGTATCATAATTCTCTACGTTAGACGCCACAAGACTTCTTAAGAGGGCAAATACACCATATAAAGCTCCTGCCTCGGAACCCGCAGTGACAGTGCATTTTCCTTCCTTACATCTAATACTATAGCCTTCCTTATTGATAGCTACAGCCGGGTCAATTATAATAGTGATACCTGTCTTAGCAAGCTGAATGCTTTCTTCCTTAGCTTTTACTAACTTACGTCCATATAGAGATAAGAAACCATTTGTGAGTTCTTCAATAGCATTTTCAATTATTTTCCCTTCACTATTACAATAGAGTATTAACTCTGATTTATTACTATCTGAAATTTTGTTATATTTTAACCAGCAGTCTGAATAATTCATAATAGCCTCCATCTGCCGCCAAAACCTGCGAATTTGGGCAGCGCACAAATTTGCAGGTTGAAAAATCTTTGATTTTTCAACCTAGCCTCCATTATAATATCGCTTAACGCTGTACTCTGCCTGATCCGTCACCCTTCATCAGCGTACGAACCTCATCAACCCCTACCAGATTATAATCCCCTTCAATAGAATGCTTCAAACAGCTTGCAGCTGTTGCAAACTCAATTGTATCCTGAGATTTATAAGAATTCATCATTGCATAGATTAGGCCGGCTCCAAAGCTATCACCACCGCCTACACGGTCAACAATATGAACAGCATACTTTTTACTAAAATAAAAATCTTCTCCATCGTAAAGCATAGCTGCCCACATATTATCATTTGCAGAAATGGATTCGCGCAGCGTAAATGCTACACTTCTAAATCCAAAACGCTCAGCCATCACCTTTGCAATCTCCTTGTAGCCATCATGATTTACCTGACCGCTTGTAACGTCCGTTCCGGAAGCCTTTAATCCAAACACATCATCTGCATCCTCTTCATTCGCAATGCAGACATCTACATATTGACACAGCTTCTCCATCGTTTTTCTTGCCTGGTCCTTAGTCCAGAGCTTTTTACGATAATTTAAATCACAGCTGACAGTAATTCCTCTCTCTTTTGCAGCCTTACATGCTTCCTCACAGACTTCTGCAATATTTTCTCCGAGTGCGGGAGTAATGCCGGTAAAATGGAACCACTCTGCTCCATCAAAGATTTCATCCCAGGAGAAATCTTCTTTTGTAGCCTTTGCTATCGAGGAACCGCTTCTGTCATAGATTACCTTAGAAGGTCTTTGACTGGCACCCTTCTCTAAATAGTATATACCAACTCGTTCACCACCGCGTACAATTTTATTAGTATGTACGCCGTATTTACGAAGAGAGTTTATAGCTGCCTGTCCAATTTCATGCGTTGGAAGCTTTGTCACAAAATAAGCCTCCATACCATAATTAGCAAGAGATATTGCAACATTCGCTTCGCCACCTCCATAGGTTGCCTCAAAGGAATCTGTCTGAACAAATCTGTCATATCCATAAGGAGCCAACCGAAGCATTATTTCACCAAATGTAACCACTTTTTTACTCATCATTTTCATCTCCTAGTCATATTACTGTGCCTATATCAGGCACAGGTATTTTGCTTTAAATTTTATTAAAATATTTATTATTATCATATCACCTTACTACTATCTCTTCGTAGCATTTTAATTACTAAAATTCTTAAATAAGGTGATCTGTAATATTTTTCTTTTCCCTTGCCTGCCTTAGAAATTCTTTTATTATTAATAGTTTACCTTTATTAATAGTTTACCTTAGAATCTCTTGCTCATCAAAACCTGTTTTAGTTCTTATTTTATCTAACTTAACATTACTACTTATTATAATAGCCTGTCTATTTCTTTTCATAGGGGAGCTTAGCACATCTGCCCTTTTAATAAGCTTGAACAAATTAATATCAATCAAGCTCTATTACGTTCATCGCTTTAACACTTAATTCTAACGGGTTTTTACCGGTTAGAATTATACTTCTTGCATCCGGCTGCGATCCGCCTACATAAATTGTATAATCTGTACCATAAACCTTTTGTCTGCCACTTTCATCAAAAAGTGAAAATGCTTCTACTGAAAGATGTAATCGTACTATTCTTTCCTCTCCTCGTTTTAACTCTACTTTGGTGAAGGCCTTCAGCTGTGCATTTGGTGCATCCTCATAATTAACTTTTACATAAACCTGAACAGTTTCTCTTCCTGCATATTCCCCCGTATTTTTTATACGAACAGATAAATCAATTCCATCCTTTGTTATTACCTCACTGCTACAGGTTATATCAGAATATGTATAATTCGTATAGGATAATCCATAGCCAAACGGATACAAAGCTTCCTTCTTCATATACCGATATGTCCTATCCTTCATCGAATAATCCTTAAAATCCGGTAGTTCCTCGGTAGTACGGTAAAACGTGATTGGCAGCTTACCCTCTGGGGAAAACTCACCAAATACCATTTCAGCTATTGCCTGTCCTCCCATTGCTCCGGGATACCAGCCCTGTATAATTGCGTTAAGCTTCTCATCCGCCCAATTCACTGCCAGCGCACTGCCGGAAAGCAGAACTAATATAACTGGTTTACCACTTTCATAAATTGTTTTGAGTATTTGTTCCTGAATACCTGGAAGATTAAGATTTGGCTTGTCTCCACTCGCAAATTCATTGCCCTGGTCTCCTTCTTCTCCCTCTAAACCGGAATCAAGACCCATACAGGCAATGATAACATCACTTGCCTTACATACTCCCTTTACCTCGGATATTCGGTCATTATCTATGCTCAAACCACCCACTTTATTCTTATATAAGTGGCAGCCTTCAGAAGTAAGGATTCTAACGTCGTCCTTTAAATAATCCTGAAAACCTTCTAATATCGTTACATACCTAGAAGCTGTCCCTTCATAATTACCTACAAGTGCCCGTCTGTTATTCGCATTCGGTCCAATAATACCAATCGTTTTAACCTTACTCTTATTAAGTGGAAGCAGCTGGTTCTTGTTCTTTAATAATACAAGACATTTCTTCGCTACCGAAAGGTTTAAATCGCGCATCTTCTTAGAATCAACCACTTCATAAGGTATCTGGCTGAAAGGAACTTTGTCCTCATCGCCCAATAATCCCAGCTTCATTCTGGTAGTAAACAGTCTTGTTACAGCAGCGTCTAGCTGCTCCTCCTTAAGCATACCTTTCTTTACTACATCGAGTAAATATACAAAGATATTACCGCAGTTCAAATCACACCCATTTTTAACAGCAAGTGTAACAGAATCAACAGGACCTTCTGTAACCTTATGATGCTCATGAAAATCCTTAATTGCCCAGCAATCTGAAACAACATGCCCCTCAAAACCCCAAGTATCTCTTAATATATCCTTTAAGAGTGTCTTGCTGCCACAGCAAGGCTCACCATTAGTCCGGTTATACGCCCCCATAACAGTTTCCACCTTAGCTTCCTTAACTAATGCCTTAAAGGCCGGCAGATAGGTTTCATACATATCCTGCGTAGAGGCTTTCGCATCAAAGCTGTGGCGAATATCCTCCGGACCTGAATGTACTGCAAAATGCTTTGCACAAGCTGCTGCCTTTAAATAATGTTCATCATGCCCTTGTAAGCCTTCCACAAAGCGTATCCCTAATCTAGTTGTTAAGTGTGGATCTTCTCCATAGGTTTCATGACCCCTTCTCCATCGAGGATCTCTAAAAATATTTACATTCGGAGCCCAAAAGGTCAGTCCTTTATAAATATCTGTATCACCAAATTCCTGTTGCATATTAAATTTTGCACGGCCTTCTGTCGAGATTGCATCTCCGACCTCCTCCATCATATCCTCGTCGAATGCCGCCGCTAAGCCTATTGCCTGCGGAAACACAGTCGCAATACCAGCTCTTGCAACACCATGCAAACCTTCGTTCCACCAATTATATGCCTTAATATTCAATCTTTCGATTGCGGGTGCTTTATGAAGCATCTGAAATACTTTCTCTTCCAGTGTCATTTGACTCACCAACTCTTTTGCCCGTCGCTTGTACTCCTCTATTAATTCCTGGTTATGAATCAATTCACTCATATTAACCTCCATGCCGCCAAATCCTGCGAATTTGGCAGCGCAACATTTGCCGATTGAAAAATCTTTAATTTTTCAATTCCTTTTGCCATTCTTTTCAGACAATTTTCTACAATTTTCATTTTTAGTTGTTTGACTAAACTAATTTATATTAAATAAAACCTATAGAAGGATGCTAATTTATTACAATTAATAATTCGTTTTGGCTTTGTACCACCAAATAATTATACCACCAAACTATAAAATAATGCAACCTATGGAATCCTTTGAAGCACTATCGTACCTTATTCTATATTTTAAGAAGGCAATCATAATACTATAAATCGTACAAAATAACATGCATGCCCTATAAATTAATTAGTGCTTATAATATTTGTTTTTTGGGCAGATGCATTTCCTTGAATTCAGATGGCGTACATCCTTTATGTATCTTAAACATACGAATAAAGGATGATATACTTGAAAAGCCACACTGCATTGATACTTCCATGATAGACATGTCAGTTCCCATTAAAAGCTTTGTGGCTTGTAGAATACGTCTGTTATTCAAATACTGATAGAAGGAGGTATCAGCATATTGTCTAAATATTCTGGAAAAATGATACTTGCTAAAACCAGCCAGATCAGCAACCTGATCCAGAGTAATATTCTCATTAAAGTGATTATTTATATAGTCATATATCGATAATATTATTTTGGAATATTTTAGCTGAATGGATGATTTATTTTCATATACCATATTTTCAGTCGTTCTATTCCTGCATATTAATACAAGTATAGAAATCAGTCTAGAATATATCATTGTTTCTCGATAAATAGCATCGCTTTTATATTCTTCAATAATCTTATAAATTAGGCGCTGTAGTGGTTCAAATATTTTAGCAGCATTTGAAGGTGTGATGTGAACTGCCTGTGGCAGAATAGAAATAAGGGATTCAAATTCATGCATGGAGTAAAGTGGTGATAAATCAGCAAGAATAATATAACGTCTTCCCCAAGTCGGAGCTGAAAGCTTATGTAGAACCCCTGAATTAATAATAAGGATTTCACCTTCTTGAAGAGTATATTCCACATTATTACAACAGACTGTATAAGAATTATCAATCGGCATGATAATTTCAAGCGGCGTATGCCAATGCAGAGGATAATCCTCTGTAACTACATTATCATGCATTCTAACTGTGGAATTACTCCTGTATTTCACTATTTCTTTCGTTCCGTTCATTATTTCTATCATACTGACCTCCGAAAATAGACAAACAGAGAGTAGTTATTAAAAAGTGATGAAACTCCTTTATAAAAAACTATCTGTAGAATGACAGGAAAAAAAATCAGCATCATACAGATATTTGATAAATTAATTTCTTTTTGAAATACTATAAGCTATTCATTACTTACAATACTTTATTAGTGTATTTCGTACTGCGCCTTCACCAGCTATCATTTCTTTAAACATACTAATTACCTTATTTGTCATGCCATATCTATTCATATCTATACAGAAAATGCTCTTATCTGCTAGAAGCGTATAAATATCTTCCTCATTCTCAAGCTTCTCCCCGAGCTTTACAGCACTTAGAAAAGTCGATAATTCTTCCAATCTTGGATCATCGCTTCTTTTAAATTCACTTCCTTCGTCATTAACTCCCATCAAATATCTCAACCATCCCGCAAATACAAGAGGAATCATTGTCAGTTCACTTATTTTTAAATCAGGGTTTAAGGTATATGCCATGAGGGTATGTCCGAAACGAATTGGAAGCTTCTGCGATGTATCGGTAGCGATTCTTTGCGGTGAATCCGGCATAAACGGATTAGGAAGGCGCTTATTCAATACGTCATTTAAGAATTGTTCAGGCTTAATAATACCTGGATTCTCAACAACTGGCATACCTTCTATAAAACCAAGATTGTAGACTAGCTTCTTTAGCTGTTCATCATCCATCTCATCATGTATCGTCTTATAGTCTAGGAGGCACCCGAATATAGCAAGTGCGGTATGCAAGGGATTAAGACAGGTACCTACTTTCATTTTTTCAGTTTTATTGACTGTATCTCGGTCCGCAAATAATATACCTGCTGACTCAAGCTGCGGTCTTCCATTAGGAAATTTGTCCTCAATAACGAGATATTCCGTTTCCTCAGCGTTAACGTATGGTGCGGTATAGGTATTGCGATTTGTTATAATTTGCTGTGAATCCTCAAAGCCGTCCTTTTCAAGTATCCTCTTAACTGTCTCATCCGGCCTAGGAGTAATCTTATCGATCATAGACCAAGGAAATGTAACCTTTGTCTCATCACCAAGATAATCTAAAAAGCCTTGATCTGTCTTGCCTTCTACGACAAGTATCTGTGCATGCTTAATTACTTCCTTACTCAACAGCTCACCGTTATGTGCACAATTATCCATACTAACAAGAGCAATTGAATATGCTCCGTTTTTATATCTCTCCATACACAATTCTGCAATTTTACGCATCAGCGGTCCTGCGTACCCTTTTTCCGTAATCGTAAAACTGACTATCTGTACGGAAGGCATGCAGAATAATGCCTTCATATCCTCTGTTTCTGTCACGGCATCCATGACGCTGCCTATTACTCTTTTTTCAATCTCACCGTCTGCTTTCAGTGTAACCAGAAGGCTTAAGGAATCATAAGGTTTGTATGCCAGTTTGACTAATTCCTTATCAAAATCCTCACACACTATAATTCCCTTATCACTAATTCCCTGTTCCAGCAACTTATCCATTGCTGCAGCTATGAAAGCACGAAAAATATTACCCGCTCCAAAGTGAAGCCATATCGGTGCTTCCTTTGTATTAATTTTTACTTCATCTCTATTATAAGATGGGATATAATAATCCTTACTCCATTCATCTCTTTTTATCCATGCTTCTCTCAGTCTCATAACAGTTTGTTAGATGTATTAAACATAAATACATCATCCTTTCTATTATTTCTTTTATAATAAGTATCTTAAAAACATTGTAATATACAAAGGCCAAATACAAAAAGGCTGATGCCAAATTTACTCCTAATGATTTGGCAGGATAGTTAACTTTACCTTCAAATCAACTTCATTTTGCAGCAGCCCAATCAAATATCATATTGTTTTGAGATGGAAAATCTCACTATAACTTTATATAAAAAAATCCGGATATTTCTCAATAATTTCACCTTGATCCAACTTATATCTAGAAAGATGTTTAACAATAAATTCAGCTGCTAATGTTTTATCACCCAATTTAATTGCATTTAATATTGCTTTATGATCAGCAACTATTTTTAAATCCTTAACAGAATACATACTTAATGTTCGTATACGATCAAAATGTCCCTGTGTTCCTTCCATCAAATTATAGATACGTTCCTTATTGCACATAGTAAATAGTGACTTATGAAATTCATTATCGAGCTCAATGATTTTATCAGGTAATTTACTATTAAGATAAAATTCCTGTAGCTGTACATTCTTCTCCAATTCCTGTACATCCTCATCGTCAATACAGTCACACAGTTCCTCTACTACAGCTTTTTCTAAAATCTTGCGCAAGAATACCATCTCATCGACTATATCAAAATCGATGTGAGCAATGATACAGCCTCTCTGCGGATAAACTTCAATCAGATTACTTTTCTGAAGCTCCTGCAGGGCTTCCCTGACTGGAGTTCTGCTGATTCCCAGTTCTTTCGCTAGTTCATTTTCACTAATCGAACTACCGGGTTTCAACTTTAAAGTAATAATATTCTCCCGTATCTGCCGCAATGCATATTCTCTTGCATTTTCTCTTGCTTCTCTTACTGAAATTACCATAGAAACTATCTCCTCATGCTCTCATTTAAAGCAACTTATTATTTATTTGAACTTTTATCAATTGCCTCCCATAGTCCTAATAGATAATTAGCTCCAAGTGCTCTGTCATATAGACCATAACCCGGTCTGGCTATCTCTCCCCAAATCATACGTCCATGGTCAGGGCGAATATATCCATTAAAGCCGTTATCATAAAAAGCTTTAACTACCCTATACATATCTAGATCCCCACATGGGCTATAATGAGCCGATTCAGTGAAAATCATTTTATCTGAATGTTTTATATTACGAATATGTGCAAAATGAATTCGTCCCTGAGAAGCAAATTCGCTGACTATGGCAGGTATATCATTATTAAGATCAGCGCCCAGAGAACCTGTACATAAGGTCAATCCATTATATATACTGTCATTAAGGCTTAAGAATTTACGAATATTCTCCGCACTATTAATTACTTTTGGAAGGCCATAAATTGAGAATGGCGGATCATCAGGATGAATAGCCATCTTAATATCATACTTTTCTGCATATGGTATAACTGCATCCAAAAAGTACTTCATATTTGACCAATACTGTTCTGTAGACATATTTTGATAAAACTTAATGTCTTCTGACATTGCTGCCAGTCTTTCGGGTTCCCAACCCGGTAACGAATAACCTCCTGCGTTCTCAATCATTCCCTCTGCAATAGAAGCAGGATTCATCTTAAGTATTGTATCATGATTGTAAGCCAATGCTGTACTTCCATCCTCTAAAGGATGTGCAAGTTCACTTCTAAGCCAATCCATAACTGGCATAAAATTATAACAAAGACATTTTACTCCAACCTTTGATAAATTTTCAATAGTTTTTATATAATTATTTATATATTTATCTCTGCTAGGTAATCCTTTTTTAATGTCCTCATGGATATTAACACTTTCTATTACTTCAAGTTCAAGTCCGGCTGTGTTTACTTCATCACGTAAAGCTTCCAACCTGCTCATAGGCCAAATCTCACCAACCGGTATATCCGAAAGCATTGCTGCCACTCCAGTAACGCCGGGTATCTGCTTGATTTGTTCCAAAGTCACACTATCATCACTACCTGGAAACCAGCGTATAATCATTTTCATATAGTCATTCTCCTTGAAAGCTCTTAATAAGATGGGTTTTCATAATTTATAAATGATCAATCTCTTGCCTGATTTTAATACAAAAGTAAAGTAAATTCCTGCCTATCTAACTAATCACTCATAGCAATCCTTTTCTATAAAGTATAGAGAACCCTTTTAGCGCAATTAAATTTGGTTGCTACATATTCATATGTGTTAATACAACCATTATAGATTATTTATTTTATAATAGTACAAATGTTATCCCTATCAGTTTAAGAAGTCTGATTATAATAATTTAAAATTATGTATGTTCCAAATAACAACTTGTATACTAGTATATTATCATATTTAAATTTATTTTAGAATTATAAAATAGTACTAAAAAAAAGTAACAATTTTGTTGAATATAAACGAATCTAACAAATCACGATTTTACCGATCACATTTTAATGTTCTAGTTGTGTTATAAATCAGAAATAAGTATATATCAATTTCTTGTGTCTTATAAAAAGAAGGGGCTCGTAAATTACACGAGCCTCCTTTTATTAATTACTATTTAGTAGGAAGACTGGTTGAATCTCCGAAGTTATTCTCCCATGCTGCTTTACGCTCATCGATAATTGCCTGACCGCCTGAAGCAAGATAATCTGCCATACCTGCATCAAATACTTCATCAAACTTATCAGCCGGAGCAACAATAGATGTATCAAGTAATGCATTACGTTTGTCTGTCATAGGAGTACCCATACCATTCTCAGCTGCAATTGTACCAACATTTACATTTTGGCCGACACGTCCGTCTTTAGGAGAAATCGCAAATGCTTTTTCTACAAAACGAGGATCAACATTGGCATAACCATTAGCGATTGACTTAACAGTAAGTTCAGGATCTCCAACATCAAGACCATTAATCGTAATTGTATAGTCGATATTAGCAGGAGAGTTCATTATTTTCTCACCAGTTGTTGCAAGTGTTTTAAAGGAACCATCGGCAAGCTTCTCATGAGTAACGCCTTCTTCACCAAGCTGAAGGAACATACGGTTCTCAAGCTTGCTAACCCAATCAAGATACAGAAGAGAAGCAAGAGGCTCGTCATTGGTTGCAGGGAAGAAAAGCTTACGATCATTAGGACCGGAAATGAACTTCTTATAAACACCAGCATCATTCTTGAATGGCTCAACAGCAATAAAGCCTGCTTCTGGACCAACCATTTGAGTTAAGCTGTACTGTATACTGTTCTCACCATTTCTGAAAGGATAATCCCAGTTATGCATGAAAGCACCAACATAACCAGCTTTAATCATGTTATCCTCAGTAGTATCACCCATTGGATAAAGTGCGAAATCCTTCCAGATTAATCCTTCATTGTACCACTTATTCAGAACTCTGAAGCCTTCTTTTGCGTTAGGCTCAAGTAACTTTCTGTCATCAAAGCCATTTACATACCAATCCTTATCAGTAATATCGTTAGGTATAAAGGAACCAATTAAGTGATCAGCTCTCCAGCCAGCATCAACGCTGATAGAGAACGGAACCATCTTATCTGCATCTTTACCAAGAAGAGTAGAAGCATTATCCTTGAATGCCTTTAACATTGCTTCGAATTCCTCAAGAGTTGTAGGCTCTGCAATGTTTAATTTCTTTAACCAATCTTCACGTACGAAAGTATTGGTACGATTTAAAACTTTAAGCTTAGCTTCAATAGCATAGATTGTACCGTAGGTGAAATTTTTGTTCCAGTAGATGTTAGTTTCACCAAGTAAATCCCATAAGTTTGGTGTCTGATCCTTGTACTGCTCAAGATAAGGAGCCATATCAAGTACACCGCCCATACCAGCATAGGTCTGTACAGTAGGATAGCTATATGTTACACAGATATCAGGTGCATTACCTGCTGCAAGACGATTAGCGATTTCCTTATCCTCTGTCCAACGAGGGATCGGTACAAATGTTACCTTAACGTTATGATCCCTGAGCATACCTTCTTGAATATACTTTGCATAGAAGTTATCTTCCGGGTTAGTACCGCCTTCGTTATCGCGGTCATATACCTCGACTGTAATTTCTCTGGTTTCAGTGAATTTACCGTCGACAATTTCTGCGGGCTCTCCTGTAACTGCTGCTTTGTCTTCAGTTTTAGCTTCGTCACCTGTACTCGGTTGAGGAGTCGGAGTTTCCTTAGAATCCTTGTTGCTGCTACAAGCTGCAAGAGATATCATCATCATACAGCAAACAAGCAGAATAGACATAAATTTTTTCATTTTTTTACCTCCCATTATTTTTTTATAAAAATGACAAATTACGTCCAAGATTAAGATAGCCAACATTTGGCTATTCCTTCACTGCACCTAAGGTTGCACCCGAGATAAAATATCTCTGTACAAACGGGTAAATCATCAATATAGGTACTGTGGCAAACATAACGGTAGCTGCCTTCATCGTATCGGCAAGACCCGGTGTGATAAAACCTTCCATGGCAGAAGAATCTATACTCATTGTATTTTGAAGGATATTATACAGCAGTAATTGAATAGGATAAAATCGTCTGTCATGCATAAACATCAATGCATCTGTGAAACCATTCCATCTTCCTACAGCATAGAACAAAGATATTGTTGCTAATACCGGTGTTGATAAAGGCAGATAGATTTTTCTAAGTATCTGAACGTGAGTTGCACCATCTATCTCTGCAGATTCACGAAGACTGTCTGGAATACCGAAGAAAAAGCTTCGCATAATAATTAAATTGAATACGCTCAAACATCCCGGAATTATTAATACCTGAGGCTTATCAATCATTCCCAAATCGCTTAAAAGCAAGTAGTGAGGGATTGTTCCTGCGTTAAAATACATTGTTAGGATAATAAATATATTGATAACTTTTTGGCCTTTCAATTTACTGTAGATGAGCGGATAGGCACAAATAACTGTCATAAAAAGTGATACTATCGTACAGATAACAGTAAGAATAGCCGTCCATCCAAGTGACCAAACATACTTCATATCAGTAAGAACCTTTTCATAAGCGTCAAAATTAAAACCGACCGGCCAAAGAAAAACTTCTCTTTTCATTAAAGCCTCCGATGAACTCAAGGACCGCGCAAGCACGTTGAGTATCGGCAGGAGACACACTAAAATTATCAGAACACAGATTAAAGCTATAATCCAGTCTCCCATTCTTGTTTTTTTAGATTTTATCATGTTAATCTACCTCCACTTTTCTAAATCTTTCTTACCAAATACCTCGTTCTCCAAACTTCTTGGCAACGGCATTTGCTCCAATCAAGAAAATTACACATACCACAGACTGGAAGAGTCCTGCTGCTGCAGCTAGCGAAAATTGTAATCCCTGGATGCCATATTGATAAACGAAGATAGATATAACATTAGAAACACCTCTTACCAAATTATTGGATAACGCAAACGGACGATCAAAGTCACTGCTCAAAATACGTCCAAGGCTTAGGATGAGAAGGACTACTATTGTTGAACGAAGTCCCGGTAATGTGATGTGCCACATTTTCTTCAAACGACTAGCCCCATCCACGGAAGCTGCTTCATACAGCTCCGGATTGATACCTGTAATTGCTGCAAGATAGATAATCGTATTCCAGCCAATACTCTGCCAAATACCCAAAAATACGTAGGACCAAACCCAGTGTGTAGGCTCATTGAGGAAAGGAATACTATTGAGTCCCATTTTATTCAGAGCGAGATTTACAAGACCATCGTTTGGTGTAAAAAGCTGCAGTGCCAAACCGGATATAATAATCCATGAAAGAAAGTGTGGCATATACACGATAGTCTGAGTAATCTTTTTGAAGCGCTTAAAAGCCAACTCATTTAAGATCAGGGTCAATATAATCGGTGCCGGAAAACCAACGACTAAATCCAACAGATTAAGACCGATTGTATTACGTATTGCAAGAGTAAAATCACGGTTGGAGAACGCTTTAATAAAAAATTCGAAACCATGCTTTGCTGCCAATGGCATCTCCCATACACTTTGGATAATACTGTACTTTTTGAAAGCAATCTGGATATACAGCATCGGAATATACTTAAATACTATAAAATATGTAACTGGAAGAACCAGCATAAGATAAAGTGACCAATAACGTTTTAAATAGCTGCGAGCCCTTTGTGTTCTTGTGGCTTGCGGTTTGATTTTGGAAATATTCATTTTTGCACCTCTTTCTTAAAATTTGAATATAAATGCTAATATCATTCAATTTTTGACGCTTGAATTAGCATTTACTTTAGCCCCTCCCATGCTTTTCCAATAATCTTTAAAGTGTTGTGTTTGTATCACAACTTGTATACTAGTATATTATCATACTAGTATGTATTTTAGAATTGTAAAATGTCACAAAAAGCAAATTTATATTTGGTGATTTCGCACAAAGCCTGATTACATTTCAATAATTCAGCATCGTTTATTTACTTTTTATACTATTCCTCAAAACGAAACCATTTAAAATCAAATTTGCAGCCTGGTAAAAAGAGGAATTCCACCGTCTGCTTTCCAAGAACATTATCAAGAGCATAGTCTCTTTCTATAAATTCATTTGAACACGGAAATTCAACCAGTTGCTTAACCTCTCCATCAATACCCTTAAAACAAACAATAATAGAATTATCAATAACACATCGTCCACAGATCGTAAGTCTATTTATGCCTTTTAAACCAAAATCCATATTATCAAATGCTATTGTGACATTATTTCCTATATCAGTAATACAATTTTCTCCTATTTTATAATCATCTCCATAAAGTTTATCATAGGAAAGTATGGAAAGCTGTTCATATGCCTTAACCGGCATTTTAAAGGTAAATCCCTTTATATGTACCTTGCTGCGTAGCAAAAAGGCTAAGGAAGTTATATTCTTCAATCGTTTCTTCAGAATATATGTCTCTTCCTGATAGGTATTCCAGATAGACTTTTTATCATAAATAACATCTGCCAGCAATACACTACCTTCTTCATGAGGAATGCCTTCCCAGATTTCAATTCTGGTGGGCATGCTTCCAAGTTCAAATACAGGAATTGTAATTGTATCAGAACCTATTACACCAAAATCTAATTTATCGTATACTATGATACTTTCTCCATCACGGGAAGTAGCCACACCACGCTCATTACCATTACTGATTTCACCAATGCTTTGACTATATAAACTTCCTGAAATAAAATCATATGGATTAAGATAAGCTGTTCCCAGCCCTGTAATATTAAAATCCAATATTGAAATTAGTCTGGGCTTTTCTGCTCCGTTATTAGCTATTGCTCTAACATAGAAACTACCATCACCGATTGCTATAATTTTAGCTTTTGTTCCATTCGATACAATATTAGCAATATTTGTTTCTACACCTGCAGCATTCGTCACTCTCCAGGTTATATCCTCATAGGTTGCATTCTCAGAATAAACCCGTACCTCTACATTAATTTCTCGTAGTTCTTGATTCAGATGTGTTCCCTGTGGACTAACTATCTCCAGCTTACGTATCGGGATTTCCAAAGAGGGGTCGCTCTCGCTGTTTTCTTCCATAGCACTTATACCGGAAGGAGGGATGCATTCCTCTACTGCTAATTTTATCTGCGCCGAGGGAAGTAAGTTTGATGATACTTCGACAATAACCTCACCCGGAATAGTTTTAGCGGCAATGATAGCAAGTAGTTTTCCGCTAAATAATCTGCGGCTTGTACCTTTATATGTATCATAATCTGTACTGTCACCATTATCTAAGCCAATCAGGCGGCCGGAACCGGTAGCCTTCACACTGACTCGATTATTTGCATTATTAACCGGATTCCCAGCTTCATCCTCCATCGTTATTTCAATAAATATCAGATCCTGCCCATCCGACTTCATATGTGTTTTATCAGGCTGTAATACAATACGTGCTGCGTCAGTGAAGGAACGCTGTATATCCTGTGCAATTACGTTATTATTTTCATCATATGCTACTGCTCGTAATTCCCCCCTTCTATAAGGAAGCTGCCAGTCACCGATCAGTTTTTTTCCGTTAATATGATCAATTTCATATGTTCCCTGTGAGATATCATTAAAGAAAAGTTCAACCTTGGGAGCATTGGAACAAACGCGGACATCGATTAATTGATCTTTATTAAAATCCCAATATGGAAAAAGATGTACCATCGGAGCTACTTTGTAGTCAGTCCATTCTGCCTGATAGATATAAAAGGAATCCTTTTTGAATCCCGCTGTGTCAAGCTGCCCAAAATAGCAATTCTTTGTATGATACGGTGTAGGCTCGCCAATATAATCAAAGCCGCTCCAGATAAACATTCCTGCACTATATTTTGCATCTCTGTCATCTGTAATACATTTTTCAATACCTCTGGCTCCCCAGCTGGTTATACTGTTACCAAGCGACGAACATTGTTCATCATCATCACACAGGATATCAGCTGATAGCGGAAAATGATATATTCCACGACTTTGCACAACAGAGCCTGTTTCACTTCCATATATCATCCAGTCACTATATTTCTTATGATGCAAATCATAATACTTTTCGCCATAGTTATAACCTGCAAGCTTTACGATATCAGCACATTTTTGGGCATTTTCCCATGGCATAAAATTAGATCCGATCGTTACAAAAGCGTTATGTCTGGGATCATGCTTATATACCTGTTCCATTAAAAACCTTGTTACTTCCTGCCCTCTTTCTCCCGCATGTGTATCATATATTTCATTCCCAATACTCCACATAATATTGCAGGGATGATTCCTGTCTCTCCTGATCCAGCTTTCAACATCACGCTCTGCCCAATTTTTAAAAAAGCGTGCATAATCATAAGAGGTTTTGGGTCTTTCCCACATATCAAAGGCTTCATTGGCAATTAAGAAGCCCATCTCATCCGCAAGCTCCATAAGCTCTACCGCACACATATTATGTGCTGTACGTATTGCATTCGCACCCATTTCTTTTAGTAATACCAATTGTCTTTTTAATGCCACACGATTAACTGCTGCTCCAAGTGCTCCTAAGTCATGATGCATACATACCCCATGCAGCTTAACATGACGCTCATTGAGATAAAAACCACTGTCCACATCAAAGCGAATTGAGCGAAAACCAAAATGATTAGACGCTTCGTCTAGTATTGTACCATTCAATATAAGCTCTGTTTTCAGTATATAAAGATTAGGTTCCTTAATATCCCAAAGCTTCGGAGATAATACTGGCATTACCTGTGTGTATGTATTTCCTTCAGTACTTGTTATAATATTACCCGTTCTGTCGTAAACCGTATGCCTTATCGTATAGCCACAATTTTCATTAGAAGCAAGCTGTGCCTTATTTACTGCTGACGATGCTTCTGATAAATATCCTTCCACGACTTCACAGTCCACTTGAATATTCCAGGTATTGTCAAATTTTAAAGTGGTTATATAGATACCATCTGATGCAAAATGCTGTCTCGGCACCGTCTTCAACCAAACATTACGATAGATACCTGCTCCAGAATACCATCTTGAATTGGGCGTTTGTAGTACTACCTTTACTATAATCTCATTTACACCATTAACCAAGGCATCGGTAATATTGATTTCAAAGGTTGAATAACCATATTTCCATTCACCAACATTTATACCATTCACAAATATGGTACTATCCATATAGACTCCCTCAAAACGGAGCAGATAACCTACATTTTTCAGATTGGTATCATAATTCGATAAATCCTCTGAAAAATTAACTGAAAAGTATTTTCTATACCAGCCCTCACAAGCTTGATCAGAAGAGGTCATATCATAAATCAGCCAGTCATGAGGTATATCCACCTTCTCCCATACAATCTCGTTCTTCTTAATATTATGTATATTGCTTCCTATACCTTGCTTTGTAAATTCCCAGTCATTGTTGAATAATTGTAACTTACTCACTTTACCTCCTAACCATACCCCTGTATATTCATTGTTCACTATATGTAGCTTTCCACTTTTTAGTAATTCTCAATTAAGCTTAAAATACATATGCCGTTATATATTAACGGAAATAAGATTGAGGTACAATAATATAAAATAATTTTGACAAGTATTCGCAAAATAATAGCAATTTGTACTTGCTTAAGGATAAGTCGTTCACCCTTCCACCAAATTAATTCTTTTAGCTTTCATTACTTACATCATTTACATTACTAATTTTTAGTTTAATTGATATGATTATATTTATTTTGACTGTATAATATCGGTTTGTTATTATACGATACTTATATTCAATTACCTTTACTTGTTTGTATTTAATTACTAATTTATCTTGTACATCTTTAGATATTTTATCACATTTTACTAAAATATAACAGTCTTTTTGAATATTTCAATATAATATTTTTGAAAAATTCTTATTGTTTAGATACCATGATCAAATTATCTACGTATTCCATATTAGAAAACATAATGCAATGATTAATAGGAGAATTCAAATTCAATGACTGTATTATGCTTACATTGAGTTGCGATTAGGTTGCTTAGTAAGCGGTATTAATATTATGTGCCATCAATAACATAGACCCGTAACATATTTATAAAGTCAGCAAATGTTAATTTATATACTAAAAGGGATAGGAATTAGAAGGTAATTAAATCACAAGAAGAAATTACGTATAGCATTAAAATATTAGAAATAGAAAGATTTAAATCAAGCTATACGGAATTTTATATTGAATGAAATTTGATATTTTTAAAAAAAGTATTGACAAAAGTATCTTTTATAATTTATTATATTTTTTGCACCAACAAATACAATATGCGCGAGTGGCTCAGTGGTGGAGTATCGCCTTGCCAAGGCGAGGGTCGCGGGTTCGAATCCCGTCTCGCGCTTCATTGAAAAGTATCGCTAATCCTTATAAATCAAGGGTTAGCGATTTTTT
>JAEZTJ010000007.1 GCA_023421505.1 Bacillota bacterium
AATAATATCCTCTGTTGTACAGATAAAAACCTCCGCTTTGCACACGCATCCAACTTCTATGAATGAGGAGCCAGTATAGCCCGTTCCTTAAGCCCTAGTTTATATACTGCCGGCATTCGGAAAGCATCCTGCATCCATAATGTTCCTTACACCATTTTACAAAGTAACAGGCATGTTTCTGATAATCCTGAAAGGTACTCCAAGTATAAATCTTATGGATAGTAATACGTTCCTGATAACTTAACAGTGCCTTAAAATCCTTTTTCCGCTTTTTATTCAATAGTACACGTATCGCCCTCTAGTCATCATATTTCAAATGACCAATTGCCATTTTTGACATCAATTTCATCTCTACTTGATGAATTAATGATTGATGTTTCTTTTCTCTGTTATGAGCCATTTTTACCACGTCCTTTGATTGTATTTATATGTTAAAGCTGAGCACGTGCCAATTTATTCAAATCACAGGCACCTAGTGATTATTACTCCTAAGGATACAGTCTAAGGGTATCCAGCCTGACCATTTTTAACGGAGTGACTTTTAATGGTCTACAATCTCCTGAACAGTGGTTTGTTCTATAAAGTTCAACTAGAGATACGTCTTAAGTCAAGAAAACTTCGTATTCTCTTCTTTTCTTCTTACAGACCGCTGGTTTACCGGTAATAAGGTTTTATCAATCAACTGATATCACCTTACGAAAACAAAAATAAATTTCGATATCATCATATGGATTGGATAAAATCAAGCCTTTCTTCTTCGCATACTTCATTAGATCCTTGAAAATCAGCTTCATATTATCCAGTTCTTTCTTGGTCAAATCATATTCGCTGATACAGCTGTGAAAGAAATCTTCGACTGTTATTCTGTCAATGGACTTTCTAACAATTTTAGTGTCTTCGTAATACTTCTCCCAATGACTACGATTTCTTTGAATCGTTCTGCTATCCCTTCTTATCCTTCCGACAATAATAGCAGCCACATTTCGGTATCTGGTCAAGCGTCTTGCATTCGCAAGATAGATAGCAGTTGCATAATCACCACGGTAGGAATGAATATCCGCTGCATTATGTATCTTTTTCTAGACCTTTTTATCCCCTGCTTTATTCATTTCATTATCTGGACTACCAAGTCAACATCCCCAATCACAGGGACTTCACTATACTCCCCGCCCTTAGAACCAGCACGGACGATGATATAATACTTCCCATCCTCTTCTTTCAGACAGTTTCCCATCAAAACAGACAGTTCTGCACATCTTAATCCAGTGGCACGACAGAATTCTACCAATTTCTTATTCTTTGTTTCAGAAAATGTGCATCCCGTTTCTTGGTTCCACGACTTCTTTTAATATTCGCTCTTAATCTCTCATCTGTCTTTATAAATTAAAATCCCAATATCCGTTTACCCATACCTAGATGTGATGTGTAACCGTTATTGGAATATGTTGTCATTCAAATGAATGAATGCTATACTATAAATAGCTATAATTATATAATATTACACCAGATAATATTGTAATTTATAGAAATATTAATTCATCATCTTAGTTAAACTTGTTAAGTCTTTATTATAATTATTTAAAGGAGAAACAGTTATGAGAAAATATTCACCCTTTTTATTGATTATTCTTTTCCCTTATTTTATTGTATTTGCTTTGATATGCATATTTACTGGTTTTTTAATGGATACAGTTTTTAATAATAATGCTTTTTCACTTGTATTCATACTTATTATTCTATATGTATTTTCATTATTTAGTGCATTAGTTGTATTAATCGCAGGATTTAAAAAGAAGAATTCACTTGAAGTGCTTCGAATTAGTATGATTATAAAAATATTACATATTCCAGCATATTTACTTATATTTGTTTTTGGGTTATTATGCACTCTTACTATATTTACTATTGGAATAACCATTGTTTTAATGATACTTGACGGAATGACTATAACATTAAGTGGATTGATAGGTATAAGTGGTATAATAAGAGGCTTAAGAGAAAACAAAATAAGCTTAAAAAAAGCTGTAATACACGGGATTCTACAATTTGTGTATTGTGCAGATATTATCAGCTCTATTATTATATACAGAACAGTTAATGTGAAATAATTGAATTTAATCAATGAGGATACAGTGAAAAAATTAGTATTAAAGATTATCATCTCAATAGGATTAACTATATTTTTAATAGCATTATCCGTACTGATATTATACCTTCAACCTACTTCTTTTGATTTTGAATCGATTTTATTTTTAGCATTTATATTATGTTGCCTAGATTCGATTATTATTGGTGCTATAGGAACATAAACACGAAAAAATTTTGGAGTTCACCAATTATATCTTTAATGATTTTTGGCATTATCGATAGATTAGTGCCTCCTATTAGAATCATCGGCATCATTTGTTTCATATTAACAAATATTACTTCAATAATGGTTTATCCATTAATTATAATAAGAGCAATAAAACAATTTAATAAGCCTTAGTTGCCTCAGACTATCCACACATGGTACAGATAAGACTTTATATAGTTATCAGGCATTGAGTACCCTCTTGAGTACGTAAAAAATGAATGTGCCGGAAAGTCCCTTTCTATCAGTATTTTATCGAGGGGATAGAATTCGAATCCCGTCTCGCGCTTAAAAAGAAAGAAACTTATGCGAAGCACAATGTCATTTAGATAAGAATGACTGGAGAGTAGAGTATGTAGAAATACATACCCTGCTCTTTTTTTGTGCGTAAAAAAACACTTGACAAGTTAATAGAAAAATGTGGCGAAGCCCTTGATTTATA
>JAEZTJ010000016.1 GCA_023421505.1 Bacillota bacterium
CAAAGGGACTATTCCAGATACCCAGCTTATAATTTAAATCCTTAAATGCCAGACTAAGGCCTGCCATTGGCATATAGCTGAATAAAAATAATAAAAGAACCGCTGGAATACACATGACAAGATGTGCCCTATGTTTCCACGTATTATGTAAAAAACCTTTCATCACCTTTCCCCCTTATGTAATTTAAATATTATCTTTATCCTCCTTTATAAAATTATATCTTATGGAATCGAAAGACTGATTTAATAAGGCCTCCAAATTCCATTAATAAAACCACCAGCTTCCTATTTCAATACACTTAATAAAAGCTAGAAAACGATGAAGTGTAATTACTCGATAGAAGGCGATTTTATATTTACTTATTTTGGTTGTATCTAGGAAAGACACTTTGATGATAGACTTATCATCCTAATTAGTATCTTGTATCCCTTTTGTCCGCTTTGCTAATTCTACTATTAATTCTTTTTGTAACAGAAAACCATTATGTAAATCATCATGTACTATATGTATAATACTCCCCAGTATTATTAACATTTTTAATCCGAATTAATTATACCAATTTAATTTAACTTCATTGCCATATGTAAGCTTCATTTCTCCCAATTAATCTATCCTATTAATTACTATTGATACTTACTGAGTTTCCCTCGATAAGCCGTCCTTCTATAACAATACGTTCAATAATTGATGCTTTGGGATTTTCAATCATAGTAATAAGCTTTTGGGCAGCATATTTTCCCATAGCACTGGTATCCTGCTGCAAAGTAGTTAATTTTGGATTCAACATTTGTGATAATAATATTCCATCATAGCCTGCTAAAGATATATCTTCTGGTATACGGAGCCCTTTTTCTTTAATCGCATTAATTCCTCCGATACAAGAAAAATCATCCGGAAATATGATACAAGTAGGACGCTTTTTCAGCTCAAGGAGTTCTGTTGTAAGCCTTTTGGTCGTATCCGGATCATGGTAAACACCATTTTTTACGTATTCATCTGGAACACTAATTCCCAGCTCCCCCAGGGTCTTATAAAAGCTTCCAATCCGATTAAATGTTACCGAGGAATCTGCTCCATGAATGTAAGCAATTCTTCTGTGTCCCATATTATAGATATAAGTAATTAAGTCTTTCATTCCTTTAGCGTTATCTGATACAATTGCTGTTCTATTATCAAATACATGATCTATAGTAACGACCGGCAATTCCCCTGCTATAAGCTCTAATACTTCATGATCTGAAAAGTCAATGCAGGCAATCACTACTCCATCAACCCCACGGTATTTACTATGTTCATAGCAGGACATACTCTTATCTCCCCTATACTTGCTGATAAAAGTTATATCATAACCGTTTTTTTCTGCTTCTACCTTGAAGCTGTCCAACATCTTTGCAAAATACTCATGAGTCAAACCACTTTGTGCTTCATCCACAAATAATACACCCAGATTATAAGATCTATTTGTCTTTAAAGCTCTTGCAGAAGAATTCGGAAAGTAACCCATTTCCTTAGCAACTCTTCTAATATTCTCCTTGGTAACATCTGCAATATCACTGTAGTTATTTAAAGCTTTACTTACAGTTGCAACTGAAACTCTACACCTAATAGAAATATCTTTAATAGAAACCAATTTCAAACTCCTTGTTTGTACAAATATTTTTTAAGTAAAATTTTATATTTGTTAATTAAATTTTTTTAAATAGTTTTAAAGGAGGAAGCAAATAATTTTGTTATTAATAATAATATACATATATTGGTCGTAAACGTTTTCGATTTTTCAAAAATACTACCATATTACTTGCATATATTGGAACTTTATGGATAATATTATCATATTACTTAAAAATAGTCAAACTATTATTGTGAAAATGTCCCATATTTTTTCATTAATTTCTTTTTGAGTATAATATGAAACTATTTATTTACATCTTCAAAAAGTTAATCAAAATTTGTATGTTTAGCAACTCTATATTTACTTAATTATTTAAGTAAAATAATTGCATGAAACGATTAACGTGAATTTTGATAAAGTTAACATCATTGATTTAGAAATACTATCATCAAAAATAATTTAAGGATAATGTTTATAAAGCTTACAGAATATCTCAGTTTTACAATTCTCTACACAAAAAAAGCCTCAATACCTGAAGCTGAAAAGGTACGTTGAGGCCAATCACATAATCTAAACTCGTGTTGCTATCTTATACTATAATAATATAGAATATACACTATTCATTATTTCAGTCTTATTTTCTCATTTCTCTCTATCTGCAATATTTTACCATCCTGAATAATAACAGTCACTGAACCATATTGGATCGTTTCTAACAATTCTATAACTTTTTTTATATCATGTTCCTGAATAATATTCTTATGTATCAATTGATTATTCTTATCCAATATACATCCCCCTATTCATACATTTCTTATATGATTAATATGTATTATACGAATAAAGTACACTAAAATTTTCTAATTGTCAACTATAATTTATCATAAAATTCCAATTATCAGTACACTTTAATATAGCAGCAGATTACCCAAGCCGTTGCTTAATGAGTAGGTGAATACGTCATCATCATAGGTAGGCGTTTCAAGTCCTGCTCAAGCTCTTTCATAAATTCATCTGCAAAAACCTTACCGATTGAGATTGAGGCCTCTGCTGCAATCAAACCATAGCTTACTTATATTGTTTTAGAATTTCCTTTAATAAATGAAGCACCAATTCATTCTCATCATTGGTACCTATTGTAATCCTCACCCAGGTAGGCAAACCGAATTCTTTGCCGGCTCTTATCATAACGCCTCTTTTTAAAAATTCAGCTGCGACCAGTTCACTGTCCACTCCGGTGTTAAACAGAATAAAATTACAATTCGACTTTATATATTTAAGCTGAAGCTCTTCCAGGGTTTTATAATATAATTCCAGCCCTTTCTTATTATTATCAAGGACTTCTTGCTTAAATTCCTGGTCCTTTAGTGCTGCAGCGGCTGCTGCCTGAGCCAGTGCGTTGGTATTAATCGGGATACGGACCTTATTCATATAAGCTACTATCTCCTTTGAGGCTATCCCATAACCGATCCGAAAGGCTGCCAGACCATATGCCTTCGAAAAGGTTCTAAGTACGACTACATTATCATACTCCCGAAGGATAGTAACTGAATCCGGATACTCCTCATCGGTTACAAAATCAGCATAAGCTTCATCTAAAACCAGAAGAATATCGGGTCTCAGCTCTTTTAGAAAATCTCTGAGTTCCTGCTCCGTTATGATGGTTCCCGTCGGATTATTGGGATTACACAGCCAGATAATCTTAGTCCTGTCAGTGATATTTTGCTTAACCAGCTCTAAATCAACTTTATAATCCTTTAACGGAAGACTGACAAGCCTTGCCCCCATCAGCCAGGTAACATTTTTATACCAGCCAAAGGAGGGTTCCATGATGATAGCTTCATCCGCTTGCTCTAAAAAGGTCTGAGCAAGGATTGAAATGAGTTCAAAGGACCCGTTTCCAAAGATGAATTGCTCCTGATCAACCTGATGTAGTTGCGACAGCCTCTCTCTCAGTACTGTACAGTTCATGTCAGGATAATAAGATAGTTCCTGAAGGGATTTCTCGATTGCCAGTTTTACCTTGGGTGAATAGCCATTTGTGTTTTCATTTCCTGCAAGCTTTATCACCTTATCGATTCCTAATTCGCGTTTGACTGATTTCATTGTTCTGGCCGCCACATAATTCTTTATTTGCTCTAGTGCTTTTCCCGGTGCCGGATTCTTACTTTGCTCCATGCTTAATTTGATACCTCCTGATACCTTCTTGATAGGAATTCATATTCAGTTATCTGTCTAGAACCTTTTTTACGAAAGCATCCGTACTTATAATTGTAGCTTCAATTTCTGCTGCCGATTTACCAAAACCTAATTGCGTAAAGCCTGCAAATTCCTTTAAGATACTGGTTGAAATTGTATGTATATCTTCGGCAATTGGTTCCCTGATACCGATATCCTCTAAAGTAAAAGCCATATCATAACGCTTAAAAGCTTTGATCGTATCGATTATATATGCTTCCGGTTTCTTTTCCAGCGTCAGCTGAATTAACAAACCAAAGGCTACCTTTTCGCCATGCAGGCGATGACGTGTATTGGGTAATCTCGTTGATGCATTATAAAATGGATGAGCAAACCCGCCAAAAAATTTCCCGTCTGTAAAGCTTCCGACAAAGCCTGCCAGGTAAATAATTGCGTCTATGGTATCGATAACCGCTTTCGTGATGTTATTATTCTGCCCCTCCTCAACTGCCCTCTCTCCCTGCTTCGCTAGTAGATCAAAGGCCAGCTTAGCTCCATTTAAGGATAGCTGTAAGGTAATGCTATCCTCTGCTATCGCAAGATTTGGTGCTGTCTCATACCATTTGGCAAGTGTATCGACAATGCCAGCCCTCATATACCTGGCCGGTGCAGTGGCAATTATTCTGCTGTCTGCAAGGACTAGCCTTGGCGTTAATTCATTCAGGAATACCCTGTCAAAACTGCCATCCTCCTTATATAGAATGGAACAAGCAGCCCAGGCTGCACACGTTGCTGCGATAGTGGGTATCGCGATGACAGGAAGCTTTGTTCTGGTTCCGACGGTCTTGGCTGTATCATTTACCCTTCCTCCGCCAATCCCGATAATCAGCTCCACACCAAGTTCAAAAGCTTTATAAACATATACATCTATGGCTTCCAGTGTCGGATAGCCGCTAAATTCTGCTATTTCATATTCAATATCAGCATCCGATAGGCTTTGATAAAATTCTTCGCCCACTATCTTAAGTGAAGTCTTGCTCCCGATGATCAATGCCTTTGAACCATATTTCTTTATATAATTTCCTGCTTCACGGATGATATCAGGTTTATTTACATATTCTGCCGGTGTCTTGATCGTAAGCATCAGACCATCCCCCTCCCTATCTGCTGAGATTTCATTTACTAAATCGTGAAATCTACGTATCTGGTTTTTAACTCTTCCGCTTCCTGACCGATTTTCATTACTTTTTTCAGAATATATTTTTCAAAATAATTGGTGTCATTGTCCTTTACGCGTGGTCTTGGTAAGGTTATTCGTAAATCCAGGGTAATTCTTTTTTCGTCCATAAGAATTACTCTGTTAGCCAGTTTTACAGCTTCACTGACATCATGTGTAACCAATATGCCTGTAAAGCACTGCTCCTCCCATAGCTTCTCTATTAATTCCTGCATCTCTATTCTTGTTAATGCATCAAGCGCTCCAAGCGGTTCATCCAAAAGAAGCACTTTTGGCTTACCTGCAAGTGCTCTTGCGAGTGAAACTCTCTGCTTTTGGCCACCGGATAAGACACCCGGCCATTCACCTTTTTTATTAATCAGCCCAACCCGTTCCAGGGATAGTGCGGCTATTGCTTCATTTTTATCCGGCGTACCGATAACTACATTTGCTAATACAGATTTCCAAGGAAGCAGTCTCGCTTCCTGAAACAGAAATCTCACATTACTGTTTACTCCGTTTATCTCATTACCATTAAGCTTTATGCTTCCTTCTGTCGGAAAGTCAAGACCGGCAATCATTCGAAGCAGGGTACTTTTACCGCAGCCGCTGTGACCTACGATAGCGACAAAATCACCGGAGCTGATCTTAAGATTGATATCTTCTAGAACCTTCAATGCACCAAAGTCCTTCGTTAGATTTTTAATTTCTATTCCGTAACCATTTATGTCTTCGTTCATATGAAACCCCCATGAGCAATTCTATACAGTACGCCATTTTAAAAGTCTTTTTTCAAGAGCTGATGCAATAACATCCGATAATTTACCAAGTAATGCATAGATAATAATACTTAGCACTACCTTATCCATCTGCATTAATTCTCTGGCCGTCATCGCCATATAACCAATTCCGGCATCTGCAGCTATCGTTTCTGCAGCTATCAGGATCAGCCACATTGTTCCAAGGGATAAACGTACCCCTACCAGAACAGAAGCCAGTGCACCGGGCAGAATGATGTTACTGAATAAGGAAAAACCCTTCAGCCCATATACTTTACCCATTTCGATTAAACCTTTATCCAGTGCTTTAATACCATGGTAAGTATTAATATATAACGGGAAAAATACGCCAAAGGCCACCATGATGACCTTAACCCTCTCCCCGATACCAAACCAGACAATCATCAGAGAAATAAGTGCCAAAACAGGAATGTTTCTCAGCATCTGAATGGTTGTATTTAAAGTAATGTCTGCTATTCGCCAGATTCCATTCATCAGTCCGAGGAAAAAGCCAATACTGCCACCGATGATAAACCCAATGACGGCCCGCTTTGCACTGACTGTAGTATACTCAAGCAGCTGACCATTTTTAATCATTGCTGTGGCACGGTCGAGTACTTTCACCGGAGAGGGGAATATCGTTTTGGAAATTCCCGAAGTAGTTACAATATACCAGACTAAGATCAAAAGGAAAGGGAATAACCAGGGCAGCAGAGCTTCATATAATTTTCTTTCTTCTTTTTGCTTATGTTTCATCTTTTACCCCATTCCTGCGCTGCTTTTTGCGCATCCCAAGTTTGTGTGTGCAGCGCAGACACAAACTTGCCGAGTGAAAGATTTGAAAAATCTTTCACTCTTACCTCCTGTTACTGCCCTGCGGCATAATGATTTCAATTATTGCAACAATGCTTCAAGAGCCTTATTATAATCCTCCGTTAATGAGGCATCATAGAAGGTGCTTACATCCACTTTGTTTTCCAACAGTCCGATTTCAAAGAAGGTATCTGCCACCTTCTGCTCTGACTTTATAATATCCTCCGATATTGTCTTAACATGCGTTTCTCTCTGCTTATATCCCTTTGTTAAAATCTCCAGGTTCTCTTCATAGGTTAATCCTGTCGGATCTGCGGAGATTTCAGCCCAGGTTTCAAGATGATTCTTCTGCCATTCATTCGCAAGCTCTAACCTTGCCAGATAATCAGCAATTGCCGCTCTTAACTTTTCATCCTTCAAAGCACTTACAGAGGCCTCATAAGGGAAATTACCGGACAGGATATCTTCTGCGGATGCCAGTGTGGCTGCTCCGTTATTCTTCGCTGCATTGATGGAATTTCCATAGCTTGCAAAGGCATCCAGTTCACCGCCGAGCAGTGCCGTAACACCATCTGCAGTTGTTATCTCAACGGAATTGATATCCTTCCAGGTTAATCCTGCATCCTTTAGCAATTGATAAAGGAAATACTGCGCTGTAGTTGATTTGATATAGCCGACCTTCCTGCCTTTTAAATCTGCGACGCTTTTTATCTCTGATTTTGGCGGGATAATCAATTCCTGATTCTGCGTATTACTGTTATTAATCATAACTATTTTAAAATTACCGCCATTTTCTGCCAGAGATGCATAAATAGGTGGAATCTCGCTGCTTCCGGTCAAATCTATCTGATCTGCAGCCATTGCTTCCAGACAAAGATTTCCGCCTTGAAAGGTTGTATAATCGACCTTGTAGGGGGTATCCTCAAGACCTGCTGCTTTTAATAATTCCTTTTGCGTCTCCCATCCTGTGGAACCAAATCTAAGTGTAATGCTGCTTAAATCAATTTGGGTATCCTTGCTGCTACCGGTAGCTGCCCCTGTTACCTCACTTCCCGCATCCTCTGTTTTTAAAGTATCTTTTGTAGCATTATCTTTACCCGAGCATCCGCTCAGAATAATTGCAAGCGCAAATATAACAGCAGCTACTTTACTTAATTTCATTTTCATCCTGTTATCTCCTTTTAACCTCCGGTTGAGGCATACCTTAAACAATTTTATGAAACTCCCCGGCTATCTGAATTGTAGTGAATTAATTTTCTTACCGCCTCGTCAATATAATGGGATACAGCAAAGGCACTGACTCCCTTTCTGTTAAGCGCATATTCTGCGCCCGGTCCGATTTGACTGACAAGAACATACTTGCAATCAGATAGCAGCTCCACTGTCCTTTTCAGACCGTCATCATTGTGGGTTCCTCCCTGACAGGCAATCTCTGTCTCCCTTGTTTCTGTAAAGAAGAATTCTCGCTTATCATTTACTTCTACTATATAAAATTTATCTGCTCTTCCAAAATGCTGATTAACAACCTTGCCGTCTGTACTGGCAATCGCAATTTTATAAGACATAATACCCCTCCTTAACCATGTGAGAATGTATCCTTATGGGCAATCCGATTTAGATATATCTGATCCCCAAAATCCTTTTCACCCGGAATACCAATCGCATCCGCTCTGCACCTTTGACAATGCCTGAATACATCTATATATTGGGAGGCTCTGATTCTTGCATCATCAATCTGACTGCAATTTGGAGCTTCACAACCTGAAAGCTCATGCTGGGGTATCAATGGAATAATATTATAAATGGAGGCTCCTGCCTCATTCACTGTCCTCGCAATCTCTTCAATATGCCAATCATTGATTCCAGGAACCAGAACCGTATTAACCTTTATCGTAATTCCAGCCTGTGCGATTTTCTTAATCCCTGCCAGCTGATTTTGAATTAGTATGGCTGCCGCTTCTGTACCCTCAAATCTCTTACCGTGATAGATAATTTCGGAGCACAGCTCAGCTAAAATCTCAGGCTCTATCGCATTCACCGTTACCGTCAGTGAATCAACTCCAACCTCAATGATTTCATCCGCTCTCTCCTTAAGCAAAAGCCCATTGGTACTCATGCATTTGATCAGCTCAGGGAAGTGCTTCTTAATCAGGCGAAAGGTATCTAAGGCATAATCCGTTGCCAGGGTATCACCCGGACCCGCTATACCAACCACTGTAATTTCCGGACATAATTCCAAGGATTTCTTTACAATATCAAGTGCCTCCTCCGGCTTAATGATGGAAGCGGTAACACCGGGTCTATTTTCGTAATGATTAATTTTTCGGTCACAGAATTTGCACTCAATATTGCAGCCCGGACTCACCGGCAAATGGATTCTTCCCTTATGATTCCTTTGTCCGGCAAAGCAAGGATGCGAGTTTTTTAAAGCTTCATAATTATTCATAGTCACTCCATTCCCGCACTGATTTTTGCGTATATTAAGTTTGTGCCAGAATTATACTGGTAAAACCGATTTTACCCGGACATCCACCTTTAATTAAATCTGGTCAGTACAACCGAGTAAATATCCTCTAATAATTTCAACGCTCCCCTGTAACCGGTAATACTGCTGTTGATAATGAGCCGTTCCAATACTGGATAGGAAATATTGATATAATGGGCATTGGTCCTTTTGGCAAGGTTTTTCTCCCAATTGCTGCCCAGAATCAACGGATAGCCGTTAAAATCTTCTGCTTCGATCTCCTGGTGGATCTGATGTCCGTCGCTTGAAAAACCCACTTCTGCCTCGACACCATAGTTCAAAGCCTTAAAATACGACTGAATTTCTTCTCTGTACTGCTCCGGTGTATCATCTGTAATATATTGCTTAGACGGATATAATCCCATATCGTTCGTCAAAAATTTAGTTATTGCAAGACTGTAGCTGGCATCGGATACAACAACAAAACGCTTTGACATAACACGGGTTTCTAAAAACACATCCGCATAACGTTCTATGTAGTAATAGTACTCTTCTTCCTTCCTGTCGATAACGGCTTCCACCTTCTCCTTCGGGATGCCGGCATACGCTCCGACAGCGCGTAAGAATTTGGAGGTTTCGAAGGCTCCAATCGGAAGTACGGGATAGTGCAGATAAGGCGTACCAAATTTCTCTTCTAAGAACTTTACGCTTTCCAATCCTACCCAGGGTGATACCAGTAAATTAAACTCAGCTTCCGGTACTTTATCAATGTTTTTGATACCGCGGCCAAAACCGAAGATTGTATTCGCAGTTAAGCCAAGCTCTGATACTAAGGCTTCTAATTCTCGTAAGTTACCCAGCCAGAAGGGATCGTGCATCGGAATTCCCGCCCAGATATTAACAAGTCCCTTCTTAACCTCTTTCTTTTCCTTTAGGTATTGATCAAAAATCGATTTAAGAATCCAGTCATGCCCCAGATAATTGTTACCCTTAAAGCCTGCCGTTGAGGCAAAGATAACCGGCTTTTCTGAACTCTTAAATTTACCGACTACATCCTCCACATTATCGCCAACGATTTCAGAGGTACAGCCGGTTAGTACCACATAAAGGTCGGCATCTATAATTCTCAATGTATTATCGATGGTTTCTGTTAATTTATCATCACCGCCAAAAATGACTTCCTTCTCACTGATACTGGTACAGGGAAAGATATGCGGTGAATAAAGTCCTGAACTGCCAACACTTCCACTTAGCTTTTCTGCACATCCGGGACCCGAATGCAGAATAGGAAGCGCCCGGGTGATGGACTGAACCGTCTGCATTGCCGCTAAGGCACATTTATATCTGGGTTGATCTAATATTTTAGCCATATTTATCCTCATTTCTGCTACAATGTTTTTATGGGTAAGGTACACGACAGTAAACCGTGTCCATTTTCTTCTACGCTGCTTTTTATGCATGGCAAGCTTGTGGCTGCAGCGCAGACAAGTTTACTAAGTGAAAGCTTTGAATAGTCTTAAGCTCTCCTATAAGTCTCCTCCTTTTAATAACGCACTGTTACTCTGTTGATACCACCAATCGGTGTAGGGAAGCTTAACCCTTGATGCAAGATTTTTCTCAAAGCTTCTGTTCTTGACCGTATAAAGCACCGACTTTGCAAAGTTCAAGGTTCCCTTATAGCCGAAGATAAAGTATTCGTCTGCAACATAAAGTGCTGCCACGCCCTGCTTAATAGCCCACACGGTGGTTCCCGGATGTCTGGAGAAATAAATATCGGGCTTATATTCATTCAGAATGTTTAACACCTCAAAATTCTGCTGGTCGGCAACGCTTAACCTAATATTATCCGGTGAGGTTTTCTCCAGATGCTTCAGCGCTGGCGGAACATCATCATTATCGTATTTACCGTCATAATGCCAGGCAGCTGCCCACACCACTTCCATTCCAAGCTCTTGAAGTACACGGGATACCTCATAGGTATAACCGGGGCCCATTCCGATGACGGCTCTGAGTCCCTTCAATTCCTTCTTTACCTCTTCAATCTGTGGCAGATAGATTGCTCTTTCCCTCTCGATATAGTTCTCGACCTTCTCGGATTTACCAATGACCCTGCCAATCTCCCTAAGCCAGGTTTCATAGCCTGTGATTCCAAGCGGATTAATCGTACGGATATACGGAACCCCGTATAGCTGCTCTAAGGCGTTACCCAGATAGGTGCCAAGCGTTCCGCAGATACAAACGGTTGCAAGAGATTCCGAGATATGCTCCAGTTCCTCAACCGTTGCATTCTGGTATAGGAATTGAACGTCTACATCAAATTCTCTAAAAGTTTCCGTAATCTGCTTTCTCTCACTTTCAAAGAAGTTTTTGAAATTAATCTGGTTTCTCTTTTGCTTCGGCGGCTTTACAATCGACTGCAGAACGGCATGATCGGAAATATCAAAGCCGGAGGCCCAAATTCTTGATTTAAAGCCTTCACAGTGAACCGCCACGATCGGTACCGGAATTTCTTCCTTAAGTTCTTCTACGATACTATCTACATCTTCTCCGATAATCCCTGTAACACAGGAGGTAGCTACAAAGATAGCTTCTGGTTTATAATTAAAATAGGTTTTTTGAATGATATCTCTTAAGGTCTCCGTCGCACCGAATACGGTGTCCTTCTCATTCATATCCGTACCTAGGAATACAGTATCATTATTCACCCCTATCTTTGTCGCGAGTTGTTGATTTAGCACAACATTCCCGGGTGCACCCGCCGTACAGCCTGCCGGTGCATGATTGATAACTGCAACATTACGAATTCCAGATAACTGTCCTAATGCACAGCTGGACAGACAGGTACTGGACTGGCTGAAGCAGCGTTCTTTATTCCTTAAGGAGCCACAGCGGGACTTCTCTACAAGTTCATATAAATCACCGTTATATCCGGTAATGGAACCCAACCTGTTTTCTCTGGTACCTACACTGGATACCTTTAAATTGATAGCCATTTAATTACCTCCTTTTTTGTACTTCCTATAGATTTGCTGCATTTTCTGTCCTAACCGTATTGGTTTCTACGGATAAGAGGTAATCGCCCCATTTTGCAGCCCATTCTCTTAACTCACCTATTTCAAGCGGAGCCGGAACCTTTGATTCTGTATGATTTGCTATTTTCCTTGCAAGGGAACGATAGACATCTGCCTGTGCCGACTGCGGCGCTGCTTCTATCGTTGTCTTTCCCTGTAATTCACTCTGGGTTACAGTTACCGAACGGGGTACATATTCCATAACCTGTGTCTTTGTCTTAGCAACAAAGTCATCAATAATTTCTCTTGCATAGGGTGCATTGATAGAATTTGCTATCACGCCTCCGAGTAGTGCACCGCCTGATTTTGAGTACTTATGTATTCCTTTAAACAGGTTATTTGATGCGTATACTGACATAAAATCAGCTGAGGATACGGTAAATACATGCTCTGCAATACCCTCCCTTACCGGAACCGCAAACCCACCGCAAACTACATCCCCAAGTACATCATAAATTACAAAATCCAGATCCAGTTCCTCAAATACCTTTTGCTGCTTAAACAGTTCAACAGCTGTGATAATTCCTCTTCCTGCACAACCGACACCCGGAGCAGGTCCGCCTGCTTCCACACAGTAGATTCCATTGAAGCCTTCAAATATAACCTCACTGGCCTTCACCGAGTTCTTCTCCCGAAGTGTATCGAGTACGGTTGGAATATATTTACCGTCACGAAGTGTATTGGTTGAATCACTTTTTGGATCACATCCGAATTGCATTACTTTATATCCCATCTCCGATAAGGCAGCAGAAATATTAGATGTTGTTGTTGATTTACCGATGCCTCCCTTTCCATAAATCGCAATTTGAGTCGTTTTTTTAGCCATAATCTTATCCTTCCTTTTTATATTAATAATTTGATAACAGTACTTAATACCCTTATGGGTAACTGGTAAGACGATCCGTTTTTGCTAATCGGTGTTTTGAGTAAAAGAAAAGGCCTTAGAAAGCAGTAATTTACTGTTTTCTAAAGCCTCCAGATGTCTGGTCAACTTTATAAATTCCTATCGTTTTACCATGTTGAAATTGATTATTTCTTATCTTTCTGCTATTATAGTATCACATTCATACTTTGTCAATATGTTTTGTATGTTTTTTATTATAATATTCAGACTAAGGTAAATTATTCATTTTTATAACAAGTTAAGGTTATTAAGACTTATATCTAAAAGAGAAAAGCATTCAGCGTAATACTGCCAAATGCCTCTCCCAATCGCTTTGATTACTTATTCTATTCAAATAGCCCTGTAGATAGATATCGAAGGCCTGTATCCGGTAAAACCGCTACTATTCTCTTTCCCTTATTCTCTGGTCTTTTAGCAAGCTGTGTTGCAGCATAGATTGCAGCACCTGAGGAAGTTCCGATTAAGATGCCGTCTGACTTTGCCACCGCCCTGGCCGCCTCATAGGCCTGCGGGGTCTCTACTTCAATGGCTTCATCATAGATTGTTTTATCAAAGGTTGAAGGAATCCTTTCCTCTGGAATACCATAAAACGGATGTACTCCTGTAATATCCTCCGGATTTGGATTAGCTTCGCTGGGCAAAGAGCCTGGTCCCGGTTGAATTGCAACCACCTTTAAGTCAGGATTTTTAGACTTTAAATACGCCCCTGCTCCGGATACCGTTCCACCGGTACCAACTGTTGCTACTAAGATATCCACTTTGCCATTCGTATCCTCCCAGATCTCAGGTCCGGTGGTTGCTCTATGTATTTCAGGATTTGCAGGATTTGCTACCTGATTAACAAAGAAGATATCCTTCTCCCTTGATAAGACTTTGTCCTCGAGCTCCTTTACCGCTGCCACAAAGTCGCCTCCTGTTTCTGCGAGTACCTTAGCTACGAGAGGCTCGTCTCCAAACTTAATTGTCTCTCCGCCAAAGGCCTTGATTACCTTAAACCGTTCAATACTTACCTGATCCTGAATATAAACTCTGAATTTGTAGCCCTTAGATGCAGCAATGGCTGCCAGTCCAATTCCAGTATTACCGCTGGTGGTCTCAACAATTGTATATCCCGGCTTTAATAAACCCTTTTTCTCAGCATCCTCTACCATAGCAAGAGCAATTCGGTCTTTTACACTTTGATTGGGGTTAAAATATTCCAGTTTCACAACAATTTCTGCTTCCAGCTTATTCTGTTGCTCATAATTTGTTAGTTCAAGCAGCGGCGTATGCCCCACTAAATCTGTAATTGATTTCTTTATTCCACTCATTTTTATCCTCTTTTCTGCGCTGCGTATTGGTTTGTTATTGCAAAACTATGCGGTTACACAGGTTTGTGGATGCAGCACTGACTCAATAATAACCTGTTCTTCCAAATGTCCTTTATTCATAATAAATACCTTATCCGAATACGTTAAGAATTTCATATCGTGGGTACTGATTAAAACTGCTACCCCGCTTTCACTGATTGACCGGAACAGCTTCATAACTGCCTCACTGTTCTCCGGGTCTAAATTGCTGGTCGGTTCATCCGCAAGGATAATAGCCGGGTCATTCATTAATGCCCTGGCAATCGAAACCCTTCTGGCCTCTCCGCCTGAGATTTCATTCGGATAGGATGCCTTAACAGCCAGAAGGCCGACTTTCTCAAGTATTTTCTCTGCTCTTGCATGTATATCCTTTTTCGTTCCATATACCCCTACAAATCCCGGCATGCACACGTTTTCCAGAACAGTAAAATTCTTAAGCAGATTCTGCTCCTGCAATATGTATCCCAGCTTTTCATTTCGAAGCTTCGAAAGCTTTTTCGCTCCTGCTTCATTGATGCAAAGCCCTTCAATTCTAACAAAGCCGGAGGTTGGCTTAAGCATTCCGGTAATCAAGTGAAACAGGGTACTTTTTCCGCTTCCAGAATGTCCGATGATACTGGTAAGCTCCCCCTGTTTAACCTGTAAGGATGCTTTACTCACTGCCAGAATTTTATTATTCTTTTTCACAAATTCTTTACTTAGTTCAAAAGCTTCCAGTATCACCATTCATTATTCACTCCTTACTAGACTTTCTAGTTATTATGAAACTCTTTATATATCTTATCAATCTATATGTTTTATCTCCTTCTTTTTTACCTATTTCTATTTATCTCTTCTCCCATTCCTATCCCTAGTGCCTGATTTTACTTACTTTCTGTAAACTCCTTCGTATCCTTATTATATGAGATACTATTCGGCACTCCCTCAAGCTTTACGAAATGTTTACTGATAAAATCCTCTGCATTCACATCCGCACTCAAGTCACCGATCTGCTGCAGCTCCTTCACCGCACTTGTAAAGGTCGCAAGTCCTGCACTTACTGACGGCGCGTAATTATAGGATTCTAAAAGCTTTGCGTTTGTCTCTAAATCACCGGAGCAAAATTCATTATCTAGCTGGATTTTCGCTGCTTCCTGTGGATCTGCCTGAATAAATGCTGCTGCCTTTTGTAAAGCTCTTGTATACGCTGCCGCACCCTTCGGATTATCCTTTGCAAGACCGGAGGATACATAGGACTGACAGCAATATTCACCCTGAAACTTTTCATCGGTTCCTGTATCCAGTATCTTCTTAAAGCTATATTCCTCCTCTGCCTGATAGGCAACAGGATCATGAAGTGCAACCGCATCCACTGCCCCGTTATCAAGTGCTAACGGTAAATCGGTTAAGGCATATTCCGCAAAGGTAACCTCCATATTATCGGTGGAGGCACCTATTCCAACCTCTAAAAGCTTTCTTTTTAAGTTCATGGTAGAGGAATCGGCAAGTCCGGGAACACCGATTGTCTTACCCTTTAGATCACTAACGGAATTAATATCGGAGTCTTCCTTTACATAATACTTTGTACAGCCTGTATGAAGCCCGGTTGTAAAGGCAATATCAAGACCGTTGTCAATCGGTTTTATTAAGCTTGCTGTCAGTCCGAAGCAGGCATTAATCTTACCGGCTGCAAGAAGCTCTGCTGCCTGATTTAAATCTACTTCCTCATAGCTCCACTTAATATTGGCAGCTGCAAACTCCTGTTCAAAATAACCGTTTAAATAAGCCAGATGGATTGGAGCAACACAAAGGCTTCCCTTTACAAAGCCTATTTTTACTGCAGCCTTATTCGAGGTTGTCTCGGTTGATTTAAGAGAATCAGCCGGATCTTTACCATCCGTATCTTCTGTTTCGTCAGCATTGGCGTCTTCCGTACCTGTCACCTCGTTTGAGCCTGTTTCTTTGTCAGAATCTGAGGACTTTCCGCAGCCTGTAATGGTTGCCGCTACCAAGAATAGTACGGTTACAAATGAAAGTATCCTCTTGGTTATTTGTTTTTTCATCATTCTAAAGCCTCCCTTTTTATTATAATAATGAGCTACTCATTATTCGTTTTGATTAAATGAATCCCATCGAGATGCGCCAGTTCATAAAAGGATTTTATAGATGCCAGTATACACACAATGCTATTTACTGCCAATGTCTTAAGGCTTATCGCTAAAATATCAATACCACTCGGCATAAGATATGGAATATGAAAAGCTGTTTTAAATGCCTCATGAAAAGGTATTGTAAATAAGCAAACCAAACCGATACCAAACTGTGTCGAAGCAATTACGAGTACCAGCATTTCTGCAATCAGTACTGAAAGTATTGTTCTTCTTCCAGTTCCGAAGGAGAAAAAGGTTCCAAACTCAGCCTTGCGCAGATGAATTGTAATACGGTAAATACCATAAAGCGAAGCAGTCGCAAGTATTAGAAGGAGTGCTTTAAAGATACCCCCATATACAGCAAAATCATCTAAGTTATCCGCAAATCTACTCACCAGATCACTCGTAGAATATACTGCAATTTCACTATCACCATACTGGCTTAGAATATCTTCTTTTACTTTGATAATACTCTCATCTTCCTTAAGCTTAACTAGAACCATCGAAATCACTTTTTGCTTTTTGCCAAACGGTAAGATCCCTTCGTAATTTGGATCGTTAGCGATGTCGTAAGCTGCCTCATAGCTGATAAAAGCGCAGTTATCATATCCCATTCCTGTCTCATCAAGCACCTCGATAACCGTGAACTTTCTACCATAATATTTCACAGTACCCCCAACCTTTTTCTTCATATTACGTCCCAATATGATCTCATCATCGGCTATTCTATTAATACCATCCTTTGATAGCCATGGTGCCACCACAAAATCACTTTTCATATCAAATGCAATTAATTGCAGGGAGCTCTCACAGCAATCCATACTAAGTGAGGCTATGTATAATTGAAAGCTTACCCTGTCTACTCCTTTAATTCCTGCAATCTTAGTAAGCCACTTTTTATCAAAGTTAACGGTACATGGCTTACCGACAAATAACGCATCCTCTATGTTTGATACAAAACGATCCGGTACAACAATTAAATCCGCTCCCAGACGTTCCTTTGCCTCCTGCAAGCCTTCCCTCATACTTTTTAGCAGATACTCACTGAAAAATAGGCTAACCGAAGTAATCAGAAGTATGACAAAAAGTAGAATTGATTGGAATCTTTGCCTGCTTAAATTCCTAAGTGCCAGTGTCCAGACAGTCATTATTTTTCCATACATTATGCATTTCCTTTATTCTTTTTATATAAAAACAACAGATTGACCAATGATGTCAAGCCAACGGTCAGGGCTATGACATAGTAAGCAGGAAATGTACTGCTCTGGCAAGGCATAGTTTTCATACCGCAGCCACCTATCAATACACTGGGAATTAGAATCGCAACTATACTGTTGAGGATTGCAAGGAAGGAAAGTATCCCTTTCTCCCTCGCTGTTTTGGTTATTGCATAGACTACGGCAATTCCAATTAATAGGATAGCTACTCCGATTTCTGCAAGTACGCTCCAATGACATTTCATCGGTTTATCTCCAACCTCACATACCCTAAAGATACTTTCAGGTCCCACTATGTAAAGTACTGCTGCGAGTAAAAGGATTGTAATATTAATTATTTTGTTTTTCATATAACCCCTCCATTTTTATCATTAAATAAATTTAAGCATTATCAAAATTTTTAAGCTTTTATAAAATTAAACTTTTTATCAACCTCTAAGCATGCCCGCTTGTGGATAGAAGTTAAATGAGTAAGAGCGACTTTCCAATGTAAGCTCATAAAATAATTTACAAATAATAATCCGGTGATTTGATCTCCCCGCCAAAATGAAGGATTTCCAGAATATCAGTCCTATACTTAATAAAATCATCCTGATTTCTTGCTCTTGGCCTAGATAGATTTATATCGATTACCTTTTCTATCTTGGCAGGTCTCGGTGTCATCACCACCACCTGATCCGACAGATAAATTGCTTCATCCACATCATGGGTTACCATTACCATCGTCATGTTGTGCTCCTGCCATATGCGAAGAATTTCCTCCTGCATATTCATTCTGGTAAAGGCATCCAGTGCACCTAAGGGTTCATCTAGCAGAAGCACCTTCGGATGACCAACCAGTGCTCTTGCAAGCGATGCCCTCTGGCACATCCCTCCGGACAGTTGGTGAGGATAGGATTTATCAAAGCCCTTTAACCCAACCAGTCTGATAAATTCCCCCACCGAAGCCTTATTCGTCTTATATTCATGACGTGCCCGAAGTCCAAAAGCAATGTTATCGTAAATATTTAGCCAGGGAAAGAGATTCGCTGACTGGAATACAAAGCCCCTCTCATGATGCGGGTTGGTAATCGGCTCGTCATCCAGATAAAGCACCCCTGCATTAGGGCTATCTAGACCGGCAATTAAGCGAAGCAGTGTCGTCTTGCCACAGCCTGACGGCCCGATTAGCGAGACAAAATTACCGGGCTTTATGTCAAGGCTCAACCCATTCAGTGCTACAACCTCCTCTCCTTTGGGATCGGGATTTTCAAAGGTACGGACAACCTCTTTTATTTTTATTTCACCTACCATTTGATTACCCCCTTCTGCCAGATTAGCAGCTTTTCACGTACTCTGAACAGCAGCGTTAGGATTGTCGTACACAATAATGCAATAATAATTAATCCTGCATATACTCCTGAGTAGACCATCATCTGCTTCTGATGGTTGACATACCAGCCGATACCGCAGGAGCTTCCCATCAATTCTGCGGTCATTAATGTGATAAAGGAGGAACAGGTCCCGTAGAATATCCCCATGAAGATACTTGGCATGGCATTCGGAATTCCAACCTTAAACACCTGATAAATAGTACCCGCCCCCAGAGTCTTTGATACCTCATAATAAGATTTGCTGGTAGACCATATGCCGCTGCTTGTCATTAGGGTAGTGGGAAACCATACCGCAAAGGCGATCAGAAATACACTTGCTCCGTAGGTTGTAGGAAAAACCGAAAGTGCCAGCGGTGTCCACGCCGTTGTGGGGATTGGGCCAAGTATCTTCGTGACAGGATTTAACCAATAAGCCACTCTCTTACTAAAGCCCAGCAATATTCCGGTGATAAACCCAATCGAACCGCCCCAGGCAAACCCTGTAAGTAATAGTTTTAAAGAGTATAAGACGCATTTGATCAGGAAGAACCCATCCTTTACAAAGGTTTCAAGCACTCTGTCTGTAGTAGGGAAAAACAGAACCGGCAGTAATGCGTATTTTGCCGTAATCACATTGAGCAAATTCAAAAAGAGTGCTACCCCGGCATAAAATGGGCCACTGTAAATGATTTTTCTTTCCAGTCCCTTTAAAAAATACGATCCGGCAAACAACAGGATATAAATACCCAGTACTATTGCTAAAAAGTATGTAAAATACGGCTTTTCAGCTTCTCTTTGCTTAATGGAATCCTTAAGTACCACCTGCAGCAGCAGTGCCAGACCGATGGAGACGACCGGTATTATTCTTCGCAGCTCATATAGTATTCTTTTCATAGAAAACCTCCTTTCTATCATCAGGAAAACCTGATGGAATGCCTTTATTCAACTATATTTACTCAGTTCATAAAGCTAAATAAGTTTCAGTCATAGCATATAAGTAAGGATTATTACTGTAATTTGCAGGTATTAACAAGTATAAGGCTCTTAAGCTGCCATATGTCAATAAGAAAAGGAGGCTTCGTCTTTGCTTTAGGCAAATTCAAAACCTCCAGTTTTCTGGTCAGTATTAATCCATCTTCAATTCCATATTTTATCAGTATGTAAACTATGCTTTGCTGTTTTACTATTTATAACACTGAATTTTCCATTTGTCAATACTAATTTTAGAATCAACTTCAAATTAATTTCCATTTTAATATTTTACATAATATATGCGTTTTGCGTAAAATAGCTTTTATCGAAGACAAAAATGTGTAAGTAAACTTCTATAATGTATGATACAGATCTGATATTGAAAGAAAAAATCTATATCTTGATTAAAATAGTAATATAATATGCAAGTGATAAATTATTGGATTAATTCTAAGAATAATATAAATAGAAATAGATTTCCTTGAAATTAAATACTTGAAAATTATAGATGACTATAATATAATACAATTCATATTTATTTGATATGAATTGTATTTATTTATATTTTAACTATTTAATATAGTATCATAATATCTATTCAGTTTATCCTCTTTCAGTAAAGGAGTGTGCGCATGAGTTTCCAAGTCAATACAAGGTGTATTCATGGTAATAACGAGAAAAGAAATATTGAGAATACCGGAGCAATCAGTTTTCCAATCTATCAGACGGCAACCTTTGCTCATCCCAGCGTCGGTAACAGTACCGGCTTTGATTATTCACGATCCCAAAATCCTACCAGAGAGCAATTGGAAAAGGTTGTTGCTTCCCTGGAGAACGGATATGATTCTGTTGCCTTTGGCTCCGGCATGGCTGCTGTAAATGCATTAATGGAACTATTTGCACCCGGCGATCATATACTCGCCTCCGATGATCTATATGGCGGCTCCATCCGACTATTTAATAATATCAATCGGAAGAACGGTCTTGATATTGAGTATATTAATACTTCCGATTGTAATCTGATCAAGAGTAGAATGAAAAGCACTACAAGAGCTATTTTTATTGAAACACCCACCAATCCCATGATGAATGTAGCTGACTTAAATGAGATAGCAGCTATCACCAAACAGTATCAGCTTCTGCTTATCGTTGATAACACCTTCTTATCCCCTTATTTCCAGACTCCAATTAGCTTAGGTGCAGATATCGTACTCCATAGCGGTACGAAATTTCTCGGTGGTCATAATGATACTCTGGCCGGCTTTTTAGTTCTGTCAAATGCGGCTTTGACGGAGCAGATTAGATATATTACAAAGACAACAGGGGCAGGGCTATCTCCCTTTGATAGCTGGCTTATTCTACGTGGTATCAAGACGCTTCCCTTAAGAATGGAATATCAGCAGCAGAATGCTTTAACTATAGCAAGGTGGCTTGAAAAGCATAGCAAAATAAAAGCAGTATACTATATCGGACTTCCCTCCCATCCCGGATACGAAATCAATAAAAGGCAGGCAAGCGGCTCGGGCAGCATGCTCTCCTTCCATGTTGATGAAGAACAGACAGCAGTTAATCTTCTTAATCGGGTTCGTCTAATACAGTATGCTGAAAGTCTGGGCGGCGTTGAGAGTTTGATTACCTATCCGATGCTTCAGACCCATGCTGACATTCCAGAGGAAGAACGGGAAGCAAAGGGTATTAATAATACTTTGATCCGATTATCCGTAGGAATTGAACATATTGATGATCTGCTTAAGGATTTGGCACAGGCCTTGGCAGATGAGGAGAAATGAGGTGTTACAAAGATGAAGTATGAATTTAATGATATTGTTGATAGACGCAATACGAATTCCTTAAAGTATGATTTTGCTGTTGAACGAGGAAAGCCCTCTGATATACTCCCACTATGGGTAGCAGATATGGATTTTAAGGCTCCGCCTGAGGTTCTTAACGCTTTACAAAAAGCCGTATCTCACGGTATCTTCGGTTACAGTGAAGTAAAAAGGGATTATTTTGCAGCTGTACATGATTGGTTCTATCAGCATTTTAATTGGGATACGAAAGAACAATGGCTAATCAAAACCCCAGGAGTTGTTTATGCGATAGCTCTTGCCGTAAAGGCTTTGACCAAAGAAAAGGAAGGCGTTTTGATCCAACAGCCTGTCTATTACCCCTTTGAGGAAACTATCCTACTAAATAAGCGTGCATTAGTTGTCAATTATCTGGTATATAAGGACGGGAAATACTCTATCGATTATGATGATTTTGAGCAAAAGATTATAGAGGGTAACGTGAAGCTTTTTGTGCTTTGCAATCCGCAGAATCCTGTCGGTCGCGTGTGGACCAAAGAGGAATTAACAAAGATGGGGGAAATCTGTATAAGACATAATGTAGTTATAGTTTCTGATGAGATTCACTGCGATTTTACTTATCCAGGCTTTCAGCATACTGTATTTGCAAATATCAATGAGACCTTTGCAGAAAATACTATTACCTGTACCTCTCCCAGTAAAACCTTTAATCTGGCAGGCTTACAGGTATCTAATATCTTTATTAAGAATGACAGGCTTAGAAACAAAATCATTTATGAACTAGATAAAAGCGGCTACAGTCAGCTAAATACACTCGGACTTGTTGCCTGTAAGGCAGCCTATCAATACGGTGAACCCTGGCTGGAGGAATTAAAGGAATATCTACTTGATAATCTTAATTTTGTAAGAGAATTTCTGAAAGAAAATTTACCGATGATTAAACTGATCGAACCAGAAGGCACCTACCTGATCTGGCTTGACTTTACTAAACTTAATCTGACTTCCGGGGAAATGAAAGAATTAATCGTAAATAAAGCCAAATTGTGGCTGGATGCCGGACAAATGTTTGGCCGAAATGGTGTCGGTTTTGAGCGCATTAATATAGCCTGCCCAAGAAAGCTTCTGCAAAAGGCAATGGAACAATTAAATACTGCAATCAAAAGCCTTTCCTAACATAAAAAGCTAATAATCCATTTTCTTATGTTATGAGGATGTCTCCAATCTTGATTTGATTTCTGAATATATACAATATAAGATAATATCCAATCTTTCATTATTGTATCGCTCTCGTCAGATTTAATCTTTTTGAACATCCTCTTTTTTTGAATTGTTTCTTTCCTTACTTTCTTCCGGTTAAATAATACACTGCCACCTGTGTTCTATGTGACAGACCCCCTTTCTCGAGAATTGTACTGATATGATTTTTCACCGTACCCTCACTAATAAAGAGCTTCTCTGCAATTTCCTTATTTGAGAGTCCTTCGGCAATGGCTACAATAATATCAAGTTCCCGTGTAGTAAATATACTATCATCAAAGCCTTTATTCGACTTAATTCCGGTATCTGTGAATTTTGAAAAGACCTGCCCATCTAATATATTCACGCCATCATGGATGGACTTTATCATTTGCTTTAGCTGCTCCGGCGTATGGTTTTTAATTAGGTAACCATCTGCTCCGCTCTTAATTGCTTTCTCAACCAGATCATCCTCATCAAAGGTTGTTAAGATTAACACCTTACCTAATCTTCTTTTAACGATTTCCTTCGTTGCTTCAATCCCATCCATTTCAGGCATCTGGATATCCATTAGGATAACATCAGCCTTCTCCTTCATAGCCAAATCCAAAGCCTCCCTGCCATTCTTTGCACAACCGATCACTTGAAACTGCTCATCTACACTAAGAATGATACGCATTCCATCCCTGACAAAATCACTATCATCAGCTATTATCACTTTAATTTTATCCATGCCTACACTCCTTAAGAATATTTATTAGTTGATGTGCAACTTTATATACCGCTACGTACCTCATCCAGTCGAGAGCGTGTTGGAACATACAATGGTTTGAATTATATTATAAAAATATATTATGTTGATTGGCGAAATCAAGACAGCGGAAATATCATATTAATATGAAAGCCATGCCTGCTATTAATATCTATGTAACCATTTACCTTTCGTACACGGTTTTTCATCCCCTGTAATCCCATCCCTTCCGTTAGTGAAATACAGCCGACTCCATTGTCTTTAATGCTGCAGCGGATTACTTTATGAAGTATAATGATTTCAATCGAAAGCACGGTACACTGCGCGTATTTTAAAGCATTTGTTACTGCTTCTATGGTATTATCAAGTATAACATCCCAAAGCTCTTCCGGTATTTCCTTATTTTCTCCTTCCATTTTATATTCAGCCTCAATGCCATACTTTTCCTTACAATCAGAGCATAGCTGAAGTAATTGAAGATAAGCCATTCGTTTTTTATCTGGCTTCTCTCTTCTTAGAATAATTCTTATTTCATCCATACTGGTTCTTAGATTATCAATGACAGCCTGCAGAATTTTCCTGCTTTCCTCCGGAGAATTCTCCATCAGCACCTTGCAAGCCTCCAGCTGATAGACAGAACCATTGATGCTATGTCCTAATTTGTCATGTAGTGCTTGGGATAATCTAGTTTTTTCTTCTAGCATTTTATTTTCAAAGGATAAGCTGCTTTTTGCTAGCTGTTCTTTAAAAATCGTATCCTTTGAATGGATCGAATCCTTAAGCTGATGTTCCTTCTGTTCAAATTCCTCCAAATACTTTCGATATCGTTCTATCATAATAAAGTTTTGAAAGTAAATAACAAGAACAAAGGTACAATAAATGGAATAAATTAATACTTCTTCCGGCTTTGCTAATATACCGAGAAAGGAAAGAATACCAAATGCGAAGGATAAACGTAAATATATAACAGTATCAAGCAGCACTAAGGGTATCAGATACATCCCGCTACTACTTTCCTTAAAAAAGCTCAGAAGAAGGCCAGTTAACACTAGCTCACTGCCTAAAAAAAATATTTTTAAATGTTTCATTCCCATTACACTCTGCTGTAATACACTTCTTAAAGATAAACCCTTGGGCCGTTTGATATAATAGGTATCATTTTGAAATGTTTCGTAGCCCAGCATTACTAGAAGTGTTACAGCAAGAAGAAACCACTCCACACTAATCTCGTGAAGTGATTTCTCACTCATGCTGATCGAATAAATAATCAGCATCATAATACAAATAACTTTGACGGCTGAAAAATAGTATCTTTTCTCATTTACGTTCATCGTATCGTAACCTCATAAGGATTTCAAAGTTAAAATCACCTGTATTCAACTTATTCTAACATACTATTTTATCATTTCGCAACGTTCTTCCACTTTAGTGTAATTTAGTAAAGTCCTGAAGAATAATACTTATGAAGTTGATATTATTCTATTGAAGTCTTATTCCTTACGTTTTATTTTAATTCCGATATAGCCTACGCACATAATAATAATTAAATAACTTAAGACAACAAGACTAAACGTACTGAATGCGCCGCTTTTTCCCGCCATAATCATCTCTGAAGTTTTCACCACCCATCTTTGCGGCATCAGCATGGATAGCCTATCCCACCATTCGGAGACACCATCTAGTGAGAAATAAAGCCCTGATAATAACGGGGTAATAATACACACCATAAAAGAGACATAGTTAGAGGTAAGTACATTATTGATGAGAATACCCATTACCACACTAAAGAGGTTAAAAATCAGTCCCAGGCAAAAGATTAAAAATAGATAGCTGGTATACGGTATACCAAAATCCGTCTTAATCAGCAGCTTTATTGCTATCCCACTCACTACAGTTTGAAGAATTACAGTCATCACAATCATTAAGACCTTGACCAGGCCGTAGTTAAGCATTGACGTCCTAGACAGCAGAATTCTGTTAAATACTCTATTCTGTCTTTCCTGAATTACGGTAGCGGCAATAAAAACTCCGCTAAAAAGAAAGCTTATCGTTAAAAAGGTCAGGGAAAGTCCGACACAAGCGCTTTGCAGCTGCTGCTTTGCAGTTAAATTAAGAGCGTCGCCTACCTCTATATTTACTGTTTCTTTTTTGCTTTCATTGCTTTGAGATGCTTTTAGTAAGAGCAGCATAGCCTCTTTATTATACTTCGTAGCTGCGCTGTAACGATAGATGCTTTGTAAAAAGGTATTCATATTATGTCTGATTAATTCAATCCGACCGTCGTGTGTTGCTTCAAATATGATAATATTGCTTTCCTCACCATTTAATATTACCTTTTCAAAGTCTGCAGGAATATAGATAACTGCATCCATTACATTACCATTCGAGGAATCCAAAGCTTTTTTTCTTGCCTCAGCTATATTAATCGGTTTGCTTTTAAAACGGAAAATCTGATAAGATTCTGTCTTTGCCAGCTGCTTTATAATATAATCCGACAATTCTGATTTGCTGCAGTCATATACTTTGATAACCAGCTTGTTATTTTTAACATCATTATGCTTTTCATCTTCACGGTTAAGTTCCAGGATAGACTGTTCACCAGCTTTCACACCCGTATCATACAAGCCTTCAACCTTTAGCATTAAGGCTGATATTACGGGTAGAAGCAATAAAAGTATAACATATCCTTTATTTCTTAAGAGAAGCTTAAAATTCATTTTACTCATTGTTTTAAAACCATTCATTTTACTGCTCCTCCAATCTGCGGTTCATAAAAAGAATTCCCAGTATAGTAGTAACTGCAATTATACAAAGCAAACTTGCGACTGCTTTTATTGTATTATCGCTAAAGCCCTTGGTGGAAAATTCCACCAGTGTTTTGTTAATATGATATAGCGGTGACATATTAACTAATTTCTGTGGAAGATCAGCATACATATAGGTCTGGAATGAACCTCCAAAGAACCCCCATACCCAGGTAATTAAAAATCCTAAGACGATACTTATCGCCACATTATGAAAGAGTTGAAAAAGCAGTATACCAAGCGAACTTGCACCGACTGCGATCAGAAAAAGAAGGAAAGCAGAAGCTCCAATATTTCCCCAGTGAATATCTAATAAAAGAACAGATAGTATCCATGCCGCACATACTTCAAGATAGGTTGCTAAAGTACAGGGAATTAGTTTACCTAGATAAAAGCTGAATTTTGACGTATGGGAAGCTCTCATTCTTCTTGGAATGGCATTTTTTCTTTCGCTGGAAATTACTGCAACTAAGGATATCATTCCGCACCAGGCGTAATACACAATATAGATAATCCCATAGTAATCCGTTGAGGTAGGTACAGGGTCTGTAGCTAATGCTTCATGTTTCACGTTAACTGCGCTCGCATAATCGTTTATCGTTATATCATGACCTTTACTATATGCAGCAATTGTTGCAGCCTCATTTGCCTGATAAAAACAATCCGATAAGATACTATTTATGATCGAAGCCTCATTTTTTTTATCATTCGATCGATATATAACGTAAGAATTATCCTTATTAACTTCAACAAATACGGCTACCGTCTTATTTTTCATTAAAGCTTCAATATCTCCCTCAGGAAATTCTAGTAAATTAGCTTTCTGCGTTTTACAAACCTTCTTTAGTTCCGGAAGCATACTATTAATTATACTATCTGTACTGATTCGGTAGCCTACAGTAAATTCATCCATTTTATACGCTGTATTCAGTAATTCTTTAAATGCACTGGACAGCAGCAGGATTGTAAACAGCGGTAGAATTATCATAATAATAAGAATCCACTTACTTCGCAGCATTAGCTTTAAATTGTTCTTGATTAATACAAACGGCATACTACATCTCCCCTTCTGCATAATCTCTAAGCTTTTTACCTGTAAGGGTAAGAAATACCTGTTCCAGGGTCATATTGCTATCTTTATCTGCGGTAACCATCTCTACGAGTTCTTCCTTTGTCCCGATTGCTACAATCTTACCATTGTCCATGATCGCTACTCTGGAACAGATTGCTTCAATTTCCTCCATGTAATGGCTGGTATAGATTACTGTTGCTCCCTGTTTATTGCTATATTTTATTTTCTCTAAAATAAAATTTCTGGACTGAGGATCAATTCCTACCGTTGGTTCATCAAAGATTAGAAGCTCAGGCTGATGACCAATTGCGCAGGCAATATTTAATCTTCTTTTCATACCGCCAGAAAAATTCTTAGCAAAACCGTTTCTTTTATCCTCCAACCCTACAAATTCTAAAGAGGAGGTGACTGCCTGTTTCAACTTTTCACCCTTTATTCCATATAATGAAGCAAATAGCTCTACATTCTCCCAAGCCTTTAAGTTCCCATGAATGGCAAGCTCCTGTGGTATATATCCGAGCTTTGCTTTAACCTTCTTCATCTCAGTTTTTGCATCATAGCCAAATAGTTCAATTTTACCTGCCGTAGGCTTTACTAATGAACAAACCATATTCATGATAGTACTTTTGCCTGCACCGTTTGGTCCAAGAAGTCCAAAGATTTCGCCTTTCCTTATTTCTAAATCAATATGATCTACGACTGGCTTATTATCATACTTTTTTGTTAGTCCCTCTAACTTTAAAACAACCTCTCTCAATTTTCTCTCCTCCGCACTTTAGTATTATGGAATAAGTATAACAGCAGCAGTTTCTCCTTTTAAGTGCAAAAAGATAGAAAAGGCTATGACAAAAGTCATAGCCGAAGGTAATATGTAAACAGGTTATACATTAAATAGTTCCTTGGAGGTAGAATCAAATAAATAAACCTGTTAAGCAAAATTAATATAAATCGATAAATACATATTTTCAGAATAAACCTATATTAATCTAAAAATCTAAGACTCATTTTTACAGTTAACCCTTAATGTAAAATAAAAATAAATCTATATTATATTGCTAACGCAGAATAATAGAGTATTAATTTGATCAATACTCCGGTTTTCTTCGGAATATATTACAGCTGATAAAGCAGGATATATAAAGCATAAGCATTAGCCGAATATTGTGACTTACGTCAGCTATCTTTTGCTCCAAAAACACATCCTTAGGATTTGGTAATAGATATCTTAACTGCTGTAACTGCTCTTTGAGCCTTTTCCCCTGTCTGCTGAAGTATTCGAAATCAGAGAATTTGGTAGGAATAAACTTCTCAGGAATATATACAGGATTGCCAGTTAGTTGATAGAGAATTACTCCATAACCAATGATACAAATAAAACCAATACTACAATAAAGGATAAGATAAAAGGGCGCAAATTTTCTGCATTTCCTCCATAAATATCTCATTATCAGAATACTCACAACTGCATAAAGCATCCATACGGGCAAGGCTAGAATAGTATGCAGTATCTTTCCATAGAAATAACCGTCTACAATTACACAATCCTGCATTAACCCATTCTGCAGCAAAAATTCTTCCGTTAGTGCTTCTCCCTGCTCCCTGTTCCTTCCCTGATAATAAAATTCAAGGTTATTATACGCTGTCTCTGCATTACCGGGTAAAATAAGTATCGGTACTATCGTCTTTATAACTCCTCTAACATAATAGTATTTGTTTTGGTATACCAGGGTATTTCCTACTGCAGCTTCCGTACCAAATAGACGATATGCCGAGTTCGTATCTATGACACAGCCACTTTTGTCATCACTATATACATAGCTACCCATCCTAAGAGACATGGGTACTGTTGTCTTCATATCTCCTTCAAAAAGAATTAGTCTGAGCCTTTCTGAACGCCCCAGAGTATCATTTTTAATCTCCGCCTGGGTAAGCTGTGTCCAAGCAGTAACATCAGGAAGCTTCTGTGAGCCATTTTCTCTTTCCCTCACTAATGCCTTTTTGAGTATATTTCCTTTCATGCTTTCTGATTGATAACGTACACTGACAGTGGTATACTGGCTTTTCACATAGGCTGCTTCTTGTATACGCATTACAGAAAAGCAGGCTGCGGCAATAATTAGTATGGCTGATAGTATTACTCTTTTATTCCATATCATATATCCGCACCCGATCTCCCTCCGAGAAATTCCTATTACTGCCGACTATAATTTCATCCTTCTCAGTAATTGCTCCCTCAACAGCTGCAGTGTGCGCATCCTTTGAAAGAACTGTAACTGTAACTCGAAAAGCTTCCTTCACCTTTCCCAGAACGCTATCCTTATCCTTCGCAATCAGTATAAAAGTACCACGCATATCCTGCCGCAATGTCTGAATAGGTAAACACATTAAGTAGGTATCAGATTCCTTATTTAATTTGTATTCAAGACTGGCACCTGCCCGATACTCACCCTCTGGCAATAGGGCAGTAAATGTAACCTTTCCGTTCTCATCAGGTAAATCGATATTTTCAAGCTGGGTAGAAGCATAAGCACTTGCTAACGGAGTCTTAAAGCTTACCTCATCTCCAATTTCAAAGTATCTTATTTCTTCTTTGTCTGCAGTCATAACAAGCTCATATCCGCCCGTAGTGATAACAAGCTTCTCCTGACCGGATAAGAGACTGCCCTGCTGCAGATTATTTTCAGAAACAACACCTTCAACAGGAGAATGAATTTCACCGTGATCAAGTATTATATTATCAACTAGCTTTATTTCCTCTTTACTGTTGTTTATATCTATTTTCAATATATCCTTTTCAATATTTTCCGAAGCTTCCTCTCCTCTTTTGCTTTCCTCTGTTGCTTTTTCCTGCAATTTTAGCTGCTCTAATTGCAGCATGGCCCTTTCGTAGGCTCTTTGTGTATCCTCTACGGCCTTACTTGCTTCCTTTATATCCTCTGTAAAGTCATAGCTTCCATCCTTCAAGGATACAAAGGTCTTATAAAGTTTTTCCTTATTCTCTTCAGCTGCCTTAAGCTTTCTGTCCCAGGAGTTATTAAGTTCCTCTAAATCCTCCCTCGCTCTTAAAAGCCTTGTCTCGGCTGCGGTTAGGGTAGTCTTTTCTGCCAATTTTCCATCTGATAATATTTGATATAAATGTTGGTAGGTGGAAGTTGTATCAGCCGCATGCTCAAGATCAGCGCGATAATTATTCAGTGCTTCATTCAACTTATTGTCCACTTCTGTCAATTTATCGTAATTTTCTTTAGCATCCTGTGCTCTTCTCTCTGCATTATTAATTTCATTTTGCTTCATCTGCAATTTTTCATAATATGCATTCTGTATATCGAGGCTGCCGTATTTATCCCATTCATTAATGATGATATTTTCCCACTTTTTCTTAATGCTATCTAAGTCTGCCATTTCTCTTGCCAGAAGCTTTGCCGCATCGCTTATCTCATCTAGATGCTCTTTTAATTGATCAGAATAGTAATATTCCATGATAGTCTGACAGGCGTCCTGAATTTGATGCTCTTCATTATTGATTGTTACTGCAAGCTTATAATTATCTATTACTTCCTTTAAGGAATTCTTAGGCTCCTCAAGGATTGAAAGCTCATTTTCCGCATCAGACACTAATCTTTTAGCCCTTTTTAGCTCTTCCTCTCTATCTAGTACAAGTTCTTCCAGATCTTCAACCGCTTTTGTATATTCCTTCTCATTGTTTTCTTTCACTGTTCTCTTTGTATCAGAAAGATTAATTTTAGCTGCTTTCCTATTTTCCTTTGCCTCTTCAATTGCTAGGAGAATTGATTTTCCCTCTTCCTCTGCAGGTACAGTTAAACCTGCTAATCCGATTTTCTTATATTGTAATTCAAGTTTTTGTAAATTATCTGCAAGCTCTGATTTTTTCTTCTTTAGTTCACGTAAATCATAGGAAAATAGTATATCTCCTTCTTTTACCGTTCCCCCCTTTTCAATCCTGACCTCATTTATTCTAAAACCACTCATTAACTCAATATACTTACTTGCATTTGCTTTTATTATCCCCGTCCCGGAAACTTCGTACTTTAATGTACCTTTCTCAAAGGTATCAACCTGTACCTTCGCAACCATGGCTGAAGCTGCTCCGCGTGAGATAATTGTAAATAGCAGCATAACAACAATAAACCCAATTAATAGATTCCTGATTTTCTTCTCCATATAAACCTCCATGCCGCCAAAACCTGCGAATTTGGGCAGCGCAATAATCAACCAACTCTATATCCGTACCTACTTACTCTTTTAAACCAGATGCCGCAATCCCCTGCTCTAAATATTTCTGCCCATATAAAAACAGTAGTAGTGCTGGAAACATAACAAATACTGCTGCTGTAAATGCCAATCCTAATTTATCTACAGTAATATTAGGCAGATATAGAGTTAACGGCCAAAGCTTCTTATTATTGATTAAAAATGTAAGAGGCTGCTCTATCGCATTCCAGTATTCCAAAAATCCCAATAGTGTTATAGAAAGAATACCAGACGTACTCATGGGAATTCCAACTCGGAGAAATATGTATAACTCACCAGCACCATCCAGCTTTGCCGCTTCAATAAGGGAGGAAGGAACAGTCTTAAAGAACTTAACCATAACAAATACCGGAAAGGTTGAAAAAATATTTGGCAGTATCAAAGCTAAATGAGTACCTATAAGCTTTAGCTTAAATAATACCAGATAGCTTGATACCATTGTAATCTGGAAGGGCAGCACCATTAGTATAATATATAGAATAAATAATGCCTTCCTGCCTCTAAAGTGAAAGCGTGCAAATGCCCAGGCTGCCGGCACTGCAATAAATAGCTGTCCAATTAGTACAGGAATCACCTGAATACAGGAATTCCAGAACATAGTAAAAAAATTAGGAGAATCTAATAGTAATTCAACATATGCACGCAGTGTAGGATATTTGGGTAAAAGGTACCAGGAAGCCATACCCTTTGCCTGCTCTAAAACCGGGCCGACATTTTTTAGTACCTCATCCTCTCCCATAAAGGAGCCTGAAATCAACACCCAGATCGGAAGCCAGGCAAAGAGGGTCAGCAGGAATAGTACAGCATACCTTATCATTCTCTTGATCTTCATTGCCTACTCCTCTTCTCTATCCTGTTTCATAAAACAAAGTATAAAAATCAAAAATATAATAACTAAAAGTACTGCAGCAGCACTCATTTTCTGAATGTCCAGGGAAATAAACCAGTTACTGAATATATGCTGCAGCATGTATATGCTTCGATGTGGATAACTGCCGGCTATTAAGTATGCCTCACGAAAAACTTTGAAGGAATTGATAAAGGACAGTACACCTATCATGAATATAGTCGGAATTAACTTAGGTAGCGTAATATAGCGGAATTTATCCCATGCACCCGCACCGTCAACCCCTGCTGCTTCATATAAAGAGACTGATATGCTATTCAATCCAGTCAGCCATAGAACCATATCATATCCCATGTTCTTCCATATGTAACTAAATACAAGCAAACCAAAAGCCCTATCGGAATTAATAAAATCTATTTTTGGCATATCAAATTTCACTAAAATAAGATTAATCAGTCCGTTCTCATGGAACAAAAGTCTCCAGAGGATAACAATGGAAGCCACCGGGATAGCCATTGGCAGCAGAAAGGAGGTTTTAAAAAATCTCACATAACTTTTTTGATGATATAATAGTAACGCAAGAAGCAACGAAGCAACTAACAGTAATGGGATACATACGCCAATAAACTTTACAGTATTCAGTGATGCCAGCCTGAACGCAGTATTTTGAATTACTGTTTTATAGTTTGATAATCCAACAAATTTAGTACTCATTGCTTCTGTAAAGGATCTTCTAATTACGTCCATAAATGGAAGCAGTACGAATATAGATATACCAAGCAGGCTCGGCAGTAAAAATATGTAGGCATTTCTCTCCTCTTTTTTTGCTAGCTTTGATTTGCTATGGTATGCCTTTTTTAAATGCTTGCTAATCAAATAATTGTACCTCCTTCGCAAATATATCGTTTTTTGGATCTGTTGTACTACTCCTTGTTTGCTTATATTAGCTTACTCATTTATATGAAAATTAAATATAAATGCCTCTACTCCGCCATATAGGTACTAATTTTTGAATATGCTGCTGATGCCGCCTGGTTGGCATCAATTTGGCCTTTGAAGAAAGGAAGGGCTTCCTCTATGATTATATTGGTAATCACCTGATTAATCACAATTGGAGTTTTAAGCTCCTTTAATAACTTAAGGATACCTTCTCTCTCTTCCCTCGTAGGATAGGTGCCTGCAATTTGATTACCATTCATATCACTTGCACTGAATAAGCTATTATTTTCTTTATCCATCCACTTCTTCATAGCGTTATTATTTATAGGAAATCCGTCATATAAATTTGTATTCTGTACCTCCTCGGAGAAAAGGAAACCAATAAACTGCTTCGCTGCATCAACTTCCTTACTGGCATGATTCAAACCAACCAGTCCACTTGGGATAAACCTCTGATTAACCGATGAGTAATGTAAGTCAGTATTTTTCATAATCGAGAAAGGCATTATCGCGGCAAAAAAATCATAAATCCGAAACCAGGAAACATCCTCCGTGATTTTACCCAGAGCCGTGATAAATAATTTACGAGTATTGATAAAGTCGTCACTTGAATTTGTTATCCCAGCATCAAATTTTGTTATCCCATCATCAAATTCATTCGTTTCTATAGCTTTACTGTTATCTGCAATCTTTTTTACATTTTCAAGAAAAGTAGTTAATTTTTCCTTTGATATTTCTCCATTATTAAAAATTTCCTCAGAATATAGTGCTATGAAATTTTGTAATAAATATTTATAAGACATTGGCCTGATATAGGGTACTTCCGGTGTTTTCTCAATATAATTTACGATACTCTCCGTATTTGACACGGTAGCTAGCACTTCCTGCTTTCCCATTAAGACAGGTGCGGAGTAGCGAATCGGTATCTGATAAATTTTACCATCTGTCTTAAAACTGTCCGCTATATTTGACATTAATTCACCGGATTCTTCCCTTGGTAAAATCACATCAGAGAGATCTGTAAGTACCCCCTTCTCCAGATAGGAATCTACAGGTAATCCATCCAGTACCAGTATATCTGCACCACTTCCTGCCAGAAGCTCTGTATTTAGAGCACGGATGTAGTCAGACACCGTACCACCTTCTTCTCCCATTGCGACTACATAATTTATTTTTATGTCTGCATTTTGTGCCTGAAAAAGAGAGATAGCCTGCCTTATGGTACTATTCTCCAGAAGAGAATATACAGTAAGCTCATTAGAAGGTACTGAAGATATATTTTTATCATATACATAATGCTTTAGGATATGTTCTCCATTATTGTTAAGATAGGAAACATAATACTGTTCTTCGTTCTCCTTCGTTACTATTAGGCTGTCCGCATATAAGTATGGCATGCTCATAGAATTAAGTGCACCATCTACCATTGTCTCCCACAAAGTACCATCCTTCGCAAGACGATGAATACCGCCGGAATTCACCATATAAGCTGTGCCTTCTTCATTCATAGCAAATGCAAGGGAACCATTTTTTATCTCATATTCTACTGCAGTTCTTTCTTTTTTATTAACTGTATCATAAAGAATGATTTTTTTTCCTTCCTCGTCCGCGGTGATAATATCATTACCGGTGGCCTTATAATTAACCATGTCTTCTGGCATAAAGGCAGACACTTCTCCTATTTTATCCCCTTTTGTCGAGAATATAAGTAAATTGTTATTTGCCTGTAAGATACTTAATACAAGGTTGCCATTCTCTAATACATCCATATTTCTTATGTTTGGATAATATTTATCACCCATACCGGATGGCAGCTTTTCATTAAGATATGGTATACTAATATCTTTTGCTGTTATGCCTCCATCTTCTGATTTTACAATATTACACAAACCCTCTTTTCCATAATCCGCATAACAAAGATAATAACAACCATCTGCTCCGTAGCAGATTTTATTGATCTCTATGTTATTGTCATTTAACCTTCCATCATTTAGCCAGCCGGGTTTACTGCTCTCCCAGCTTAAATCCTCCTTTAACTGATAGCATAGATATTCACCCTTTGCATGAGTATATAATTCAATTTGGTTATTGGCACCCTGAATAATTTTTAAAACCCTCTCATTCTCCTTAAACTCCGGTAGCTTTACCTCCTTCTCCATGTATCTTCCCATGACTGCCGCAGTTTCTTTTACTTTAGCTTTATTTCCACTTTCCTTTTCACTATTTTGAACCTGGTTCAGTTCCTTCGTATTATTATCTTTCTGTGATTTCTTTGAGCTGCAGCCCTGAAGGCCTGTGAAAATAATTACCAGAATTAATATTAGTGCTGTTATTCTTCTTCGCATGAAAATCCTCCTATACATTGAATGAAGCAAAATTAAATATGTAGCTAAATCCTAAAAGTAATATAACATTGAAATCTCTAAACAATCTTTAAGTGTATCTATTACTATTAGGCAGTATTCACTTTATACTAACTGTCTGAATGATCACTTTCCCAGATTTTTTTCATTTGATTATAAATTTTAATATTTCTGATTTTGTAGTATATTGCACCCATAAAAGGACTGAACCCTATCATACCAGGTTCAGTCCTTGGATTTTTCCTATCAAAATTCATTCTTTATTTATGCATATCATTTAGCACTAAAATAATAACCTTCCTTTATTTTATTAACTAAATAGTATCAAGAGGCCTTCGATTTATAGATCGGAAGGCTCACAATAAAGGTCACTCCGCCGCCTTCGGTGTCCTTTATCGATATCCTTCCTTCATGCAGTTCTGTAAGCTCCTTAGCAATACTAAGACCAAGCCCAAAATGATTCTTGTCTTTTCTTGATTTATCTCCCTTAAAAAATCTTTCAAATACCTCTTGCTTTATTTTCTGATCGATACCCAAACCATGATCCTCCACTTCAAGCTGCAGTATATTTTTCTTTTCATTAGCCCTAAGGATTATCATATCATTCTCCTTAGAGTAAGATACTGCATTATCAATAAGAATTGACAGTATTTGCTTGATACGAAGAGAATCCCCCTCTATCCTCGGAAGCAGCTCTTCTTGTAATTCAAGCTTCAACTCCTTGCTATTCCTTGCGCAAAAGGGTTGAAAAGCATCATATGTCTCAATCATGAGGATATCCATATCAATGATCTCTTTTTTAAAGCTCCAGTTCTTCGCATCGGCAGACGCAAGCAAAAGGAGATCTTCTATCAAAGCGGAAAGTCGCATACACTCCGCATCTATCCCTTTCGTAAAATGTCCGGCTTTCTCCGGCTCAATTATAAGTGCAGATGCGTTGGCACGGATTACAGCTAAGGGTGACTTAAGTTCATGGGATGCCGAAGCGATAAATTCTGTCTGTCGTCTTCTGCTTTCTTCAACAGGCTTTAAAGATTTTGCTACTATCCACCTGCTGACAAAAAAAAGCGCGATAAGCCCGGATAGATAAAGCAGTATGATAAGGAGCTTTTGTTTTATTGTTTTTATAAAGCTGTCCGATATATATTGAAGCACAATAATACTTCTGTATCCCTTTTTCATAGGTACTATATATACCTCCGCAAAATACTTATCATTTTTATTACCTGTTAACAGATATATCTCACTCTGAATTTCTTTCAAGGATATCGGTCTTATATCAGTATATATATTATCTTTCTCAGCCAGCTGTTTTACATTATCAATAAGCTTTTCGCGTGCTGTAACCGTCCGCCAGGCTCCCTGATAAAGTAATGCCTTTCCATTGTCCTCAATATGTATAACCAGATGATTCTTCGTCTCCATTTCAGCCAGCCACAGATGACTTACTTCATTATTCATAGTCAGCTTCTGGTTTACCGTAAAATAATTATTCTGAAAATTCTCTTTCTTATTACGAAGTAATTGCTGATTTGTTATTACAAGTGCCAGAATAAGAACTGCTGTTAGTATTACTCCCGTAGAGCAGGTGTATAGCAATATTAACCTTTTTCTTAATTTATTAATCATTCTTTTTATACTCCAATTGATAACCGATTCCGTGTACCGTTTTAATCAGCACGCCTGTGTGGATCGCTTTCAGTCTTCGCCTTAGAAGAAAAACATAGTTATCAAGATTACCCTCTTCTACAAAGCTATCCATTCCCCATACTCTGCTTAATATTTGCTCTCTAGTTAAAATTTGCCCTTTATTTAATATTAAGAATTCCAGTAAGGCTCCCTCTCTCTTGGACAACGATACCTTTTGATCCTGATATAATATTACATAGCTACAAATATCAAAGGTAATATCACCATACTGTAATACTTCAGAGCTTTCTATTTTTCTAGGTCTTCGAAGCAGTGCCCTGATTCTCGCCAGTAATTCCTCCATAACAAAAGGCTTTACCAGATAATCATCGGCACCGGTATCCAGACCATCAATTCTGTCATTAATACCATTCATTGCAGTAATCATGATAACCGGAGTAGCAATTCCTTTTTTTCGAAGCTTTTCAAGTATATGAATTCCGTCCATACCCGGAAGCATTCGATCTAACATGATTACATCATGATTATATTTTGATATGTAATAAAAAGCATCGTCACCATCATAGCAGATATCCAATTCATATCCATCCCGTTTTATATGGACAGCAATCGCTTCACATAATTCTTTGTCATCTTCTATTAACAAAAGTCTCATAAAATTTCCTTTCTGCACTTAATGATATTAAATAGTTGTGAAACTACATCACTTTTTAATTGTATGCATAGCAGATACTATATCAACGCACTGTCCTATTTAAACAATTTATATTAATATTGGCTAATTATTTTATTATATTTGTACTACTTAAACCAATTTATAAAACCATGGTAGCATGTCTTAATAATTTTCACAATAATGTTATGTAAATTTTGTTAATCAGCAAATTACATTCGTTACACATCATTTAGCAACTTCTTTGTCTTCAACAGGTTTATGCTTATCCGGCTTAAAAAAGACAACTCTTCACAGAGCTGCCTTTTGATATTTACCTATATTGTTTCATTCCAATTAATTTATTACATATTACGTAAGAAGCATGTTTTCTTAGCTGCTACTTTTATTCATTGGCTTCGTTATCTATAACAAAACTTTCGGAACTGAAATCACTGTAATATCTGCCTGTTCGTGCTGTAAAATGAAGTACACAATAATCCGGGTCAGTCACCCCAAGTGGATAGTACATTGTGTCTCCCTCCTGCCATATCATTTCTTTAGCTTCAGGGTTTTCTAATACCTCCATATGTCCGATCAGCATAATCCCTCTGTAGAAACGCTTATCGCAAAAATAAATGCTGGCTTTTGAATCCTTACGGTACTGTCTTACCCTCATCGATGAAGTATTGGTCGTAAAATAAAATTCTTTGATACCTTCCCTTTTGCGAGGTGGAAGCATAGCTTTCATATTGGGGAAACCATCCTCGTCAATGGAACTAATGAAGGCAACTGACTGCTTATCGATAAGATTGCCTATTGTTTGCTCTACATTTTTCATAATAATACCTCCAAGTATAATAGCTTATTCGATAATTGAGAAACTATATAGTTTATTAATTGTATACACAGCACATACTATTCCTTCGCTCCAACGCTCCCTAGAGCTAACTTCCGCTTCGGAATAGCATGTACTGTGTATACATAACTTATAATTACTGAGTTTCGCAATTACCTACAATAGCTTATGAATGACACATTTACTATTATCTGAGTATTATTATAAATCTATAATATAATCTGGTAAATTACCCACTTATTTGTGGGTATCCTCTTCCTCTATCAAGCCTCTTTCAAGGAGTATGTCTTCCATTCCGTTTTCCAGCATGATTTCAATTCCAATATTTTGCATTATCGTGATTGCATCAAGTATTTTATAACCTCGATCCGTTAGTGAGTATTCAACCTTTAAGGGATACCCCTCAAAGATTTTTTTATTAATTAAGCAGCAATCCAATAATTCTTTTAACTGCTCCAATAACATTTTCTGATTAATGCCCTGGATATTCTTCTCAAGTCCGGAAAGAGACATAGGAGACTTGCCAAGCAGCCATAGTATAATCGGTTTCCATTTTCCCTTAGTTATATCGTGGGTCAACTCTAATGGACAGGTATATTCATCGCGTATTTTCGTAAAAATACCTCCTTGCTATAATAATCCCAAATAATGCTTAACTATATAATTTTATTAATTGTATACAATGCTTACAATTACTAAGTTTCTCAATTACCTAATAACCCATCATAGTCATACAAACTATATATATGAAAATGGCCTTCAATACATCAAAGTAGTAACATATTCCATATTATAACATAATCTATTTTATTTTGCGAACCGAAAATTTTAGATGGCAATTTCTCCTGATTGCATTGAAAAAGCTATGATCAATAAATAACAACCAACAAAAATGCGACAAAATAGGGAGTGTAATCTACCACACTCCCTAATCACTTTTTCTTATACAGTTAGCGTTTCTTTGATTTCTTATTTGCGTTATGCAACAGGAAATCATATTCATCCTCTTGAAGTTTTCCGAATGCTTTTTTAAATAAAAGCATCTGCATAAAGATCATTACTTCCAGCGCAAACAAGAAAAATGTACCCAGAAGAAGTAATACTATTGCTATGGCCAACGAGAAAAAGAAAATACATAGAACCATAACAATAAAAATTGGTATTAATAAGAAAGGTCTGATAAAAATACTAAACATTACATCAATCAGATTAATCTGCTCATTTACAAATGTATAATACCCTGCAATATACAATATAAATACAAGCAAAAAAGCAGTAACTGATAAACATAAAATACTATACAGCATATTATTAAATTTTGCTGTAACTAACATTCCAGCAATATTAATCATCATAATAATATTAATCGGAAAATACTTTATTAATCTTATGGATGACTTTAAATGTCTAAAGTATACCTTAATTATACTATCTGTTATATCAAGCTTCTTATATATATACTCTTTGCCAATCTTAAACAGAGCAGCAAAACACGGTAACATAAGTATGCCAAAGGAAAGATAGATCATTCCAAAGCAGAGAATGCTGGTAAAAAAGACAATATGTATTGCTGATAGTATTTTATAGAATGCAGATTCTTTTATCATGATTTAATTGCACCAGCCAACCCATAGAATATATATTTTTGCAGTAACAGATATACAATACCAATTGGTATGATACCCAATAATATCGCAGCTGATACGATTTCAAAAGGTGTAGCAGTATTTCCAAAGAAATCATACAGCGCAACTGTAAAAGTCTTTACATCCTTCTGTAAATAAAGATTTGGCAGATAGAAATCATTGTAATATCCAATACCGTTTAAAATAAGAAGCGTTGTACATGCGGGTTTTAATAATGGAAATACAATTTTTCTAAATATCGTAAAATAACTGGCTCCATCGATTAATGCTGATTCATCTAACTCCTTCGATATCGAACCAAGCAGATTAAGCATAATATAGATGCCTACTATACCCACACCTGAATATAATAAAATTACGCTTGGAAGCTTATTCACCAGTTTCATCTTATAGATAATCTGAAAGACTACTGTCTGCGTTGTTACAACAGGAATGAACATGGTTAAAGTAAATAAGATCATAACCAGCTTCTTTCCTATAAATTCAAAACGATTCATTACATAGGAAACCATTGCTGTTAATATTATCTGTATGCCTAGTGAAATAACCAGTACGACTGCTGTATAAATTAGAGCTTTTCCTAACTGACCTACTTTGATTGCGTATCTAAAATTATACATATTAAACCAATTCTTCGGTGGTTGCATAACACTGGTAGCGGAATACTCCGCACCCGTTTTAAAAGCCATAAATACAAGCGGAATCATTGGTATGATAACAAAAGCACAGGATGCAATTAAGAAAATATAACGAAAGACTTTATAGGATTTACTTACACCTAGCATACTAATTATCTCCCTTCTTATTAATGAAGCTTTGTAGACCCACCGCAATAACAACAATAACAAATACCATGATAGAAAGTGCCGCCGCAAAGCCCATTCTGTTATCCTCAAAAGCACTTTGCTGTATCTGAATAACAGGAGTTACGGTTCCGTTCGAACCGTTCATCATAATATAAGGAATATCAAAAACCTGAATAGAACCTGAAATACTTAATAATATATTAATAAATAATACTTTTCGTATTGAAGGAATTGAAATAAATCTTATTTCCTGCCACTTTGTACATCCATCCACTGCTGCAGCTTCAAAAAGTTCAGAAGGAATTGTCTGCAAGCCGCCAAAGAACATAATAAAATTAACTCCATAGTATCTCCAGATACTGATTGATGCTATGGCAGGATTTACAAGACTAAGTTTTTGCAGCCATTGCTGTTGCAGATTCCCTAGTCCAATTGTATCCAATATCAGATTCAATGTACCAGAATTATTAAAGAAAATAATAAATATTGTTGATACGATAACGCCATTTAAAAGATATGGTATAATCAAAATACTTTTGAATAAATTTAAACCACGGAATTTACCATTTACAAAGATTGCTAATACAAATGCGAAAATAAGCTGCGGTATAGCTACCACCATATACCATAAGCAGTTTTTAAACAGCATGATGTATTGCGGGTCTGTTAACAATCTTTTATAATTCTTTAAACCAATAAATTTTGCTTCCCCTATACCCTTATAATTAGTAAAGCTAAGATAAACATTACTGATTATTGGGATGTAGGAGAATACCAATAAATGAATAATTGGTAATATTAAAAATAAGACAATAATGATCTTGCTGCTTCTGGTTTTTATCATAACTATATTTCTCCTACCTCATCATTTTCAATATTCTAACAGATATGACATATACTCATAGAAATTTGATAATTTTGACTCTCACAATTAACATTTGTTATAAATAGCCTAAAATATAGCATTCTGATATTATTCTATATTTATTATTCAAGAATAGTGCCCCTTCTGGAAGGAAGAGGCACTGTAATTATGAAGTTAAATTCAGAATCTTTTTATTTCCATTCTAATCCAAGTTCATCTTTATATTCCTTATATGCCTTGTTCATAACGTCAACCTGCTTGTCGTAAGCTGACCAGTCATCCGGCTTTGTTACGTCAAGTGCATCAAATAATAAACCTACATATTTATAATCTGCCCAATATCCAGCTTCAGAAAGTACAGCCTCATTATTGATTGTATTATCATCTTTTGCAGGCAGCATTAAAGCTTTACAGCTTCCATCAGCTATCATCTTATCAGCAATAGCGTATAAATCAGGAACCACAGGTGTAACACCCTTCTTATTAGCTATAAAACCGCTATCAGCAATAAACTGAGCATCGTTTGCGATGTACTCGATAAATGCTCTTGCTGCTTCTTTATTCTTGGAGAATTTGCAGATAGCCCAGTTATCAGCCGGAGCTGCTAAAATATATCTGCCGGCGCCAAAATCAGGAGCAGGAGCAAATTTGATAATAGAAGGATCCTTACCTTCAGGAACACGTCCCTGAATCTGAGGAACTACCCATGAACCAAATAACATCATAGCTGCTTTACCGTATGCTACACTATCCATTGCAACACCGAAATCTGTGTATTGCTCAGCCTCAAAATAACCCTTTGCTTTCCACTCTGTATACAACTTTATAGTCTTACCAAAAGGTGCATCAGGACTGAAAGGATTCTCAGTCTTCAAACATTCTGCTAATACATTGGGATTGCCTACAACATAGCCTGCAAAATCCTGAACAGTTGCAAGAGGCCAGTTCTCAACTCTGTGTAAGGAAATAGGAGTAACTCCGTTTGCCTTGATTGCATCACACATCTTGTTGAATTCATCAATCGTAGCAGGAATTTCATTATAGCCTGCTGCTTTAATAACTTCCTCGTTGTATACTACTGCTTGATTATATGCTTTGCCGGGCATAATACTAAATATATTCTTTCCATCACTTGGCATTGCCATAGCAAAATCACCGTATAATTCCTTACCTTCCTCTACGGTACAATATGGCTCTGAATATTTTGCCCACTCCTCTATACTCCAGTTCGGGCAGGTAAATACATCCACACTGTCATCTTCAACCTGGAATAAAGGTCTTAACTCATCTTCGTTAGTTACAACATTAAGTTCAACATTAATACCTGTTTCTTTGGTAAATCTCTCAGCCAAATACTTTAAATAAGCAGTATTCTCTACGTCACGATATGTATTACCGTCTTTATCCTTCTTCTCTTCTCCAAGAACTCGATTACCACCATGCGTATAAACCTTAATGGTTGTTCCTTTTAAAGAGCTTAAGTCAGCTGCTTTAGTCGGTTCTGTTGAGTCTGCTGAGTCTTCTGTTTCGGGTGCCTGTGTTACTTGATTTTTGTCAGATGAAGTCTCTTCATCCTTGTTCCCACATCCTGTAAAGGAAAATGCAAGAACTGCTGATAATAATAATGCTACTACCTTTTTTAATTTCATTATATATCCTCCCTCTATCTTTGTATAGTTGTTCAACAACTATGTACTAATTTTATATAATTTTGTACATAAGTTCATCACTATTTCTTGCCTTTATTAATTAATTCTTGCTTTTTTTATGCATTTCTTATTATATTTGCATATATAAACACATAATAATTATGCACTATTATGCACAAATTCGAGTATTCGCATCATCTCTAAAGACTATTGGTACTTTTTTCCATATAATTATATGAATTTACATATTAATTTTGTTGAAATTTTAAATATATTTCAATATAATTGTAATAACATACTTATTACTATCGCCCATACCTTTTGGGCATAAATAGTGAAAAAAAGTGCTTTTGCTATTCTTATTCATACGAAAGGGGGATGCATATGGACTTCAGACAGTATTTTATTAATTCTTTACTTTCAAATACAGCTTTAACAAAAACTATTTCAATCCTCGATTACTTACCTGCAGCCCTTCCCGCCCCGGATACAGTTGATTATAATCTACCTTATCTTCAGGCATATGGAAGAGTACAGGCCTTTTTTCCGTATTACTATGAAATCTCAGCATTAAATTCCTACTGCCTAATTTATACGGAAAGCGGTTCCGGTAATTTAATCATTAATGATAACAGTCAGCAGCTAACACCAAATTCCTTGGCTATAATAGACTGTAATATTAAGCACAGAATAGAAATCAAGCAATATCAATGGAACTACCTTGTATTTTTTGTAAATGGCAATATGATATCTGATCTTTATAATATTATTACTGCTGATAATAACTGTGTTTTTTATTTTTCAGCCGAATCGGCCGTTCCAAATATATTAAAAAAATTTGCGAATCAGTTAGAGCTTAGCGATAGAACAATCTCTTATCTTCAGACCAAGATTGTACTTGATATTTTACTAGATATAATAATTGAAAAGGAAAGCAGAAAAGAAGCAACAGATTATGTCCCAGATTATTTAATTAAAATCAAACAAAATTTCGATGTAAATTATCAAAACAATTACTCCTTAGACTCTCTCGAGCAGGACTATCATATATGCAAATACCGCATATGCAGAGAATTTACGAAGCATTATAGCATATCTCCAATCCAATATCTTAATATGAAAAGGATTGAAGCAGCAAAGGAAGCTTTGCTTTACACAGACAAAAGAATTAATGAAATCGGAAGAATGGTTGGCTTTGAAAATATTAATTTGTTGATTCGTTTATTTAAAAAATGTACTGGAACCACCCCTTTCAACTACAGGAAGAAATCACTGAAATACACTTTGTTTAATTGATTATAAGCTTTGAAAGGAACGATATCAAAATAAAGCGGAAGGGAAAAAGTATATTAATTTTCTCCCTTCCGTTTGCTATTATTATTGCTGATCAATATATAACAGGGTCTTTAGTAGCACATTGGCACCCTTTAAGCAGTTCTCAACCGGCGTATATTCCAGTTCACAATGGCTATGTCCTCCTACACTGGGAACAAAGATCATTGTTGTTGGAAGCAGATCAATCATAAATTGTGCATCATGTCCCGGTCCACTGTATATTCTGCGATTAGAATAACCTAGTTCTTTCGCACTTTTTTCCACATAATCCACTAGCTCAGGAGTAAAAGCAACTGTTTTGCGGGACCAGGCCTTGTTAAAGCTTACCTGACATTTTTCTACTTCAGCAGGAATCCTATTTATGATAGCCAGAACCTGCCTGATTACCTCACTATCCTGATGTCTCGCATCCAGTGTGAATTTTACTTCATCCGGAATTATTGTATGAATATTCGGATGACAGGATATTTTGCCTGTGGTATAAACTAATTTACTATCTAGCTCATCTAATTCATCATGCAAGTACTGTATTGTTTTTGCAGCCGCATAAAGTGCATCCTTTCTATATTTCATTGGTGTTGTTCCGGCATGGCCTGCCTGACCGGTAAAGGTAAATTCATAGTTAATCATACCGCAAACACCTTCAACTACCCCGATATCATAACCCTCTGCCTCTAACACCGGCCCCTGCTCGATATGTAATTCAACAAGTGCAGCAGCTTTGGAGGGATTGATTCTATTTATTTCCTCACCTATATAGCCGCTGGCTTCAAGAGCATCAAAAAAGGTATATCCCGGCTGATCCTTTGCTTCAGAAGCCAGCATTTCAGCTTTATCAAATTTGCCGCAGATGACACCGGAGGACATCATAGCTGGTTCAAAGCGTGCTCCTTCTTCATTCGTCCAGACAACAACCGTAATTGGATGCTTATGAGGAATATTCTCCTTAACAATTGTTTCAGCAGCCTCCATCGCAGTCAATACTCCCAAAACACCATCATAATTACCACCCTGTCTCACAGAATCAAGATGAGATCCCGAGAGAATGGCCGGTAAATCTTCCGAGCCGGGAAGTGTAGCATACATATTTGCCATATCATCCGTTATTACAGTAGCACCGATCGCCTCCATCCTCCTCTTAAATTCACCTCTGGCAGCAAGAGCTTCCGGAGACAAGGAAAATCTTGTTATGCCTCCTTTACCGGTATCTCCAAATTTACTGAATGTTTTGATTTTGTCATTCATTCTATCTAAACTGCATGCTATCATACCAATTCCCTCCTTCAAACATACTCTATTAAGCTTTCCTGATTCTGGTTCCCTTTCCGATAGCCCTAACAGGGCAAACTGCGGCACATAAATGACAGCCGACACACTTTCCGGCATCCATAATCGGCTTTCCGGTAGCTTCCTCACGCTTAAGTGCCTGATGGCCACCATCATAGCAGGACAGATAACAACGTCCGCAGCTGACACACTTACTTTTGTTAAATTTAGGATAGCAGATACTAGCCCTGTTAAGCTCCTCTGCAGGAATAATATTAGGTAATGCCTTCCCAATTATTTCCGAAATACTACGATAACCCTGAGCACTTAAATATAATTTCATTCCCTCTATCATATCTTCGATGACACGGTAACCATATTGCATAACCGATGTTGTTATCTGAATATTTTCACAGCCAAGTGCCATGAATTCTGCCGCATCCTTCCAGGTTTCAATTCCGCCCATACCGCTCACAGGAATATTCTTCAGCTTATCGCAGCTTTTCAGGGAATGAATAAAACGAAGTGCTATTGGTTTTACCGCTTTTCCAGAATAACCGCCAATACTTGTTTTTCCTTCTACATCAGGCCCTGATGAGTAAGTATTAAGATCTATATTCATAATACTCTTAATCGTGTTAATTGCTGCAATACCATCCGCTCCGGCCTCCACTGCAGCAATTGCCGGAATTTCCATGTTACCGATATTCGGAGTCATTTTCGCCAGAACTGGAAGATGAGTTCCTCTTCTGACTGCTTTTGTATATGCTGATACCAGCTCCGGACTTTGCCCGACATCGGAGCCTAATCCATCAGCTGCCATATGAGGACAGGAGAAATTACATTCTATAATATCAGCACCTGCATCTGTCATTAGCTTAGCAAGATACGTCCACTCCTCCTGCGTCTGCCCCATAATGGAAGCAATAATTACCTTGTTTTTATAATCCTTTTTCAGCTGTTTTATGAACGAAAGATTCTCCTCCAAGGTGTGCTCTGAAATCTGCTCAATATTTTTTAATCCTACAAAAGGGGTTGCTTCTTTACGGAGTGTGTCAAATCTCGGCGATACCTCCTTTGGTACAAAGGTACCGATGGTCTTGAATGCTACACCGGCCCATCCCATTTCAAATGCTTTAGCAACCATTTCATAATTGCTTCCTACAACCGAAGAGGAAAGGAAAAATGGATTCTCACATTGAACAGAACAAAAATTTATGGATAAATCAACCTGGCTATTCTCAATTTTTTCATAAGCAGAAGCAGCCTCCATAATTTCATCTATCGGTACCGGCCTGTTGATTTTCTCCTTTAAGCAGGCCCTCCTGCAAGCCTTTGATACACATGACGTACAGGGAAGCTCCTTAGGAAGCTTATTCGCGGCTCCAAAGTAATTCTCAAAACGAAGCGACCGAATAACAGAGTCCGCCTGGACCCCATGGGGACAGGCTTTTGTACATGGTGCTTCATGACAGAGCAAGCATGCGCCCACTTCTTCAGGAAGCGATATATCATTATATATATAATTACCCATAACAGCCTCCCTTCTATCCTACCGCTACCATTTATTCGGTTTGCGTTTGATATACTCACCAAAGCCCGGTTTCCCAACAAATTCTCCGTTATCATAAACCAATTGACCTCTGAGATAGGTCTGTATGGGATATCCATGAAGCTTTTTGCCCTCCCATATGGTATGATCATAATCGGAATGCATATTGTTTATAGAGATTGTAAATTCCTTATTCGGATCATAGATTACAATGTCTGCATCCTTTCCTACTGTCAGAGAACCCTTCTCACTGCAGCCAAAAATCCTAGCAGGATTGGAAGAACAAAGCTCTACTGCCCTGCCAAAGGTAATTTTCCCTTCATTTGCTGCTGAGAGCATATAAGGATACATATTTTCTATACCTGCACAGCCATTTGGAATCTTTGTAAAATCATCCTTACCCCAATCCTTTTCATAGCTCTTAAAGGGACAATGATCCGTAGCAATTGTATCAAGCATACCAAGCTTAACCGCTTCCCAAAGGGCATCCTGACTTTCCTTTCCCTTCATCGGCGGTGAGCATACAAAGTTTCTTCCGTCCTCTCTCTTATATACCTCATTGGTGAACTCCAGATATTGCGGACAAGTCTCAATAAAAATCAGGTAGCCCTCCCGCTTTGCTGCAATCGCAGCCTCTAAGCCTTCCTTATCAGCCATATGCACAATATATAATGGTGCGTCAACTGATTTCGCCCAATGTACTGCTCTTTTATCCGCTTCTGCCTCAACAAATTCCGGTCTGCTTAAATAATGATACCAGGCCGAGGTTTTTCCTTCTCTTAGGAATTTAGCGATGTTTAAATCAATTACATCCGGATTTTCAGCATGTATATTTGTGATTGCCCCTGCTTCCTTTGCCTTTAAAAGTACCTTAATCAAGGTTCCGTCATCTACCATCATGCCTTCCTTTTTGTAAACCAAAAAGCATTTAAAGCTAGTTATGCCATACTCAACTGCTGCCTCGAATTCCTCTAGTAGGGTATCCTCATTAAGGTCTGTGATGATACAGTGAAAGGCATAGTCAACACAGGCCTGTGTATCACACATATCCTTTCTTGTCTTAACTGTCTCGAGAATTCCTTTCCCCTTTCTCTGCATTGGATAATCAAATACCGTTGTAACACCACCGCAGGCTGCAGCTCTGGTTCCTGATAAATAGCTGTCGGCAGAAACTGTTCCGCCAAAGGGCATCGCCAAATGGGTATGTGCGTCTATTGCTCCGGGTAATACAAGCTTTCCTGCTGCATCTACTACCTTTTCTGCACGGATGTCGAGATTTTTTCCGATACAGGCAATTTTTCCTTCCTTTACTGCGATATCAGCAATAAAGCTTTCGTTTACAGTTACAAGCAGCCCGTTTTTTATTAATAAATCCATATTTCTACCTCCGATTTGTTAAGGATGAATAGCGGTCAGTCAGTTTTGTTTGCAAAACACTTATTCGTTTATCTTGTAGACAAGAACAAGCCCCGATCTTTGGTAAACCTGTGAAACCTCTAGTAAATCCATACCACCTGCTTTCGCTGCAATCAAGTTAGAAACCCAGGTTACTCCGAAGTCAACCTGACCGGTATAAACAGCTGTAGTTTCACCGATATCACCGCCGCCCGGAACGATTGAAACATTCAAACCGGCATCCTTATAATAACCTTTATCAAGTGCTACATAGTAACCCATGAATTGTGCCTGAGGTAACCATTTTAACTGAATGGAGATGTCTGTCTTTTCAGGAGTAAATTTTCCGTCGGAGGCCATAGCCTCTGTCCAATAAGAGGTATCTCTGATATCATCGAGGGTAAGTTTACTTAATTGATCTGCTGCAGCGGAATCCTCTAGCTTAATGTACTGTTTGGCAAGATCAAGTGTCTGCTGCATCGCAGTCTCATCCATCCTGCCGTACTCGGTTACAGCAGCGCCAGTCATATCTGTTTCAACAAGCTTCTTTACCTCAGAAGCCATATATGCCTGATGCTCAGCAGATACGGAGGAACCGTATTTATAAACGATTTCTGCTGCCTCGCCAGGATTAGCGCAGGCATATTCCCAGCCCTTCATGGAAGCATAAATAAATGCTTTTACTGTATTAGGATTTGCTTGGGCAAATTCCTTTGTGCAGAAGATGTTATCCTCAAGCATCGCAACACCTTCCTCGTTCATATCGATGAACTTCACTTTATCCCCGTAGCTGTAGCCACCATCATAGCTGTTCTTAACCAGACCGAGTTCATTATAGGTCATTGCAGAAGCTAAGAGAATGGAGTCATCATCAAAGCCATCCATATCAAAAGCCTGACTTAAATAGGTAGTGGGCTGACCATACTTTGTTAAAAGCGCCTGAATCTCATATTCGTTACCAAGTCCCCAGTTGCCTACCTGCCCCTTGCCAGCTGCATCCTTTACGATACTTTCAGCGGATGCATCTGCTGCGTAATAAGGGCCTGTGCTTTCTGCTGCCTTTGTTACATCTGCGGCAGCATCTGTTGCTTCAGGAGCCTTGGTTGCAGCTACTCCGGTATCTACAGCTTTCTCCTCTTTCTTACTTCCACATGCCGCTAATATTGTCATAACCATGATTAAGACTAATAATAATGAACCTGTCTTAGTGAATTCTTTTCTTAATAATTTTCTCATAAATGATTCCTCCTTTTATTAGATGAAATTGTTTTTAGGTGATTGCGATTACCTATTGACTGTATATATAAAGTTGAAGCACACCTTTAGCGGCGTCCTTTCAACAAAATACCCTCTGTGACCAGAAGAATTACATACATGCTGATACCGATAGCACAAGCCACAAAGATATAAGCCCAAGCTGTTGCATACTGTGCAAGCACAATGTTTTCACGTATCTGGCGGCCGACTCCGACAATATATTCTGCAAAGTATTCACTAACCAGAGCACTGATCACGCAGCCGGGTACGCTAACTCTAAGTGCCGTGAAGATATAAGGTACACTGTTTGGAATTCTCAGCTTTAAAAATACTGTTATCTTACCGGCAGCGTAGGATTTCATTAAGTCGAGTGAAAAAGGCTTAAGTTCTGTAAAGCCCCGATATGCGTTTATACTCATGGATACCGTGCAGGTAATCATTACTACAAGCATCTTAGCTAGCATACTTCTGGTATTCGGATCTTTACTGAAATCCTTAGTTAAATTATTCAGGATAGGCGCTACCGCTATAATCGGAATTGCATGAAAGGCGGAAGCTATCGTAAGTCCGCCTACGCCCCATTTGGGAAAGGTAGTTGCGATAATCGCCAGTAAATAGCCTAACAGGGAACCCAGTACCAGTCCTCCTACTGCTACAATTACTGTCGCCCTTACATTATTAAGAATATCCGGCATATTATCATGGATAATTCCGAAAATTCTTCCCGGAAGCGGCAGGGTGAAGGTGTCTGCACCGATTATCCTATGAAGGACCTTTGTCTGCCAGAGTACGGCAATGAACACACCGAATAATACCGGGTATAGGACCGTTGATATTGTCTGTTTATTTTCTTTTCCCTTTTTATTCTCCATCTCACTCACCTCTTAACTCTTTTCGCGCGATTATACGGGGATAAAAGCCTTTCAATCAAAGTCATTAGATAATAGCTTAAAATTCCGATGAATGCACTGATAAAAACAATCTGCCAGAATACATAAATGGACATCGCATGCTTTAGTGACTGAGATAACATACAACCAAGTCCTCCCCCTCCCTGCAGGGTATCCACAAGAATTGATGCAGTAATCGCCATAGGTGCTGAAATTTTCAGACCTGTAAAGAAATATGGCATGCAGGAGGGAATTAAAAGCTTCCTGTAGATCTGATACTTACTTGCTGCTATCGAGTACATTAGCTCATGCTTCTCCCTTTCTACCGATTGAAAGCCCGCAAGAGTATTGGTAGCCACCGGATAAAAGGTTAATATAGCAGCGATCACGATACGGCTTTTGTTGATATCCTTAGTGATCGCAAGAACAATCGGTGCCATTCCAAGAATAGGGATCATCTGTATCATCATCAGGTATGGAAAGAAGGTCTTTTCAACAGGCTTAAACAAATTCATGAAAAGTGCTAGGATAAAACCAATGATTATACCAATAAGGAAACCTATTCCCGCACGAATAAGCGTAATTCCCGCATTGCTTAAAACGATCTGCAGCGCTGTCTGACTACTGTTTACTAAATCCCTACTAATCACGGAATGTATAATCTGATATAAGTGCGGAAGTACATTTTCAGGTGAGCGTTTTGTGTGTTCGATTACGGCAGCCCCAAGCTCCCAGACAATAATCAGCCCAAGCACCCAGGCAGCCGTAACCCATTTCTTTGAGGAGAGAAATTTATTCAAATACTTCATATATAACCTCCAATCTATCAATATCAGGCATTTCACAATGATTACTGCTTTAAAAAGTACTATAGCTTATACGCCTTCGAAGCTACCTCTCACCTTCGCCATAAGTGCATGAAATTCTGGTGAATTCTTTACCTCCAGGGTTCTAGGCCTATTAAGGGTAATATCTACCACCGCGGAAACCCTTCCCGGATGTGGTGATAATACAACGACTCTATCCGATAAAAATACTGCTTCCTGTATATTATGGGTTACAAATAAAATCGTCTTATTCGTCTTTTTCCAAATTCTAAGCAGATCCTCATGAAGCTTCTCCTTTGTAAATTCATCAAGAGCAGAGAAGGGCTCATCCATCAGTAAGATTTCCGGCTTAATCGCCAAAGCTCTGGCAATACCTACTCTCTGCTGCATACCGCCACTTAACTCATGAGGGTATTTCTTTCCAAATTCCATTAAGCCTACCAGCTCCAGCATTTTTGTAACGCGGGCTGTTCTATCCTTTTTAGGGATTCCCATTAGCTCCATTGGCATACATACATTTCTTCTGACCGTTCTCCAGTCATATAAAACCGGATTTTGAAAAACGATACCGTATTTTTTCTGCAGTCTGATTTCTCTCGGGGACTGGCCTCTGACCGAGATACTGCCGCTTGTAGGCTGCTGTAGATCTGCTATAGTACGAAGAAGTGTGGTCTTACCACAGCCGGAAGGACCGAGTAAGGAAATAAATTCTCCCTGTTTTATCTCCAAATTAATATTCTGCAGTGCCACTACCGGAGCACCACCGTTTTTATCCGGAAAACTAACTCCCAAATTTTTTATTTCTATCTCTATTTTATTTCTAAAATCATCTGCTTCCTCGATAAAATCCTTTTCTAATTTTTCAACTGCAACCATATTTACCTCCATTCTTACACACGTTGTGTATCTGTTTTCTGGGATTATAAAGCAACTTCCTTTTATTAAAGCCGCTACCCACTTTAATCTGCCCTAAACGAAAAATGGCGCAAAGCTTATGCTTTACGCCATCGTACTTTGACTAACCATATTTCATTCACTACTTAAAAAGGTTATGATAAATTTGAATAATATCTTCCTTCTTTACTTCTTTTATTGTATTTCCGGGACTTCCGCTTGCTATTGCATCCTGTGCCATCTTTTCTGTTAAGGAGAGAAATTCTTCTTTATCTATGCCGTATTCCTCTAAGGTTGGGATATTGCAGTATCCGCACAGCTTAGTAAGCGCTTCCAGAAAAAGCTCTGCCGCCTCCTGATCAGGCGACTTATCCTGTGCTGCTCCTATTGCCCTAGCTATCTGCGCAAATTTTTCATAACAACCGTCCAAAGCAAAGCTTAAACTTTCTTTCAAAAGCATTGCATTCGATATCCCATGCGGAACATGAAACAGAGCTCCGATCGGTCTGCTCATTCCATGAACCAAAGTAACAGAGGCATTGTTGATACATACTCCTGCTTCAAAAGCAGCGATCGCCATCTCCTCTCTTGCCTTCGCATCATTACCGTTACTATATGCCCTCGGAAGAAAGGCGAAGATACGCTTAATCGTCGATAAGGCATATAGGTCAGTCAGGGTATTACCTTTTCTCGATGTATAGGCTTCCACTGCATGGGTCAGTGCATCCATCCCGGTTGCTGCTGTTACACTCTGCGGGGCTGTCAGCGTAAAGATGGGATCAATCACTGCAAGCTCAGGCAATAACGCCTCACCCCTTAAGAGCATCTTAACATTTTCGTCCGTATCAGTAATAATCGTAAACTTTGTAGCCTCCGATCCAGTGCCTGCGGTTGTCGGTATTAATACCATCGGAGGAAGTTTACCCTGAAGTTCTTTTCCCATGTAATCCTTCAGCTTACCGGGTAGTACACTCATTGCGGCAATTGCCTTTGCACTGTCAAGCGGACTTCCACCGCCGATTGCTATCAAGAAATCACAGCCTGCCTTATGAAATACTTTAACTCCAGCCTCTATCATCTGTTCTGTAGGTTCCCCTGTTATATCATTGAATATTTCATACGATATTCCCCATTCGTCTAAGTAAGCAGTAAGAGGCTTAAGGAGTCCGGTTTTAGTAATTATTTTGCCGGTTACCACAAGAGCTTTTCTTCCAAGGCTCTTTATGACTGCTTCACTTTCCTTAAGCGCATTTTCCCCAAGCAGGACACGTCCGGGTAATGTAAACTGATATGCCATAGTAACCTCCATGCTGCCAAAAACCTACGAATTTGGGCAGCGCACAAATTTGCCGATTGAAAAATCTTTGATTTTTCAACCTAACCTCCGTTTCATTTATCCACCACTCTAGCATTAGATGAATTCTTTATCCACAATACTTAATACTTCCTCCAGCTTTTTAAGCTCCTCTATAAGCTGTTCCACGGTAATAATCAAAGGAGGCGCAATTAAGATCATATTCTCGTGTGTATAGGTCATAAATTTACGTTCCTTTAAGAGCCCGAGTATTTTTGCCATAACACCCTCCGGATCCTTCCCATAAGGAACAATTGCTTCTTTTGTTACCTTATCCTTAACCAGCTCTACTGCGGAGAATAAACCAATATATCTAACATCACCCACGCAAGGATGTGCTTCTTTCATTTCCTCTAATTTTTCACCTAATACCTTACCTGCTTTATTGACATTACCAAGAATATCTGCTTCCTCATAATAGTTTATACAGGCAACACCTGCTGCGCAGGCCAGAGGGTGTCCGCTATAGGTAAGTCCGCAGGAGAACAGGTTATCATCAAAATATGCCGCTATCTTCTTACTCACTACAACACCGCCCAGAGGAACATATCCGCAGGTAACACCTTTGGCGAAGGTTACAATATCAGGCACTGCCTCAAAGTTCTCAAAGGCAAACATCTTACCGGTTCTGCACCAGCCTGTCATTACCTCATCACAGATCAATAGAATCCCGTATTTATCACATAGCTTTCTGACACCTGGCATATATCCTTTGGGAGGAATGATTACTCCATTAGAGCCCGTTATGGTCTCCATCACAATCGCAGCGATTGAATCAGGCCCCTCATACTGAATTTGTTCTTCAAGCTTTTTCAGATAATAGTTTGTTGCCTCTGCCTCTGATTTAAATTCTACCGCTTCACGATATATATATGGATCAATAAACTTTACAAAGCCCGGTATTCCTGGTTCTAATGCATATCTTCTGGGTTCCCCGGTTAAGTTCCCGGCTCCGAAGGAGGAACCATGATAACTTCTGTAGCGGCTAAAGATCTTGTTCCTTCCTGTATACATTCTCGCAATCTTAACAGCATTTTCATTCGCATCTGCACCGGCATTGGTAAAGAATACCTTCCCCATCGTATCCGGCATTAGCTCTATAATTTTTTTAGCAAGCGTTGCTCTTGATTCTGCTCCATAAGAGGGGCCTACGAAGCAATACTGATCCACCTGAGCTTTGATTGCATCTGCAATCGCTTGATTGCCAAAGCCGAGATTCATATTAACCAATTGGGAGGACATATCCGTATAACGGTTCCCCTCATAATCCCAAAAATATATTCCCTCAGCCTTTTCCACTGATATAGGATTAAGGTTCTTCTGTTTACTCCATGATTGCAAATTATATTTCTTTAACGTACTCCTGATTTCTTCACCTGTCATCGCTTCCTCCAATTCCGTACCATGCATCCTATCCATGCAATACTACTAAACTAATGATTTGATATCCCGGAAATAAAAACAAGCAGCCTCAGAGTCCTCCTAAACGGCCTCTTCGCTGCTTCAAATATATTACTTAATTTAGTAGTAATTATAAACATGTAAAATAATATTTGCAATTGATATCAGACCAATGTTAATTGTGCTGTTGCACAACATATATTCTCACATATTGGAGTATATTTCAATAATATCAGTAAATATGATGAGTTGACGTAAATTATAACAATTATTTCATAATAGGAATACTCCATTTTTATAGCAATAAACAAAAGTATGCTGATACTTACTTCTGCCTGATACTTTCCTCCCCTGGGCTTTTAAAGAATATCCTTAACATAAAACCCTATATAAAGCTTTACTCTATCCTCTAGATCCAGCGGATTATATCCGGTTATGCTCTCAATCCTTTTTAACTGATTTGTTACCGTATTTCTGTGGATAAAAAGCTTTTCTGATACCAGCTGCAGGCTGCCGTTATTTTCAAAATAGGTTCTTAAAAGCTTAAGCAGCTCCGTGTTATTCTTACTGTCAAAGCTCTCCAGCTTACCGATCGTATCACGGTAATAGCTTCTTAAGACTGCTTTATCATGGATTGAATAAAGAAGCTTATAGATATTAAGCTTATCATAATAAAGATAAATTTCATTCCTTCTTTTAGCCATTTCCATCGCGGAGAAGGCCTTCTCAAAATTTCTATCCTGTTTATACAGGCCTTGCTGGTTTGAGCTGATACCTATATGAATTAGATATCTGCCTTTCTCCTTTTTTATAAGCCTTAAAAAATCCTTTACAAAGCTCTCAATTTCTTTATCAGAATAGTCAACCAGAACCAGGATAAGGCATTCCTTATAGGAGAAGGAGATAAAAAGCTCACGGATACTTCTGGCTGTTTTCTCTGCGTATATTTGTAAGGAATCTGTATACTCCTGTGAGTGAACTCCATCTTTATCCTGTGCATATATACTAATAAAGCAAAAATGACCGTCCCTCTGATAGCCGTATCGTTCCATCTGCAGCACCTGGGTTTCAAGATCACCAATTTTAAATATGATATTCTTGATTGTGGTTGCAATACTGTTTTCCACATGGTCACTATTCATAATCCGATGGCAGAAATCTCTGGTCATGTCAACCATTCTCGTTTGCCAGGGAATCGTAAAAAGAGGCAGATTTTTCTCATCACAGAATTCAATTACCTCCACCGGTATTTCCTTCGTATAAGGCCCGATGTTTACCACAAATGCACTGGCACCAGCTTCATATAATTTATGCGCGAAGCTTAGCAGCCAATTCTTATCCTGATTCAATATCCCGGCGGTAAAGACTAATTCTTTTCCATGTAAAAATGCGCTGACATTATCGTCCTCAATGATATGTACCCACTGCACTAAATTAGTTAAGCCATTCCTGCCGGCAATCAGCTTCATCTGGTATAAAAAGGTGGCATTCTTAAATAATTTTTTCACCATGATAGCCATGAAAATCCTCCCTCCGTATGGTTCGGATAAACAAAAAGAGTGCTGCAGCTCTGCAACACCCTTGTATGAACGTAAGTCTAGCATATAATAATTCTTCACGCAACCAGAAACTATTTCATATTCTGTCTACCTAAATCCGCCTAATCTCAACTCAAATAATTATTCTCATCGAATGAGTATCGAATATTCCACCTATCCGATATATTACACGAACATACTTATATAACATCTTTCAGTTTATATGCTTAAATTACCTTCTCCTTAACTATTATAGGATAATAAACCCATGACCCTGCTCTATAAAGCTTATCGTATTCCCCTTATTTTCAAAGAACTCGATTACTGCTTTTTTCATTTCAGAATACTCAAATTCGCCAGCTTTCTCATCCAGTGCCTCCAGAGTAAAGCTTTGTTTTCCACAGGTATCATGCAAATGAACCTTATATGGAATATTCTCATTTTCAAGAAAGTGATTTAAATCCGAAATTTCATTGTAGGTTATGATGACATTTCCCATACTATTATTCTCCTTATAAACAACTTATCACAATAGATTATTACAAAATTAATATGCTGCAAAACCATATCACTCGTAATAATCAAACCTTATATAGAGAAAGGGCAGTTACCTGCCCTTGTGCTTCTCTTTCCTTTTTTGCTGTTTTAAATGAAATAGTCTCTCAGTGTCCTCGCACTTTTGCTTCTTGGAACGAGTCTTTCTAGCTTCCTTTAATGCATCATGCTGCAGCTTTAAGGCCTGCTGAGATTTAGTACCAATCCCAATATGCGACACCTGCTTCTTAACCTTTCGTTGTAAACGCTTTGGATATTTACTTGGCCTTCTTCGTTATTGAAGTTAATTTAAATGCACAAATCCGATCCATGATATAGGAGGCATCTTTAAAAGCACCTGACTCATATAGTACATACAAATAGGAACCATCTATTGCAATTCCCTCGTTCATAGAAGGCATTTCTACTGTATTAATCGGATTACCTAAGTTAATGACACCGTTTACCGCTTTCATAAGGTCCGGTTTATATACATCGAGCTGGCGCATATAACCACGAAGTCCCTTACGAAGCTGACAGGAACGGGAAAGAATTAACGTTCCCTTGCTGGTAAAGGCAACACCCTGAACTCTTGTAGGCATAATTACTGTATCTGCCAAAGTCAGTACAGGAGCAGTATCCTTATCTTCTATGATATAACTATGCATATTCGTAGCTTTTAATTCATCATAGGAACCAATCCAAAGCTTATCCTGATAATAGGTTAAGTAAGAGGCTGATATACCCAGCGAACTGGTTGTATTATATTCAATATAATAATAGGGTTCTCCTGAAGCCACTGCATCTTCTATATCAGAAAAAAGGATTGAAGATACCTTCGTACCAGTAGGCACCCAGACATTCACACCGTCATAGCATATTCCTCCGGCATGAGTCATAGAGGGCAGGATTAAAGTAGTTAATAATTCCTGTGTCTTTTTATCCATGACATAGATAACAGAATTCTCTTCTGCTTTCAGATCATATGCTGTTTGAAGCAGGTAACCCTCCGCAAAGGTTATTCCCTGCGGACACATGCTGGTGCTGGAAAATCCATCAACGTTCGTTGTTACTAAGCCGGGAATAATATAGCTTTTTGCGTAATTAACATTTTTATTAAAGAAGCCAACCTTTAAAAACGACCAGGAATTTTTAAAATCATCTTCTGTTAAAAAATATTTCCCATAAGTACTGGTCGGTTCTAACACCTGCATCACTACAGTAATAAACTCTGAGGCAGGGCTTTCATATTCTGCTCCCTTGTACTGACGTCTTGCAACTACGTAAAATTGATAAGTTTGCCCAGTCATTAAGCTATCCACTATAAAATTATTCTTATAGCTTGCTATTCTGGAGGTTAGAAGGCTAAAGCCCGATATCTCATCCCCGATATAGATATCATAATAAGATGCTCCAGTTACCTTTGTATAAGTAAGTCTTACTTTTTCTTCTCCCATCTTATATTTCATATTCATCTTTGCCGGAGTTGTACTGGTATCAATCACGAAGGAATATTCTCCGTAAAATTTATCCGAATAGGTATAGGCACATACTTTATACTGATAGCCCTTGCCAGAGGTTAAGCCTCCATCGATATAGGATAAGGAACTAGTGGAACCACACAAGGTAAATTCGGTAGAATTCTCTTTTGCACGGAAGATTAGATAGCCGGTAGCTCCGGTCACCTGATTCCAGGACAAGGTTACTTGGGTTGGTGCCGTTCCTATAACATTTAATCCGGTAACAGCTTCCGGTGCAGTCGCTGCTACGAATTCCTCAGAAAATTCTCCTTTTTGCTCAACCCCTGCGATAGATTCAACCGCACAGATTTTGAATTTATGTATACTGGCCGCAGGATAATTAAAGGTGATTGTATTTGTAAAGGAACTAGAAGCCAGGATATAGGTGCCGGTAAATTCATCGTAACTATAAATCTCATATCTTATAGCAGTCGGTATCAAATCCCACATTAGTGTAATTGATGAAGTATTATAGCTCAATGCTGATATATTCTTAACCCTCGCCGGATAAACCGTGACGATAAAGGTAGCTATCTGTCCTTCATAACTTACAATTACAGTCTGCGTGCCAAGTATATTACTGTCATAGCCTGATATCTGATAATCAGTAATGATACTGCTTGTTCCGTCACTATAATAGCCAACCACCTCCATGTCTGATAAATCCAGGCTTTCTCCTCTGTTATAGATAAGCTTTGAAGGATTTTGCGTAATTGCTATAGAGGCTACGGGAAGCGGTTCACTTGTCTGCGTATCTGCATTCTCCTCCGGCAGCGTACCATCCTCTGTTACTGTTCCATCACCTTCTGTAACCGTTCCAGCTTCCTCTGTTATAGTTTCTTCTGCTTTCACTGCAGGGGTACTAAAGGTATTATTCATGCAGGCTGCTGCTAAAAATATAATAATTAGGGATAATAATTTTCTTTTCATATGTAGTTTGTCTCCATGTTCTTTAATATACGGTCAAAAGCCAGCTTCCAAATTCTAACTATGTTATCATATCTCTGCCAACTTCCTTTGTCAATATGATAGTAGTATCATAATATGTCTATCTTATGGCTACTTTATGGCTTTTTTATGTTAAACTAATGAAATGAGCAGGCATGTCATGTTATTGTTAAAGGTTAATCCAGAAGCTGCGCATTCTTAGGAACAGTATGAAAGGCCTTTTTAAATGCTCTCGAGAAGGTGGAATAATTACGAAAGCCGCTCTGAAAACAGGCTTCTGTAACGGGACTACCGTTCTGCACAAGATTTTTTGCCAGTAACAGACGCTTTTCTGTAATATAGTTACCAATTGTGTATCCGGTCTCTTCTTTAAAAAAGTGCATCAGATAATAACGATTAAGATAAAAATACTCAGATAGTTTATCAATTGTAATATCCTCTGCGAGATGTTCATTAATAAAATCCAGTATTTGCAGCAGCTTCGTATTTCCTATTGCAGAATTAAGATAATTAATATGATTAGAAATCACCGTACGGTTGAGCTGAATCATAAACTCTAAAAACAAAATCTTCTGGTAGAGCTCCTTGGCAAAAGCATGATCTGTAAAGGAATGCTCTAGTTCTAGACAAACTTGATAAAGCTTACTCTTTTCTAAAGAATGAATTCTAAGTACATTGGTTTTTTCTGATTTAGCACGTTCAAAGCAGTAGCTTAAGTTATAGTCCTGACCAGCATAGCTATGTAGAAATTGTGTTGATACATAAATGATTATCCTTTCATATTCTGAATGATCAAGAACAGCCGGTCTATGAATTTCTCCTTCATTTACCATAACAATATCATAGGGCTTTAAAAGATAATTTTTACCTTCAATTGAGTAATTTATATTACCCTTCAGAAAGATGATTATCTTATTAAAATCGTGGTAATGATACGCGAATTCTTTTCTCTGTCTGTCAATGATATGAAACATCTTAAAATCATCCTCTAAATATCCGAACTTCTCAAAACTGTTCATGGCCACCTCCCAATTCCAATGAAACATTAACAAACTATACTTAATATGATAAATCAGATGCCAATATCTTCCTTAGGCTAATTTATTAAGCTGTACGATTTAAAATGTAAAATTATGAATTCGTATTATTATACAGCATTATATGCAATATTCAAAGCATTATAATTCTATTTTAATAAAATAATGTCATGTAAAATAGAATTAGAAGATTAAGGGTTTCGTATTTAAGGAGGTCTTTTATGAAGCTATCAGGTGTTTGGCTGCCAATTATCACCCCTTTTAAAGAGGATAAAATTGATTACAGCTCCTATAAAAAACTTATTGATTATTATACAGAGAAGGGAATTAACGGACTAATACCACTCGGTACAACGGGCGAAATTCCTACCCTTACCGATTATGAATTTGAAGAAATGATTGAAAAAACCTTGGAATATAATATGGATCGTCTGCCGGTCTATGTAGGAGTCGGAGGAAATTATACCGCTAAAGTTATTCAGAAGCTGAAAGTAGCAAGTAAATATCCTATTAAGGGAATCCTTTCTGTCTGTCCTTATTATAACCGTCCGAATCAGATGGGTATTTATGAACATTTTAAATGCATAGCAGAAGAAACAGATTTAAATATTGTTTTATATAATATCCCCTATCGTACCGGGGTGAATATTGAAAATGAAACGGTCTATAAGCTTGCAGAAATAAAGAATATAATCGGGATTAAGGATGCCAGCGGCGATATCAAACAGACGGCAGCACTGCTTATGAATCCTCCGAAGGACTTCTCTATCATGACTGGAGAGGATATCCTTTTCTACCTTACCCTAACAATGGGAGGACAGGGAGGTATTCTGGCTTCAGCTCATATGCGTACAGAAAAGTTTATTGAAGTCTACAATAAGATAAAAGGTAATGACTTAGAAGCGGCCTTTACTATATGGAAGCAGCTCTATCCGTTTATTCCGCTTTTATTCAAGGAGCCAAATCCTGCCCCTACAAAATATCTGCTTCATAAATTAGGCTTAATTGCTTCTTCTGAGGTAAGATTACCGCTGACACAGATATCCGACCAATTAAAGGAGACGCTTGACTCTCTTTCCATAAAACTTTCGTTATAGGATCAAAGTACAGGCTTGTTATGATAGATGAATAACCCTTTATTCCTTTAGATAGAGGATGGCTCCAATTAAAAACAGAATAACTCCTGCCATCTTCTTGAAGCTGATCTCAATATTATTTACGATAGCATCCACTACCATACTGCATAATAGCTGTCCGGACAGAATTAAGATTACGGTATTTGAGATACCTAATTCCGGTATGGCTCTGGCAGACAGATAGATAATGGAGGCGCCAAAAATGCCGCCAATAAGCCAGATTGGACTCACTGTTCGTATTTTCGCATAATTCGTTATATTTCCCATGAATATATTGAGAATAAGTACCATAAAAGTTCCAATAATCAGGCTGTGCAGTGTAGCGATACCCGGCGTTACGTATTTCCCAAGCTGTGAATTGATACTGCCTTCAAAGGTTGTAAAAATCCCTGCAAGTACTGCTAAAAGCAAAAAAATTATATTCATAAATATCCTCATTTCCACGCTGCTTAATCGTTATTTGCGAGACTAACACATCATAATTCTTACACACTTACTCCGAGGACTGTATTTCACCGTCTTATAATTGCAGCTCTTATACGTATTCGGTTTAATTATAAATATGTGAGGATCTCTTCTTATATACAAAGCTTAATAGAAATAAATCATAACAGCACAGCCTTCTCATAAACTATCGGACTTTAATTTTATTAAGTTAATATTTCCCTTGTTTATGCAGTTTAAGGTGTAATAATATTAAGTTATCTATGTACCTTGTACTTTTCTTTCGATTAAAAGATAGGTTCATCTACTGATTACTATAGTAGGTGAACCTGATATAATTTACTATGTGGTCAGATATAACAGATACCGAATTACTTATAGTAATATTCTTAGGAGAGCGTACCTATGATTAGACATGCATGTGTATGCGATTTAAATTCAATATATACATTAATTTGTAATATGGAACAAGTAGAATTGGATTATCATAAATTTAAGAAATTATTTTTAGATATACTAACAGATGAGCATTTTTTTTGCCTCGTTTTCGAAATAGATAATCTTATTATCGGATGCTTGAATCTAAGAATTGAATATCAGTTGCATCATGTAAGTAAGATTGCAGAAATTATGGAGTTATCCGTAGCAGAAAACTATCGTTCTTGTGGGGTAGGTAAGCAGTTATTCGCTATGGCTTGTAAAATTGCAAACGAGCAAGGATGCTCTCAAATTGAAGTATGCTGTAACAAACTAAGAGTTGATGCACATCGTTTTTATGAACGGGAAGGTATGAAAAGGTATCATTACAAATTTACTAGAAAAATATCCGGAAGCCCTATGACTGATAACAAATTGGGTATTTAAGTAAATGTCTATTGCAATAACTAATGTTTAAAATTCCCAACTATCTCAGGATCAATCTGATAAAATACAGATGAGTCCTGAGAAGTAGGGCTAATATTTTGTATTTATTCTTAGGCTGGCATTTTCTTATAATTAATCATAAGGTAGCTATAAAAAAGTAAGCTCCCTCCTAACAAGGCATAACCGACAATATAATAGAATTTTATATACAAAGAAGCCGTTCCCGCTATCTCCACTACTCCCTTTAGCATACTTCCGACTGTCAATACCGCAATACCGGAATTATAAAGATTATAGATTCTTCTGTAGCCCTTAAAGAGATATAGCTTAGAAAAGAACAAGGCCATGATTAAGTATACGAAGGAACCTCCGATCAGAGGATATAAAAACATATACGTCATAGCATCGGAACTCACTCCGTGTCCGTATAGCGAATAGACCTTATTGACAGTAATGGTTAAAATGGTTACAAATAGATACGCCACTACCGTCTTTTTTACAGGATTTTTTTTATCGACCTTAATATCCAATATAGACAATATCGCTGACCTCTCTTTCTCCAAAACTTCTGCCATCCGTCGGTATATTTACAAGCTCCCCGTTGAAATACATCGTTGAAGAACCTCCTCCATCGAGATTATAGGCAGTTACACAGCCTTTGTCAGCAAAGATTTGTGCCAATTCAAGGAGTGAGAGGCCTTCGCTTTCTTCGGTCCTTCCATCCGATACCACAATAATATAATGAAGAGGCTCAATCATCCCTATTGCCGTTCTGGGATTACTCGCCATTGATCTGGCAACTTCACTTTTGGAATTTACAACAATATTGCCCTCCTCAATTAATGCCGGACCAAAGGATAATATCTGCCAGATTGATGTCAGGTCTAGAGCTGCCAGATTAGTTTTCCTTTCATAAAATAAGGAAAAGCTACCCGCATAATCAATCACTAAAGCCTGAGCATCTCCAGCAGTATCACGATACAGTGTTCCGTTACGTAGTACCCAGCCATAATCCCGAAAGCCATAGAAATCTCCATTGACTGCAAAGATAGCATTATTTTTTTCTGCCATACTTGAAGTGGTTTCCTTGATATTCCGTCCATAGGTCTCCTCAGCCAGGGCTGTTTTCAAATAAGCTACATCCGTAAGCTGTATATCTGCTATATAAATAGCAGTATCATATTCATTAATTGTTTCAATATTAATTTGAATATTTTTATCTTCATAGGAGGAAGCGGTAATGGCTTCAGCTTCTTCTACTTTATCATCTTCTATCTCATCCTCTGCTTCTTCTGTTTCATTTGCTTTTAAGGTTCTTAATTCAGTATCAACAACCTCTGTATACCTTTTTGGAATGAGAAAGGTATCTAATAGTACAAAGGTAGTAAAACTGATTAACAACACGGAAAATACAACTGCCCAGCTATAAGGCTTATAGAAAAATCCTTTCATTCGTATTATTGCTCCTTACTCTTCATGATATAATCAGGTAATTGCGATACTACATAGTTTTAATAATAATATACACATTACATACCTATAATTAATGCGTTTCGTAATTAACAATATGAGATAATGCTACAATAATTTCTTACAATTAACAAGCTGGAAGTATTATTGTTTAAAGAGAATTTCTTCCGTCTGTTGATATTATTACTGTACTCATTAAATGTGATGAATTTATGAAATACCTCTTAATATTTTATGAACCTGATATTTCTTACGTTTCAATAACCCTGCAGATATAAAAGGGCTCTGAAAACGGATAAATTACTCGCTGATTAATCAGCTGTTCCGTTCTCAGAGCCTTTTATTATTACTATATTTTTACCATAATAACATCGTTAGTTAATCATCCTCATCGTCATCCTCATCAGTTAAAGGCATAATAACTCTTGTAGTGCCTGATGACAGCTGAATGAGCGGAATATAGAGCAGCTTAATGTTAGTATTATTTTGCTCCTTCATAAATTCCCCCGTATATCTTTGATACCTTCTATGCGGTTTAGCAGCCACTGCTTCCTTCACAGGCTTTTCCTGCGGTTTTTCTACTGCTAAGCGCTTACTTAATTCTTCAGCTAATTTTTCAGGTGAAACTAAGGCTCTTTTCACCTCATCAACACTTGTATTTTCAGAAGCTTCCATAATATATCTGATCAGTTCATTTTCTAATTTGATTTTGTACTGCTCAGGAGCATTTAAATCAGACATGACACAATCAACATAATCGATTAATCTTTGTGTTACCATACAGCTTCCTCCAATTTCATATTAGGGAAAAATTTAAACTAACTTAGGTAATCAATATAATCTATATTTAAATCAATCCCTATCATATAATATGTCGAAACCTGTATTATTGTGTCTTAATAGACAAAGATACTTATTCTATTGCTCCAACGTTCTTCCATTCTGATAATATTTAACTGTGTATTCAATGCTTACTACTAATGAGGTTTGCGTTTACCTCTATTATTCACAGAAGCTGAAGGGAGGCCAGGGTCCGGACATCTCTATCATAAATCCATTCTCTTTATTCTGACTTTTCAGTTCATCAATTTTTGAAGCAAATTGCTCCTGCTTCTCTTTATCAATTAGAAAAGCACAATTCAATCTCATCGGAGTAGATATCCCAGTGATTTCTTTTGCAATAATCTTATTCGATTTCATCTCAACCGCAAAGCTATTTAAGCTTTCTATAAAACTGTTGGCAATACTGCATATTCTATTATTAATTCTATCATCTAATTCACTGTCAAATTTCTTTTTCAGGAAAAAAGCTGCCCCCTTCGGTTTACCGGCCAGGCTTTTTTCAAATCCGTCAATCTCCTCTCCCATCACTTTATCTTTATATTTCTTTCCATCACAATATATTTTTACGCTCAATTCATCCCTATTATTAATTCGTTCAAAACTATGTATAAAAAGCTCTAAATTCTCAGTTATAATATTTTTCACTCTTTCCTCCGAGTGAAATATCGTCAGGAATTTCATTGGTATCACATTTGATAGCGTATGTATTTTCAGAATAATGTCCATGAACATGACAGCTTTCTCCTTCAGCCACTCCACATCTTCCCCCTTATCTGCCATTGCTTCTTCCCCATATTCCTCTAAGCTTACATCACCAACAATTGCATATAGTCCGCAGCATTCAATACTATACAGTTTGCCGTTTCCATCCATTCCGTTTATACCCAGAATATCCTCATTTAATTTATTTGCAATACAATAAAGTAATATCCCCTTATTCATCCTAACCCTCCATCTGCTGCCAACACCTGCGAATTTGGGCAGCGCACAAATTTGCCGATTGAAAAATCTTTGGTTCTTCGAGAGTGCGAAATGCCTATCCTCTCTCTATAGTTTTTCCTCTAACTTACTAAGTCTTTCCATCAGTAATTTATTTTGCTCTTGTAAAAGTCTTGTCTGCAGCTCTTCCTCCTTTTGTCTAGCCTCCTTAAGCTCCTTTTCTGCCTTCGCCTTACTAGATAAGTTAGGATCTGATTCCCACCAGTCAATTCCCATTTCTTTCGCTTTATCGATTGATGCGACGACCAGTCTGATCTTTATGGTAAGTAGTTCAACATCAGCTAACGCTATACTGATATCTCCTGCGATAACCACTCCTTTGTCAAGAATTTTCTCTAATATCTCTCCAAGAGTTGAGCCTGACGTTGACTGATTTAAGTTACTCGATCCCATACACAATACCTCCTTCATAATATGCTAAATAATCAATACAACTACATTAAATCACCAAGCGGCCCAAGATTTAAATTAAGGTCTTCTTCTGTTAAGTTAAATACCTCTCGGAGTTCTATCATCTTTAATTCTAATTTCATAAAAGCTTCCCCTAACTTCTCTATATCTGCATCATCCACTGTTCCGTTTTCAATTCTTCTCATAGCCTGATTTTCCATTAGTCTTCTTAACAGCTCAATTAATGTTAGTACTAATTTTGCAAGTCCCTGTTGAACTCCCTCCGGATCAGCATTCAATCTGTTCTTAAAGCTTTGATTAATTGTATCTATATCCTCTGTAAAATCCTCCAAACTGTCCATATCATCTAGATCCCTTACATTACCCATTCTCTTCCCCTTCTCTGACTATATTTACAAAATGATATGCTGGCCACGGACCGCTATATAGTATTTTATATGCAGGGTTATTCTTCTTCATTTCTAATACAACCTTCTCAAAGCTGTCCTGCTTCTCTGACTCCACCAAATAAGACGCATTAAAGATAAGGTTATTCTTTAAGGGCTTTGAGCAGCTGCTGCCTACAGCAATCTCCTCCAAATTCTTATGATACAGCTCAATTGAATATAAAATCTCATCAATTTTACTTTGTCTAGAGCAGTATCTTTCATACCGTTTCCTCATATACTCTTTGGGTACTTTAAGTAATTCCTTGTCCCTCTCATCTTCTTTTTCAAAATCCAATTTAAAAAACACCTTAATTCCAAGTTCTACTTTTCCTGCTATATAATCCAGATTCTTGATGAACTGAGGATAGTACCTCTGAAGCATTTCGATTACACTTTCCTTATCTTTGCAGATTGTTGAAAAGCGCATCGGTAAAATATCTGATTTTTCCATTAAGCCTCTAATTACATTTTCATGGCACTGAAGATTTTCATACTTTGCTTCAATGTAGGTATATGTAGTATCGCTTACATATGCAGCTATATTTTCATATGTAATCGTATAAACCGGCTGCTTATTATGCCCCGGCAAAATATTCATCTCCATTGCCGGTTGATGATAGGTAATGCAATAAATATATAGGTTATTTCTCTCCAATATGATCACACTTCCTGTTCCCTCTGATTGTATCAATTGACCCAATCACTAATCTGAGTCCTACGTAAATGAGATCAATGTCTGCAATTGATATCATTAAATCACCATAAATGACAATTCCTTTATCTAACAGTCTGTCAAGAAGTTCGAGAAGAGTCATTTCATTTTGCTCTTCAGATAAGTTATCCATTATGACTCCATTTCTCCGCCACAATGCAATGAATAACGTAAGGCTTTAGCTGCAGCGGTGAATTACCTTACATTAAGTTTTCTTTTTTATAATTTCTTACCTCTTTTAGCTGCTCAAGAATAATAGCTTCCGAGGCCTCGTATTCCTCTTCGCTTATTTTTCCCTGCTCCAAGTCATTATATAATTCATCAAGGGCTTCCATATATCTTGTTTCATCCAACCATTCCTTTAAGCCTTCGTCGTAAATAAGTTCAAATACATTCATTGCCGCACGAAACAATCCCATCGTTTTACTTCCTCCTCCATTATGCATTACCGGTACTTTTTACGATTGTTATGGAGTATACGGAATTGGAAAAGCTTTCAAGGATTAAATCCCGCTCCGGTGCAAAATCAAGTTCGATCCGTTTAGCATAACTGATATCTTTTTTTACAGCACTAAAGCTGATTACGTTCTGATCAAGCTTAAGTACAATCTCTTCTTTTAATACACCGGGTAGCTCAGAAACTATAATAATCCTGTCTTCCTCTTCAAAAATGTCGGTAATGGGTTCTATCGCTTTCTTAGAATTTAATTCATCTATTATTTTATTTAAGTTAATGTCTGATAGGTGGTCAAGCTTCTCCGGGCCGAGTTTTACATGAAATCCATATTTACCCGTAAGCTTTTTATTATCCTTATTGATATCTCCTAAAATACTTACTTCATCTTTGCCGTTATCTACCATATCAGCCACTACATTAATTAATTTATCTATACCGGTAAATATTGAGAAAAAGCTGTTATTCTCATTATCCTTCCCCATAATTAAAGCTCCTTTTTTAATCCAAAGTCTCAGGCTTTGGTATTGTTATGCACCGATCAACAACAGCAGCAATATAATATATAAATAATTTTTATACATTTTTTTCAGATACTATAGACCATTGACGAAAAGCGTCAATTATAGACTATGTATCTGCTATTTTGAATGGAGGTATTATGAGTTCTCAACATCTCTTTAAAAGACCAGATTATAATTACTGTAAGCAAACTGAGCCCGTACAGGAAAATACGGATAAAAAGGGGGTAATTCCATCAGAAGCCGCAGATATACCGGAGCAGCTTCAAAAGCCAGTAACAGAATTTAAAATGAATGCACCCTTTCGTGCGAGTTATCCAAAACGATCAGAGGTAACCGAAAAACCGGTTCATGATGAAGTGCCCAAACAACAGGAAGCAGTAAATTCAAAGGATAAGCCTAACTCTGATCATACCTCTGATAAAAAGACAATAACTCCCACTAAACCCTTACATCCAGCCATAAAGTATCCGAAAGCAATTTCTACAAAACCGAATGCTTTAGGTCATAAGCCCTCACATAGTAACTCCTCCTCGACAGCCTGTAAGGATGAATGGTGGCTAAAGTATGATGAATATCTAAGTAAATTTTTAAAATAAAAATTATTTACTACCTTATCATGCCTGCCCTTTGAATTAGTTTGATAGCCATGAAGAAGCTTGGAATGAGCACCTCTGTGCTCATTTCAGGGTTCTTCCAGAGTGTATAGTGATTTCAACACTATATCAGTCTTCCGTTTCCAATGCTGTATTAATCCGTAGATTAGTAAAATTATACGGTGGCCAGGGACCGGTGTAATTAAAAACAAGTTTGTGATCAAAAGCTTTATAGATTCTTTCTACCTCCTGATCAAAGGACTCACTAGCAGCGTTCTCAACCAGGAAATACGCATTAAATACTGTTTTAATCGGCACTTCATCCTTTCGCTTACTCATCACTGCCAATTTACTGAGTGGGTTATAGATTTGGTTTATATATTCCTCTTTTCTATCCTCAATTGCCTGCTGCACCAGCCTGCCAAGCTGAATTTTATCAAGCAGTACCTCATCTTCTTCTTTTCCAGCTACCTTTGCTTTTAATTCCTTAATTTCTTTCGTCTCGATATCCTGATTAAAATAATTATTATCCCAGGTGACTTTCAGACCTACTTCTGATTTATTCTCAAGTAAATTAAGCTGTTCCAGCAGCTGCTCGTAATTATCCTTAATTATATTTTCAATACTCTTTTTATTATTGCCGACTGTACCGAACGCAACAGGAATAACTGTATATTTCTCCATAACCTTAGTTATGACCCGTTGATGATTTTGCACATTCTTTCTTGTTGGATCATATTCAAAAATATCCGTATTACTGACTACAGCCGATATCTCGTTAAAAGGTAATGTATATACCGGAGATATGATATTTGCAAACGAGGAGCTGCAAATATTAATCCCATCTTTCTCTTTTATAAAACAATATATGTATTTACCCGGTAAGGACATCCAATCACCTTTCTTCTTATACATTTTGAAGATAACTGTGATACTCACTAACTGCATATTTTATAAACACTTGTAGGAGCTATATCCTTTCAAGTTATCTCATTACATTTAAAAAATTATCCATGCTGATTTTATTCAAACCTTTATCCTTAGGATCTCTCTCTATGCATCTGACATGACAAGATAACGCATCTAAGGATGCTCTCTGGCATAGATCCATGATATCCGCACCGGTGCAGTTTGGTGTCATTTTTGCAAGTTCAGAAAGATCCACATCCTCTGCTAAAGGTTTTCCCTTGGTTCCTATTTTAAATATGGATATTCTGTCCATTAAATCCGGCGCTTTAAATTCTAACATAAGGTCAAATCTACCCGGTCTTAAGAGAGCCGGGTCAACCATATCCAGACGGTTGGTTGCTCCTATGATTAATACTCCGTTAAGCTCCTCAATTCCATCTATTTCTGTTAACATCTGGCAGATCATTCTCTCTGTAGTATTGCTGTCTGAGTTTTTCCCTCTGGTTGGCACTAAGGAATCAATCTCATCAAAAAATATGATGCAGGGCGCGGCTTGTTTTGCTTTTTTAAAAATATCTCTTAATGCTTTTTCCGACTCTCCGACCCATTTTGAAAGTAGCTCCGGCCCTTTTACAGAAATAAAGTTGGCATTATTTAAGGTGGCAATTGCTTTTGCAAATAAAGTTTTACCCGTTCCGGGGGTTCCATAAAACAGGATTCCCTTTGGTGCCTTGCAGCCGTAATACTGATAGGCTTCCTTATACTGCTCCGGCCATAGTATACTTTTTATGATCTGCTCCTTAACCTCTAAAAGCCCGCCAATATCCTCAAAGCCTACATTAGGAATCTCAACAATTACTTCTCTGATTGCAGAGGGTTCTATTTCGTTCAAGGAGTTATAAAAATCCTCCATAGTGACTTTCAACATTTCAATCACAGAATAGGGTATGCTTAAGCTTGAAAAATCTATCTGCGGAAAGAACTTTCTCAGTGCAGCCATAGCAGCTTCGCGACATAATGATTGCAAATCTGCACCAACATATCCATGGGTCAGCTCTGCTAGCTTAGGTAAATCTACATTAGCCTCCAATGGCATATCTCTGGTATAGACCTGAAGTATCTGCAGCCTTCCTTTCTGATCCGGAATTCCTATTTCAATTTCCCTATCAAACCTTCCGGGTCTACGAAGTGCGGGATCAATTGCATTAGGTATGTTAGTTGCTCCGATTACAATTACCTGCCCCCGGTCCTTTAAGCCGTCCATCAACGCTAACAGCTGGGCTACGACTCTTTTTTCCACATCACCATTCACGTTTTCTCTTTTCGGTGATATGGCATCAATTTCATCTAAGAATATAATGCTGGGTGCGTTACGGCTAGCCTGTTCAAAGATCTCCCTCAGTCTTGCCTCACTTTCCCCATAAAATTTATTGATGATCTCCGGTCCGTTAACATGAATAAAATAAGCCTCTGTTTCGCTTGCAACCGCTCTTGCAATTAATGTTTTTCCGGTACCCGGCGGGCCATATAATAGCAGTCCTTTCGGCGCTTCTATCCCTAAACGGTTAAATATTTCCGGATATTTTAATGGCAGCTCAATCATCTCACGAATACGCTGGATCTGTTTTTCTAAACCACCGATATCTTCATAGGTCACTCTGCTGTCTTTTTTTAAAGCATCCTCGTTTTTCAATTTAATCATACAATTTTTTGTAATACGTACCGCAGCGTCTGGATTTGTTTCCAGCACATTATACTCATGATAGGAATATCCAATAGATTTTATCCTCAGATAATTCCCCTTAAGTACGGCACTACCTTCTAGCACATTTTTCAAATGTCTGATCTCTTCGTCAGTTTCTACCTTATTATCGGTACAGCTTATTACGATGGATTTTGCGTCTACTACCGGTATTAAATTAATTTCAACATTTTCATCTAAACCCACTCCCGCATTGCGTCTTAAAATACCATCCATCTGAATTATATTTTTTCCTCTAAATTCATCGAAGGTCGGCATAACTCTCGCAAGAGCAGAGGTTTTACCCTTAATTTCTATAATATCGCCAATTGCTGCCCCTAGCTTTTGTATTTCCTTTTGATCGATTCTGGCTATCGCTTTTCCTACATCCTTACTTAGCGCTTCAGCAACCTTAAAAAACTGTTTATCCAATGCATTCACCTCCATTACTGAGACAATGGATTACGCTACCTCTTAATCATTATCCAGTGCTGCTTTTCTTTTTGTTTCATTTAATGTAAAGCTGACAATTTCAAGTGAACTGTTTACAATAACATCATAAATCTCAACAATATCACCCAGTCCTCTTTTTGTAGTATAATCGGGATCGATATTCACTTCACAACGTACCTCATAGTCTTTGTCTTTTGGTATAATTGACAGTACTCGGCATTTTTGATTCAGGACTTCCTTAAAAAATCGATTTACACTGTCAGCAATTTCGGATATTTTCATATGATTTCCCCATTTCTCCGGCAGGCAATTGAATGATAATTCTTTCATAGCTGCCGGTATATGATAAGAATTATTACTGGGTATAGCATTATCTTTCTTAGTCCGCTATTTGAAGATCACATCAATTGCTTCATCAATTATTTTGCTTAAATCAGCCTTTTTATCCACCGACAAGCCTAATGAGATATTAATAGAATTATAGATATCCTTACATATCTGTCTAAATAATATATTTGAGGAAACCATTTTGATCTTGGAGGATATGACTATTTTTGCCAGCATAATACCGCCTCTGATTGATACATATTCCAGTTCGTTATATCTATTTTTTATATACTTGGACAAAAGTACTATCTTATGAGAATCCTCTGAATTCATACCTGACTTTGCCGTAATTATACTCCTCTCGGTTTCCTCATCTAAATTAAGCATATCAATCGTAATCATTCTGTCTGTAAGTGCATTTGGCGATTTGTATACGCCGATATATTCTTCCGGATTACTGGTAAATATAATTCTGAATTCAGGATTGATTTTTAATAAGGTATTATTATTCGCGTAAGGGATATCTACTATCTTTTCCTCCAGAATAGATAAGAAGACATTATTAATCTCCGGTGGTGTTCGTGTAAATTCATCATAAATAACTGTATGGCCTTCTTTGCACGCTGTCAGGAGTCGCCCATCATTCCAGGATTTTCGGATCAACTCTTCCTTTTTATAAACTGTCGTAATAAAATTATCCTCAACAAAATACTTCTTTAGGCCGGAATAACTGCCGATTAGGTTTTCGTTATTTATTTCTTCACTTCCACATATAAGCAAAATTGGCCTATTTATCTTTTTAGCGATATGAAGTGCCAGTGAAGTTTTACCAACTCCTGCCAGACCCCTTAAGTGAACAGGATAGCCGCTGTTCATATACATAATGGCTCTATTTGCTATGTTTTTAATATAATTTGTTACAACATATTCTTCTGTTCCTATATCAAGAACCTTCATTTCATTCATATTTACCCCATTCCTGCGCTGCTACTGCTTATTTAGCTCGCATGCGAGACAATACGCATCTCAAGTTTGTGTGCAGCGCAGACACAACCCTGCTTTCATTTCCTTAATCTGATTAAATGCGAGGATTTTACGCTATATTTGGTAAAATCCTCGCATCATTTTAACTAAAAATTTAATATTTAAGTCTACCGGATATGCTAAGCCATTCCGTAAACTTCTTCATCATCATGATCATGATGCTTCTGTAATAAGCCTACTGCATTTGCATAGCAGAGCCAGGTTCTTACACTTGCTATAACAACTCTAGCTTCAACCGATAATAATTCGATACCTACGAGATTTACTCTAGCCCATACGTCTATAACAATACCTTTATCTAATATTCTGTCAATTACTTCTACTAAGCTAGCGCTGTCTGTTGACTTCTTCATACTTAATTCCTCCTATTTCGATTTAAATTTCAATAATAATATATGCAGAAAATAAAACTTAAGTGTTAGTCTAAATAATATATTAACTATGATATGGAAAAAATAATATCTTTAAGACATTTATATCTCTTATACAATTCCAAATGCCTCTTCTTCCCGACCGTGATTATTCAGTAATCCCACTGCATTAGCATAACAGAGCCAGGTTCTTACACTTGCAATAACAACCCTTGCTTCAATAGATAATAATTCAATTCCTACCAGATTGACTCTTGCCCATAAATCAATAACAATTCCTTTATCTAGAATCCTATCGATTACTTCTACCAAGCTGGCGCTATCTGTTGATTTTTTCATATACTAATCCTCCATAAAATGGTTATTATAGGTACAATATATGCAGATAGTTCTTATCTGTGACATAAAATTATAAGTAACATCGTTATAATCTGACCACTCTCCAGATAACTCCTGTATTGGGTATATATTGATTGATATATCTGCGGTCGCTTACACCGATATCTAAAACATACATTGCCCCGTCCGGGCCGAAGGTGATATCAACCGGTCTTCCAAAGCCGCCCCCCATACTGCTGTAAAACGAAGTACCTGTTCTATTATTAATAAAGGTACTCACCTCTCCGTTACTCATATTTATTCTAGATACTTTATTACCAATACCATCATAGGGTGCAGATCGTCCCATGGTAATTGGTCCAAAGCTGCCGTGTTCTGCTATAAAGACATCCCCGTAAGCTCCAAAGCTTCGGTTATAATTAATATCAAAGCCTGCAATTGTTGAATGCGGCAGGAAAAGCGCAAATGGTTTCGGTGGAACAATAGGATGGTACTGTAATAAAAATTCCGGTAAAGGCCCACCCTCCGGTTTAAATTTATCAAGCGTAACCGGCTCTCCGGCTGAATAATCCGGCCACCCATACCATAATCCGGGCGTTATGATATGAAATTCATCAGGAGAATTTGCAATCGGTCGGCTGCCTCTGACATCAAACCCCCGATTAGCAGCTAACAGACGAAAATCTCTGTCAAACTGAAGATGAATCGGATTTCTAAGTCCGCTCGCAACCATCTCAAGTCCTGTACCATCCCGATTAACTTTTAGAATACATCCGGACGCCTTTAATACTCCTTTTTTTATCTCATTGGTATAATTTGGTACGCCATAAGCAGAGAAAGCCCCCGTATGAGCATTTTCTTCACCTAAGGAAAACATATTCATTGTAGTATAGTTTCGTCCGGTTAATACTACATCAAAAGCAGGCTCGTCATGAAGTAAAGGATGATTAAACACCCACGGATTATCGTATCCTACTACTCCTGAATTCGTAACTGCACCCTGCCCAAAATATATCTTGCCGTCTGCACCAAATGCAACATTACTTGTGTAATAATCACCATTACAGGGCAAACCAGATACTATATTAAGTTTTGTTCCATTCTCTCTTAAGACCGTTATATATCCCCGATGAGAGATATATAACCCACCGTCATAATAATTGATACCTGTAATTGGCGGCGCAAAGCCTTCCGCTATAATTTCCGTTTGTCCGCTTCGAATTCTCAGTATTTTAGGATGATTTGTATTAATTCCGGAATCTGCAACATACAGCGTTCCATCCTCAGAGAAAACAATTCCGATTGGCGTATCTAAGCCTTGTGCAAAAACCGATATTGCATATCCATTTTCTATATTAAAGTCTGCAGGATCTAATAATCTTACGATATCATTTCTGCCCTGATCACATGCTTTAATTTCATATTTTCTTTGATTAAACATTTCCTGCTCCAAGCATAATAATTTACTATATTCTATTCCAAAAATCTAAAACGGTTAAAAATAACTAGAAATGAATAAATATTGATTGGAGAGTCTAATCCATTTAATAAAAAAAGCACTATCTTTCCTGATTGCGGAAAAATAATGCTTATCCTTAAAACTGTACATAGCTAGACTACCCTTTGAATTAGTTCTTTTTATAATTAACGATAAATATACCCGAACTGACGAATATCAAAGCCAGAATACTTCTAATTCCTGTAATACTCTCTTTCAATAACAATGCTGATAGTAATACCCCAAATACCGGAGTCATAAAAATAAATATCGTAACCTTCGAAACTGGGTTATGTTTTAGTAATATACCCCACAACGTATATGCAACTGCTGTAACAAATGCTAAATAAAATAAGATACCTACTGACTGAAAGGAATCCCATTTTATTTCGCCACCCATGAAAAACCCAATGGCCATCATGACTAGTCCGCCTGCAATAAACTGATAGCCGTTCAGTAATGTTGTATTTTCCGTGGCAGAATACTGCTTTAATAAGACAGTAGATAATGCATAAGCAATATTAGACAGAAAAATAAAGCCCTCGCCGTCTAGCCTCACATCAAAGCTGAAACCATTCCCATTCATATTAATTATAATCACACCAATAAAACCAATAATACAACCAAAGACCTTCTGCCTTGTCAGTTTCTCCTGATGAAATAGAAAGACAGCGATAAACAGTACGATAAATACGCTAAGACCTTCAACTAACGAAGCCTTCACTCCTGTTGTATGAGACAGTCCAATATAGAAAAATATGTATTGTAAGAATGTCTGATAAAAACTTAGGTGAATTATTTTAGGCCAGCTTCTTAAAGTAGGTACTAAAACTTTACCGGATAGAAGGCCTCCAATGATAAGTGTAATAATTCCGGCTAAAAAAAAGCGTATACCAGCAAACAAGATCTGTGAATTAGCAGCACCCGAAGCGATACCAAAGGAATGATATCCTATCTTAATTAGGGGAAATGCACTCCCCCATAGTGCACAGCATAACGATGCAATTACACCTACCACAATTGAGTTTTTAAGCAATTTATCCTTTGTCATGAACAAGCCCCCTAAGTTTAATACCTGGTTGGAGACTTAAGCCGTATATCACCTCTTAACCTCCAACCAGTACATTATAATGTTATTTTAAGTTTACTGCAATTCCTATGCTTAAAATAACCTATGTTTTAATTAAAATACATACGGATATCTACCTTAAGACTGTTCATGACATCGTAACCAAACTATAATCTTCTTAGAATTCAAATAAATTCATTAATCTGGACCAGAAGGTCTCCTGCTCCTGCTCGGAGGTTTCCGGCTTTTCAACCTTTTTCATTTCAATACTCTCTGTTTTCATTACGAATTGAACAATACTAACCTTCTTGTTGTTTTCAGATAAAAACGAAACAGGATTAAAATCTGAATTATCATACTGATCAAGTAACTCTTCAATGGTAAAGTCAATTTGTTCCGGAAGCTTACCGGTCTCATGATTAAGCTGTGAGGTACCGTCAGCTAATTCTTCCGTTCCCTGTGACAGCTCTTTCGTACCATTTGTAAGACTTTTAATACCACCATCCAACTTCGAATACATCCTGCTAAGCTGTGATATTCCATCCGCATAATCCTTTAGACCAGAATCAAACTTCTTATAATTATCTGCAAGTGAGTGAATACCCTCCGCCAGCTCAGTAATAGATGCTGTTACATCTGTCGCTTGTAAGGACGATTTCAAATTATTTTCTGAAGCCTTCAAGGTATCTATCATTGTATCTAGGGAAGCTGCAAATACAGGCAGCTGCATTTTAACAGCGAAAAATGCCTCTGATACCATGCTATATGTAGCTTTCACCGTCTGAGCTGCTTTATAGTTTGTTAGTAATAGTTCAAGTGCCTTATTATTCGGGTTATTCAACATAAGCTCTTTCATTTCTTCTTCAGAGATGGCAGTATCCGGTATCATAGCAATTGAACTGTCAAGTGCTTGTAACGCTTCTGCATAAGCATCACCTAATTGCTTTAGCCCTTCTGATATCTGTCCTAAGCCTTCTGCAAGCTGTGCCAAAGCTTTAGGGAGCTGCTCTAATGCTGTAAAATCTAGCTGCCCTTCCTTCCTTTGCAGATTTGTATAGATATAATCAAGCGCTTCTTGAATCTTTTTTGATGCAGCCTTTAATTCATCCGAGCTGGCATTAATTGCCTCCATTCCCGTCTTAAATTTACTAGACCCATCCTCTATCGAAACTGCTCCTGTACTTAAGCCGTTTATTCCATCTTTTAAATCACTTACTCCTTCATTCAATTGTGATATAGCTTGTGCAAGGGAGCTGAATTTACTACTCATATCAGAGGTATCCGGAATTTCTATATTTGAAGTAAATGGAACTGCTGAAATTGTAATGCTTTCCATCTCAAAATCAGTTACATTAGCCTTTATATTAAAATCACCTTCTGAACCCGGCATTACAGTATAGGTCAGTATTTGATTTTTACCGGAGTTTGCTATGGTCGCACCCTCAGCTTTAATATTCTTACATATCTCTGCATTTAACGTGATACTAATCTGTAAAAGATAATGCTCATAGAAGGCAGCTGCAAGACTTTCATTTTTGCTCGTTAAAAGGTTTATATCTAATTCACCTTCACTACCTGCTAGTTGATCGGCGGCTATCTGCTTTCCGCTTAAGCTGTAAATCACCTTAATATCCCAGGGAAGAGAGGTATCTTTTAGAGTTCCTTGATAATAAAATCTTCCAGCTGGCATATATGCACTAACCATCTGGTTATTATAATCTAGCTTCTGCGTATTGGTTAAATTCTTAATATTTAAATAATTACCATAATCGGTAATTACTCCTTCCTTTTCTACATTAAGTATGTTAACAGCATAGATTTTATTAGTTTTTCCCGTGTTATCAAGATCCGCATAAATAACTTCTTCCTTCGCTGCAACTACAGCAGGCTCCCCACTTAGCTTCTCTTGCGTGTCAGGAGCTTTCTCCGCATATGCAAGTGGCATGGCAGCTAAGAATAGCACCGCTGCTAATAGAATTGAAAAAACAGAATATTTTATAGATTTTTTCATACTGAAATCTCCTTTCCTTATTTTAATTTGATTGTTGTTTTATCAATAACCTTGTCAAAGAGAAGCAATAAGGTTGGCAAAAGAAGAACTACCATTGACATTGACAATAAGGTACCTCTCCCAAGCAGCATTCCAAGCTCTGATACGATCGGATTAGAGGATGTAAAAGCAAGGCAAAAGCCCGCTGAGGATAATATCGTAGTCGACACCAGTATGGAGATAAAATTCTCTCCCAAAGTAAGATTGATTGCTTTTCTCTTTGATAAAGTCTTACGATTTTTCATATAATTATCGGTCATAAGAATAGCATAATCGACAGTTGCACCGAGCTGCACTGTATTAATTACCAAAAATCCTATATAACAGAAGGCTTTCCCTTGAAAGTAAGGAACCGCTAAATTAACCCAGATTGCCAGCTCGATGGTAAAAAGTAAGACAACCGGTATTGTGAGTGATCGGAAGGAAACTAACAGCACAAATGCTATGGATATTATTGCCAGAAGGTTAACTTTATTTGTATCCTCCGTCACTACGTTTTTCATGTCGTATAAATTCGCACTTTGACCACAGGCATATACCTCTTCATAATACTTCTTCGCATTATCTTCAATTGCTTTAACGACAGTAAAGGCCACCTCACCTTCTTCCCTCGTATCTGTATACACAATTATTCTAGCATAATGCTCTGAATAGAACTGCCCTGTAATTGTATCATCAAGAAAGTCACTGGGTATTGCTGATCCAACCATAGTCGCGTAGGATATTACACTGTTAACATGATTCATTTTATTTAAATCTTCACAAAGTAGCTCTTCCTTGGCAACATCACCCTTCGGAACTAACAAAACCATTGCAGTGGATTGTCCGAAGACCTCATTGATTAAGGAAGTATCTTTACCGCTTCTGCTATTGGATGCTACCCCTCCAGTACCATAGATATAGCTGTTATTATTCTGCGCCAGAAAGCTAGGAAGAAGAACAATCATAGCCAGGATAAAGAATGGTATACGAAGCTTATTAACTATTTTACCAATCCCCTCAAAACGAGGTATCAAAGGTTTATGCTTTGTTTTATCGATCCATTTATAACAAATCAGAATAAATGCAGGCAGAAATACCATCACAGATAAATAGCTAAGTATAATACCTTTAATCAGATTTATTCCCAAATCTGAACCTATTCTGAATTTCATAAAAGTGAGTGCCATAAATCCGAATAGCGTTGTTGCAGCACTTGCAGCAATTGCAGAAAAGGATTTCTTCATAGCTAGCTGCATAGCCTCCCCAACATCTTCCGTGAGCTTACGGGTATCCTCAAAGCTATGTAACAGAAAGATTGCATAATCAAGCGATACAGCCATCTGTAGAATCGGACTGATCGACTGAGTCATAAAGGAAACTTCGCCAAATAATGCATTCGTTCCCATATTAATTAGCACAGATATGCCTATTGTTGTAAGAAAGAGAACAGGATGGAGCCAGGAGGAGGTTGACAAGAGTAAAATTATTAAAATTAATGGAACCAGGATTGCTACTGCACCAAGCGATTCTGAGACAGACATTTTTTGTGCAGTTGCTGTATTTACTGCCTCACCCGATAAAGCATTATTCTCCCCAATGATTTTATAAACTGCGTCCGTTACTGGAAGCTCCTTCCCCTCTTTTATGCTGATTGAGAAGAGTGCCTTATTGTCTTTGTAATAATTCGATACTATTTCGGCATCAGCCATTTCAATAGGTTCCTTTAAGTCAACCACATCATCCAGCCATAGGACCTGTGATATTCCCTCAACCTGCTCTAGCTTAGCTTTATACTGAAGCGCTTCTGCCAAAGTAACATCTGAAATCATTACTCTTGCATTCGGAACCTCCTCTTTGAATTCTTCTCCCATGATTTTTAAAGCAATAGTAGACTGTGCATTCTCCGGCAAGTAATCAACCATATTGTAATTCACATTAACGAAAGCTGTTAATACTGCACATACTATTCCCAGTATTGCAAAGATAGCAACCACTGCTTTCTTATGTCTTACAATATGCCTTGCAATGTAATCCATATTCATCCTCCTTATTTTTGTCCAACATTATGTTGAATATATAACACACTAATAGTATAATTACATTGTGTTGTTAATTCAACAATCAAAAAAGTAGATTGTGTTGGATGATAAACATTTCTGATGATTCTGTTGACCAATTTATTGTTTAAATTCTTAAATTTTCATTAACAATATAAAATACTTTCATGGAAAAGCGTAACCGCGACAGTACAAGGAATCGGGCATAAAGAACAGATGCTATATAGATTAAATTACATACACAATATCTGCTCTTAATGAGTCTGGTAAGCAGTTAATAGGAGAAAGGTTTTTATATAATGATTAGAAAGGTTCTGGTAATTATATGAAGGGTGAAAAGACTGACAGAAGAATTAAATATACGAAAATGGTTTTAAAGCAAAGCCTGATCAATTTACTCAAAGCAAAATCCATAACAAAAATATCTGTAAAGGAAATCTGTGAAGAGGTTGATATTAACCGTGCTACCTTCTACTCTCATTATTCGGATCAGTATGCTCTCTTAAATTCTATTGAGAAAGAGTTGATTGATGATATCAATCTTTATCTTAGTAGCTGTCTCTTTAATGATAATGAATCGGAAACACTTCAGGTTATGTGTAAGCTTTTTGAATATATAAAGGATAATAGTGAGTTATGCTCCTGTTTATTGGGAGAGAATGGTAATAGTGATTTCCAGCAGGATGTTATGTTAATCTTTCAAAGGCAATTCACCTCTGAATGGACCACTAAGAAGACAATGAAACGGATGGATGCAGAATATATCTTCTCCTATACAGCGATTGGCAGTATCGGCTTAATACAAATCTGGCTAAGGGATGGTATGAAGAAGTCCGCCAGGGAAATGGCTGAGTTCTTGGTGAAATTGACTAATCAGGGGCTAAATGCATTTATTACGTAATTATTGGCAGTTTGTCTTTCCCCATTCAGACATTAGATTAAGAATTGGAATTAGTGTTTTCCCTTTATCAGTAAGGGAATACTCCACTTTAGGAGGAATTTCATTATATTGCTCCCTATGTATTATTCCATCCTCCTCTAATTCCTTTAATTGTTGACTTAACGTCCGATGTGCTATTGACTTAATTTTGTCTTTAATCTGGTTGTAACGTATGACCTCTTCTTTTGAGAGATAATATATGATAATCCATTTCCATTTTCCACTGATAACAGTTAATGTAGCTGTTACCGGGCAATCATATGCTTCATTTTTTCTTGCCATAGCTTACTCCTTTACTTACATAAAGTATAGTATATAACATTTTATTGCGTACTTCACTTTGTATCCTTTATTATATATAATTTGGTAAATAAATCAAATTGAAAAGGAGAAAATAACATGAAGTTAATTGCAGTAAATGGAAGCCCCAGGAAAGATTATAATACAGCAACATTATTAAAGTATGCTCTGAAGGGTGCAAAAGCGAAAGGAGCTGAAACAGAACTAATACATCTTTATGATTATGATTATAAAGGTTGTCAAAGTTGCTTTTCATGCAAGAAAAAAAATACTAAGACAAATGGACTCTGTGTTATTAAGGACAGCCTTTCTAGCCTACTAGATAAGATAAATGAAGCCGATGCTTTTATCATAGGAGCGCCTATTTATCTAGGCTCAGCGAATAGCATGACCGGAGCCTTCTTTGAACGTCTTATCTTTCCATATATCACCTATGGAAGACCTGTTGCAGAGCAAAGGCAAAAGAAAACAGGATTTATCTATACCTTAGGGGCTGATGAAGAACGTATGAAAACAGCCGGATTTGATCATAGTGCACATTGGAATCAGGAGCTTCTGATGAGAATTTTTGGTTCCTCTGAATACCTTTTAGTAAATGATACTTATCAATTTGATGATTACTCAAAATATGAGACCACTTCAATAAATATGGAAGTAAAAACAAAGAGAAGAAATGAAGTATTTCCAAAGGATTGTGACAGCGCCTACGAATTAGGTGCAAAACTTGTTGATATCCCGAATGACTTTCGGATTAATAGGTAGATACACCTATAAGTTTGCTTGTGAATAGAAATGACATAAAAGGGTATGAAAGAGTTTAATTTTATTTATATAATGAATAATTTATCTTTCGTCTATCGAAGATTCATTATACAAAAATAGCTGACACTCTTTCATACCCTTTTGCTTATCTTATTTTCTTATACTGAGCTTTTATTTGCTGTTTTTTTCAAAATGACATTTTCAAAAAATTCCCCTGCTTTTTCAGGCTCCACACGGTAGTCTTTCCCATCAACCGCTACTGAGACTCCTTGATTTTGACACTGCTTCATACAGAAATTTGCCTTAAATTCTATTTCATCATGGAGGGAATATTCTTCTATCAGCTGTTCGAAGGTCTGAACAACATTATAGGAACCGTTTAAATGACAGGAGGTACCGACACATACATTTAGTTCAACCATATTATTCATGCTCCTTTCCATGTAAGTAATCCACATGCAGCAGCTCATGAACTCTGCCCTTTAATATTCCCTGATATAAAGGCATGATAAGAGGATTTTCTTCAGCAAACTTAATATTACACAGCTTATCCGCAGCATAAAGCCCCTTGCCCCTGCTCTCTCTTGCCTTCGTCTGTGTAAATGGCTGTCCGGCTCCACATACACAGCCGCCGGGACATGCCATCACCTCGACAAAGTCATAATGCTCTCCAGCCTTTATTTTTTCTATTAAATCACTTGCATTTTTTAATCCGCTTACAATAGCAATTTTAACTTCTTTTCCTCCATATACTACAGAGGTTTCCTTGACACCCTTCATGCCCCGCACTCCCTGAAAGGCAATAGACATCAGTGCCGCCTTGGATTTATCAGAGGATAGTCTTCTAAGAACTGCTTCTGTTACTCCTCCGGTTACTCCAAAGATAACTCCGGCTCCTGTCACCGTACCAAATGGCATATCAACAGCCTCCGGATCTAATTCTGAGAATACAATTCCTGCTTCCTTAATCATCTGAATCAATTCCTGCGTGGTAATTACATAATCAACATTCGGCTTTCCATCAACCTTAAACTCGTCCCTTGCAGCCTCGTATTTCTTAGCAGTACAGGGCATAACTGCCACATGGATATGGCGGCGGTTCGAGGTGCTTGACTGATCCTTAACAATGGAAGCTAACATTTCCATAGGGGAACGGCAGGTAGACACATTTGGAAGCAATTCAGGATAGTTTTTCTCACAGTATTGTACCCAGGCAGGACAGCAAGAGGTAAAGAGCGGAATATTATTGTTATTTTGAAGTCGCTTTAACAATTCGCTGGTTTCTTCGAGTACTGTAATATCAGCACCTGTACTGGTATCATAGATCTCATCAAAGCCCATGCGCCTAAGTGCCGCAACTATTTTACCCATTGCATTCTCTTCTGCCTTCATGCCCATCTTCTTACCAAGTCCAACCCGGACAGCAGGCGCAATCTGTATGGTCACTTTCGTTGATCTATCATCAAGTGCTTCCCATACCTTTTGTGTATCATTTTTTACAACAATTGCTCCGGTAGGACATACTGCTGCACATTGACCGCAGCCTACGCAGGGAGACTCAGCAATCGGAATCTCAAAGGCGGTGCTAATGGTCATCTTAGAGCCGCGGTGAGCGAAATCAATCGCTCCGACATTCTGAATTTCATTACACACTCTTACGCAGTCGCCGCAAAGAATACATTTATTGGCATCTTTCGTTATGCATAAGGAGGAGTCATCAATTTTAGGCTGATCCGCCGTATTGGGAAAACGAACTCCCGTGATACCAAAACGCATAGCCAGATCCTGAAGCTTGCATTTACCGCTATTTAAGCAGGTGGTGCAATCACGGCAGTGATTAGCAAGTAAAAGTTCAAGAATGTTCTTGCGATATCTGCGAAGCTTTTCCGTATTGGTCTTAATATTCATCCCTGCCTTAGGTATTGTAGAACAGGCTGCATCGATACCGCCCCACTCATTCTCCACCATACACATACGACAGGCTCCATAAATTGATAACTCCGAATGATAACAGAAGGTTGGCATCTTAATTCCAATTTTACGTATCAGCTCGAGAAGATTCTTTTCACCATTAATCTCTACAGGTATTCCATCTATGATCATAATATTATTATTTTCCATTTATACCTCCAATCTGCCGCTTCAGGCGGCAATATTATATTTCCATGATTGCATGAAACGCACAGCTATTAATGCAAGCCCCGCATTTGATACATTTTGACTGATCTATTATAAACGGTTCTTTTACTTTACCCGATATTGCATTTACCGGACAGGATCTAGAGCACTTTGTGCAGCCTTTACATAATGCCGGATCAATAGTAATTTTCTTTAGCTTCTGGCAATTACCGGTTGGACAGCGTTTTTCATAAATATGTGCTTCATATTCCTCACGAAAATGCTTAATTGTACTTACTACCGGATAAGGAGCGGATTTTCCAAGTCCGCATAGGGCTGTTGCGGATATAGTATCTGCAAGCTCAAGTAACAAATCTATGTCACCGTCTTCCCCTTTCCCCTCAACGATACGTTCTAGTATCGCAAGCATTCTTTTCGTCCCCTCACGGCAGGGTACACATTTGCCGCAGGATTCATTTTGAGTAAAATTCATAAAGAAGCGGGCAACTTCGACCATACAAGTATTCTCATCCATAACTACTAGTCCACCGGACCCAATCATTGCACCGGCTTTTTTTAAGGAATCAAAGTCTAAAGGCAAATCTAAATCCTCTTTCGTGAGGCAGCCACCGGAAGGCCCGCCAATCTGCACCGCCTTAAATTCCTTACCGTCACGCATACCGCCGCCAATATCAAAAATCACTTCTCTTAATGTTGTTCCCATAGGTACTTCAATAAGCCCGGTATTCTCTATATTACCGGTAAGCGCAAAGGCTTTCGTACCGGGACTGTTCTCCGGTCCAATATTCTTGTACCAGGCAGCTCCGTTCATAATAATTAGCGGAACATTCGCATAGGTCTCAACATTATTCAGTACGGTGGGTTTATCAAAAAGTCCCTGTTCTACCGTTCTTGGAGGCTTTACTCTTGGCATACCGCGTTTTCCTTCGATAGAGGCAGTTAACGCACTTCCCTCACCGCATACAAAGGCTCCCGCGCCGCGGTTAATATGTATATCAAATCGAAAATCGGTTCCTAAAATATGCTCTCCTAGTAGACCATACTCCTTCGCCTGTTCAATTGCCCTCTTAAGTCTGCTGACTGCCATCGGATACTCTGCACGTACATAGATATAGGCCTCTGACGCTCCACAGGCAAGACCTGCTATCATCATACCCTCCAGCATTCTATGCGGATCACCCTCCATAATACTGCGATCCATAAATGCTCCCGGGTCACCCTCGTCACCATTACATACTACATACTTCATTGGTTCTTTCTGTCTTTTCACCTGAGACCACTTGCGTCCTGCCGGGAAACCGCCGCCCCCTCTGCCTCGCAGACTGGATTCGGTGATTTCATTGATAATCTCATCAGCTGACATATCAAAAAGCGCTTTTTCAAAAGCAGTATATCCTCCAATTCCAAAATACTCATTAATAGAGGTGGCATCTATATGTCCGCAGTGATCCAGTACCAGACGGGTTTGCTTTTTATAAAAAGGAATATCCTCCTGCTTTTTATGAACCGTTCCGTTTTTCTGATAGGCAAGCCTTTCGATATGCTCCCCTGCAATAATTGTTTTATTAATTATCTCTTCGCAATCAGAGAGCTTCACCCTAGTATACAGCCATCCCTGCGGTTCAATCCTAACAAGTGGCCCCATTTCACAAAAGCCATGACAGCCGCTTTTCTTCATACCAACTGATGCCTCATGCGGTTCTTCTTCAAGCTCTACGGTACAGGGTACGTTATGGTATTTCATTAATTCGGTGAGTTTATCGAAAATATCAAGTGCTCCGCTTGATACACAGCCTGTTCCTGCACATACCAGAATTTTCTTAGTCTGGCTGTCAAGTGCTTTCGCATATTTTAAACGTATTTGAATTAAATCTTCTCGCGTTTTTAGCATTACAATTCCTCCCTTAATTCATTTAAGAGTTCAGAGGTTTTTTCCGGTGTCATCGCTGGATAAACCTTGTCATTAACAGTAATAACCGGTGCAAGTCCGCAAGCGCCTAAGCAGGATACTGTCTCAACGGTAAAGCCCAGATCATCTGTAGTTGCTTTTTTACTAGAAAGCCCCAATTCTTTATACAATCTTTCCAGTATCGGAATGGACTTTCTGACATGACATGCCGTACCATCGCATACCTTAATTACATATTTTCCCTTAGGCTCTAATGAAAAATTTTCATAAAAGGTTGCTGTACTGTAAATTCTTGCTTCACTGATCCCTATTTTTTTGGATAAGTAGGGAAATATCTCTCTCGGTAGATAGCGGTAGTGTTCCTGAATGCCTTGCAGTATTGCTATAATCGCACTTTGCTTACATCCTATCTCATTCATAATTTCATCCACTACTTTGAAATCAAATGCTTCGTTCATAATTTACCTCTTTTCTATGCTACTTTATGGCTATTCTGTTTGATTCCTTTCAGCCAAATGGTTAGAAAGAATTGCAAGCGAACTTGCCATATTCTCATTCTGTACCAGCACCTTCTCCGGTACGCGCAAAATAACTGGTGTAAAATTCCATATTGCAATTACTCCGCTTTTCACCATCTGGTCGCAAACGGGCTGTGCCTGTGCGGCATTCACAGTGATTACCCCCATCTTGATCTTCATTCTACAGCATATTTCTTCAAGCTTTGAAAGCGGCAGTACCTGCTTTTTATAGATTGTTGTTCCAACCATTTCATCCTCCGTATCAAAAGCTGCAACAATATCAATACCATATTCTAAAAAACCTTCGTATACAAATAATGAACGTCCCAGATTTCCTACTCCAACAAGTACAGCATGATTGATGTTGTCGTATCCAAGGCAGTGTTCTATGTTTGTTATTAAATCCTTTACATCAAAACCAATTTTCGGCCGACCGCCACGACCTAACATTGCGAGGTCTTTTCTCACCTGAACGTCATTAAGCCGAAGCTCCTCTGCAATCGTTGCAGCAGATATATTCGCCGGACTGCCTAACGGAAGAGCTCTAAGATAATTAAGATATAAAGGCATTCGCTGTAATGTCTGCCTAGATATTGGTTTTGGCTGCATCGATTAGTCTCCTTACTTTATGATATATCATAGGTAATTGCGAAACCATTCAGTTTACTCGATTGTATACACCATAGATACATATTTCTCCGCTTCAACGCTTACAAGCTTAACTTCCGCTTCGGAATAGTATATATGGTGTATACTAACTTAGATTTAATGAGTTTCGCAATTTTCTAACATGATATAATCATCGATTGCGGCTGCAGCAGCTTTACCTGCTCCCATAGCAAGGATAACCGTCGCTGCTCCTGTTACCGCATCGCCACCGGCATAAACCCCTTTTCTTGAGGTTAAGCCCGTTGCTTCTTCGGCGATAATACCACCCCATTTTTGGGTTGCAAGCCCCTGCGTGGTATCCTTGATGAGTGGATTGGGAGATGTCCCGATGGACATTATCACGCAGTCAGCTTCTACTCGAAATTCACTTCCCTGTACAGGTATAGGCGTTTGTCTGCCGGAAGCATCCGGCTCGCCAAGCATCATTTCCTCACAAATAATGTGCTTAACCCAGCCGTCTTCTGTACTGTTTATTTCTAATGGATTCGTAAGAAACAGAAATTCAATTCCCTCTTCCTTAGCATGCTCTACTTCCTCTAGGCGGGCAGGCAGCTCCTTTTCTGTTCTACGATAGATAATTTTCACCTCTGCTCCTAGACGCTTTGCGCATCTGGCAGCATCCATCGCAACATTTCCTCCGCCAACAACCGCAACCTTAGTTCCCCTTTGAATAGGCGTTGCACCATTGTCTTTATAGGCTTTCATTAGATTTATTCTCGTTAAGAATTCATTAGCGGAGTATACACCCTTTAGGTTCTCACCCTTTATATTCATAAATCTGGGAAGTCCTGCACCGGAACCGATAAATACTACCTCATAGCCATAATCCTGCATAAGCTCATCAATGGATATTGTTTTTCCGATGACCATATTCGTCTGTATATCTACTCCAAGCTCCTTTAGGGTATTTATTTCCTTTTGTACAATAGCCTTCGGCAATCTGAATTCCGGAATTCCGTATACCAGAACACCGCCCGCTAAGTGCAACGCTTCAAAAACAGTAACCTCATAGCCTTTTTTTGCAAGATCACCGGCACAGGCAAGCCCAGACGGACCTGACCCGATTACTGCCACCTTATGACCATTGGCTTTAACCTTTATTACTTTCTCTGTACTGTTTGCATTATGATAATCTGCTACAAAGCGTTCCAGTCTTCCAATAGCGACCGGTTCCCCCTTGATACCGCGAACACATTTTTCTTCACACTGTGTCTCCTGGGGACAGACTCTTCCGCATACAGCCGGTAAAGAACTGGCGCGGGTTATCATCTGATAGGCTGCTTCAAATTCTCCTGCCGCTACTTCCTTTATAAACTCCGGTATATCGATCTGAACCGGGCAACCGGTTACGCAAAGTTTATTTTTACAGTTTAAGCAGCGTTTTGCTTCATCAATTGCCTGCTCTTTTGTATATCCTAAGGTAACCTCCAGAAAATTCTTGTTTCTTAGCTCTGCTTTTTGCGTTGGCATTTCATTTTTTAAAAGAGACATATTTGCTGCCATGTTTTACCTCCATTACACTGTCTATTGCTTGAAACATAATATCCAAGCTTCTATCTTTTCAGTAACTCATTGATTATTCCTATAATGATTGATAAAGCCTGCATACCTCTTCATGTGCTTTTTTTTCAAACGGCCTATACATGGCAGAGCGTGCTATCGCTTCATCAAAATCTATTTCATGTGCATCGAATTCAGGGCCGTCTACACAGGCAAATTTTGTCTTGCCACCAACACTGAGCCTGCAGCCTCCACACATTCCCGTTCCATCAATCATAATCGGATTCATACTTGCTATCGTTTTTATGCTATATTCCTTCGTTAATTTACTTACGAATTTCATCATGATAAGCGGCCCAATTGTAATTACCTCATCATACTGCACTCCGCTATCAATCAGCTTTTTTAATGCGTCTGTTACAAGACCTTTTTCACCGCAGCTGCCGTCATCTGACATAAGAAGCATTTTAGTGCTGTTTGCTTTAAACTCCTCTTCAAGAATAACCAGTTCCTTGCTACGAAAGCCTATGATTGCATGCACTTCGCTGCCCTGTTCATGAAGCTTCTTCACAACAGGATAGGCAATGGCACATCCTACGCCGCCACCGACAACTGCTACCTTTTTCTTTCCTTCAGTATCCGTTGCACGTCCTAAAGGACCAACAAAATCTTTAAGGCATTCGCCTTCCTCCATATGATTAAGAACCTCTGTCGTAGCTCCTACTATCTGAAAGATAATCGTCACTGTTCCGCGTTCGCGGTCAAAATCAGCGATTGTAAGTGGAACACGCTCACCATTCTCATCGGTACGTAAAATAATAAACTGACCCGGTTCTGCCTTTTTAGCAATCAAGGGTGCTTCAATTTCCATTAAGGTTACCGTTGGATTTAATAATTTTTTTCTCAAAATCTTATACATAATTTCCCTCATTTCTATCTGCAGGATAAACCATACTTTTTTCAGAAAAATGGCTGCGGCTTAAATAAGCTGCAGCCTTTATATATTCAAATCTATAACATTTTTTGCGTTGGCGACACATGAAAGGTTATGGATTAGAAATCAACTTCAGTATCAAAGTAGCAGCAGCTAAGCAGCTTTTCCATCTCTGCCGGAGTAATGGATCTCGGATTAGATCCTGTACATGCATCACCGACCGCAAGCTCTGCTACCTTTGGAAGCTTCTCTAGGAATTCTTTTTCCTCTACCATACCCCCCTCATAATCCTTAATACAGGAAGGTATATCAAGTGCTTTATTCATTTCGTTAAGATGCTTAATCAAGGCGTCAGCAGTGGGTTCCAGTCCAAGAAAGGCCGCTATTTCACCATATCTTTTTGCTGCTGTTAACTCTTTTGAATTATATTTAATTACCTTCGGCAGATACATTGCATTTGCACAGCCATGTACAATATGTCCACCGCTATATGCTGCACCTGTTTTATGAGCCATGGAGTGAACGATACCAAGTAATGCATTAGAAAACGCCATTCCGGCCAGGCATTGTGCATTGTGCATCTTAGCACGGGCTTCCATATCTCCGTGGTAGGATTTTACCAAATATTCACTTACCATCTTAATTGCATGAAGGGCGAGCGGATCAGTATAGTCACAGTTTAAAGTGGAAACATAGGCTTCTACCGCATGGGTCATCGCATCCATACCGGTGTGAGCCGTCAACTTCTTCGGCATCGTCTCCGCTAACTCAGGATCGACAATTGCTACATCAGGAGTAATATTAAAATCTGCAAGCGGATATTTAACCCCTTTTTCGTAATCAGTAATTACAGAAAAGGCAGTAACCTCAGTTGCTGTACCGGAAGTCGAAGGGATTGCACAGAACTTTGCTTTGGTACGAAGGGTCGGAAAATTAAAAGGTATGCATAGGTCTTCAAAGGTTGTTTCAGGGTATTCGTAAAAAGCCCACATAGCCTTCGCAGCATCAATGGGTGAACCGCCACCGATGGAAATAATCCAATCCGGTTCAAATTCACGCATCGCTTGCGCACCCTTCATTACAGTCTCGACAGATGGATCCGGTTCTACACCTTCAAATAGCTGAACCTTCATTCCTGCTTCTGTTAAGTAGCTTACAACCTTATCGAGGAAGCCAAATTTCTTCATACTACCGCCACCGACAACGACAATTGCCTTTGTTCCCTTTAAAGTCTTAAGTGCATCGAGGGAACCTTTTCCATGATAAAGATCTCTTGGTAATGTAAATCTTGCCATATTATCCTCCTTTGCTGCCAAAACCTGCGAATTTGGGCAGCACACAAATTTGCTGATTGAAAAATCTTTGATTTTTCAACCTATCCTCCATCTGCCGCTTATGCGGCATTCAAATACTGAGCGAAAAGCACGCTTGGTGCTTTTTGCCGGTTGAAAAATGTACTTCTTTTCAACCTAACATAACATGCCTGCCCTTTGAATTAGTTAGTGCCAAGTGTGCTTGCACACTTTGGTAACGCAGGCACAAGCTTTGACCACTATGTATGTTTCATCAACTTTTGAAATTAAATCCTGTAAAAGTATCTTTTGTTTATCGGATTGTCTATATTTTAACAATGTTTTAATTGAATGTGAAATGCATAAAAATTATATCGATATTCTATTATCGATATAATGCATTCTGAAAACATTTCCATAAGGAATATATTATTCTCGATTGATTTTATCCGCTTGCTTTTGCCGTTTTACCATAAAATCAGCTTTCTTTCGCTAAAGTTGTTATTAATCAAACTTTTGTTTTTATCAAATATCAATTTGTCTATGATTTTCTGATTTCCTACTTTTTACATTATTCTCTAATCGTTATATCGATATCGGAATATCGATATTCAATTACTTATATATCAAAACAAGATTAATCAATAATTATTTACTATTTTCGACTAAATGAAAAGACTATACTTAACTTATTCCCCTACCGAGTGAGTTGCGAGCAGGCATAAAAATGCCGTATGTTAGTTGCTTTGACTAACATACGGCATAGGAATTAAATATTTATCTTCTCATTACTTGGTTTTCTGACCCTAAACAGAACGGGCAGATATCTCTGCATTTATGACATTTGATCTTCCAGTCTCCGCCGCTCTCACTTCCAAAGGCGTAATCCCAGCATTTTGTCTGTTCCATACCGGGTTCTCCCAACGCCTGAACCGGACAAATCTCAACACATAGATTACAATCGTTACAGAAGGCATGCTCATTAATCTTATCCGGCTCTAACTCTAGTTCCGTAAGAATAACGCTGATCCAAACCATATTTCCATACTCCGGTGTGATTAAAAGTGTATTTTTTCCGATCTCACCTAATCCTGCCGCTTCAGCAGCATGCTTTGCTGATATAATATTACGCCATCTCTGCGTTCCACTGTCATATTCTGTAGGCCCAATCGTTCCAGTCGGGACTGCAATAATTCCTTCCTTTTCTAAATCAACACAAAACTGAACCGCCATTTTATCCATTCGGTCAGAAAGAATATTCCTTACAATGGTATATGGTACCGTTGTATTACAAGCCAATGTTCCGGCAAGAAATCGATTAATAAAAACTATAACCGATTTACAGGACGGCAAAACATCTCTGGGATGAAAGCCCTCCGGTGCAGCGTCAAAGCTGTTAACACTTGCTATCTTACATAGATCAGCCCCCAGCTGAAACAATCGATTTTTAACCTCATTTGAATCCATATTTATCCCCATTCCTGCGCTGCTTATTTGGCTCGCTTGCGAGACAAAGCGCATCTCCCTCATTTTATAACACTGCTGCGCCTTAAAAGCTTCGTGCATAGCCTTCCTATCCTTTAAACTCAAATGCTTCAGTAGTATCTAGTAAAAACTCTGAATAATATATTTTCATGTGAAAGCTTAACAAGTTACAACAGAATAATAATATATTTTAAAACCATTTGGATTAATTTGTCAAGTGCTATTTATATTCCTTAAAAATTACATCATTCTTAGCCTCTGATAACTTATCGATAAACTTTCGGTCTAGCTCGGTGAATTTATAATCCTTTGGATAGATAAATGCATCCCTATACCTATGTCCGGATGCCTTACATTTTCTTTGAATTAAATTATAACGGACGAGCCATTTTTCAGGGATCGGAGAAACCCACATATAGGTCGTAGGAATTGTAGACAGCATGTCATACTGACTACAGCGCTCATAAATATAGATATGCTTATGTTTATGATCAGCCTTATTCATCTTCACTCCGCTGCCCTGCATAAGATAGGGGATTATTGTATCTCCATGTTCGATTTCTGTAAATTCACGAAGTTCTTTATACTCTACTTTCTCTCTATTTGCCAAAGGATGCTTCACTGACATCAGAGCAAGGTGTTCAAATTCCCATAAAGGCTCATATTTTAATTGTTTGTCCGTAAGATAATCAAAAAAATAATTCTCATATTCTATCTGATAGCGTATGATTCCAATATTGTATGGACCATCAATTATATTATTAATAACCTGAATTGAATTGGTTTCATGAACGTTAACCTTTATTCCTCTCGTATCGTCTAACTCAGAAACAAATCGAGTTATGGCATCAGCAATGTAGCTACCTCTTGGTATGGAGATATTAAAGCTCTGGGTATCCGTACAGGCTGTATCTGATAAAGCCTCCATCTTCTCGATCTGAAGGAGAACATTTCTTGCATAGGTTAAAAACTCCATGCCCTTCTGCGTGGGAGATACCCCTTTGGAAGTACGTTCAAATATTGAATAACCTAAGGTATCCTCAAGCTCCTTAATCGCCTTACTTAAGCTTGGCTGTCCCATAAAAAGATTCTCTGCTGCCTGGGTGATAGAGCAGGTTCTTTCAACCTCTATTGCATATTTAAAATGCAGCGTATTCATTTCTTTACCAACCTTCTAATTATAAGTTTAATTCATCGCCTGTTTCAAATGTTTTGACAATACCGCAAGGGAGGCTGCCAAATTTTCATTCTGTACCAGTATATGCTCCGGAACAGATAGCATAACCGGAGCAAAGTTCCATATCGCAAGAACACCGCCTGCCACTAACTGGTCACATACCACCTGCGCCTGTATCGCGGGAACAGTAATGATACCGATATGGATCTTCAAACGCCGACATAGGTTACTTATTTTTTCTGTCGGCAACACTTTTACACTATTGATTTCATTGCCTATATTATCCGGGTTAGAATCGAAGGCCGCTACGATTTTGATACCATAATTCTGGATACCTTCTAATGCCATAATAGCCTGCGCTAAAGGACCGACTCCAACTATGACCGCTTCATCCGCATTATGATAACCTAGCAGCTCTTCCATATTATTCAGTAATTCTGATATGATAAACCCTGTCTTCGGTTTCCCTTTAGCTGAATAAACCGCTGCAAAATCCTTGCGGACCTGCACCTCATTCAAATTTAGAAGCTCTGCTATCTTCGGCGCAGACACTGTCTCAATCTGCTGACTATGAAGTATTCGCAGCTGCTGGATATAGTAGGGCATTCTATGTAATGCCTGTGTCGTTACAGAATTGTGGTTATTCATCACTAGCCTCCATTCTATCAGAATTTATAATTTTTCTTTAAAACATACTTTTGCATATTATTGCAGAAGATCATTCTAGATTATGAGCTATATGTGTAATTTTTTAACACTTATTGACTATATGTTTGTGGGGATTACGGGTACCTTTATATAAGTATTCTGCTATCGATATTGTAATACTGATAATGAAATAAGTCAATGCCAATCCCTTACGGAACAGTCTACTTAATTATGCCTTTTATACTAGACTTTGGGCGTGCATGCCTTTTGGGCCTTTATTCAATTTCAACAATATACATTAATTCTTCTCTCTCTTCTTTAGAAGCTTTATTCCTGCGGCCTTGTGTTTTACTGACGAGTGACATACCTAATTTTTCCATTACCTTGTACGAAATATTATTTTCACTATCGCAATAGGCAATGAATTTTCTCACTTTTAATTCTTTAATTGCATAGTCCATGATTCCTTTTGCCGCTTCTGTTGCATAACCATTTCCCCAGAACTTCTTACTTATAATCCAACCAAGTTCACCTTCTGTATAATCGTTATTAAAGTAAATACTAACCCCACCGATGTGTTCCTGATCTAACAGGATTGCATACTCATAAAACTGAGGGTTACATTTCTGCCATTCATCCTGTACCTTTTCTAAAAAGCTTTTCGTTTCATTTATATTAGTATTTGGTAGGTGTACCATATATTTTGTGTTATCTAAATCACTTGAATATGTATGTGTAGATACCAGATATTGCAGTCCCAATGGGGTCAATAACAACCTTTTTGTTTGTATATTCATTCTATCTCCTCAATATTTTATTTCATAACGAAATGTTATTTGGCAAATAACACCTTCATATAATCCTAAATCGCATGAATTAGGATGGGTACGAATAGTGTATTACTTTTCTTATACAACAAAGCAAAGACTCCACTTATCAATATCCCTTGTCCTAGTAAATTACTGAAAATTGATCTTATAATTTCTAACAAAGTGTAATCATTCAATATAGCTGGCATGATTGAATGCGCTGCACCGAAAAGTATACCACTTATAACTACGGCCACCCAAAATCCTACTTCCCGCTCTATTAACGAATACAAACATCCCCTAAAGAACTATATCTGCTCAAATAAAAGCATTTGAACCCAGCTGCCTTTATCCATAATAACCATATGTTTATCTTCTTCACTTGTTGGTATATGAATGATATCACCCTTTTTAAAATGCTCTATTACACCATTAAAATTTATATTACATTCACCCTCTAAAACAAACCCTGAATGGCCTTTTTTACACCAATCCGGCTCAACCAATCCTTCCGAGAACTCAACTATACGGATTTTTATATTTTCATTAATAAAAGCTTTGTACTTTGCTCCAGTCATTGGTTTAACCCATTCATATGTATCAAAATCTATTAAATGCTTTTCCATTATTTTGCTCCTCGCTTTTAATTCCTATTGGTAGTAGTAATTGTTTCATATCGCGAATTTATATTATCACATATTGTATATGGTTACAATATTTTACCATTTAATTAGCAAGCCAGACTGCAGATATAGTTTGAATAGTCTGCAAAATTCATGTAGACTTAAAGGTAGACTTAAAGGTTCAAACAAATTCACAGGGCAGGTATGTTACTTAAATTGAAATATACCGTATGATATGTTCCTACAGATATAAGGCTAATGAAAATGTTATATGATTATTAAATGCGTAAAGTGAAAAGCGCATATACTCCAATTAGTATAATCTTCCTTCATAATCATCGCTTGCTTTTTTATCGGTATAAAAGATTACAAAATCACCTGCCTTAAAATTGAATACTGCTCCTTGATTATCTGTCTTCTGCACAGACGCACCTTCTGTCACCCACATGGAGCAGTTGCCATTCTTTAAGTAATTGTTTGCATTGATATAGGATAAATGCTCCTTGCCGTTTTTATCTATCGTGACGATATTGAAGTTAACAATAATATATCCTCCCGTCAGCCAGAAGTTTTCTCTGTAATCAATCCCGTGCTTTTTTAAATATCCATATACATCATAGCCTGTGGGTACGCAATGGACATGCATCGGAAGCTTATAGGTACCATACCAGCGCTGTATATATTTTGATAGGTCTGTTTTGGTCAGTTCCTTCCTTTCCTTCTTTACCTCAGTATACGAGCCTAGGCCTGTCATCAAAGCGGCATAGTCTGTACCGACAAAGGTTCGAAATGCCGGTAATAGCTTAAGCTTAGAGTAGGAATACATCGCACTGTACTGCGTGGATATCTTGGCATAGGCTTTATTCATGACCGCAGCTGTATTTTTGATCTCTCTCTCTGGTATTCTGCTATATATATTACCGGTTGAACCAGATTGGATGTTGACGAGATCAATCCCTTCTCCTACTTTGACAATCGGCTGCAGCTTACCGTTAATCTCTTCTTTATAATAGAGGTCTACCTGTTGTCTATTCTTTCCCTTGGCATCCACATAATAGAAGGTCGGTGTGATTGTGATATGATTACCACTTCCGTACATTT
>JAEZTJ010000061.1 GCA_023421505.1 Bacillota bacterium
TAGGCAGGCTTATTAAGTGTACCCAAAAACTGCTTATAGAATCTAAATCATTAAAATAGCTCTTCATCCAGTATTTGAGGGGGATTCAAAGAATCCCACCCCAAGACTTGACAAAGAGCCTGAAAAAGAAAAATCCGTAATGTATAGAATATGCTATGCAAATCCTACACAATACGGACAATTCTTAAATTTATGAGATTATGCGAATAATTACGCATAATATACTACTTGCTAATGAATTGGCAAGTTAACACATAATATTACTACAGAATATGATTTAAGCGATATCATATTACTGTGCATCCTTTATACTAAAGCTGATCCTGCCCATCTTATCCTGTCCAAGGCACATAACCTTAACCACATCTCCTAAAGTTAATTCATCCTCAACATGCTCAACTCTATGTTTAGCAATCTTAGAGATATGAACCATACCCTCTTTACCGGGAGCAAATTCAATAAAAGCACCGAATTCTTTTATACTGATAACCTTTCCAACATATTGCTTACCCTCTTCAAAATCAGTTACAATCATTTTAACCATCTCAATGGCCTTTTGTATACTTTCTTTATCAAGACCACATACAGATACAGCACCTTCATCACTGATATCTATCTTAACACCTGTCTGCTCAATGATTGCATTAATTGTCTTGCCTCTTTGTCCTACAACCTCACCAATCTTAGATGGATCGATTTTAATCTGAACAATCTTCGGAGAATAAGGGCCTACTTCTGGTCTCGGCTGTGCGATTACCGGAGCCATAACCTCATCTAAGATATAAGTTCTTGCTTCTTTCGTTCTATAAATTGCCTTCTCAATAATTTCTCTGGTAAGACCATGGATTTTGATATCCATCTGAATTGCCGTAATACCTTTATGAGTTCCTGCAACCTTAAAGTCCATATCGCCAAAGAAATCTTCCAGACCTTGAATATCCGTCAGAATAATATAGTCATCATCTGCTTCGCCTGTTACCAAACCAACTGAAATACCTGCTACCATAGCCTTGATTGGTACACCTGCAGCCATTAAGGACAAGGTAGATGCACAAATACTACCCTGAGAAGTTGAGCCGTTAGATTCGAGTACTTCAGATACGGTACGGATTGCATAAGGGAATTCTTCCTCACTTGGAAGTACCGGGACAAGCGCTCTTTCCGCAAGTGCTCCATGACCAATTTCACGTCTTCCGGGACCTCTGGAGGGCTTTGTCTCACCAACAGAATAGGAAGGGAAATTATAATGGTGCATATATCTTTTTCCGGTTTCATTTTCATCAATACCATCAAGTCTCTGTGTCTCAGCAAGAGCACCTAAGGTTGTAATAGTAAGAACCTGTGTCTGACCACGGGTAAACATACCGGAACCATGTGTTCTCGGTAATATATCAACCTCAGCAGCAAGCCTTCTAATTTGAGTGATCTCTCTGCCATCAGGACGTTTCTTATCCTTTAAGATCATCTTACGAACTGTCTTCTTTTCAAACTTATAGATTGCTTCGCCAAGTAAAGGAAGCCATTCAGGATGAAGTTCTTCATAGCGAGCGGTTAATTTATCAGTGATTTGTCTGATGTTTTCTTCCCTTACCTGTTTTTCATCAGTAAATACAGCAGCTTCCATCGCTTCGGGTGTAATAAAGTTAACCATATCCTCATATAAATCAGCCGGTGTATCCCAGTGGATATACTCGTGCTTTGCTTTACCAACCTCTGCAACAATCTTATCAATAAATTCGATTATTTTCTGGTTTAATTCATGCGCTGCAAAGATAGCCTCTATCATCTTATCTTCCGGAAGCTCATTTGCGCCTGCTTCAATCATGATAACCTTGTCTTTTGTCGAAGCTACGGTCAGTACTAAAGTTGATTTTTCTCTTTGCGCTGAGGTAGGGTTAAATACTAATTCACCATCAACCATACCTACCATAGTAGATGCTGTAGGACCGTCAAAAGGGATATCAGAAACACAGGTTGCTATTGCCGAACCTAACATAGCAGTTACTTCTGGGGAACAATCCTGATCCACACAGAGAATTAAATTATTCAAAGTAACATCATTCCTATAATCCTTTGGAAATAAAGGTCTCATGGGACGATCAATAACTCGGGAGGTAAGAATTGCATTCTCCGAAGGCTTACTTTCTCTTTTAATAAAGCCTCCGGGAATTTTACCTACAGCATATAATTTCTCTTCATATTCAACACTTAACGGGAAAAAGTCTATTCCTTCCCTAGGTCTATCGGAGGCTGTTGCAGTAGATAATACTACCGTATCACCATAATGCATTAGAGCAGCTCCATTAGCTTGTGCAGCAACTCGTCCAATATCAACGGTCAGAGTTCTGCCCGCTAATTCCATAGAAAAACTTTTGTACATATCTGTCTCCTTTTCTTCTTCACTTGATAATATGTCTTTTATTCATGTAGATTCTAGAGCCGGAGGCACCGAAACAACTGAAAAATCTATCGAGTTATAGCTACTTCGATAACCTTTTCAGAAGTCTCGGGTTGTCCTCCCGTTACTCTAACTACAATATTATACCATTATAGTTACCAATATGCTACATTTATTTTCACCCATAGTTTAATTGCAAAATATCACTTTCTTGCATAAAATAATTATTGCTTTAAATATAGCTGTATAAGAAACATATCAATAACTTACTATAAGTATCCGTCAAACTCTGAATTCTTAATCATTTTTAATAAAATATGAAAAGAGCAGTTATCGCATAAAAATAAACTCTTAAAAAGGTTTCAATTTACACAATATCTGCTCTTACTTTATTCATTACTTTCTATAATAGTTCATATTACATTCATCCTTGCAATACTCTTTATCATGATGCATCTTTTTGTGGTTTTCATCTCCGATAGGATCATTGATTAAGGTGGCTGCTCTAAATTCATGCCTGTGCCCATCATTCACTGTTGTTGCTGATTCTATAAAATGAACATGTCTATCCCCTACCGTAACTGCTCCTCCTGTACGTCCTTTAAATTCATGAAAATGCTCTTCATAAAAATCTGTACGAAACATCACCTCATGAAAATGATCATTTGGACCGCACGGAATTGCTTCTCCTGTTACTGTTGCAAAACGATGATTATGGGGATCTTCTTCCTCTTCAGCTATCATAACACTACCCAGTAGTTCATGAACATGCTTTTGTTTCTCATGGCAAGGCTCAGAATAATTATTATAATTGTAACCCATAAATACACTCCTTTTTCATTATTGCAGGCATTACATACAACCGCCTGGAATACACTTTCATGTATTCAATCCATAATATGCATAGAAAGTAAATATGTGTCGTATTATGATGATACTACTGTTCTGCTATTGAGTCACAATATTATTCAACCATTTTCTCTTACGGTATCTCAAATATCCAAAAATAACCTTATAAATTTCCTCAAACATTACCATCGCATATACAATATAGATTGGTAAGTGAAATACCAAACCGCCAAGCACAGCCATCGGTATTCCGATGCACCATACACCGCTTACATCCAGGAATAGTGCCGCCTTAGTGTCACCGCCGCATCGAAGTACAGCAACAATTAATAAGGTATTCAAAGCTTTTGCAGGCATATAGATCGCTAGTACTGTAATACATATTTTAATATAGTATTCTACCGGTTCGGATACATTGAATATAGAAGTTATGACATCTTTTAATAGAAAAGTCAGGATAGCTCCTATTACAGAAAGCAATAATTGTAATATCATATAATTCTGTGCATGCTGCTTTGCTTTCTTAAACTCATTAGCTCCAAGCTCATTTCCTAAAATCACAGCAGCTGCATTTGATATTCCAAATAAATACACCATTACTAACTGTTCTACTGTACCAACCATAGTAATAGCCGCTGTCTCAATATCTTTCATTCTTCCATAAACCAGAGAATACATGGTTACCCCGAGTCCCCACATGAATTCATTCAAAATTACAGGTGAAGCTGTCTGTATATATTTCAATATGAATTGTTTTTGAATAAATGGAACTTTTTCTATCTTACTGCTATATTTCGTATGAAGAAAATCTCCTACACTATCATCACCAGGTTTACAGAAACGTGTAACGATGATTAATAGACTTAATTCAAGAAAACGTGCTATAACGGTAGCTAGAGCTGCTCCAGCAACACCAAGCTCCGGCAAGCCCAGCTTACCAAATATAAATCCATAATTCAAAATAACATTAACACCAATAGAAATCGTGGTTATTAACATTGGGAAGAATGCATATTTCATGCTTCGAAGAATAGCAACATATGCATTCGTACAGGCAGTAATCGGATAACATATGGCTATTACTCCAAGATATTTGGCACCAATCTGAATCATTTCACTGTTTGGCGTAAATATTCTCATCACAAGCTTCGGAAAAAAGATACCCGGTATAGTGAATAATAAAGAACCTGTAATTCCTATTATTAAGGAGATATGCAAAACTCTTTTAATATTAAGCATTTCTCTTTTCCCATAATATTGTGATGCTAGTATCCCGGAACCGCTACATACCCCAAACATTAGTAAGCAAAACACAAAGAAAACCCGATTAGCCAAACCAATTGCTGCAACAGAGGTTTCTCCTAAGCACACAATGAATAAGACATCAATCAGATTAAGTAAATTATTTAATAGATTTTGTAAGGTAACAGGCACAGTTAAAGCTATGGTCTTCTTAATGAAGCTTTTATCTTGAAAAATTCTTGTAATATAATTCATATTTCACCAAACCGAATACGGTATTGTATCCCGGCCTTTCATTTTGAGAGGAAAATAAAAAGCTGCCCCATCCTCAGCACCAACGGCCATAAAATGGGACAGCTATGTTCATATAAGATTTACTATTTTCTTAAACCTAAACGTTCAATAAGTTCGCGATATCCATCGATGTTTGTTTTCTTTAAGTATTCTAGTAAACCTCTTCTTTGTCCAACCATCTTAAGAAGACCTCTTCTTGAGTGATGATCCTTCTTATTATTCTTTAAGTGCTCTGTTAATTCAGTAATTCTTTCTGTTAAAAGAGCGATTTGAACCTCCGGTGAACCTGTATCTTCGGGTGTTCTTCCAAAATTTTTGATAATTTCCTGTTTCTTATCTTTGCTAATCATTGTATAATCTCCTTTCAGATCAAACGCCTAATACTAAGAGAAAGGTTGGAGTGTCCGAATTCTGAGTATTGGCTTTTCTACTTTGTGTATAGTATCACATTATTTAATTATTGTAAACAACTTTTTATTATATTTTATATTTACCACTTATATAGCATTTATTTATTATATTCAATCATGATTTTCCAGTATATTCGGTTTTATCTATCAGATTACCGCAGAGAACTACTATTAATACGGTAAACAATAGACAAAATATGGTATAAGGAAGCGTGCATAAAAATTCAAGGGATGCCGGAAGTAAAATAGCTGCCGCCACGGATACTCCGATGGAAGGCGCCATGACTACCAATAATAAGCCAGCACCAAGAAGCATTTGAATAATCTTACTCGGCTGTCCACCCAAAAATCTCTGATAAAGAATCGTCATTCCTACAAAAACTGCACCTGATGCAATATATGCCAATGCAAAAAACAAACCTCGTACTGGATTTATCTCACTTGTTATGGTAAAGACTGCAAACATAGCTACTCCGTCGATACACGGCTTCAAAAACGAGGACAAGGATGCTGCAATCACTTTTACGATCGATTTTTCAGGGATCAGATAAATATATGGTTTTAGCAGCTCAACCTTTAATTTCCCCATTACGGTAGTAAAAAACTGAAAATAAATCGACACACCTAAAATGATATAGTATGCATTTTGGGGAGCAGCTTTCGTTCTAAGATAATAACCGGAAATACCTAGTAATATTATCATAAAGTATGAAAATTTGTCTAAGAAGATTAATCTGCTACTTCTTTTCATCTCAAGGATATGCTTATATAAAAAGGTAATTGCGCCCTTCCCCTTATGAATACCCGGTTCATCATTTCTGACTTTAATATTCTTATTATTGACCCTTGGTATATTACGTCCTTCTTTGGCTGCAAGTCTTATATTATACGTTGTCTCTGTGGATAAAAGAACATCTTCATAATAATCTGCTTTACCAACAGTAAGTAATATAACAATGACAATTCCTACAACCAGATAACACAGAAGAGGAATTATTACGGTCTGTAAGGATTGGTTTACTATGCCGATAAAGAACATTGTTGACCAGCCTGCTACCGGAAGATATCCAAACAGCTTTGAACTCACAACCCGAAAGATAGCTTCCCAGATATTTATCTGCTCCTGCTTTTGAAGGAATACGACTACTAACAGCAAAAAGACAATTATACAGTATAAAGTAGCCTTTATCTGACTTTTTCTAAACTGCTTCCCATTCGTGAATATATATATTCCGATCGACATTAGCTGGCAGAATAAAATCATAATTGCAAATATCGCAAATAGCGAGAATATCTCTAGAAAGCCATAGCCGAAGCTTGATTTTAATGTACCCATCTGGTAGAAAATAAAAACCGAACCCAGAAGAGCTTTCCCCATTGTACTAAGTAATCCGTACATCAAAATCTTCTTTGATGAAATTGGCGAAACAAATAATAAACCGATGTCAGGCATAGTAAACAGACTGGAGCCGGTAGATAGTCCGCTGTTGATAAAAGCGTATAGAAAAAAAAGTCCCAGACCTGCGATAATAGTAAACAGGATACGTTCATCCGCGAATTTTTTCGTCGGCAGATTATTACCCTTAAGCGTTAACATCACAACTGAAAAAATAATCATTACAGCTACGACACAATATAAAATCAGCATGGCCGGCTTTCTTTTCAGATAAAGAATTCTGTTTTTTAATTGGGTTAATAAAAGATAAGCTAATGCTTTCATACTTTATTGATCCCCTCCGTCTTATTCTTTTCTCCTTCTGTAATTTTAAAGAATAAGGCTTCCAAATCCTCTCCTGAGCCACTTATTTCCTTTCTGGTTCTCTTCGCCGCAATCCTTCCACCCATCATGATATTGGTACTATCCCAAAATTCCTGGACACTGTCCAGCATGTGTGTACTAATTAAGATAGCAGCTCCTTCCTTCTTCTTCTCAACTATTAAATTCTTGAGTTCTTTAATCGCATGGGGATCTAATCCTACCAGCGGTTCATCAAATAATATAACTTTAGGCATTGGAAGTAAGCCACAGCAGATACTTACTTTTTGCTGCATTCCTTTAGATAATTCATTACCCAGTTTTTTTGTCTTATCCTCCAGCTCAAATCTTATAAGGAGCTGTTCTGCTCTATCCTTCCAGTTCTCTAAGGAATATGCTCTTGCTATAAACTCCATATGCTCCCATACGGTCAGCATATCATAAAGAGCCGGAATCTCCGGTATATACCCAAGCTCTCTTTTTGCCGCAATAGACTTATTTTCATTTCCATTTATAAATACTTGTCCATCAAACTTTAATAATCCTGCAATACATTTAATAATTGTAGATTTGCCTGCTCCATTTGGTCCAAGTAAAATTGAAATCTCACCTTGATTGATTTCAAAATCCACATTATCATTGGCAATTAATTTACCATACTTTTTTGTAACACCTCTAACGGACAGCATATTACATTTCTTCCTCCTTCTATCTTAAATAATATAATTTACTGCTCAACCAAATAGATCGATGTAATATATATTTGGTAAACTTTTCTACAGTATACTATGATCAATACTATTTTCAAATAAGGATAAGCAATTTTTAATCAAAAATTAAACTTACTTCGTATATGCTGCCAATTTATATAATGATAAATGAATTTTACTTATCATTCCTTATATGCCGAACTATATTCCAGGACTTAAATTAATCTTCTGTTAAAATTAAAACTATTTTGGTTTTCAAATTCTCCTATATTAAAAGGGCTAATAGGTTTTCTGAAGCATTTTCTGGTAATGCTAATCTTATTCAGTCATATTCTTAAAGAATTCCTTTGTTATTCTAATATCTTCACTCATTCTTTGTATCAGCTCTTCTAAAGAACCGAATTTCATCTCTGATCTAATACTACTATATAATTCAACCTCAATGATTTCACCATATAGATTGTTATTATAATCGAATAGATAGGTTTCTACACCTATAAAGTCCTCTTCCCCAACTGTTGGCTTATATCCGATATTAGTTACTCCCTGATAATATTTTCCGTCTATTCTGGTTTTTGAAGCATAAACACCGCACGGAGGAAGTAATTTATTAGAAGCAGGAATCAGGTTCGTTGTCGGCATGCCTATAGTTCTTCCAAGCTTTCTTCCATGCACTACTTCTCCCCTGATAAAATAAGGCTGTCCAAGCATCGCATTCACCAGTTCCATATTTCCTTCTTTTAGCCCACTTCTTATTAAAGAGCTGCTGATTATCTTATTCCCATATTTCTTTTTTTCACAGGCGATTACTTTATAACCATAGATACTTTCATACTGCTTTAAGAGTGCTACATCTCCCTTTCGCTCAGAGCCAAAGCGGTAATCATTACCAACTATGATAATTTTTGCATCCAGCTTCTTTACCAGAATTTCCCTGATAAAAGTCTCCGGTTCCATGCTTTTATTACTTTCCGATAACGGATAGGATATAAGAACATCCACACCACTACGACGAAGTATCGATAATTTCTCTTCTTCTGTATAAATCAGCTCTAATTCTTTGTCCGAAAATAAATTGGAGGGATGCAGTAAAAAGCTGAACATGATAGCAGTCATACCCAGCTTTTTATAGGATAAGATTGTATTTAATAATTGCTTATGACCAAGGTGTATTCCATCGAATTTTCCTAAAGTAACTGCACTGTTATTGTACTGAAATTCTGTATTTCCTTCTATATATTCCATAGTTTCCTCCAAGCTCTCTCTGCACTTTATAAGTAGGTTCCTGTATGCTAATAATTATCAATAAAGTACGAAAGCAAACTTAATGGTTACTGATTCATTTTTTAAGTAAAGTTAATATATTCGTCTTATCTTATGGCTTATTTGGAATGATTCTGATTTTGTTATATAAAAGGCTAAAGAAACATCTTTACAGGTTTAAATATGGCGCCTTCGCTATCATATCTATATATTCCAACAAAATTGTTCTCTGCATCATATATTCTTAAGAGCTCAGAGCTAAACTCCCGGCTTTCTTGCAGTATATGAGAAACAGAAAATGCATTACCATTATAAATCAACTTATGGTTATCTTGATTAACGTTAATTTTATCATAAGCCAGAAACATCTGATCAACCGGAATAATATATGGCTGAAGCTTATTCTCTCTGGCATTTTCTTCTATTTCAGACAACTTCAAAGCCTCTTCTATCGGAAAACTGCCTACCGCAGTTCTTTTTAAGCTTATCATCGTAGCACCACACCCAAGGGTATCTCCTATATCATGAAGTAAGGTTCTGATATAAGTACCTTTTGTGCAGTCTACCACTACACTGAACTCCTTCTTTTCTTCCGAATAATTAAGTAATCTAATATCTTTGATTACCACTTTCCTACGTTCCCTTTCAATCTCCTTACCCTGTCTGGCAAGCTCATAGAGTCTCTTTCCGCCCACCTTAATCGCAGAATACATCGGAGGAAGCTGAAGATATTCGCCTATGTAGCAGTGAATTGCCTCTTTTAGCTGATTAAAATCTACGTTTACCTCAGACGTTTTTATAACTTGTCCCGATATATCCTGAGTATCTGTGGTAATACCAAGCCTGCATTCTGCTTCATAGGTTTTATCCTTATCTGTTATCATATCAACTAATTTAGTTGCTTTACCGATACAGACAGGGAGAACTCCGGTCGCATCGGGATCTAAGGTTCCTGTATGCCCAATTTTCTTTATCCGCAAGATACCCCTCAATTTGGCAACTACATCATGCGAGGTATATCCTTTTTCTTTGTATACATTAATAATTCCATCAATCAACAATATGCGCTCCTTATATACAGATAAGTATTAGACAATTGCGTAACTCAGTAATTATAAGTATTATATACACAACATATATTATTCCGGAGCGAAGTAAAGTGTTAAAACACTTATGCTCATGGGAGCGTTGGAGTGAAGGAATAGTATATGCTGTGTATACAATTATTAAAATTATATAGTTTCGCAATTATCTAAGATAAGTATGCTTATTACAAGGTTGTGTTTATATTCCTCAAGTCACAAGCCTTCCTGATTATGCTATAATAAATTAAGTTCTTTTAACTGTACTTCTATATGTGGAGTCAGATTATTGATAACATCATATTCCGAACCTGTCATCGAACATCCGGCAGCTTTAATATGACCCCCTCCGCCAAAGTAAACAGCAATTTTACTTACATTAACCTCACCATTGGAGCGCATGCTAACCTTAAATTCCCTAAACTCCGTCTCATGAATAAATATAGCAACCTCAGTTCCCTTTGTAACACGGAGCTGATCAATAATTCCATCCAAATCATTGGAGGATGCTCCATAAAAATCAAGCATTTTTCGACTAATAGACGCAAATATTACTTTTTCATTCAGAACAAGCATACTTTCCATCAGGCAGCGTCCTAAGATCTGGTTTTGCATATAAGTCTTTGCATAAAAGGATTCATCGATTAAAACGGAAGAATTCACGCCCTTACTGATTAATTTACCGGCAGCAATCATTGTTTTTTCCGAAGTATTAGAATGCTTAAATACCCCTGTATCATGAATAATACCCACATATAAGGCCTCAGCGATCTCCCTTGTAATAAATTTTTCCTCCATAAGATAAAACAAAACCTCACAGGTTGAGGAAGCATCCACCACCACATGATTAACCTTTGAAAAGGACTGATTGCTAATGTGGTGGTCGATATTTATTGTTTTAGCTGCTGACTGATAGTATTTCAGTGCATTACCTAATCGGTCCAGACTCCCGCAATCCAGTGCAATAAATATATCATAAACTTCGTCTGCTTCATAAGAATGCTTCATGTTCGATACACCTGTCAGAATATTGAACTCATTTCCGAAGTGTTCTAAATATACATCAACCTGATCTATCCCGAACATATCTTTATTCTGTAACAGATAGAGATAAAGAGCGGTACATGACCCGATGCAGTCTCCATCGGGTCTTAAATGACCTGCTATTGCAATTTTTTTTGCGCCGCTTAATTCTTCCTTTAAATTTACCATAGACTAATCATCCTCTTCATTTGTGGATTCTACACCATTTAAATCAGCATCATAGTCTTCTTCCTCATCCTCATCTAATTCATCACGATTACTTGTTTTGTTGACTTCATCAATTAATTTAGACATATGAACGCCATATTCGATTGAATTATCAATTACAAAGGTAAGTTCCGGTGTATTTCTTAAATTCAGCGTTCTGGCCAATTGCCCACGCATGAAGGAGGCTGCGCTCTTCAATCCTTTCAGAGTTGATTCTTTTGATTCTTTATCACCCAGAACACTGATAAATACCTTTGCCGATTTTAAATCCGGTGATACCTCCACAGCAACAACCGAAGTCATCGGATTTATTCTGGGATCCTTAATCTCCCTGCTGATTAAAGTACTCAGCTCTTTTTGTACTTCACCGTTAATTCTGGTGTTTTTAATACTATTTTTCCTCATACTATTCACCATTACCTTTCCAACCAGGTACACAAATCGTTCCAATGCCTGCTGCTTAATTATCTTGGAACCTCTGCCATAATATAGAGTTCTACCTTGTCGCCTTCTTTTACATCATTGAATTTTTCAAATACAAGACCACACTCGTATCCGGTTGCGACTTCCTTCACATCATCCTGGAATCTTTTTAAGGATGCAAGAATTCCCTCATAAATCATAGCATTATCCCTAAATACTCTGGCTTTACAACCTCTGATTATCTTACCGTCAAGTACATAGGAACCTGCAATTGTACCTACTCCAGAAGCCTTAAAGGTCATACGAATCTCAGCATGACCAATTATCTTTTCTTCGAATATAGGATCAAGCATACCCTTCATTGCTGCTTCTATATCATTAATTGCATCATAAATTACTCTATACAACTTAACATCAACCTTTTCGCGGTCAGCTGTTTCCTTCGCAGCATTATCAGGTCTTACGTTAAAGCCTATAATAATTGCATTGGAGGTACTGGCAAGTATTACATCGGATTCATTAATGGCACCTACTCCACCATGTAAGAAGCGTATTGCCACTTCGTCATTACTCAGCTTAAGCAAGCTTTGCTTCATCGCCTCTACAGAGCCTTGAACATCTGCTTTAATAATAAGATTTAACTCTTTAATATTACCAGCTTTAATCTGTGAAAACAGGCCGTCAAGAGATAGCTTTGCTTTCGTATCTGCAATCAGTTTTTCCTTACTCTGAGCAAGATATGCTTCTGCAATTGTTCTGGCTTCCTTCTCATTGACTGTAGCAAGGAAGGTTTCTCCTGCATCAGGTACTTCATTCAGACCAAGTATCTCTACAGGGGTAGAAGGGGTTGCTTCTTTCACTCTTCTTCCCTTATCATCCATCATAGCACGAACTTTACCAAAGGAAGCACCCACTGCAACATTATCACCTACATGTAATGTTCCCTTCTGTACAAGAATGGTTGCTACCGGACCTCTTCCCTTATCAAGCTCGGCTTCAATTACAATACCTCTTGCATTACGGTCTGGATTAGCTTTCAGCTCCAGTAACTCTGAGGTTAAAATAATCATCTCTAATAATTGATCAATACCTTCTTTGGTATGTGCAGATACAGGCACAAATATAGTATCACCGCCCCAATCCTCAGCGATTAATTCATATTCTGTCAGCTCCTGCTTTACTCTCTCAATATTGGCACTAGGCTTATCAATCTTATTGATGGCTACAATGATCTGTACTCCAGCCGCTTTAGCATGATTGATTGCTTCTACTGTCTGTGGCATTACACCATCATCAGCAGCTACGACTAAAATAGCAATATCCGTAGATTTTGCACCGCGCTTACGCATTGAGGTAAATGCTTCATGTCCTGGGGTATCTAAGAAGGTAATCTTCTCACCGTTGATTTCTACGACATAAGCACCAATATGCTGTGTAATACCGCCCGCTTCTCTTGAGGTCACATTTGTTTCTCTGATGGCATCTAAAAGTGAAGTTTTACCATGATCAACATGACCCATAACACACACTACAGGAGGACGTTTTTCCATTGTATCAGGATCTTCCTCCTGCTCCTTTAAAAGCTCTTCAATAACATTTACTTTAACTTCCTTCTCAGCAATGATATCATATCCCAAGGCAATTTCTTCCGCTTCTTCAAAGGTAATCTCCTGATTAAGAGTAACAATTTTACCTCCAAGGAAGAGCTTTTTAATTAAAGCAGCTGATGGCTTCTTCATCTTTTCAGCCAGTTCCTTTATTGTTAAAACTTCAGGTATCTGAATAACCTTGATCTCCTCTTCTACCACCTGTATCGGTTTCGGTTGTATAAACTGTCCCTTTTTCGGAGCAATCTTAACCTTGATATCATCATGATCTTCATCACGGTCAATCAAGCTTTTCTCTTTATAGTTCTTCTCCTTATTAATCCTGTCTCTATTTCTCTTATTACTATTATCATTCTTCTCTGCTACTTTTTGATCCAGTATCTGCTGATCAAAATTCTTACGCTCACCGACTCTTCCAGTACCTTTTTTAGCGCCCTGAGATGATCTATTACCATAGCTTGGCTTATCATCGTCATCCTTATTCGTCTCATCAAAACCACGTGGGGCATATCCGCCACCCGGCCTCTGTCCACCGCTTGGTCTGGAATAGTTACCCTGACCACCAAAACCTCCTCTGTTTTGCTGTCCGCCTTGGTAACCGGGACGTGCTCCACCCTGACCTCTATTTCCCTGTCCATCATAAGAAGGTCTATTATCTCCAGAGGTTCTGTTGCCCTGATAACCGGAGGCACCAGCAGGTCTATTACCCTGATAGCCCTCACCGGCAGGTCTGTTGCCCTGATAGCCAGAACCACCTGCAGGTCTATTACCCTGATAGCCAGATCCACCAGCAGGTCTGTTACCCTGATAGCCAGATCCACCAGCAGGTCTGTTATCATAGGAAGGTCTACCCTCTCCAGGTCTTCCTTGTCTCTGACCCTGATAACCCTGTCCTGAATTCCTTTGATTTTGATATCCATCTCCTGTAGGTCTGCCTTCTCCGGAGGGTCTTTGATCATTAGATGGTCTATTATCCCCAGTTGGTCTGTTCTGCGACCTTTGACCTTGATATCCATCTCTGTTCTGAGGTCTTTGCCCCTGATAACCTTCACCGTAAGGTCTGTTCTGCTGTTGTCTTGCCTGGTAACCTTCGCTATAAGGTCTATTTTCTGAATTAGCTCTGTTCGCAGGTCTCTGACCATAGTTGTTATTTTGACCCTGATCTGTTGTTGCTCTACTTGTATTATTATTTTGATATCCCGAAGCATCCGTTGATTTTACGTCATTACTCTGTCTGCCTTCATAGGATGAAGATCGGTTTTGTTGGCCTTGATATTCTTGTTGTCCTTGTCTCACTACGCCTTGTCCTCCTGCGGGTCTTTGTCCGGGTGTCCCCTGATGCCCTTGTTCAAATGATCTTTGGCCATTATATTGGCCTGTTTGACCCTGTCTTACTCCGCTCTGTCCTGATGCGGGTCTCTGGTTCATCTGATTACCCGTTTGTCCGGTTTGCACTGGTCTAGCAGGATTTTGACCATTAAATGATCGGCTTCCGCTCTGAGACATTTGCTCTCCTGTTGTCGTAGGACGATTGCTGCTTTGTACTGCAGGACGTACATTACCGGTCGAAGCATTATTTTGCGAAGACCCAGTAGTATTTATACCTGTCTGAGCTGACTGCATATTGGTTCCTTGCTGCATCACAGGCTTTTGTACTGTTTCATTGGAAGGTTTTACTGAAGTTGCTTGAACAGGTCTTGCTGCCGGTGCTGCAGCTGGTTTTCCAGCCGACGCTGACGAGCTTTTGCTAGCCTGAACAAAATAGTTCTTGATGTATGCAACCTCATTATCTTCCAAGTTGCTGCTATGTGTTTTCTTAACGCCAAAGCTTCTCTCTAGAAAATCAAGTATATCTTTACTTTCCAGAGCTCCCTTCGTTACATTATTTATTTCATTTTTTAATTCAAATATTTTCATTTTTGCCATACTTACTACCTCCGTTTCTATCGTTGCATCATTTTCAGTTGCTTTTCAATTGCATCTGCCAAGCCCTTGTCAAGCACTGCCAAAGAAGCACGAAACTCTTTACCAATTGCATGACCTAAGTCGTTTTTATCACCAAAAAAGTAAATTGACACTTTATAGTAAGTACACATGTTGGTAAACATTTTTTTCGTATTGTCCGATGCGTCATCTGCTACAATAACTAATGCTGCTTTATGCTCTTTCACTGCTTTTTCTGTAGAGAATTCGCCACTTACCACATTTCCGGCTTTTGTTGCAAGTCCTAATAGGTTACATATTTTCTTGTTTTCCGGATTCAAGTAAAATCATCTCCTTCTCCAATGTCTCAATTAATTCCTTTGGAATATTAAACTTGAGAGAACGCTCAAGGCCTTTTGTCTTGATTGCCTTTTGTAAGCAGCTTAGGGAACAGCAGATATAAGCGCCTCTGCCATTCTTCTTCCCAGTTGAATCAATGACTATCTCATCCTCAGGAGTCTTTAAAACACGGATCATTTCTTTTTTTGACTTCATTTCACCGCATCCGGTACACATTCTTAATGGTAATTTCTTCGCCACTTTTTATCACATCCTTAATAATCTGGGTAATTAATATCCCATACTTTGTGACTCACTTTTAATATCTATTTTAAATCCAGTCAGCTTTGCAGCAAGTCTTGCATTCTGTCCCTCTTTACCGATTGCAAGTGACAGCTGGTAATCAGGAACAATTACTCTGGCACTTTTTTCGTTCTCATCAACTGTAACCGATACTACCTTTGCTGGACTCAATGCATTTTCGATTAATTTTGCAGGATCATTGCTCCAGTTAATGATATCTATTTTTTCATTTCTTAGTTCATTGACTATTGCATTCACTCTGGCGCCATTTAATCCGACACAGGCTCCAACAGCATCAACATCTGGATCATTGCTCCATACAGCCATTTTGGTTCTGGAGCCGGCTTCTCTAGATATGCTCTTGATTTCTACAGTACCATCCTGAATTTCAGTCACTTCAGCTTCAAATAATCGCTTTACAAGCTCCGGATGAGTTCTGGAAACAGTAATTCTTGGTCCCTTTGTTGTGTCCTTTACTTCGAGTACATAAAGCTTAATACGGTCTGTTGGTCTAAATACCTCGCCTCTTACCTGCTCATTCTCAGTTAGTACTGCATCTACCTTACCCAGGTTAATGCTTACATTATTTCCTACGTACCGTTGAACAATACCAGTTACGATATCCTTTTCTTTGCCGCTATATTGTGTAAATAAAACTTTTCTCTCTTCTTCACGGATTTTCTGAACAACTACTTGTTTCGCCTTCTGCGCAGCAATACGGCCAAAGTTCTTAGGGGTTACTTCAATTGCTACGATATCCCCTATATCCTTCTTGGCATCCTTCATCTTCGCCTGAGCCAGACTGATCTGCATAACCGGATCCGTAACCTCTTCCACTACCTCTTTCATAGCATAGACATTAACTTCACCTGTTACTCTATCAATGTTAACCTTTATATTATCTGCTCTGCCAAAATTATTCTTACATGCTGCTACCAATGAGTTTTCAAGTGCATCAAGAAGTATCTCCTTACTGATATCCTTTTCTTTCTCAATCTGGTTCAAAGCTTCAATTAGTTCCCTGTTACCATCCATTTTCTTTATTATCCTCCTTTAATGTAAATATAGATGTTGACGTGTTAATAGGAGGATATTCCTCCTTTAATGTTAATATAGATGTTGATGTGTTTTAATTAAAAGTCAAATGTCAGTCTGACTGTTGATATATCTGATCTTTGAATAACCATTGTGCTATGATCCTCAAGTTCTATGGTTAGTGTATTTTGATCAAAGTCGTTCAGAATACCTACAAATTCCTTTCTTTTATTAATGGGCTTAAAGAGCTTCACTTCAACTTCTTCTCCGATGCTTTTTTCAAAATGCTTCTCTCTCTTTAGCTGTCTTCCAAGTCCAGGTGAACTCACTTCAAGAATGTAGGAATCTGAAATAAAGTCCTTCTTATCAAGTAAATCACTTAATGCTCTGCTGACAAGCTCGCAGTCATCAATAGTGATACCATTTTCCTTATCGATGTATACCCTCAAAAACCAGTTTCCACCCTCTTTGATATACTCTACATCATATAATTCAAAATGATTTGCAGAAAGAATCGGTTCTAACAATTTTTCGGTTTTTTCTTCATAGTCTTCGTGCTTAGTCATTCAAATCCCTACCTTCATCATAGAATTGCTGCTCACAGCAAAGAATAAGAGTGGACTTTCGTCCACTCCTTAATTAGTCTTATCATTTAGCACAATAGTTATTATATCAAATGTAACCAATAATTGCAAGTACTAATTTTGATTAAATCTCTGTAAAAATTCTTTGGTTCTTTGATTTTGTGAATTCCCGAATAATTGTTCCGGTGACCCTTCCTCAACTATGACACCTTCATCCATAAAAATAACGCGATCTGCTACATCTCTAGCAAAAGCCATTTCATGAGTAACGATTACCATGGTCATCTTCTCCTGTGCCAAAGCTCTGATAACCTTAAGAATTTCACCAGTGAGCTCCGGATCAAGGGCTGAGGTTGGTTCATCAAAGAATAAAATTCGGGGATTTAAGGCTAAGGCTCTAGCTATCGCAACTCTTTGCTGCTGACCGCCAGACATCTCACAGGGATAAGCATCCGCTCTGTTTTTTAAGTTCATCTTATCAAGTAACGCCAGTGCTTTTTCTTCTGCTGTTTTTTTATCAATCTTTAGTACCTTTACTTGAGCATCCACTATATTACGAAGTACACAGTAGTGTGGAAATAAGTTGAAATTCTGAAATACCAGACCGACATCTAGTATTATTTCATGTAAGGTTTTGTTATCTGCATAACCAGTGCCCGAAATCGTATCGACCATCAGCTTATTGCATACTTCAATCCGGCCGCCGTCAATTTTCTCAAGCTGTGTCAAGCAACGAAGCAGCGTCGATTTTCCTGAACCTGAGGGCCCGATGATTGCAACAACCTCACCTTCATTAACAGTAAGTGAAATATTTTTTAAAACACTTGTATCATCAAATTGTTTTTGAATATTTTCTGCCTTTAATAGCATGAATTTCCTCCATCCCAAACTAAGTCTAAAACACAACTCAGGTCTATCCAGTTCTATTTATAATTCTTATATAAAATTATTTATTTGATATACTATTCTATTTAATTTCTATAATAATCTAATTTTTTCTCAATTTGTTTGAAGGAAATCTCCACTACCGTATTCATTATCAAATAAAAAATAGCAGCTACGACTAGCGGTACTGTAGAAAAGTACCTTGATCCCGCAGTAGATGCAACACGGAATAATTCAACCACTGAAATAACCTGTGCAAGGGAGGTATCTTTTACTAAGGTCATAAGCTCGTTGCCGGTTGCAGGCATAACCGATTTAATAACCTGGGGAAGCACAATTCTCATAAAGGTCTGAAATTTGGTATAGCCTAGTACCTTTGCTGCTTCATATTGTCCCTTAGGAATGGAAGCGATACCACCTCGAAAGATTTCACCAAAATAAGCTGCATAATTAAGTGAAAAGGCTAAAATACATGCTGATAATCGATATTTATAGCTATAGTCAAATATGTAGTAGGGTCCATACATAAAGAAAATCAGCTGCAGCATCAATGGCGTTCCACGTAATATTAATTGATAAATTCGTACAGGAATACTGATAATCCAGTATCTGCTTCTTCTTGCCAAAGCAACGGCAAATCCTAAAGGTATCGATATAATAATTGTTAGAAAAAATATCTGCAACGTCGTTACACTTGCAAACAACATATTTGGTATTAGCTTATCTATTGGCACATTATCAAATATCATAAAATTCCTCCGGTCATTTCTACATCTTTCATTAATTATTTAGTCTGATAACACTTTACCATATTACCACACCAACTATGCTATTTCAATTCAATTATTACTAAAAATGTGTCTAGAAATATATGGTTAAGCTTTTATCAACATTCAATCTAAGCTATGGCTTAATGTCTCATCAATCCGGAGTTATCTAAATATACAGCAGGGAATATTATCAACTGTGTTTATAATAAGTATAGTTTCTCAGCTACCTAACATGGGTCTAGTTTAAGAGGCTCCTTAAATAAATATGTTTAGCAAAATTACACAATAATTGTAATACTTTTGCTACTCCAACTTAAGAAAATAATTGAAATATGAACAGAAGGAGTATCTTGACATATAATTAATTTGTAGTTATTATTGTTGTATGTACAACAGTTGTATGTACAACAATTTAGGAGGTGAAAACATGTTTATGACAAATCTATCGATCATTTCCCGCTACAGTCGTACATATTTTGAAAGAAAGCTTAGTGAAATTCATGTCGGTTTTACAGAACAGCTTATACTTATGTACCTAAACAAATCGGATGTAATTAACCAGGAGAACATAGCAAAACACTTTTTGCTGGATAAAGGAGCCATCGCAAAGGCTCTAAATAAATTGGAGGAGAAGGAATATATTATCCGAATGGATAATCCGAATAATAGGCGCGAAAAGCTGATCTCGATTACAGACAAAGGGCAAAGCATCATTCAATATATGAATCGGGAATTACAGGAATGGCATGATTATTTATTTGAAGGATTAAGTAAAGAAGAAATCGAACAATTTTCAGCAACTGTAGGTAAGATTTCAGCAAATGCAGCCAAAGTAATTCATGGGGGGAAATCAGAAAATGAAGAAAACAAGTAAAAAAAGTAATTTTGTATTAATTATGCTAGTCTATTTATTAGGTATATTTATGGGTGCTATTGATACTGGTATTGTAACTCCTGCCAGAACAGTTATTCAGAACTTTTTATCAGTTGATGATAAAACAGGAATCTGGATGATCACCATGTATACATTAGCTTATGCTGCTAGTATCCCTATTATGGGCAAGCTCGCAGATAAGTACGGTCGCAAATATATTTATTTAATCAGTATTTCACTTTTTGGATTAGGCTCTCTCTTCTGTGGACTTTCACAAAATTTCGGAAGCTTTCCTATCCTGCTGATTGCAAGAGCAGTTCAGGCGGTTGGAGGCGGTGGCATTCTTCCGGTTGCAACTGCCGAATTCGGAACTACCTTTCCAAAGGAAAAACGCGGCATGGCCTTAGGACTGGTTGGCGGTGTTTATGGTATCGCCAATATATTTGGAGCATCTGCCGGAAGTGCTATTCTTGATATTTTCGGAACAAACAACTGGCAATTTATCTTTTATATTAACGTTCCTATTACAATTTTTATCTTAGTTGCAGGTTTTATTACTCTTCCTAATACAAGGATAGAAAAAGTAAAAAAGATTGACTTCTTTGGTATCTTTGTACTTACGGTTATGATTTTATCAGTTTTATATGGATTAAAAAATATTGATTTCTTTCAATTTACCGAAACTATAAAAAGTACCTCCGTCTATCCATTTCTAATTATATTTATTGTATTTCTGCCCATTTTTATCATTGCCGAAAAAAAGGCAGCCGATCCGGTAATGAATTTGAATTATTTTAGAAAAATACCTATATTAATTACTTTGTTCCTCTCTTTTTTAACCGGCGTTATCATTATGGGAATGATTTTTGTTCCCCAGTTTTCTGAAAATGCTCTTAAAGTACCTACCGGAAAGGGTGGATATTTTGTACTTATCTTAGGATTATTTGCCGGAATTGGTGCACCTCTATCGGGTAAATTGATTGATAAATATGGAGTAAAATTAGTACTGGGATTTGGATTTTTAGTATCTGCAATCGGTTCGGCATTTCTAGTACTTGTAACAACAAATTATCCCAGTATGTTAACTGTAGTAATCAGTTTACTCCTTGTTGGTCTCGGTATCGGTTTTACAATGGGTACTCCAATTAATTATATGATGTTAGAAAACACACATACCGAAGAAGCCAACTCTGCTCTTGCAACCGTATCGCTGGTACGATCCATCGGTACAGCCATCGCACCTGCAATCATGATCGGATTTCTTTCACATGCAGGAGCAGCTGTTCAGACAAATGTTATGGCTCTTCTGCCAACCGAAGTAACTATACCTCCACTGCCTTATGCACAAGAACTTACTGATAAGTTTAATGCCCTCAAAGAAGATCCTGCTATGAAGGATAAGTTGGCATCAGTTAAAATACCCGATTTAGCCTCGATGCAGACCGTAAAAATTAATATGAACGGCTCAGACAGTAATTTTAAAGTACCAGAAGAGATGCTGGAGCTTATGAAATCTTCCGATGCCACGACCATAACAGATAATATTAAAACCTTTTCTACTACTATGTTTCAATTCATGACTCCGGGTGTTATTAACAACATTCAAAGCGGGATACAAAAAGGTATCGATGCTTTAGAGAGCAATATAGTGGACATGGATAAAGGTATTATAGGCTTACAGACTGCCATTACTTCACAGGAAAAGGTGATTGAACAGTTAAATCGTATGTATCCGATGATGTCACAGTCAGTTTACAATTCCGCAAATTTTGATAAAATGATTTCATCAAAAATGCCGAGTGATACTGCAGCTGATTTTTCAATTATTAATATGATACCCAGTTCAGTGCTTGGCCAAATACCAGAAGATGTTTTATCCGAACTTAAGATGATAAAGACTAAGGAGGATTTAAAGAATAAGCTTGAGGAACTAGAACAATCAAAAAAGACTCTAGAAGACCAAAGGACCTCCCTCACTTCAGCAAAGAATGAGATTGAAGATACTTTAAATAAAATGAAGGAATTAAATGCTTCTGTACCGAACGCTTTTGATACGGCTAAAAATAATTATCTTACACAAATCGATGCTCTTACAGATCCTATTGAAGTAAAATTCCAAAACACCTTAAATACTGGATTTCAACAAGTATATATTACTGTTATTATCGTATCTGCTCTAGGATTTATCTTTTTAATGGCTTATAGGAAAATAAAATTCAATAACGACAAATAACTTTAAACAGATATGTATATTTCGTTCCACTTTTAAAATTATAATTTATTCTTTCTATGAGTTGTATGGGTTTCCTTAATTTGTTTTCTATTTATATTCTATAATCAGATTTTTACAAAATGCTGGGGTATAGGAATTGAAACACTCCAGCATTTTGTTATTCCTAGAAATGACTCTATCGTATCTTCATAGCGATAACAAAGATATGATAGAGTCATTCTATGCGATTATTCTCTTTTCATATAGGATAGCTATGCCCTATCGCATAGTAACCAACTTCCATATTCTTATAAGTAACAGCTTACAAATTAAATATTATTCAATTGTTGTTACATCAGCTTCAAACCACTTTGTTGATAGTTCCTCAATGGTTCCGTCCTTCTTAAGTTCTTGAAGTGCGCCCCATACAGCATCACAGAGTGCCTGATCACCTTTACGAAAACCGATAGCATATTTATCTTCTAATAATGAATCACCAACAATTTTATAATTTTTACCGGTTTTGATCAAATAATTAGCTACTACTGAATCCATTAAGACAGCATCTGAATTGCCGCTTTCTAAATCAAGCAGAGCAATACTATAATCATCAAATGGATTAACCTGTGCCAAGGATTCTCTAAAATCCTTATTTTCTTCGCTGTTTAAGGTATCCTCTGCGGCTGATCCACTTTGCAATGCCAGTCTCTTATCATTCAAATCAGCAACGGATGCAATTTCACTGTCCGAAGATACAACCAGTGAAATATCATTTTTCATATAGGAAGGTGACATTGTCATTTGCTCTTGATTTTCCTTCGTTAAGGAAAGACCATTCCAGATACAATCGATATTTTTCGTATTTAATTCGTTAACCTTTGCGTCCCAAGATATTGGCTGTTTTACAAGTTCAATACCTAGTTTGTCACAGACTGCCTGAGCAAGATCAATATCAAAACCTACAATTTCGTCTTTGTCGTCGCGAAATCCCATTGGAACAAACGCATCATCCAGTCCAAGAACTAATTTTCCATTGTCCTGTATGTACTTTAAGGAATTGTCGGCACCATCTTTTGCATCCTTTTCATCCTTTTTACATGCTGCCAGAGTAAGTATCAGCATAGAAATCAATAATAAATTGATTATTCTTTTCTTCATAAAATCTCCTCCACCTTCTAGGTAACTATACCATTCATTTACTTTTATTAATTAGCACTTTACCATACTACCATAATAACGTGAAGATTACAATCCTTAATATATATTTTAGTCATAAAAATGCACCTCCAAATATTAGTATATAGCCTAACATTCAGGGTGCAATATAATTATGGGTACAATTTCATAAAATTCCACTGCAATATGAAAATCCATTTTGATAGAATGTACTATTCCAGCGCCCCATATATAATATTTCGTAGTTTTCTCATATAATCGGGACCAGAACCGCCACACCTTTGAACCATATAAACCATGACAAGTTCCTCTTTCGGATCAACAAAGAAATAATTTCCGCACCAACCGTCCCAACCGAATTCGCCTATTGAACCGTTGCTACATGCTTTTATAGGATCAACTAGAATTCTCATGTAGTTTCCATAATTATAACCATATAAGGAATTCCAATCATAGGTAGAAAGCTGTTCCTTCGTTAATTGCGGTAAAGCCAGGTATTCAACTGTTTTTCTGCCAAGAAGCCTTAAACCGTTATAGGTGCCCCCATTGACTAGCATCAAAGCAAAATTGGAATAATCCTCAATTGTAGAGACAAGTCCTGCTCCTCCTGATTCAAAAGCTGGAGGTGTTAAATAGTCAAATAAAGCAAGAAAATCACCGGTAAACATTTCCAATTCTTTCTTTTCAGTTATATAATCATAAATTCTCGCAAATCTTTCCTGCTTTTCCTTCGGTACATAAAATCCGGTATCTATCATATTTAACGGTTCAAAGATCTCTTCTTCTAGAAACCTGCTATACTTACGTCCAGATATAATCTCAATCACTGCCCCAAGTATATCTGCTGATGCTCCGTAACGCCATCGTTCTCCCGGTTGAAATTCTAGCGGTATCTGTCCAATACTGTTACAAAAATCTAAAGTATTTACAAAACTTCCATTATGATAAGCAGCTTCAACTTCGGAATAAAGCTCAGCCATAAGCCTTCCTGCCTCAAAGCTTTCATCCGGATATACCACTCCTGAAGTCATGTTAAGTAAATCCTGTATGGTTACCTCACGATTTATATTGATTAATCCATTTTCCGTTAATACCATTTGATTTCTGAAGCCAGCCAAATAATTAGATACAGGTGAAAGTAAATTTAAGTCTCCTCTCTCATATAGTATCATAGCAGCAACTGCTGTAATCGGCTTAGTCATGGAATGCATTCTGAATATTGTATCTCTGCGGATCGGCGTCTTTTTATTCAAATCAGCAAGACCAAATTCTCTCTGATAGCATACTTTATTTTTATGAATAATTTTAATAGCAGAACCGCTTATCAAGCCACTGTCAATTTCATTTTGTATTACAATGGCAATATTATCTAATTTTTCACTTTTCATAGTAACCTCCATCTTCTGCCAACACCTACGAATTTGGGCAGCGCACAGATTTTCCGGTTGAAAAATCTTTGTTTTTTCAACCTGACCTCCTTACCGTCAAAAACCTGGAAAACAATTAAAAAGCCTTTAATTGTTCAATCTAGGACCCCTCTGTAAAAACATAATAGTAACCATTATATAAATAGTATTATAGTTAAGTTGATCATATAATAATTAAAATTACATCAATAGATATGTTTTATTTTTCCAATATCTTTTGACAAAAATATCTCTATACCTTATTAGTAAGCAATGCAACCCTAAATTTAACGTTATAATAATATTTAATTGCTTTATTACCTCAATAAGTTGAATACTATGAGATAATTTAGAATACTTAATAAAATTACTATAACATTTACCTTAATTACAATTTTCTTTATAAAACCTTTTCTAAAATATCTGCTATTCTTTTACTAGCAAAACCATCGCCATAAGGATTACTGCATTGTCTCATTTTTTCATATTCATTTTCATCGTCTAATAGTAATTTAAAATTATTATATATAGAAGCTTCATCTGTACCAACTAACTTTAGAGTACCTGCTTCTATTCCCTCTGGTCTTTCTGTTGTGTTTCTCATTACTAATACAGGTTTTCCCAGACTCGGAGCTTCTTCCTGAATACCTCCGCTGTCAGTTAAAATCAGGTAGGATTTTGCAAGAAAATTATGAAAGTCAATAACATCAAGGGGTTCTATTATTTTAATTCTATCAATATGATCAAGAACTTCATAAGCAGCCTCTCTTACAATTGGATTCATATGAATAGGGTAAATTGCTTTAATATCAGGATACTCGTTAACTATTCTTTTTATTGCTCTAAACATATTCTTTAATGGTGCTCCAAGATTTTCACGTCTATGTGCTGTTATTATAATCAATCTAGAATCAGATGCCCATTCTAGATCTCTATGTGTATAATTCTGGCTTACTGTTATTTTTAATGCATCAATTGCCGTATTACCCGTAACATAGATTGACTCAGGATATTTACCTTCTTTTATCAGATTTCTTCTAGTACTTTCCGTGGGTGCAAATCTATATTTAGCAACAATATCAACTACTTGACGATTAAATTCCTCCGGATACGGAGAATATAAGTTATTGGTTCTCAAACCGGCTTCAACATGTCCAACTGGAATTGAGAGATAGAAGCAAGCTAAAGCCGTAGCAAAGGTTGTTGAAGTATCACCATGCACCAGAACAATATCCGGTCTAACTTCTTCAAGTATCGTTTTTATACCGTTTAAAATATGAATAGTGATATCAAAGAGGGTTTGTCTGTTCTGCATGATAGACAGATTATAGTCAGGTATAATCTTAAAAACCTCTAATACCTGAGTCAGCATCTTTTTATGTTGTCCCGTAATGCATACGATTGTTTCAATATTATTACGCAGCTTTAATTCATTAATTAAAGGACACATTTTTATCGCTTCTGGTCTTGTACCAAATACTAAGAGCACTTTTTTCATTTCTGAATACCTACGATTCTATTACACCTTAATAAATATTTCGCGAATTTATAAGAAAATAACATATGGATTTAATTCCTGTTGTTTATGGCTAACAATTATATTTATTCTGACTGTCTTACTATGGTCTTAACTTAGATACGTTGCTGTTAATGAATTTTCAATCTGTCATCCAATTGATCTCTTAGCCTGTCCGAGTATTGCACCTAATTCTTATTGTTTCCGTAATTATATCAAACAATCTATTTATATTGATTTAAATTAATATTACACCAACAACATCCTTACCTAAATCATTTATGTTATCTAATTGTTTACCAATCTCATTATATGTTGACTTACCGATTTCCTCAACTAATACAATCGCATTACATTCCATTAACTTAATAATGGTATCTGCCGTATAATTAATATTCCCGCTGGATACAAAACGGTATGATGAATCTTTTTCTATATTCGCAAGCTTTGTACATATATTATTTATTTTATCAATATCTGCTGCTCCTGATATTATAATATTATGATTCTTTGTGTCTTTTGAATTTATTATTGCTTTTAAATTTGCATATATTCTTTCTATTGCTTCATCTTCTGCCATGTCCTTTTCAGACGTACCTTCCAGTCTTTTTATAACTTTATCAATAAAACCAAAAAGACGCCTCTTACCTCTTTTATCAATCTTACCAAGTATCTTAAGCTTATAAACAGTTCGTAGATTTTTTAAATCATATAATCTATCACTCATTATATATATAAATATATAAACTAAGAATGCAATAAAACAACCAGCGATAAAACCAACAATTATAAACTTAATCGAACTATTCATAATGATGCCACTTAGATCCGGAGCCTTTACTGGAGTTGATAAGTTATTCAGTTCATCTTGTTTTGTCTTCAAATTTGTTTCATACCCAGCTAACGTCTGCTGATTATTTTTCTGCTTACTGTCAAGATCCAAATTAACCGTAGATTGAACAGAATAATCAATAATAGATAATGAGTGGTTTCCGATAATACTGCTAATACTATCCTTTTGCTGTTCGATATAATCTTTAATAATGCCGGCAATCTCTTCACATATTTTAAGATCTATATGAGCTACGAGAATATAAAACATATTATTTTCAAAATCAAACGAAGTGGTAATAAGTTCTTTTAAATATTTCTTATCTATAGTAACTGATAGCTTATCATCCATATACTTAATAATGTCATTACTTTGAGTTTTATTAATATATGCTTTAATGATACTATCACTGGTATCCATATTCTGATACGATAACTCAGGCATAATCTGGTAATCCGTGTCAACATAATAACTTATGCTCGCTAATTGCTCATTAAATGGGTTAATCTTCATCAATATAGAGTTTTCATTATACTCAATTAGATTGCTTATGCTATTCTGAAGATTATTTATTTCTGTTTCTAGTGTTTCTTTATTGATGTTATATGTATCTAACGCAGTCTTATAGGCTTTCTCCTGATCTCTTTTATTAACCTCATTATTTAAGGTTCTATTTAACGAAAAATATCTATATCCTCCCAAAAGCAAAGACATAATAATTCCAAATAAAATTATTTTACGCCAACTATAAAACACCCTGAAAATTATAAGCTTTAAATCTAATTCTTTCTGTTGATTTAAATCATTATATTCCATTCCTTTATCCTCCTCATACCTTCGTATAAATCTCATCTTTATAATTGATTTAACAAATACCTTAATGTGACTATGTGATTATCAAATATTATAAACTAAACTTTTTCTTCTGAACAAAGAATAGACCTCCTTACTTTGGTATGATCATCATTATTTACAGCTTATCCTGTCAGTTTTCCAGGATAATAATTATGTATTAGTTTTTTTATGATTATGACCTTTTAATTTGTTTAAGCCTTCCATTATTAATCCATATACTAAAGGTTCCTTTTGTATCAATAGAATCATTCCATATAGACCAAAAAAAGCTGTTGCAGATAACACGAGACTCATAAACACTGAATGTATATATATTCTTTTAAAAAGAATGATTCCGATTGATGACATTATACTTGATATAATAACAAATCTTAATCTATTATTTTTCATAATTTCGATAAGAAAATCTTTCAAAAAGGCTATTTGCGTTACCAGAACAGTGAATTCTGCAATTAGGGTTCCTAAAGCTGCACCGGCAGCACCCATTTTCGGAATAAAAATTATATTAAATAGAATATCTGTTAGAGCTCCAACTATTACCGATATTAGTACACATTTCTCCCTGTTCTGAGGGACAAGAACCTGTATACCCAGTATATTGGTCAAACCTACAAAAATTATCGTCGGAGTTATAATCTGCATTGCAGGAACTGAACCCAAAAAATTCATTCCAGATAAAAGAATAATTACTTCTTTTGAAAAGGAAACAAAATATATAGTCAGCGGTAATGATAATATCAATACAAAATTAATTGCTTTTGCAGTAATTTTTTTAAACTCGTCCATTTGATTTGTTTTGATCAAAAAAGACATCCTGGGTAATAAAACTGTTCCAAGTGAAGCTACCAAACTTGTTAAAATAGCTCTTATTTTGATCGCAGCATTATATAGTCCAACCTCATTATCTCCTTTTATAAATCCTAACATAGTAGCATCAAGATTTAAGTAAATACTTGTTGCTACCGTCATCGCGAAAAAAGTAAGAATTGGTTTAACATGCTGCTTAATATTATAGTTTTTAAATGGTTTAATATAAATATATTTTCTTATATTAATAATATTAAGAATATAAGAACCAGAGCTGGCAAATACAGTAATCGCAGCATAAATTACATAATTTTCTATTTTATGTACAAATAAGAACATCAAAATAATTGATAGAACTTTAAATACTATGGATCTTACAGTAATATAGGCATACTGTTCCAGCGCTGAGTAAAGCCAGTTCATACCAAAGGTGTTTAATATAATACCGCTGCCCGTAACCATTAATAAAACTCTGTAATTTTCAAACTTAGCTATTGTAAAAATAGAGATAAATAAAGCTATATATGTTATTATTGTGGTAGTCACATTTATAATGAATAATTCATGAACTGTTTTTGACAACTCTTCTTTATTATTTCTTACTTTTGCACAGGCTCTGATACCATATGTTGGTATTCCAAGCATAGCTACCATAGAAAAATATGATATGATCGAGGCAGCAAATGCAATTTTTCCATTCCCTTCCGGTAATAGAATTCTTGATATATAAGGAAAGGTAATAAGAGGGAATATAAATGTTGATGCCATTAAAATAAAATTCATTATAAAGTTAAATTTCACAGATCGTATTTTCATCTCTTATTAAATTTCCTTCCATAACCGTTCTTAGATTTCATTTATAATGCTATTTGTACCTGTCATTAGCATGAATCTATTCATTCATTAAAATCGTATTATATATAGAATCAAGTTCTTGAAAATGCTCGTTGAAATTTGTTGTTCTATGAATATTCAGTTTCATTCTTTCTATTTCACTCCAAGATAAATTATTAAGATAATTAATCATTTCATTTATTTCATTATCACTATAAGGATTAAAAATATAACCATTATCAAAGTTAACAAAATCAGGTATTCCACCCATTTTCGTTCCTAAAACTGGTACATTATAATTTAATAACTCCATGACAACTTGAGGTCCATTGTCTTCCCAAACAGATAATACCATACCTAAATCTACATCAGCTAACAATTTTTCTAAATCATTTTGGTTATATCTCCCATGATAGATCATTCCATGTTTCTCACATCTTGGTAAATAATAAGTATCAGCTCCACCATAAAAATGAAATTCAACATTATCATTATTTACTTGTGAAAGAATTTTCAGTAAGATATCCCCACCTTTCTCCTTAGTAAGGGTACCAATTGCAGCTATATTAATCTTTTGTCTATTTTTTATTGTAGGTATATATTTTTTATACTTGTCTGCAGAAATATTTCCTATGTGGACAACCCTATAGTTATTTCTAAAATTCGAAGTTTCATAGATTTGCTTTACTCTGTTTGAAACCGGAAGTAATATTGATGCATTTTCCAATAATTCCTTAAACTTTCCAAATCTTATATCAGTTATTTTTTGTTTCATTCTTGGATATCTAATATTTTTTTTAAATTTTATATTTACATATTCTCTACTTTTTCTCAATAAATTATAAGTATCAAGCATACTAATACAATTTTCACATCTATGCTTGTCATATTTGATACAAACTTGATCATTAATAAACATTTTTATACGTGGGCAAATATAGTAATAATCATGTAAACTAATAACGTAATTCTTATTTTTAAGAATCTTATATATATTCCAATCAAGATTAAGCATCATGTGAATATGAATGATATCGAAATGTTCAGCATCTATTATTTGTTGTAATTGATTTAGTCCTTTATGGTTAACGATTTTTCCTAGAGTAAAAGCTTTCATTGAATTAGGTTTTAAGTTAATATAGTGAAAAGGATAATTATGAGTATCTGTATCTCCAAGCACATATACATCATAACCTTTATTATATTGTATTTCAGCTAATTGACGTACATAATTAGTTATTCCTCCTTGAAAAGAGAGTGGAAAACCAGTTGATATGTGTAATATTTTCATAGGACCTCCATTAAATAAATAGTTTAACTCTCGTTACTTACTTCAAGACTTTTTAATATATCATCTATATTAGTCGAATTAATTTCTGTATATAAGATATCAATATTATTCTTTATCTTGTTTGAATCTAATTTTGAAAAATCAACTTTTAATAATTTCTCTATTACTTCATTTTCAAAACGGTACTTAATTATTCTAGCCGGATTACCACCTACAATAGTATAAGGAGGGACATCTTTCGTTACAACACTTCCCGCTGCTACTATTGCTCCTTGATGAATGGTAACGCCTGAAAGTATAATAGCACCATGCCCAATCCAAACGTCATCGCAAATCTTTATTTCACCTTTCGAAATAGCTTCATATTCTTCATGACATATATACACTTTAAAAGGAAATGTTGATAACCCTTTAAAAAAATGCTCACCGCCTAACAGAAAATAGACATCTGTTGAAATTGAACAATAGCTTCCAATTGTCAATTTTTCTTTTGGATTTCCATAAGAATGAATAACATTTAAAAGACCGTAAGTATAATTGCCCACATTCACTCTAGATATATCAAAAATATTCGCCACATATGTATCATTGTCGTAATTCTTTTTACGCCATTTACGTTTGAATAAATATAATTCTGTCTTGTTTTTAATTATTCTAATCAATGTTGAAAGCATATTATTACCTCATTATATTTTATAATTCACCATTTTCCTCAAGTGCTTCTTTAACAGCTTCTAGCATTTTATACCCATTTCGCGTATCTGGTTCCAAATAACCACTTTCGCCCCATTCATTCCAAGCAAATAAAAAAATCATATCTTTTTTGTATACATCTTTTGTATGTTTAATTTGTTGAGTCAGAAAAAACTTAAATTTCTCAGGACTAACACCTAATATTAAACTACCACGATTTTTATGACGAGGAGAATTATCCCAATCAACAAAAGCTCCTGGTATCATCTTATTATCTAGAGGGGTTCTATTTAGTATCCTATTCCAAACTTTATCATAATCAAGAGTCATAGATGTAAGTTTACATCTTAGAGGAGGAATTTTTTCTGCAAGTATATTTAATCCTCGAATAACTTTATATTTAGTCGTTGTTAATTCTTCTTTATTGGCAATATTAGGCTGATATTCAATTCCAAAATCAAATAATTCGCCTGTAGAATAATTCAAATGATTATATGAGCCGTCCTGATAAATTAATGTAATTCCTTCTAATCCATTATCATGTGCTAATTTTTCCCATACAGTAATCATATCTTCTAAGCATGAAATATTTTGAGGTAAGTAAATAATAAAAATAGGTTTATTATTTATTCGAATGTATCTTTTATCCTTGAAAAAGGGTAAAAGGTAATAAAAATGCTTTATCCATTCCTCTTGATCTCCATAAGTTTGTTTTAATAATATCTCCTTACTTTTATTAGCCCAGGCTCTGCTAAAGTCATGATTTGCCCAGCAAAGGCAAAAAGGAATATCAACTGATGGATTTTGTAACATTAAGTCCGTTGGTTTATGCATTAACTGAACATTCTCAAACCAATAATGATAGTGGCAGAAACCATAGATACCATATTTTTTAGCTATCTCAGCCTGCCATTCTAAGCTTTTTAATTCAGTTAAATCATAATAATTTTCGTTAAGAGGAACTCTTGGCTGACTATGTCCTTTAAATAAGGGGGTTGCACTTCTTACACTATTCCACTCTGTAAATCCCTTACCCCACCATTTATCATTCTCAGGGAATGTATGATATTGTGGTAAATAAAACGCAATGATTTTCATCTTTTTATCCTTTCAAAATTAGTTATTATTCATTGATTATTATATAATGGCTTAAAAATACTTTGATAAGGATATACCTCATTAGACTTCATTAGAATAAACATGATAAAATAATAACATATATACCATAAAATTATCCCTATAGTTAATGCCATCTTATCTCTTTTATTATTTACATTCTTTATTATATATGGAATTATAATTATCTGTGAAATTGATACATATACTGCCAATCTGTCTATATATCTAATATAGTTACCCATAATTTGTATAGGTATTTGTATAAACATTAATTTATAAAATAATTCAAAACGATAATTTAATCTTAAAACATTATTTCGATAAAGAATCATAATGAATAGTATAGGAATAATGTATAAAAGAAATAGATAGTTTATATTACTTTTCATTGATAAATATTCATTATATATACCAAATGCACTTATAATTCTGTAAATAAGACTCATAAAAATTGGTATAATTACAGGTGACAACACCATAATGGAATAAAACAGTATATGAAAAACTGAATTTTCCTTTTTTCTTTTTAATGGGCATAAAAAATAAAAGCTTATAGCTATTAATGCAGAATTATGAAACAAAAAAGCAATTATGACAAATAGTAAATATCGTTTAAAATCCTTATTTAATATATATTTAAATGAATAAAAAATTATTGAAATAGCTATCATTTGTCTCATTGCATTAAATGATATATGGTAGAATACCATATAATAAATGAAAATTGATAATGATAAAGAAATCTCTTTTTTATAATATTCAATACCTTTAGAGATAAAAACAAGTGTCATTAATGAATATAAAAAAAACATTCCTATTTCATTCTTAAAAATGATATAAGAGATATAATATGTTATTATATTTAAAGGTTCTTGGTAATAATGAAATATTAAAGATAATGAAAATCTCGAACTAACATCATTAAATATTTCAATATAAGTAAAGTAATCTGTACCTATACCATAACGAATCGTAGCAATGATTAAGGTTGGAGTATAACATAAAAACAAAAGCAAAAAATTTGTTCTAAAATTCTTAATTTTCATATAATTATTTTGATATAAATAAAATAAGAATATGGACACTCCAAAAGATGTAAAATATGTTAGTATCGATATCATCATAATATAGCCACCTTTATCCAATTGTAAATTTATCTTCTTTTTAATTTAGCAATAAACCAATAAAAAAAATAAGGATTAATCAAATAGAATAATGCTGTTAACTTAATTAAAAGACTATTAGATCTTTTCATCATATTTTGCATAGAGACTTTTATATTATATAAATCAATTAATTTTTGGTAATCATCTTTATTATCTGAATAAGCAAAATCTTTCATTATAGCCCAAATAGTTCTGTCAAACATATAATTTTTATATATTATATAATATTCATCATTATATTTTAACAAGTAATCTTCTACTCTCTTAACAGAATCTAAAGCATTAGTTATATTCCAATTAATATTATTTACGGCTGAATTAGGATTATCATAATATCCATATAGTTTTAAATTTAAGAATATACCATTTCTACAATGACTTAGATATTTCCATGTAAACTCCAAATCTTCACCATATTTACATTTATCTTCAAATTTAATATTATATTTTTCTAATATATCTCTCTTATACAAAAAATTTACAAATGCACAAGGTCCCTTTCTATACATAAAATAAGTCATTAATTGTTCATGATTAAGATGTTTTATTTTACCAAATTTACTATTATTGCTTTTTAATTCTTCTATATTTCTTGTATAGCTACAAAAAATAGTATCTACATCATATTTTGTAAATATTGTATATAACGTATTTAGAAAATTTTTATGATAAACATCATCAGAATCTAAGAATACGATATAATTACCTTTGGAAATTTCTAAGCCAACATTCCGAGCAATACTTACACCGGAATTTTTTTGTACTTTATATTGAATATTTAATTTACTATTCGTTATAAATTTTTTAATAACAATATCACTATTATCAAAAGAACCATCATTTACTATGATTACTTCAAAATTATTAAATTGTTGATCCTCTAACGAATTCAAAGTTTTTAAAATTGTTTTTCCAGCATTAAAACATGGAACTATTACAGATATAATTGGATCTGTCTTACTAAATAGATTTGGAATATTATCAATCATGGTCTTCCTCATTTTTAAGATATTTGGGCTTTTTCCTCAAGAATAAATTAGATAATATTTTCAAGAACCATAATGGTGAAAGGAAGATTACCATTTGACTAATAATAACAAAAATAAGGTCACAAGTATTAGAATAGCCTTTCTTCCAAAAATCATAAATAACCATTATATAACTTTTACAGTTCTCCCAATTTTTTCTCCGTTTAAAACTATTTTCATTAGACCTATAATACAAAAGTGGTTTACTAATATTCATGGTAATACAACCTTGATTTAACATTCTCCCGAATAAGTCCAGATCTTCTTTTCTTTTTACATCATGATACCCACCACACCCCAAAACAGAAGACCTTTTATACATAACAGTTGGATGGTTAAATGGACTCCTTCGTCTCGAGAATTTCAGAATATCTTCATGCTTTTCTGGTACAATTCGTAATGATATAATATTGGAAGGATTATCATAAAATTCATATATATTTGATCCCACTATACTAAGTTGTTTGTTTTTTAAAAACTCATTAACTTGTAATTCACATCGATTGCCTATTGATATATCATCTGTATCCATTCTTGCGACGAGTTCATTTCTGCATTCAGTTAAGCCTTCATTTAAAGCAAGGCCTAACCCTACATTGTTTTTCAATTCAACGATCGTAAATAATGTGGGGTATTTTATAGTATATTCTCTGATGACATGATCAAGATCATCGGTGAGCTTACCATCTTTTACTATAACAATTTGATCAGGTTTTAATGTTTGTCTAAGTATACTCTCAATACTTTCTATAAAAAAATCTGGATTTTCTTTGTAATATATTGACATTAAAACACTATATTTATCCAGCATTTTTATTTCCTTTCTGTTATACGAATAGAATCTACTAAATTCCTTATTCTGTAATCATCTTTATAATTACTTAAGCATTCTTCATAAACCAAGCTTCCAAATGCCTTATTAATTATCCTAATAAATATACCTAATAAATGTATTGCCGGATTAAATACTTGTGTCAATAATATTTTTTTTCCATGAACCTCTGCAATCAATTTAACCATTTCAGATGTATTTACATATTCCTTGTTCTGCGGAAAAAAGAATCCTTTTTCTTCATTATCTATCATTAAGCGTATAAACTCACATAGATTATCAATATGTAACATACTTCTTTTATTTTTGATATTTGGAAATACAGGCAGCTTTTTTGCATAGGAAACTAATTTAGGATAATTTCCTTTCGACCCATTTCCATAAATCATAGGGGGCCTTAAGATTACTACATTGAAATCATCCGATTGTAATGGTATTATACCCTTTTCAGCCTGGAGCTTACTGTCCCCATAAAAATTAGAAGGTTCCGGAACAGTCTCTCTAGTAATTACTCTTGCTTTGCCAATTGGACTACTGTCACCGTATACTATGATACTACTCATGAAGATAAATTGTTTAACTCCATCCTTTTTTGATTTTTTTGCCGTTTCTTTTGTTAAATCTCTGTTCACTCTATAGTATAATTCCTGTGTTTCTCTATTTACCTTATTTGTATCTGCATGAGCTATACCTGCCACATGGAAAACCACATCATAATGCGAGAAATCTTTTTCTTTCCATGATGGATCCAGCATATCAATTGTATGTACAATATATTGATCAGGCCATTGATTTAACCATTTATCTAATGATGTACCAATATAGCTATTGGCTCCTGTTATAAGGATCTTTTTCATTTTGATAATTCCTCTCCAATAGATATTTCTTTAGAAGCAGCTATTTCTTGTTGTAGAATTTGCAGACTCCCTGTACCGCCTTCCACTACACCCTCATGTTTTATAACACTTAATATGGTTCCAAAGAAACATTTACAGTCAAGGGCAAAACTCATATTTTTAATATAATAGTGATCAAATTCAGCCTTAACTTTGATTGGTAGTTCATCCCTGCCATTGATTTGAGCCCATCCTGTTAAGCCAGGTCTAATTTCATTGACTTTAAAATTTTCTCTTTCATTAATTAAATCATATTGATTCCATAAGGCAGGCCTCGGTCCTATGACGCTCATCTGACCAATTAAAATATTCCATATTTGAGGTAACTCATCTAAGCTGGTCTTTCTAAGAAATTTGCCAACCCGGGTAATATATTGTTCAGGATTTTCCAATAAATGTGTTGGCTTGTCCTTAGGAGTATAAATATACATTGTTCGAAATTTCAAGATATTAAAATATTTTTTATTCTTACCAACTCTTTTTTGTTTAAATAATATAGGCCCTCTAGAATCAATTTTTATTAAAACAATTAGTATAAGAAACACAGGCAATAAAGTAATACTCAAAAGCAAAGAAAATACAATATCAAATACTCTTTTCAATATTCTATACATAATTAACCTCATTTAATATATTAGTATCACTTTTAATAACATAGGTTGGTACGATCTCTTTTACTAATATTCTGATTTTTACGGTTTCCATAAGACTTACGTCTTTTAATTCTTCAAGCTGTCTAAGAAACTTTTCTTCATCAAGTTCAATTGGCTTTCCGATATGTATTAGCTTATTCTCAGTATCCTGAAGTCCCTCCTCTTCCATTAAGAGCTCTTCATATAGCTTTTCACCCGGTCTAAGACCGGTAAATTGAATATCAATATCTTCATATGGTCTATAACCAGACAATCTTATTAGATTCTCTGCAAGCTCTAAAATTTTTACCGGTTCACCCATATCGAGAACGAATATTTCTCCGCCTTTCGCATAGGCCCCAGCCTGCAAAACTAAGGATACTGCTTCAGGAATGGTCATAAAGTAACGTATGATATCAGGATGTGTTACAGTTACCGGCCCTCCTGCTGCAATCTGCTTCTTAAATAATGGAATAACACTTCCGTTTGAACCCAATACATTACCAAAACGAACTGCAACAAATTCAGTTTTGGAGCGTTTATTATAGGTCTGAATGATCATCTCACAGATACGCTTGGAAGCACCCATAATATTGGTAGGATTAACCGCTTTATCCGTTGATATCATAACAAAACGCTCAGTTCCATATAAATCAGCAGCAATTACTGTTTTCCATGTACCTAAAACGTTATTCTTAATCGCTTCATTAGGACTGTCCTCCATTAATGGAACATGCTTATGTGCCGCTGCATGATAGACGATTTGCGGCCGGTAAGTTTTGAAAATATAGTTTATTCTAGCTGTATTTCTTACAGACGCAATTAAAACAACCAGATTTAAATCAGGATAATCCTTTATCAGCTCCTGCTGGATATCGTAAGCATTGTTTTCATAAATATCTACAATAATAAGTTGTTTTGGTCCTCTTTGGGCGATCTGTCTACACAATTCACTTCCTATAGAACCTCCACCGCCGGTTACGAGTATTACTTTATCTTTTGTGTATTCCATAATAGAATCCAAATCTACTTTTATCGGATCCCTTCCTAATAAATCCTCCACCTCAACATTTCTTAACTTGCTAATGCTAATCTCATCATTCATAAATTGATACATTCCTGGAAGTATATTCAAGGAACAGCTTGTTTCCTTACAAATATCAACGATTTGACTAATTGTTTTTTTAGAAGCCGAAGGCATTGCTATTATTATTTCATTTATTTGATACAGATTGGCACAGTCAACTATATTTTTTCTGGTTCCAACAACTTTAATTCCATGAATATATGTACCTTGCTTTTCAGGTGAATCATCAATTATACACTTTACTATTGTATTATTAATATGCTTGCTTGTCCTGATCTCTTTGATAATAACATTGGCAGCATTTCCACCCCCAATAAGCATTATTTTTTTTACTTTTTTATTAATATTAGTTCTTCTAAGCATATATCGGATAAAACGATATGCGAAACGGTTTGAAAGAGTTAATAAGAACAGTGTACCGCAGTATAAAAAATAATAGCTTCTCGGTACATTATAATTAAGTATTCTAATCCCGATAAACTGTGTAATTGATGCTAATACAGTGGCAGCAAATACGTTCTCCATCTCAATGATACCTGCGTAACGCCAGATACTGTGGTATAAACGGAACAAATAAAATATAATCAGCGTAAGTACCAGATTGATTGGAAAGTAACTCCAAACTGGCTCTATATAAATAATAGGTACTTTACTTGGTGAAAGATCAAATCGTAATAGTAATCCCAAAGCACTTGATACCATTATCATTACTATATCGCATATTAAAATAAATGTCCGTCTAATTAATAATTTCTTACTTATAATTTTTGTCATAAAGAAAGCCTCTCTATATCTATGTTATATAATTGTCCGCAAAAAAAGAACCCAAAAATATAGACAAAGTATAACCAATCTATAAAAAGGCCCTTTCATTATTTAATGGATTCACCTTAAGAAACTTCTCATTATACTTAAGGATACGTTTCTTAAAATTTTCTTTGTATTCGTTGCGTGCGTTTTCTGTCATATTCATATAAGCTCCATACTCCAGGTCACATAATTCTAAGGTCATACCACAGTGAAAGCAAATGGCATCCGGCTTTCTTGATACCATTCTAAAATTATAGCATTTTGGGCATATGTATATCTTCAACATGTTAATTCATCCTCTCCCACTATGACTTATAACAGTTTCATTATACTATGCCTTAAGTCGAATGTAAACCTTTAATACATGAAAAATGTATTTTTTTGTATGCCATAATTAATTAACAAATATGCCTGTTTCTGCTATTCTACACTCTTTAATGATTCTACCATATCAATTTTCTTGAGTTTATAATACATAACAAAGTTCACGAAAGCCGAGAAAAAAAAGGTAAGAATGATACTGTAAACATAACTGCTTAAATCTATATTACGGCCAAACATAACCAGATCTATTTCTACTGTTACAATTACATATTGATGTAATATGATACCAAAGGCACTACCAAAAATCGTTCCTATTAAGGTCAAAATAATATTTTCTCTGTATACATAAGCTGCCAGCTCCGTATTATAAAAGCCCAAAACTCTAATCGTGGCGAGTTCTCTTCTTCGCTCATTGATATTAATGTTATTCAAATTATACAGTACAACAAAGGCCAATGCACCTGCTGCAACGATTAAAACCCATACAACGATATTTAAGCTTGTCAGTACATTGGACAGAAAGTTTTGATAATAACTGGTATAAAAAACTCCGTTTGCTGCAGGATAGGCAAGAAGACTATTACCAAGCTGAAGCTGTTCCTCTTCCATTAGTTTTGGCATTAACAAAAGAACTTCATTATATTTAACCTCTTTGTCAAACAATTTTTGATAAAGCTTCGGTGTCATGTATAGATAATGAGACAAGTAATTCTCTGTGATTTGAGATACCTTTGCTTCAACCTTAATATCCCCTTCCTGAAGTGTTATTATATCACCAGTATCAACCCTAAGCTTCTTTGCAATCTGCTCGGTCAGAATAATTCCGCTATCCTCCAGCTCATAGTCATAATGACCCTCTCTGCTTCGTAAAGTAATGAATTCTTTTACTTCCTCCGGTCTCTCTGGGACAAACATGGTAATACTTTTTGATCGTCTACCAGAGCTAATATCTACCTGGCTGTTTCGTATTTTCATACTTCCATCGATCTCTTTATTGTCTACCAATGCATTTTCAAGCTCCCTGATATCATTTTCCTTCGCATCATTTTCCATCGAGACAGCTGCATCATAAATCGTAATTTCATCAAATTGCCTTGTATATATTACAAATATAGAATCCTTTAAGCCAAAGCCTACCAAAAGCAGGGCCATACAGCCCCCGATACCGAATATTGTCATAAAAAATCGTTTTTTATATCTCATTAAATTACGAACTGTAGCTTTTCTAGTAAAATTTAATTTATTCCATATAAATGGAAGCCTCTCAAGTAAAACCCTCTTTCCTATCTTGGGTGCTTCAGGCCGCATTAAATTTGCAGGCTTCGCTAAAAGCTCCTTATAACAGGCAATAAAGGTTGAAAGGCCAACGCATAATACAGAAAGAAGGGTGGCGAGCACAGTATAAAAGATATTAAAGGGCGTAATGATTTCCGGAATTCCAGTATAAAGTATTTTATATGCTGTTATTATGATAGTAGGCAATAGCTTCAGTCCGATTACTGCTCCGAATATGCTCCCTCCGAACGTAGCTAATAGTGCATAGAGCATATATTTCATCGCTATAGATATCTTCGGATAACCTAGCGCCTTCAATACTCCAATCTGAATACGTTCCTCTTCCACCATACGAGTCATTGTAGTTAAGCTTATCAGTGCAGCAACCAAGAAGAAGATAACCGGAAAAACTTCTCCTATGGCTCCTATTCTGTCAGCATTCTGTTCAAATTCCACATAAGCTTCAATGCTTTCTCTGTCAAGTACATACCATTCCGGCATTTTTAGATTATTTAACTTTTCTTCCGAATCGTTTATTTCTAGTTCTGCTTCAGCAAATTTCTCTTCCGCTTTCGCTTTTTCAGCTTCTACTTTTCCAGTCGAGGCCTCAAGCTCTTCTTTACTTAATCCGGCAAGCTGCAAGGAAGCTAACGTTTGTTGAACCTTCTCTTCGGCACTCGCCCTTTCCTTATTTAATTCCAGTTTAGCTGCAGCTATCTTTTCGCTGGCACTCTGATATAATTCCTCATATCTCGTTTTGCAGCGGTCATCGGCTATCGTTTTAATACTTTGAACCAAGTTAGTGATATTCTCATCATAAGCATCTGTATATGCAGTCAGTTCCTTAGCCCCTTCGGCCTCGATATAAACTGTTGAAAATACATCAAGATTGAATACCTTATAAGGTACTACAATAAAACTGTTAATTTTACCGTTGCCAATCTTAGAGCTACCCCTTTGAAAGGATAGATAATATGGTGTGGAGCCAATTCCTACTATAGTATACGAATTTTTCTTAAGAGTGTCGGACAACTTCTGCTCCGTTCCGGAGGAAAGATTAATTCTATCCCCTATCTTATAGCCAGTCGTGTCAATAAAATCGGTATCTACAAGTACTTCATCCTCTTTTTCCGGTAATCGACCTTCTTTTATATTATACTGATTTATATTCTCGGTTAATGAAAGTACCTTTAAAACTAGTTCATTCCCATCCGCTTCACATAATACATCTGTAGAATATGCCGGCTCTGCTGTCTTAACCCCATCAATCCCTGAAATAGCGCTAACATCCTCCTGTGTTAGGCCACCGGTACTTAAAACTCTGACATCCATAAGATTACAGGAATCGTAATATGCATCAGCAGTAAGCCTCATATCCGGATTAGTAGCTCTAATCCCAGCAAAAAAAGCTACTCCTAATGCAACAATGAAGAATATAGATAAAAATCGGTTATAGCTTTTCTTGATTTCCATGAAGAAATCTTTCCATATAGCTCTTCTTTTCATGTTTCTCCTACCATTCTATCTGATCGATCAATATTGGAGCTTCATTGATAACAACACTATGAACCTTACCGTTTTTAACCTTGATTACTCTATCAGCCATTGGCACTAAAGCAGAATTATGTGTAATCACAATTACTGTCATATTTCTTTCCCGACAGGTATCCTGTAACAGCTTAAGTATAGATTTTCCGGTTTGATAATCAAGTGCTCCTGTCGGCTCATCACAAAGTAGCAGCTTCGGATTTTTAGCAAGTGCCCTGGCTATTGCTACACGCTGCTGCTCTCCACCGGAAAGCTGAGCAGGAAAATTATTCATCCTTTCACCAAGTCCCACTTCTATTAATACGGTCTCTGCATCTAAAGGATCTTTACAAATTTGAGAGGCCAGCTCTACATTCTCCTTAGCTGTAAGATTTTGAACCAAATTGTAAAACTGAAATACAAAACCGATTTCTTCCCTTCTGTATTTTGTCAGCTGCTTTTCCTTATAGCCTGCAATATCTGTGCCTGCTACTAGAACTTCACCCTGTGACGCCGTGTCCATCCCGCCTAATATATTTAAAATAGTTGTTTTCCCTGCACCGCTAGGACCTACTACTATTACAAATTCTCCTTCTTCGATGCTAAAATCAACCCCATCCAATGCATGAATTTCAACCTCTCCCATTCGGTATGTCTTTCTCACCTTATCAAGCTTTATAAATTCAGCCATTATATCCCTACTTTCATTTGTTTTGTATCCATATATCTCATGTGGATCAGGTACAACTAATAATACTTACTTCCTATTTTATCCTTTCTTTCCGGTTGTTACAATAAATGAAAAATAAAATTTATATAAATAGTACACTATCATTATTTAATTATAACATTCAAGTATTTAACCTTTTCTATAATTAACTCAAACTTAGCAGTAAATAATCTCAGCATTACCCCATAAAATAAGCTCATATACTTATCGAAAACATACGGCTTTATCATAAGAGAAATCCATTAGTGAATTCCAACTTGATCATGGAAGCCAGCAGGAAAGTATCATAATGAATGTTCTTTCATAGTCTTAAGCACTTATTTTATCAAGTAAATTCATAATATTAATCTGTAAAGTTTAGTAATTTATACTCATAAATTAATCAAACTTGTAAATGCTATCTTTATTAGCTTTGTATTGATTTAATTACTATGATTCGTATTATAGGAGGTTCTATATGCATATCTTAAAAATAATTGCTGCATCCTTTGCATCTTTAGGTTCCCTGTTTCTCTTCACCAAACTCATGGGTAACCGCGAAATGTCTCAGTTAAGTATGTTTGATTATGTAAGCAGTATTGCACTCGGCTCCATTGCCGGAGAAATGGCTGTAATGTCAACCGATAGTATCCTAGAACCGTTTATATCCATGATTATCTTCTCTGTATTAACAATATTTATTTCCTATATCACCTGTAAATCGATTTTCTTAAGAAGATTCTTCGAGGGACAGATTATACTTCTTTATCAGAATGGACAGGTTTTTGAGAAAAACTTATTAAAAGCTAAGATGGATATGGACGAATTTTTATCTGCCTGCCGTGTTTCTGGGTATTATGATTTAGAGGAGGTGCATACCGTGTATCTAGAGACTAACGGCAAGATCAGTGTTTTGCCAAATGCTCAAAATCGCCCTGCTACCCCTTCCGATTTAAACCTTAATCCAACTCAAAATATTCCTTTGGCCAATGTTATTATTGATGGAAAGATTTTAAAAGATAATTTAAAAAGCACCGGTAAAAATGAAAAATGGGTGGAGAAACAACTACAATCAAATGGTGTTACCGATATAAAAGAAGTCATTCTTGCTAATTATGATAGTACCAAGGATAAGTTAAATGTATATAAAAAGTACCATAAGAAAATGCTTCGTGATATCTATGAGTAACCCTTTACCTTCAAAGTCAAACTGAGAAATTCGAAAAAAATTTATCTCCTTAAGTAAAATGGTTATAGATATAAATTAGTATTCATAAAATGTTACAAGTTGTGAATACAAGGAAGAATACGACAATGCTGACTAAGCTAAAATCTAGGAATATAATTATTTTCGAAATGATAATTTTATTAATAATTTCATCAATCTCAATTAAGGAAGGGCTTGATAAAGAGGCGGCAACCTATGCCTCTATGTATGATACAGAAAAGAAATTTATCAAATGGGTCAGCTTCGATATCTGTAACAGTGCTTTGGAACAGGCCTATAAATATGATGTAGAATCACAGTCAGGAGAGGTCAAGATTAATTGGATAGAAATCTTGGCTTATCTTGGCTGTAAATATGGTGGTGATTTTTCACATTACAAAAGAAAGCAAATGGATGAATTGGTAGAGAAATTAAAGAATAAGAAGGAAACCATGGCTTCACTAACAAAGAGTTTGAAATATTATAACTACTATTATGAAGCCTATGAAGCTGTACTTGGCGGTATGGTCGGCAAGTACAAAATTGAAGTATCAGATAGTACGGCGCCAGGAGGGAAGCGCTGGGAGGAAAAATATGGGCTTAAGGTGTACCTTCCCTTGGCAAAATTCTACCCTTATAGCCACTTCGATGATTTCGGCGTATCAAGAAGCTACGGTTTTAGAAGGAAGCACCTTGGTCATGATATGATGGGGCAGGTTGGAACCCCTGTCGTAGCGGTAGAATCCGGTTATGTGGAAGCTCTCGGCTGGAATCAGTACGGCGGATGGAGGATAGGCATCCGAAGCTTTGACAATAAGCGGTATTACTATTATGCGCATTTACGAAAGAACTTTCCTTATAATAAGACACTTAAGGTAGGCAGTGTCGTACAGGCAGGTGATGTTATCGGTTATCTGGGACGAACAGGCTACAGCAGCTCAGAAAATGCCAATAATATCAATACACCTCATCTTCATTTTGGACTTCAATTAATTTTTGATGAATCCCAAAAGGAAAGCAATAACGAAATCTGGATTGACTGTTATGATTTAATCAAATTCTTAAGCAGCAATAGAGTCGAAACTGTTAAAGATCCCGAAACAAAAGAATATCATAGGGTATATCAAATGATTGATCCTATCGCACAACACTACATAAACCACAGTATATACAAATATAACGATGATGATATTAAAATCCGTACTTATGAATAAATTCTCTTTTCTTCAAATACAAAAATATACCATATCATATTTCATTGATTGGATTTTTATATACTTATATCATTTTAAATTTTAATATTGCTTTTTAATCTTTTTTCGTTTTACTAAACATAGTATAGTAAGCAATAATGGTATTGCATATTCAAAGATCAGATTGAGGTTTACAATAATGTAACGGTATAGATAATTAAATTCAAACTGAGTGCTGCTAATATAATAGGTAAGATAAAAGATAATGACAGTTAATGGCAGATATAAACTATTACATTCCTGTAAGTTAAAAAGCCATTGAAAACATCTTAACAGTAAAATAGCAAAAATACAGATCGCTGCAAAATCAGAAAGTATACATATCAGCGTTACAAGAACCTCAAAACGTTCAAATATATTAAAAAAGGAAATACTTTTTACTGTGATATAAAAGGGGAAAGGCAGATTACTTGTCAGACTCGTTCCTGATATACCAAAGGTAAAAAGTGTAATCACAAAGGTTAGTACTGTAAAGGTCAGTATTCCAAACCATAGCTTTCTATATTGCTCCTTCGTTACAGAAATCCCAAATTTATCTGCAAAGAATAAGGCTATAATAATATTTCCACCAACTGCGATTACATGCTTTGAAGCCACTACCGTATCCTTTAAATTAATCGTTGACACTGGCAGCAGGTAATCAGATCGAATTCTACCGACAGCACAGAGGAACATGATTGCAAATAATAACAAGATGGAACTAAGTGTAAGCTCAGAAAAACGAAAAATTGTCTTCATTCCACGTATTAAAGCATAAAATACAAGTATAGCAAGTATTACCATAAAAAAATCCGATCTAGTTTTCGGCATAAGAGTAAACTGTAAGGTTAGACTATATATTGTTACCTTTGCTATGATTCCAAGTAAAATCCATAAAAGATAAGCTAGAATTATCACCTTGGATAAGAATTTACCCCACAGCTGAACCATTATTTCATATAAATTCAAGCCAGGATATGATTTCAGTAGTAATATAACAATCGCAGTCAGCGGCACTGTAGCAACAACCGACCAGATTGGACTTAAATATCCGCTTCTTCCAGCATCTGAGGCCAAAGCTTCCGGTATTTGTCGGAGTATTGAGGATATTGAAATAAACAAATACATAAAGGTAATTTGCCTAAGCGAAACTTCTCTATTCATTGAAACCTCCATTGTGCGTATTTTAGCGGCTTTGTACTTAGAAGCTTGTATTAAAATCCTCTAAACCTATTTCATATATTTCTCTAAGATCGTAGTAAGACTAGGTAAATATGGATTTATTAAATAAACAACTCCAAGTGCAATACCAAGCACGGATAAAAGGACATACAGAACAAGATTTTTTTTATCGTGCAGGAGCTTGTTTCTTTGTTTAATAAAAGTATAAATAATTGTTACAGAAAAAACATAAATCATACCTACCTCCGTAATTTCTTTTATGTTAACCCTCGAGCTGCTGCCAACACCTACGAATTTGGGTAGCGCACAAATTTGCCGATAGAAAAATCTTTTATTTTTCTACCTAATCAACTTCCTAAAATAAAGGACTTGGATATCCTTGATTTGATTTCATATTGATAGACAATATCACTAATATAATCAGACCAATTTTCTTTTATATTTTTCCACTCAGAATAATTCTGATTTTCTACTAACCGAGCCAAATTTAAGATATCGAGTCCTGAGGTTTTTGAATAACTTTCTGCCTTTTTTAAAATGTCTTTCATATAATTATTTTGCTCGCTGGTAAGCCTGGTTAACTCCTCCTGCGTAAAAATATTCTGATCGGTTAGTATTTCTTTTACCGAGGTTTCATAATATAGCTTCACTTTTAAGATAATTTTATTATTTTGAATATCTGCACTCAGCTTTGTTTTTGTATAAGTAATCAACATACTGACATTATCCTTTAAATAGATCGGGTAACTCCTCATGACATTTCTAAAGAAATTAACTCCATCAGAGGTTTGCTGATCTAGATAATCCACTACTTTAAACTGATTAAAAACCGAATAGCCTTGGATTAAGAAGCCTGATTTCTCACTGATTAGATATGGTATCATGATACAGGAATAAGACTGGTCCATATCATTTAATATATTGACAACCGTATTATCATTTCTGGTCAGCATCTCCTGCTGTTTTTGCTTGATTGCCTCTAAATCCTCATGTATGGTTTGTTTATTCTTAATCCCTTTATTAATAAAATCCGATGCTTTCTCATCTTTAATAACATAGATGAGGGCCTCCATCTTAATTGTTTCATCTCTTGAAAGAAAATCGATGCTTTCCTTAATCCCATTCTCCGCAGCACCCGCTCCGATCAAAAAAGACCCAGCCTGAGCAAGAGTGATTGCTTTCTTATTCTTTCTTTTCAAATCCTCTAATGCCTCGTATGCAGTTTTCCCCTTACCTTCTGCGACCTTTTCTTCACCCTGGCCACCCCCTTTTTCGGGATCTGCGCCTCCGCCGGAATTATAGAGTGCACTTAAGGAGTATTCTCCATTCTCATAATCTATTCCCAGTACAAGCACTAAATCAATCTCATCAATCTCTTTCCTGCTAAAATCATGTGTGCAGCTGCAAAATAGAAATGAAATTATACATAATAATATGATGAAAATTAGTTTCTTCATATGCAAAATGATCTCCTGTCAGTTTTGCTTAATATGGTTTTCAGGTGCTAACTTTTTCGTACGTTTTCTAAAATATTTTATAGGAAATCGGAATATTGTATCCTTATGATTACTTTCATCAATATCTACAAAGGGGGAAAGATATGCTACACCATAATTATCAAGGCTACATAAATGCGTTAATAGTATAATTAAACCTACTGCCAAACCAAGAAAACCTCCAACGGCTGCCAGTAGTGAAAATGCAAATCTGGTTACACGAATTCCACTGCTTAAATCCTGATTTGGCATGATAAAGCCGGCAATTCCTGCAAGTGAGACGATAACAACTACTAGCGGAGATACGATATTGGCTGTAACTGCAGCCTGACCAACAACAATACCACCAAGAATTGACATTGCCGTACCAACTGATTTTGGCAACCTCAGACCCGCTTCAATCAGTATCTCAAAGGATATTAAAAGTCCTAGTACTTCCGTAGAGGAAGAAAAAGGTACATTCTGCTTTGCTGACTGCGTAGATAACGCCAGCTGCACGGGAAGCATCTGATTTTGATAGGTCGTTGCCGCAATATAGAAGGCCGGTAAAAACAATGTTACAATCATTGAAATATATCTGATCATCCGAAGCGCAGATCCAACAAGAAAATGATTTGCATAATCCTCCGGGGACTGCATTAACATAACCAACTGACAAGGGAGCAAATATACGAACGGCATTCCGTCCACTACTAACGCGATTCTTCCGTCAGACAGATTAGCTGCTATTCTGTCCGGCCGCTGTGAAAACATAATCTGCGGAAAGAGACTTTTTTTATTTTCAACTAAATATTCTTCAATAAAAGCAGGAGTAGATATCGAGTCAATATCAATTGCTTTAATTTTCTCCTTGATTTTATTAACTGTCTCCATATTAGCAATATTGCTAATATAGCAAAGAGACATATCCGTCTTTGAAACCTTTCCGGCACTAAGACTTTCTATTACTAGGAATTCCGAACGAATTCTTCTTCGAATTAATGCCGTATTAATTCTCATGACCTCGATAAAAGAATCCTTCGCACCTTTTATTACTCCTTCTTCTGACGGTTCTGACACAGATCTCTTTTCAAACATTCTGATATCATATACGATTGCCTTCTGCTCTCTGTCAAAAATAAAAGCAACCATTCCACTTAGCACATATTTTAACAGTAGCTGATAATCCGACTCTTCCTTAGTAAATACATGATATGCCCCTCCGCTTAGTAGATAATCCATCACTGCTCTTTCTGTTTTAAAATCCTTGATGAATTGATCCGTTGTCAGGGATTGTAATATTGCTTCATCAACCAGCGTAGTATTAATCAGTCCATCTACACAAAAAATATGAAAGGTAATATCGTTTTGGTTAATTTTTATTGGTCTTACTAATATATCACCGCTTTGTGAGAACAGCTCTTTTATTGCTTTAGAATTAATTATCTGCTCCATTAGTTCTCCTCTTTCTAGTTCATCTTTTCCTTTGCTGCTTTTTTGGTCAAGCAATTACTTATTCTATTTAGATACTCCTTCAAGGTAAAACCGATGAGTATTTACCGTATCAGACTGATCAAATATTTAATACATCGTTTTAAATAAATTGATTTTAAACTTCTTCCATTATTTTTGCTTATATTTAGCTTTTTTATTCACTTAAGTAATCTTTTACCTTTTATTAGTTTGTGCCAAGTAGCACACAGATACAAACTTTAAGGTGTGAGTAATGCATTTCAATAATTCACATTCGCCCATACCTATCTATATAAATACTGAAGGATACCTCTTTTGTAATTCTGCGAGATTATTACACTTTTTACTATATTTTAATATATTAAAAAGGGCTTCCTCCTACAGCTGCATGTTACTGCAGCTGTAAAAGACAGCCCGTTCTAAGTCACCCTCATTATGTAGTCATAATATACGTACATGATATCCTTCATGCGTACGGAATACAGACAAGAATATTATCTTGCCGTTTCATTTTTTAACTCCAAAATAATCTTCTGCCATGTCTTTAATATGTAATGGAAGTACTTTACCCTTAATCATAAGTTTTAGGAAAATCTCAGCTTCTCCTTCATCATCTGTAATATCTTCGATGTAACAATAGCTTCTCTTGTTTCTCTCACTGCCCTCAATGTAACACTCGATACTATAAAAAGCATTTTTAAAAATGAGATGATACACAATCTGATTATTGTCTACCATAATCGTTGTGTTTAACTTTAGTGATTGTTCTATCATGCAACGCCACCCTTCTTTTTAGTATAGTGAAACGACCACATAAAAAGATATCTTTTGACACCATAATTATATCAGTAAATCCACTTACTTACGAGTGTTTATTTCAAATAACCTGATGTAAATAATAGTACATGTGGCTTTGCCTGCCAGTTTTGATTAGATTGTCAAAAGTATTTTGTGAACAGACAAATATACTAAAAAGATGTTACCTGATTTTTAATATTTTATCTTTGTTCCCATTATACTTTTGACAGCCCAACCTAGTTTAATATATTAAAATAATTGAATTAATCCTAGTAGCTAAGCCTTATCTGAAGCCTTTCTAAACAGTGGTCCAATCAACCTTAATATTAATTGGCTCAGCCTCTGCCATCTGCTTGTAAATCTGATATTTCTCTCTGGAATATAATTCAGCTTGTCTAAATAGCTCTTCCGCTTTTTCAGGAAATGCCTTCTCCAGAGAACTATACCGAACCTGCCCCATTATAAAATCCCGAAAGCTCTCTGTTGGCTCCTTTGAATCTAACTGGAACGGATTCTTACCTTCCTCCTTAAGTGCAGGATTATATCGATACAAGTGCCAATAACCTGAAGCGACTGCTTTCTTAATCGTCGCCATACTTCTGCCCATTCCTTCTTTAATACCATGATTAATACAGGGCGCATAAGCAATCACAATAGAAGGACCATGATGTTCCTCTGCTTCACGAAAAGCTTTGATTAGTTGGGTATTATCTGCATTAATTCCAACCTGGGCAACATAGACATTACCATAGGATATCATCATTCGTCCTAAGTCCTTCTTACCCTGCTTCTTTCCTGATGCAGCAAATTTTGCAATCGCAGAGGTAGGAGTTGATTTAGACGCCTGCCCTCCTGTATTCGAATAAACCTCCGTATCAAAGACCAGAACATTTACATCCTCACCGGAAGCCATGACATGATCAAGTCCACCGTAGCCAATATCATAAGCCCATCCATCTCCTCCTAGCATCCAGATCGAACGCTTTGTCAGATAATCTTTGTTCTGAAGGATATCATTCACTAATTGTGTTATTTCTATATCTGTGGAAACAAAATGTTCTAATACATCAACAACCTTTTTACTAGCTTCCTCAGATGCTTTTCCGTCTTCTTTATAATGAATCCAGTCATGAAAGGCTTCTTTTACCTTTTCCTCAATATTCATACTATTTAACTTACGCATATCATCTTCCAGCTTATTGCGTAACTGTTTTACCGCAAGATACATACCAAAGCCAAATTCTGCATTATCCTCAAATAAGGAATTAGCCCAAGAAGGTCCTTTCCCTTCTCTGTTGATTGTATAAGCGGTACTCGGAGCAGACGCTGCCCAAATAGAGGAACAGCCAGTAGCATTGGCAATCATCATGCGTTCTCCAAAAAGCTGTGTAAGCAGCTTCACATACGGCGTCTCACCGCAGCCGGCACAGGCTCCTGAAAATTCTATAAGTGGTGTCTTAAACTGGCTATCCTTATATACTTGTCCATAAGAAAGATTTTCCTTAAAGCTTATATTTTCCACAGCAAACTCCCAGTTATTAATTTCTTTTGGAAGCTGCGTACCAATCGGCTGCATAATTAATGCCTTACCCTTTGCCGGGCAAACATCCGCACAGTTACCACAACCGGTACAGTCCATAGGACTGATTTGTATCTTATAATGATATCCTTCAAAATTCTTTCCGGTAGCTTTTTTTACTACAAAGCTCTCAGGTGCCTTTTCAAGCTCTTCATCATTTAAGAGAAACGGTCGAATAACCGCATGAGGACAGACATATGAACACTGATTACATTGTATGCAGCGTTCTTCAATCCATTCTGGTACATTAACAGCTATACCACGTTTTTCATATGCGGTCGTACCCAACGGGAAGGTACCATCTTCGATACCGGTAAAAGCACTAACCGGTAAATCCCCGCCCTTCATTTCTGACATCGGCCTCATAATTTCGCGAATGAATTTTGGTTCTTCTACATTGGAATTCTTCTTCGCTTCAAGCTTTTGCCATTCCTTCGGTACGTGAACCTTTTTTACGGATTTGATACCCTGATCCACCGCATCCTGATTCATTTTGACTATCTTTTCACCCTTTTTACCGTACATCTTATAGATACCTTCTTTAAGCTCCTTTACATAGATATCCTCCGATAATACATTTGTAAGTTTAAAAAAGGCTCCTTGCATAATCATATTAATACGGTTACCAAGCCCGATTTCCTCTGCTATTCCGATTGCATTAATCGTATAGAATTTTACATCCTTTTCGGCAATCTGTTTCTTCATGATATCCGGAAGATTTTTCTCAAGCTCCTCACCCTCCCATTGGGTGTTGAGTACAAAGATGCCGCCCTGTTTTATACTTTGCAATAAATCATACTTATTCACATAGGACTGGTTATGACAAGCTACATAATCCGCGTGAGATACCAGATAAGTGGAACGGATCGGTTCCTTACTAAAACGAAGGTGTGATACAGTTAAACCTCCTGATTTCTTTGAATCATAATCAAAATATGCCTGTACCTTTAATTCAGAATGGTCACCTATTATTTTGACAGCCTGTTTATTCGCGCCTACTGTACCATCAGAGCCCAGTCCCCATATCTGGCAGGCAATCATATCCTCCGGCTCAGCGATAATACCATTAACCGGCATAAGAGACGTTTTTGTTACATCATCTGTAATTCCGATTGTAAAGAATTTTTTCGTTTTTTCCTGTTTTAAATTATTAAAAACTGCCGCAATTTGACTCGGATTCGTATCCTTAGATCCAAGACCATAACGTCCGCCATAGATTTCGGGTGAATTATCTGCTCCTCTGTAGCAGGAACAAACATCCAGATAGAGCGGTTCACCTACCGCACCAGGCTCCTTGGTTCGATCGAGAACAGCAACCTTCTTCACAGATTTGGGCATACATTCAAGAAAATGCTCTACCGAGAATGGACGATAAAGCCGTACCTTAATCAGACCATACTTTTCACCTAAATTATTAAAGTAATCAATCGTCTGTTCAATTGTCTGTGTTACAGAGCCCATTGCTATAATAACATACTGTGCATCACTTGCTCCGTAATAATCAAATAAACCATAGGATCTTCCGGTATACTCTCCAATTTTTTTCATGTATCTTTCAACAATCGGAACGATCTCCTTATAAAAAGGATTGGAAGCTTCTCTGCCCTGAAAATAAATATCAGAGTTCTGAGCTGTACCACGAATAGCCGGATGATTTGGTGATAAGGATCTGTTACGGAATTCAACCACTGCATCCATATCAACCATATCTGCATAATCCCTATATTCTAAGGCTTCAATCTTTTGAACCTCATGCGAGGAACGAAAGCCATCAAAGAAATGAACAAATGGCAGCCGTCCCTTTATCGCCGCTAAATGAGCCACTGGTGCTAAGTCTGCAATTTCCTGAACAGACCCTGAGCAAAGCATCGCACAGCCGGTTTGTCTGGTAGCCATAACATCCTGATGATCACCAAAGATACTAAGTGCATGGGTTGCAATTGCTCTGGCACTTACATGTATCACTCCTGGAAGCAGCTCTCCAGCTGCTTTGTACATATTCGGTATCATTAATAATAACCCCTGCGAAGCGGTAAAGGTAGTCGTTAAAGCTCCACCCTGAAGGGAGCCGTGAAATGCTCCCGAAGCTCCGGCCTCAGATTGCATTTCCACCACATTAACCTCCTGGCCGAAGATATTTTTTCTCCCGCTTGCAGCCCACTCATCTGTTGATTCCGCCATACCTGAGGAAGGCGTTATCGGATAAATTGCGGCAACCTCTGTAAAAGCATACGCTGCATAAGCAGCAGCAGTATTGCCATCCACCGTCATTTGAATTTTAGACATATTAACCTCCTTTTGCCGCTAATTACGGCCTATTTTAAGCGGATAAAAAAGTTCTCCGCATACATAACTTTATAGTTTACTGCCGTTATCAACCCAATCCTTCGCGTCAATAACCCGATCCAGTGAGGGTTTATTTACCTGATCTACCTTATAATTCGTCTCAGAATTCTGCCAAGCCGCAGTTCCTTCACTATTCGTAGGCTTTTCTGTGTGAAGCCGTTTATTGTTTTTACCCTGAAAATTATCCTTCTTGTTTACAAACATTCTAATTCCTCCTTGTTTTTTCTTGATAAAGTTAATTGCGGAACTTATCAATTGTTAGCATTGTCTACTGTGTATACAATTAACTATATCGTTTCGTAACTACCAATTATTCTTGATAAGCTAAATTAACTGAAATGTTCATCACTTTAATTCTTTCTACTTATAATTAATATTGCTCAGATACATTGTTTCCAATATACCGAATAACTATAACCTCTTTTCACCCTCAATCTTCTTAATTGGAGCAATGTCCTGTGTGAATTCCAGCGTTCCCAAAAAGCTGCCATTCCCATCTCTGACAGCAAAATATCGAATCATAACATATTTACCTCCCATCTGTATCCAAAAATCCTCACTATCTTTCTTGCCTGCCTTAAAATCTTCTATTAGCTGTTCTACAATATGAACACTTGCTGGAGGATGACAATTCGACACCTGTCGTCCAATGATTGCTTTAGTTCTGGGAAATATTCTATCTTTACCCTGCGTAAAAAATTTGACTATTCCCTCCTTATCTACAAAAGTAACATCAACCGGTAAGGTATTAAGCATTGCCTGTATTTCCTCTCGTAGAAGAATTCCAGTTTCAAACCTCAAATATCCTTCCCCAGCAGGTTCTTCTCCCTCCTCTTTTGCTTTTTCTTCTACATTTAACCTCACAGGCTTCCATTCTGTCTTAGGCTCATACAAGCAAAATCCTATCTCCGCACTCTCTTTGGCAATTTTCAGCCATTCATCCTCATCGAGTGTTTCAAGAACCATCGGAAGCATTATATTTTCTTCTTTAAAAATCATTTCTTCGATACGACTAATTACTTCTTTAAATTTGTTAGATATTTGCTCCAAATCATTACTCTTATTATTAAGCAGAGCTAATGCTTCCTTCATCTGACTGCGTATTTCATCATCCACTCCCCACATCACTTTAGGAGGAGCAGTAATCCCATATTTCTCCATATACGGGAACAAAAGATTCTCTTTTCTCAAGTAATGCTTATTCACCTCGGAAAGCTTATCTAAATCCTCCTTGAGTTTATATAAATTTTCCTTTGAGGCATTATCTAAGTAAGCCTGCAGGTTAGGGCGTACTCTATTCTTAATTAAACTTTCAATTGCCCTATTTTCCATCTTGAAGGTAAAAACAGGATGACCAGGGTTGTCCTCCTGTTTCTCAGCTCTGTGGATCTCTTCTATGGTTCCCTTAAATACTGCAGCATGAACATCACAGAGCCTCTGTACTTCAGTTACAGGCATCCCTTCTCTTATCAGTGCACTCTCCATCTCTGATATTTCTGTGGGAGAGACACCATCTATCAACTTGCCAAATCTCTCTTTGACCTCTTCAACACTCTTTCCCTGGTGAAGCTCCATAATCAATTCCTTTAGTACCTTCTGCCTATATTCTCTGTTATTGATATATTCGCTCACAAAACTCCTCCAATCAGTATGCAATTATTATTAAAAACAGCAAAAATAACTCATTCCTATAATATAGTTAAAATAATCCATTTTTATTCAGCAATTAAGAATACTTTCATATTAACCCCCATCTGCCGCCAAAAACCTGCGAATTTGGGCAGCGCACAAATTTGCCGATTGAATAATCTTTGATTTTTCAGTCTAAATTCTACTAAAAGATCAAGAAATATTTAATCTTGTACTGCTTTTAGCTATATTACTTTATGTTTGTTACCTCTATAATATAATCCACCCGATAATATAATTATGAAACAGATCAAAAAATAGTATCCAAAAAGTGGATGTGATATGCTACCTGATAAAATAACCAAGGAACCTATAATAGCAAGTACAGGTACGAGATAACCCTTTACCTTTCCCTTTATCCTACCTGCCTTAGTTAAGCGCATGACAGCGATATATAATACAATATAGTTAAGATAGCTTACTCCAATTGCTATTTCGGATACATCACCTCGCATTTTGTACTTTTGGGTAAGATAATGCACAGCCATCCAAAGTAATGTAATAAAATATGCAAATACAGCAGAGTGGGTAGGCATATTACCTAACTGATCATTCTCCATTTTAAAATAATCACTGGCAGGAATCATATTTCTTAGTGCCATAGAATAAGGCATTCTGATAAAACCTAAGGTAATTCCATTGACCGTACCAAGAACTGAGATAACAACAAAAATAAGTATTATTTTGCCTCCAATTTCACCAAAGAGTTGATTTGACGCAGTAAAAACCGAGGCATCACCCAGTTCCAATATCTTATCCGGGCCAATTAATGACGAAATACCGATAAAATAGACAATATAAGCAATTAATATCACGATCGGTGAAATTGTGAGTGCTAGTGGTAGATTTTTCTTACTGTTCTTTATCTCATGACATATGGAGGTTGATACAATCCAACCATCAAAGGAAAAGGCAATCGGTGCAAAAGCCGCTACCCATCCCCAACCAGAAACACTTCTTTGGTAACCAGCCATACTATTAATAAAATATTTACTCGGATTACCAAAAATTATTCCTGCTAATGCAATAATAATCAGTGGTATCAGCTTAATAATCATAGCTGCATTCTGAAAGTAGCCGCCAAGCTTTGCAGAGAAGGTATTTAGCAGAAATAAAAACGATAAGCAGATTACGCCTATCAATACCGTGGTTTCCAACGAGTAGGAAATACCAAACAGTTGGGAAATATAAATACCGGTAACCCAGGAAACAATCGCAGCAAGCGTTGGTAAATATAAAAACGTCTGAAACCATCCGAAGGCGCAGGACATTCCAATTCCCACGAATTCCTCTGTATACGCGATCAGTCCACCTGGCTTGTCCGTAAGATTAGCTAATTGAGAAATAGACAGACATCCAAATACAATTGCAATTGCAGCTACAATAAAAATCAAAATACCCAGCAATACATTACCATTTGTATAGCTTAGAACATTATCTGCCTTAAAAAAAATACCAGATCCAATTACTATACCAATAATCATTGTAATTGCAGTAAATAAACCATATTTTCTGTTATCCATATATTTTCTGTCCTCTCTATCGATGGCATTTATAAGATAAATGAAACATTAGTAACTTTATTTTTAATACTTAATAAAATATTTTTTTATTTTATATCATGAGATACCCTGATTTTATAAGTGAATATTCTTTTTTGGAGCTTCATAATCAATAATTATTTAATCCACCTTTTGAATTTGAATAAAAAAATAAGAAACACCTTTTTATTATAGGTATTTCTTATTATATGTGAAAAAACGATTTAAAATTTAATTTCTGCCCTGTTATTAATTACCTGAAAATCACATTAACATAAAATTATATACTTTTGATATAGGAATAACTCCTGTTTCATTACAATATAAAGATATTGAAACTTTTTAAGAATTACCCAGACCAGTATTTCCATTGGAAATTGTTTGTTCAAAGAATTTAACGTTAAATCATTCTTAGTATATTAATTCTTGAAAAATTTCCTTAACAGTAGTCATATTCTTTAAACGATGTACATTATCTCCACAAAAAATTAAACCTTCCTTAATATTTCCCTCTACCGCATTAATCAATGCCTTCGTAATGCAATAAGGAGTATCCTTAGGATTACAATGCTCCAAACAATTAAAGCATTTGGTTACGGCTATTTTATGATCACCTACTGTTTTCAAAAATGGATTTAGTATAGCACGTCCCGGCATACCTACCGGACTGATTACTATCTTAATATCTTCTTCCTTTGCATTTAGATAGGCGTTTTTGTATTCTTCACTTGCATCACACTCTTTGGTTACTACAAAACGTGTAGCAATCTGAACTCCGTCAGCCCCAAGCTCCATGGCATGCTTAATATCTGATTGATCAAATATACCACCAGCAATTACTACCGGTATTAATCTATTGTATTTCTCTTCATATTCTTTTTTAAACTCGATAATGCCCTTCATTTCCGTATCATAATCCAGTTCGTTAAGATGATCAAGCTGATCTTTGGTAAAACCTAAATGTCCACCTGCACGAGGTCCTTCTATCACTAGAAAATCTGCAGTAGTTTTATACTTTTTATCCCACATCTTAAGAATTACAGAAGCTGCTTTAATACTTGAGACAATAGGTGCAATTTTCGTCTTAAAGCCCTTAACCAGCTCAGGAAGAGAAATCGGAAGACCTGCCCCAGATATAATTACATCAGCACCACCTTCACAGGCAGCTTTCACATATCGCTCATACTGTTTTGTCGCAACCATAATATTAACACCAACAATACCTCCGTCTGAAGCAGCCTTGGCAAGCCTTAAATGTTTTTTTATAGCCTCAAGATTACTCTCAATCTGATGCTTATTAAAATCTGGTTCATCATACCCGATCTGTGCAGTTGAAATAATTCCGATGCCTCCCTCCTTCGCTACAGCTCCGGCTAATCTTGAACGACTCACACCAACGCCCATTCCACCTTGTATAATCGGTATTTTAGCAATTAAATCTCCAATAATTAATGGCTTCATTTTCATCATCTTATCTCCTACAAATATCAAACTCTTCTTTATTATAATATTTTGATAATCAAACTATTTAACATAAAATATCTGATTTCTTCTTCACTTCTTAACTTCTTCACTTCTTAACTTCTTAACTTCTTAACTTCTTAACGTCTTAGCTTCTTAGCTTCTTAGCTTCTTAGCTTCTTAGCTTCTTAGCTTCTTAGCTTCTTAGCTTCTTAG
>JAEZTJ010000064.1 GCA_023421505.1 Bacillota bacterium
TAGGCAGGCTTATTAAGTGTACCCAAAAACTGCTTATAGAATCTAAATCATTAAAATAGCTCTTCATCCAGTATTTGAGGGGGATTCAAAGAATCCCACCCCAAGACTTGACAAAGAGCCTGAAAAAAAAGGTTATCCTTAAGGATGTTCTTAAGGATAACCTTTAATCAATCGTTTCTAACAATATAACACTATTTCTTTATAAACTTATTTCTTATAAAAACTAAATTTATAGTTTAGAAAAAGGTACACTGTAAACCCAACATTGATTATAATTTTGTTACGTTAGTTGCCTGAGGACCCTTAGCTCCCTGAACTACTTCGAACATAACTTCCTGGCCTTCTTCTAAAGACTTGAAGCCGTCCATGTTAAGACCACTGTAATGTACGAATACATCGTTGCCCTGCTCGTCAGAGATAAATCCAAATCCTTTTTGGTTGTTGAACCACTTAACTGTACCTTTGTTCATGTATAATTCCTCCAAAATAATAAATATAATTTAATTGCTGATATCTTCAGCAACAAATTTATGATAACACTCTTTTGGTGCCGTGTCAAACATTATTTGTCGACACAATTGTTAAGTTCATATGCTTCTTTCGCTGTACAAACCTCGTAATTTTCTGATTGTAAAGCATCGAGTGCCTTCTCTAAATCTGATAACTTCATGATTATAGAGGTATCTTCACCGGCAGTTGCAAGTGTATACATATATTCTACACTAATACCACCATCAAAAAGAACCTTAAGTACATTATGTAAGGTACCCGGCTTTTGAGGGATTTTCACTGCTATAACATCTGTAAGCATTGCAGAAAAGCCTTCTTCCTTCAGTACCTTTCTTCCTTTCTCTGGGTCGGATACAATCATTCTGAGCATACCATATTCTGAAGTATCTGCCAGACTAAAGGACGCAATATTAATATTATGCTCTTTTAATGCCTCTGTAACCCGTTCTAATCTTCCTTCTCTGTTTTCAATAAATACTGATAATTGCTTAATAACCATAATCCCCCTCCTTTTCTTAATCTTATGATAGTAATAGTAAAATAAGACAACGGTTTAAAAATTATTTTATCTAATTCTTCCATACTTAATGCACTAATTCTCAATACTATAAATTTTGATGTCTCAATTTACTTGAACGCATTATTCTATACCTTAAATTTTTTCTTTTGAATAATATATTAGCTAAGCATCTTTACAGTATTATCTTCCTCACATTCTTCGCTAAGTATACTATAATGCTGTTCGTCACACCACATGCCACTTTTATACCTGACCTTTCGGAACTCTCCTTCTTTTTGCATTCCAACTTTTTTCATAACATTTTCTGATTTTAAATTATTCGAATTACAGGAAGCAGTAATTCTATGTAATTTTATATATTTAAAACCAATTTTAATTAACGAGTTTGCAATCTCAGTAGCATATCCGTTGCCCCAATGTTCAGGCATAATAAAGTAGCCAATTTCACCACATCCACCCAATTCATTCATCATTTGAATCTCAATATCTCCATAACCGATAAAACAATTATTCGTAGCTGAAAATATAGCAAATTCATAAGCTTTACGCTTTATGGCTGCATAGTTATTCTTCAAAATCCTCTTAAAGTCAAAAAGCGCTTTTTCTTCATTATCATATCGATCCATTAAAGCATACTTCATTACCTTTTCATCAGAAAAAAGAGAATAAAACAAACTAAAATCATTTTCTTTAAATTCCCTAAATAAGAGTCGCTCACTACTATATTTCATATAATTCTCCAAACTGCGCTTTATCAATTGTCTCTTATCTATTACCCTCTTGGCAAAGCTAAGAGAACTCTGCCTAGATCAGCTATCGTTTGTCTATTACCCTCTTGGCTAAGCCAAGAGATCTCTGCCTATATCAGCTGTCGCTTGTCTATAACCCTCTTGGCAAAGCCAAGAGAACTCTGCCTATATTAATGTCGTTTGTCTATAACCCTCTTGGCAAAGCCAAGAGAACTCTGCCTATATCAGCTGTCGTTTGTCTATAACCCTCTTGGCAAAGCCATGAGAACTCTGCCTATATCAGCTGTCGTTTGTCTATAACCCTCTTGGCTTTTCCTTCACTTCTTTGAATCGTCTTAGGTTCTACAAGTTTTACTTTGACAGAAAGGCCTAGAGCTGATTGTAGTACGCGGGAGATTTTCTGAGTAAGATTCTCCAACTGTTTAATCTCATCTGAGAAGAAACGTTCTTCAACCTCTACCTGAACCTCAAGAATATCTAAGTTATTAACTCGATCAACTATAAGCATATAATGGGGACTTGTTTCCCCTATCTCTAGTAATGCAGCTTCTACTTGAGAAGGGAATACGTTGACTCCGCGGATAATTAACATATCATCTGAGCGACCCTTAAACCGGCTGATACGAGCTAATGTTCTACCACACTCACATTTCTCATATGTGATACTGGTTAAATCCTTAGTGCGGTAACGGAATAATGGCAGTGCCTCTTTTGTCAGGGTTGTAAATACCAGTTCTCCTACTTCACCTTCCTTACAAGGCTCCAGAGTATCCGGATTGATAATTTCCGGCACAAAATGATCTTCATATACATGAAGTCCTCGATGGAATTCACAATCAGCTGCAACGCCGGGTCCCATAATTTCACTTAAACCATAAATATCAAAAGCGTTCAAATGAAGCTTTTCTTCAATCTGCTTTCTCATGTTCTCCGTCCAAGGTTCCGCTCCGCAGATTGCGGCTTTTAGATTTATATTATTAATTTGTCCGGTTTCTTCAAGTGTCTCAGCTATATGTAATAAATAGGACGGCGTACAAGCAATTGCGGTAGCGCCAAAATCCTGCATCATGGTAATAAGCTTCTGTGTATTACCTGTAGACATCGGAATTACAGTAGCACCAAGATTCTCTGCACCATAATGAAGACCTAACCCTCCTGTAAATAGGCCGTAACCATAAGCCACCTGGATTTTATCATGTGAACCAACCCCTGCCATTGCAAGTACTCTGGCCACACATTCCTGCCAGATATCAATGTCCTTACGGGTATAGCCAACAACAGTAGCCTTACCGGTGGTTCCTGAAGAAGCATGAATTCTCACTACCTCAGATTGCGGAACAGCGAATAGTCCAAAAGGATAGTTGTCTCTTAAATCATTTTTCGTCGTGAAAGGAAGCTTATTTAAGTCATCAATGTTGTTAATATCTCCGGGTTCTAATCCCATTTGCTGCATTTTCTTACGATAAAACTCCACATTGTGATACACATGGCCGACCATTTTCTTTAATCTGGCACTTTGCAGAGCATGGATTTCATCCCTGCTCATACACTCCTTTGCCTCATTCCATATCATGATATCAAATCCTCCTGTTCCGCAACAATAAATCCATTCTTCTTTAGTACTGTTGAAGTTTTCAACAAATCATCTGTATTTACTATCATTAACGGGGCTTTACCACTACGTAATACAATAGAGTAAATGTAATTAATACCTAAATTTGCTTCTGCAATCACATGGAGCATTGTATCCAGAACTCCGGGTTTATCTTCTAGTTCCACCGCCACTGCTTCTGACATTTTTACAGCAAAACCATTTGCTGTTAAGAGCTCCTTAGCTCTTTCCGGCTGATCAACAACAATTCTTAATATAGCAAACTCCGGTGTATCAAAGGAAGCGATAGCCCGTAAGTTAATCATATTATTTTTTAATACTGTTGTCACTCCGGCCAGACTGCCAATTTCATTTTGTACAAATACAGAAAGCTGTCTGATCATAATAAAACCCCCTTTATTCTTTAATGAAGATTATAACCTGTTTCAAAAGCTCTTTTATTAATTTCTACCGTCTTAGGCGGTACGGTATTTTCAATAACAGTAAGCCAGTCTTCCTTACTGAAATTCATATGCTGAGCAGCTATCCCCAGAACTATAACATTAAATATCTTACTATTACCTAACTTTTTAGCTTCCTCCATCGCATCTACCTTGAATACTCGATGAGATTTTTCTAAATCCTCAAGAATATTCTCCGGATATTTGGCAGCTCCAATAACCACAGGCATAGGATCAATTCGTTGGTCATTTACTACGATTGCGCCTCCCTCTTTTAAGTAATGCGCATATCTCAAGGCTTCCAATCGCTCAAAGGCAATCAAAACATCTGCCTGTCCTTCTTCTACTATCGGTTCATTTACTCTCTCACCGTATCTTACAAAGGTAACTACACTACCGCCTCTCTGCGCCATTCCATGTACCTCTGAAAGTTTAACATCATACCCTGCATGTATCGTAAGGGCTCCTAAAATTCTACTGGTAAGCAGTGTTCCCTGTCCGCCTACACCTACAATCATTATATTCTTCGTTTCCATGGCAATCCTCCCTATCGTAACTGAACCGGTTTGATTGCGCCAAATTTGCAGAGTGTATCACATAAGCCGCAACCATTACACATGGTATCATTTATCGTTATCGTTCCATTTTCTTTTTTTGTGATAGCAGGACAGCCGGGCTTCATGCACATTCCGCACTTTTTACAGACATTACTATCTATGCTGTATTGCTTTGTAATGGCACTCTTATCTAATAATACACAGGGTGCTTTCGTTATTATTACTGCCACCTCATCCATTGCGGTTGCTTCTTTAATTGCATTTTCAAGATTCTCTGTATCAAACGCACTGATCTCATATACATATCTAACTCCTACAGCTGTACAGAGTGCCGCAAGATCAACCGCAAAGGTTGGCTCTCCCTTTAAGGTCTTTCCTGTAGCTGCATGGTCTTGATGACCTGTCATACCTGTTGTAGAGTTATCTAAGATCATAACTGTTCCGGTTCCCTTATTATAAACCATATTAATCAAAGAGTTGATACCGGTGTGCATAAAGGTTGAATCTCCGATTACGGCAACCCAGTTCTTAATATAATCCTTGCCCTTCGCCTTTTCCATACCGTGCAGTGAGGAAATGCTGGCACCCATACAGACAGTGGTATCAACTACACTAAGCGGAGCTACAGCACCAAGGGTATAACAGCCAATATCTCCCGCTGCATGAATTTTTAATTTATTTAATACCGAATATACACTTCTATGAGGACATCCGGGGCATAAAATCGGAGGGCGATTTGGTACTTCAGCTGCAGGCAGGATATGAATTTTCTCACCGCCAATTGCTTTGCGCAGTAAATTAGCAGAATACTCTCCCTGAACCGTCAACAAATCTTTTCCTGTCGCACATATTCCCCAGGACTTCACCTGCTCTTCTATAATGGGATCTAACTCTTCTACGATGTATAAGGTCTCTACATTTGCAGCAAATTCTTCAATTAATTTCTTCGGAAGCGGATTAACGAGTCCAAGCTTTAATACAGAGGCCTCAGGAAAAGCTTCCTTTACATATTGATAAGGAATACCGGAGGTAATAAATCCAATCTTCCTGTCATTATATTCTACTTTATTGATCGGGAAATCACAGCCGTCAACTGCTAGTGCAGCTTCTCTGCTTTCTACTACCAGATGGCGCCCTTTCGCATTACCGGGCATCATGACATTTTTCGCAATGTTTCTTACGTATGGCTTGTCATCCTTCTCTACTCTATCGTTCAATTCAACCATTCCTTGCGAATGGGATAATCTTGTTGTTGACCTTACTATAACCGGAGTATCATACTTCTCGGATAAATCAAATGCAAATTTAACAAATTCCTTTGCTTCACTGCTGTCGGCAGGTTCCAGTACCGGCACCTTTGCAGCTCTGGCTACTGCCCTGGTATCCTGCTCATTCTGGGAACTATATAAGCCCGGATCATCTGCAACAATCGCAACTAGACCCCCTGTAACTCCTATATAGGATACAGTAAACAAAGGATCAGCAGCTACATTAAGCCCCACATGCTTCATAGAGGCAAGCGCCCTAACGCCGCTGATAGAAGCACCAATTGCAACCTCCATTGCTACCTTTTCGTTGGGTGACCATTCTGAATAAATCTCTTCATATTTAACGATGTTTTCACTGATTTCTGTACTGGGTGTACCCGGATATGCTGCAGATACTTTACAGCCTGCTTCATATGCTCCCCGGGCAAACGCCTCATTTCCAAGCATTATTACTTTCTGTGCCACTATGTATTTCTCCTTTCATGCGTATAACGTATTTTAGGCAATTGTGATACTTATTAACTATAAGAAAGTATCAAATAATCACCTAAGTTTAACGTATGGACTTTTGCATCAGTAAATTATTTTCATGCAGTCCTAGGCAGTTAGCCCTAGGAACTCTATGTAAGAGCTCTCTTATCCTTCCTTACGTAAGTCCGTCACTCTTTTTGCCTTTCCTTCAAAACGCTGAAGACTTCTTGGTGCAACTAATTTTATCATAGCATCAAGCCCTAATACAACCCTTAAGCTGGATTTAATTTTCTGCTCCAGCTCACCAAGCTTAGCATAAGAATCAAGGAGAGCTTCATCTGCTAACTCCACTTTTATTTCCATTAGATCAAGATGATTTTTACGGTCTACCATAATCTCATAATGTGCTCCGATTTCAGGCACCTTCAAAAGCACTTCTTCTATCTGAGACGGGAATACATTAACACCTCTAATGATTAACATATCATCAGAACGACCTGAAAGATTCTCCATTCTTACTGTAGTCCTGCCACATTTACAGGGTTCATACATTAGTCTTGAGATATCCTTGGTTCGGTAACGAATTAACGGTAATGCCTCTTTTGTAATACAGGTAATAACCAACTCACCCTTTGAACCCGGAGGAAGGACCTCTCCGGTTTCAGGATTAATAATTTCCGGTATAAAATGATCTTCATTAATATGCATTCCACAAAGCTCCAGGCATTCACCGGATACACCCGGCCCAATGAGCTCACTCATGCCATAGTTTTGTGTAACCTTCATATCAGGACCCCATATTTTATACATTTCCTGACGCATCGGTTCTGTCATACCCTCGCCACCAAAAAGTCCTATTTTAATCTTTAAATCCTTAGAAGGATCGATTCCCATTTGTCTGGCAACCTCACCAATATGTAACGCATACGAAGGAGTTGCAACGAGTAAAGTCGTCTCAAAATCCTGCATATACATAATCTGCTTCTGCGTATTTCCTGAAGAGGTAGGAGCAACCGCTGCACCCAGATTCTCTAAGCCGTAGTGTAATCCTAACGCACCTGTAAACATACCGTATCCGAAGCAAATCTGTGCAACATCTTCCTCCGTAGCACCACCCAGTGCTGCAATTCTTGATACACATTCCGTCCAAGTCTTCATATCCTTTTTCGTATATCCTACCACAGTAGGCTTCCCTGTAGTTCCAGAGGAGGCATGAATACGTACCAATTCTTTCTTGGGTACAGTAAAAAGCCCAAAAGGATAATTATCCCTCAAATCCTTCTTATTCGTAAATGGAAGTCTCTTTAAATCATCAAGGCTTTTTATATCTTCAGGTTTGATTCCTGTTTCCAGCATCTTTTCCCTGTATGCAGGTACCTTCTCATAGATTCTTTTTACAGTATCTTGTAATCTTTTTAACTGTAGCTCTTCCATCTCTTTTCTTGATAATGTTTCTTCTTTTGCCCAGATCATATTTCTCCTCATTTCTGCGCTGTAAAATAAGTCACATAGCGAGACGATACGCCTCTATAAGCTTGCGGTTACAGCGCAGACACAAACTTCACGTATTTTTCATATACCATATGTTGTAATTCATTATTCAGATAAACAGCTCTTTCCCTTTTACTTATATGGATTTTCTTAAATCATACTAACACCCATGCCTGCCCTTTGATTTAATTTGTGCCGAGGATTTCTCAGGCACAAACTCTGAGGTGTGAATTGTTCTTTTCAACAATTCACACTAACATAACATGTTCTGCCCTTTGATTTAGTTTGTGCCGAGGATTTCGCAGACACAAACTTTGAGGTGTGAATTGTTCTTTTTTACAATTCACACTAACATAACATGTTCTGCCCTTTGATTTAGTTTGTGCCGAGGATTTCGCAGGCACAAACTTTTAGGTGTGAATTGTTCTTTTCAACAATTCACACTATGCCCATGCCTTTTGCGCATAAATCCTGAAGAATAGCGTCTTTTGCTATTCTTTATAAGCCTCGTATGCGAGGCTTTAGGCTTGCATGTTCTATGCAAGACTATTCACACTAATCATGATGGGTTATCCTTAATTAATTATACACATTACTATTCTTTATGGCAATACTGGTCAGATATTGCAGATAGCAAAGTTAAGATCCATATACGCACTAATAGAAGCTGTCTTAAAAGTTAATTTATAACCTTTAAGTCAGCTTCTCAGCCTTCACCACTATAACATTCTTCTATTCCTCTATTGACTCACGGGTATGTACCACTACAGTCTCTTCATAGCATGCAAAGATGTTATTGATTTTATCCTTATTTAGCTTAGGAGTAAGAATACTTATAACCGGTACTACGATAAGACCTGCTATCATAGCGATAGCACCTGCATTAATCGGTGATGCAATGTACTTTAAGTACAAATTGGATATGGTGATTCCAACACCTGTCGCAAAACTTGCCCATACTGCAGCTTTCGTTACACGCTTCCAATAGAGTCCGTATAGGAAGGGTGCTAAGAAGGAGCCCGCAAGACCTCCCCAGGAAATACTCATCAGCTGCGCTATAAAAGTCGGAGGATCTAATGCGATCAAAACTGAAAGTGCAATAAAGCATACAATTAAAATTCTCATCGTAAGAATCTGTTTCTTCTCACTCATGCTCTTAACCAAATTACCCTTTATAAAATCCAAGGTCAAAGTTGAGCTCGAAGTCATTACCAACGAAGCCAAGGTAGACATGGAAGCTGATAATACAAGAACAATTACGATACCAATCAGTGCATTTGATAAGGTAGAAAGCATATGGGGAATAACTGCATCAAGAGCAACACTACCATCTGCTTTCATGATCGCTTCTCCATTATATAATCTTCCGAAGCCACCCAGAAAATAGCAGCCCCCGGAAATAATAATAGCAAATACAGTCGATATGATTGTACCTGTCTTTATCGCTTTTTCATTTTTAATGGTATAAAACTTATGTATCATCTGAGGAAGACCCCAAGTTCCTAAGGAGGTTAAAATAATTACTCCTAATAAGTTTATGGGATCAGGACCAAAGAAGGAGGTAAATGCACCCGGCTGTCCCTGTGTAGCAGGATTATCACTGCTAAATTGTGCAAGCTTATTTATCGCCTCCATAAATCCACCGTTATTATTTAGAACAGACGCGATTACTGCAACAATACCTGCAAGCATAATAATTCCCTGTATAAAGTCATTAATGGCAGTTGCCATATATCCACCTAGTATCACATATATTCCGGTTAATACTGCCATAGCAACGATACAAGCCTCATACGGAACATCAAAGGCCATACCGAATAGTCTGGATAATCCATTATATACTGATGCCGTATAAGGTACCAAAAATACAAATGCGATTGCAGAAGCTACAATTCTTAATGCCTTACTGTCATATCTACTGCCGAAGAAATCCGGCATTGTTGTTGATTTTAAATGATGTGTCATGACACGGGTTCTCCGACCCAAAATAACCCAGGCGAGTAAACTTCCTATCACCGCATTACCGATACCTATCCAGGTAGCAGATAATCCGTATTTCCATCCGAACTGTCCCGCATACCCTACGAATACAACAGCTGAAAAATAAGTAGTTCCGTATGCAAAAGCAGTGAGCCATGGGCCTACCGCCCTTCCCCCCAATACGAAATCACCTACACTTGAGGTATGCCTTCTGGCATATAAACCCACAAGAACCATAACTGTAAAAAATACAATTAAGAACAATACTTTAATAAACATCCTTCTACCTCTTTCCCCGAAGTTAGCCGATTTATCATTCGTATTAAGAAATAATAAAATATATCCGTTTCGACAAATAATTAAGACCTTACTATAAATACAAAAAGCTTAAATAAATGTGAAACATTTACACTTTAACGCTTTAAAGCATCGGCACTTTAAAGCAATAGTAACAAAAAGAAATTTATTTGTCAAGTCCTCTATGTTGAAATCAATAAATATATGCTATTAATTTCTTATTTTTGAAGCAATTTGCCAATACTTCATTTTAATCATTTATACATCATAAAAAAAGTCCTTTGAAGGCTTTCATAGACTATCCGGTGATAACCGATGTCTTCCTCAAAGGACTGTTTTCTATATAATATGGTATAATCTAAATATAATAATTACATATAATATTGCTGTTATCGGAAGCAGAAGAATAAACTTTAAGTGCTTTGTCTTATGGTGGAATAGAAGCATTCCAAGAAAGGAACCAATACCTCCGCCCAAAAGGGCAATGCTAATCAGGGTTTTCTCTGGGATTCTCCAGTTTTTTTTAATGGCTCTGCGTTTATCGATCCCCATAACAGTAAATCCAATTATACTCATAAATAAAAGAATTAGCGAAATAAATATGATTATTGTTTTTTCCATTTAGTTAAGAAAAAGGTCTATGCATTTCCGATTTTTTACTACCGGTTTCACATAATTAGTACCCACTCTTACATGCTCCGGGTGAATAATATAGGCCTTCAGTGCTTCTTCGCTCTCAAAGGTAGAATCAAGCAATATATCAGAATCAGATGTATCCATCGGATTAATATATACCTTAATCTCAACAATTCCATTAATTAAATCCTTAAGATTTTCTAACTCTTTTTTCATAATTTCCGCATTCTTACGATTTTCGTCGTCTGTAAAACCATCAGCATAATTCCAGGCAACAATATGTCTAACCATAGTATTCCTCCTAGTATATAATCTTAATAATTCATTATTGGTTCATTATAACATATCCTAGTGATTTTGAAAGCTAAACTTGTTTTAGAGTATAAATCATTAAATCATTAACACCATAAAATCATAGCAATCCAAATATTCCATTGATTATAATCCTAACATTCTATTAATCCTAGTTTTTTTAGGACATCTATAAATTTAACTGTATCGATTGGTTTAGCCGCATAAGCATCACAACCGATATCAAAGGCATTCTGAACAATTTGAGTCTCAGCAAGTGCAGTTGTCATTATTATTCTAGCTCTTTTCTCCGGCAGGATTCCTTTCTGCACTTCCAAATCTTTGATATGTTTTAAAACCTTTACACCATCAACCTTCGGCATCATGATATCAAGGCAGATAAGATCGTAAGGCTTGTTGTCCCTTAAGGAAATTAAGAATGCATCTAAAGCTTCCAGCCCATCTACCACCAAATCACACTCTCCATATTTAGAAAGGAATTTAAATAAAAACTTTCTGCTAACCAAATCATCCTCAGCAATTAGAATTCTCAAATTCTCTCATCTCCTTGGTATTATTGTATCAGTTAATTACGATACAATCATTATTATCAAATTTCTTATCGTGGATGCTATCAGCAACCGGGCGAGCTCAGCATGGAAAAGATAACAGTTGCTATACTGTCTAGAGACACCTGCTTTTCGACCGCACCAATATTGTAAGCCACCTTCGGCATACCATATACAACACAGGATTTTTCATCCTGGCCTATTGTTCTGGCTCCTTTGCGTCTCATTGACATAAGGCCCTTCGCTCCATCATAGCCCATGCCCGTAAGTATCACGCCAACTGCATTTTTACCGGCCTCTTTTGCAACTGCTTCAAACAGTACATCAACTGACGGACAATGTCCATTCACCTTTTCGGCCTCAAAACACTCTACTTTATATCGTTCTCCTATTCTCCTTATAATCATATGTTTATCGCCCGGAGCAATCAGAGCAAGTCCTTTTTCTACATAATCACCGGTTTTTGCCTCTCTTACTTCTAATTCAATCGTGGAATTAAGCCGCTCTGCAAACATTCTCGAAAAATTCGGAGGAATATGTTGTACAACAACAATTCCTGGGGATTCTTTCGGAAATCGCTTTAATACCTGAGATAAAGCCTCTGTACCCCCAGTTGAAGCACCGATTGCAATAATTTTACTTTTATCTGCTACTTTGTTACTTTCTATTTTATAATGCGGAAGCTCTTTAAACTCCTTCTGCACCTTCGCATGAGCAGCAATCTTTATCTTAGCAGTTATATCATTGATAAAGCTCTCAACACTCTTTACTGATGACATATCAGGTTTATTGACAAATTCTACAGCACCTGCACTTAACGCATCAAAAACCGTTCCCGATGCTGAGCTTACAACAATAATCGGTAAAGGATATTGAGGCATCAGCTTCTGTACAAATTCAATTCCATTCATTTTCGGCATTTCTACATCACAGGTCATTACATCTGGCTCATAGGTGATAATTTTATCTCTTGCATCATAGGGGTCCTTAGCCGTTGCAACAACCTCGATATCTGCATCTGCTGATATCCCTCTTAGTAGAACTTCCCGAAACAATATGCTGTCATCTACAATTAAAACTCTAATTTTTCTCGCCATTTGTATGAAGTCCCCTTAATTTAGATTTTTCTGTAAACAGCAGGCATTACATATTTTAAGCCGGATTCCTCTCGATTCAATGCTTCAGAATGACCGATAAACAAATATCCTCCTGTCTCTAGGAGATTACTGAATTTATTGACCAGATTATTCCTTGTTTTCTCATCAAAATAAATCATGACATTACGGCAGAAGATAACATGAAACTTCTTTCGAAAAGGGAATGTAACTTCCATCAGATTAAATTTTCGGAAGATAATTTCATTTTTTATTTTATCGCAGATTACGGATGCTTCCGAATCTATTTTATTGATATAGTTTAGCTTCCATCTTGCAGGAAGAATGTCGATATCTTTATTTAAATATATTCCGCTTTTCGCTTCCTCTAATACTTTACTAGAGATATCCGTTGCAAGAATTTTCTTATCCCAACTCTGCCTGCTATCAAAATATTCATCTAATATCATTGCCAGGGTATATGGCTCTTCCCCGGAGGAACAACCTGCACACCAGATTCTTAAATCCCTGTCTGTCACCTTCTTCTCGAAGTATGGCAGTACTACATCTTTAAAATAGGAGAAATGCTCGGACTCCCGCATAAAGTAGGTATGATTGGTAGTAATTTTATCAAGTAAAGTAGATACTGCCATACCTGACTTATCCTCCATAAGATATTCATAGTATTCAGAAAAACTCTTAAAGCCCTTCTGAAGCAATACATTCTGAAGTCGTCCAATCACCAGTGCCTCTTTTTCAGCTTTAAGATGGATGCCATAATTTGATTTGATAAATGCCGTGAGCTTACTAAATTCGCTTTTGGTTATGGTTATCAATAGAATCCCCTTTCTGACTTATTATCGATTAATTAATCTAGATATATCTAAGATCAGACTGATGCTCCCATCTCCAAGCAGTGTACACCCAGCTAATCCCTTCACCTTCTTAAAATTCTGAATATACTGGGGAAGTGCCTTTACTACTACCTGCTGCTGACCGAGTAATTCATCAGCAAAGATACCGATCCTCTTATCGTCCTGCTCTACCATAATAATGATCCCCTCGGAAAAGCTTGTGACTTTGGTTTTAACCTGGTACAACTCATGAAGACGCCTAACCTGATAGCACTGGCCCCTGACCATAATCATCTCATTACCATCAGGATCCTTAAAAAAGTCTCCCTCCATCGGACGAAAGGATTCTTTTATTGATATTGTAGGCAGTGTATATCTCGAGCCTCCCACCTTAATATTCATACCATCAATAATTGCCAGTGTAAGCGGTATCTTTAGTATCATTACCGTTCCTTTATCCCTTGAACTATCTACGGATAGAGAACCGCCTACAGCCTCAATATTCTTAATTACCACGTCCATCCCGACTCCTCTGCCGGAGAATTCCGTAACCTTTTCCTTCGTTGAAAAGCCTGGGAGTAAGATGAGATTAAATATTTCCTTATCAGTCATATCCTCTTCATTTTTAAATATCAGATTATTTTCTTTGGCTTTCTTTAGGATTTTTTCTTTATTTAAACCTTTTCCGTCATCCTTCACAATAATCAGAACATCACTTCCGGCATTCTTTGCTTCAAGGGTAATCACTCCAACCCTTTGTTTGCCCTTAGCCTGTCTTTCCTCTGGAGCTTCTATTCCATGATCTACCGCATTCCGTACCAGATGCATAAGCGGATCTGATATATGCTCAATGATATTTTTATCAACTTCTGTTTCCTCACCGATTATATTAAGCTGCACTTCCTTATCAAGCTTTTTACTCATATCCCGAACAACGCGGAACATCTTCGTAAAGGTAGCCGATAGAGGAACCATTCGTATTGACATAACCATATCCTGAATTTCACTGGTGATTTTATTAAGCTGTCTGGCAGCTTTTTTAAAGCTGTTTAACTGCATTCCTTTTAAATCAGGATTTTGTATTACCATTGCCTCAGCTATTACCATCTCTCCTACCAAGTCCATTAGCTTATCAAGCTTTTGTACGCTCACACTGATGATACTTTGAACCGAAGCACTACTATTTACATCCTTCTCTGTCTGATCAGCCCGTCGAAGACTTTCCCTGCTTGCACTGCCCTCCTCATTTGTGAAAGGCATCTTTATAGGATTATTTATAGTGAGTTTATCCAGTTTAACTTCCTGATTCTTATGAAATTGATTAAATATCGTCTCATCCTCTAAGCTAATCAACTCAAGATCCTTTAAAAAAATAGTCTTTAAGAAAAACTCCTGCATTTTATCATAGGCTTCATCTGTCTTAAAAAATATCTGAAAGCCATCCTGCCTGATAACATCAATACTATCATCACTATCTATGATATCATCAGGAATATAATATAGCTCTCCTGTCATTTCCTTCAAGTTATGTATAATTGTATAAGACCGAATATTTTCCATCTCACAGCCGTCATCAAAGCGAATAATTGCTTTAAATGAATACTTGTCATTTTTCTTCTCTTGCTTTACCTGACTAATATAGTACTGCTGCTTATCCGTATATTCTGGTGCGGTAGTCTCTATAGAACCCACTTTTTCATCTTGTTGTTTTAATAAATATAGAAATGCATTCATCGAATCAATCAACTTTTCAGCATCTCCATCCGCCTGATTACCATTTCTTATCTTTTCAGTCTCAACCTTAATAAAATCAAGACCTTCAAGTACCAGATCAGATAGGGAAGAGCAATCCACCTTTTCCGGTTTTTCTTTTCTGATATAAAAGAAAATATCTTCTATGGAATGTGCCAGCTTTGCTACATTATCATATAGCATCATCGCAGCTGAACCCTTTATTGTATGCATGATACGAAAGATTTCGTTGATTGCATATTCTGAAAAACAGCTCTCTTTCTCACTTGCTAATATTGATTGTTCCAATTGTTCAAGTAATTGCGCAGTTTCAAACAGGAACATTTCCAGAAGCGGTTCGTTGATATTCTGATTAGACATTTCTTCGCCTCCAATATTCTTACATAATATTTAAACTTTATTTAGTGTTAATATAACATGCTCATCCTTAAAAGGTTTCACAATAAATGATTTCGCTCCAGCAAGTACAGCCTCCATTACCATATTCTGCTGCCCCATGGCAGATAGCATAACTACCTTTGCCTTTGGATCATATTCCATAATTAATTTTAATGCTTCCAGACCGGTCATGTCCGGCATTGTGATATCCATCGTTACAATATCCGGTTTCAATTCCTTATATTTTTCTACCGCTATTTTTCCGTTTTCTGCTTCGCCCGCAACGGCAAAACCATTCTTTTCCAAAATATCTCTTATTGCCATTCTCATAAATGCTGCATCATCCACAATTAATACTTTTTTCATAATGAAAATCTCCTTATTAAATTGTTTTTATCTTTTGGAAAGCATGTAAAAATATATCAAGTGATTCTCTGGTTCTATCCTTCAGTGAAAAGCTGTACTTATAGAGCCGCCAGTTTAGGTTAATTTCTCTCAATAAACCGATAATCATAACCGCAATCATTTCACTATCAGGCACATCTAACAAATCTCCGGATTTTTGCGCAGCATCAACCAACTGTTGAAGCATTTCAGTTCGGTTATGCTGTATCTGAACTATCTTATCCTTAAGATCAGGCTCATAGCGCAGTACATCATAGAGCTGCGCTATGGCTGTGATCGCTGGGTAATTTTGATAATATTCAGCAAATTCCATCATGCTGTATCTTATTGCATCCATAGGTTCTAGGTTCGATAAACGAACGGACTGGAAGATATCTGTATCAAATTGAATATAATAATCTAAAACAGCTAACAGCAGGTCATTCTTATTTTTATAGTGACGAAAAATTGTAGCCTCTGAGACGCTCTGCCTTTTTGCAATTTCTCTGGTCGTAAGACCTTGAATGCCAAGCTCTTCAATGATGTCAATCGCAGTTAATACCAGTGCATCTTTTCTGTGTAGTAAACTAATCCCCATATTTTCTCACCTACCGTTGCAACCACTTACGTCCAGTTATAGTTTAAGGGTTATAATTCAATATGTCATTATTTGTATATTGTTATTTTTCTTACACAATGATACCTTAACCTATAGATATTTTGAATCCCGTTTTAGGCCTATATTATCACTTTGTTATTCCTACTCTTAGTATTTTCCAAACTCCTTATCACTAAGAATAATTTTAGATTTCGAAGCAGCTTTATTAGGTACTTCTGGCTCCGGTTTATTGCTCGTCTTCATATTTTCCAGCATCATAAGAACCTCTGGGCTGATTTCATTCAATTTATGATAATTACCGGTATTTTTCTTTAATTTATACCTACCTACGGTTTCCTTCAGTAATGCTGCCTGGCTGGATAATTCCTCGCTTGCCGAAGCACTTTCCTCTGAGGTAGCTGAATTTGTCTGAACCACCTGTGAAACCTGTATAATACCCTGATTGATTTGTGTTATTCCGCTTGCCTGTTCACTTGAAGCTACTGCAATATCATTGACCAATACTGCTACCTTCTCAATTCCTGTTACAATTCTATTTAGCGCTTGCGCTGTCTCATTGGCAATCTTTGTTCCACCTTCTGCCTTCTTTATAGAGCCTTCAATCATATCCGTAGTCTCTTTTGCGGCATTTGCAGAACGTGCAGCCAGATTTCTTACCTCTTCTGCTACAACTGCAAAGCCCTTGCCATGCTGTCCTGCTCTTGCAGCTTCTACCGCAGCATTTAAGGCTAGTATATTTGTCTGGAAGGCAATATCATCGATTACTTTAATAACCTTAGATATATTGGAAGAGGATTCATAAATATCTTCCATAGCAGTAAGCATTTCCTTCATTTGATTATTGCCTATAACTGCATTCTGTTTTGCATTACCGGCAAGCTCATTTGCCTGATTAGCATGACTTGCATTCATCTCAGTCTGTGAGCTTATTTCCTCCAACGAGGCTGTTAACTCCTCAACAGAGCTTGCCTGCTCCGTAGCGCCCTGTGATAAAGCCATACTAGATTCGGAAACTTGTTTAGCTCCTACCGCAACCTGCTCGGAAGCCAGAGCAATACTGGAAAGAATCTCATTATTATTTTGAACCATTTCAGACAACTTCTTGCCTAATAAATCATTCTCTGACCGAACGCTTACTTCTACCGTAAGATCTCCGTCTGCAATTCTTTCTACTGCTAATGCCTGTCCTCTGATATTATCAATCATTTTATTAAAGGATTTTGCAAGACTTCCTATTTCATCCATACTATTTAAATCTACATTTACATTAACATCACCTAATGCAAGCTTATCAGCAGCATATACCATCTTATTGATTGGCTTACTTATAATGCTGGATACAAAAAGTCCCAAAATTATAGCTATAGTAATACCAGCTATAATAACTCCAATCATTATTATTGTTTGTTTCTGAAAATTCTCTCCATTTGTTTTTATTGTATGATCGGCACTTTCCTCATTATATTTTACTAATTCCTTAATACTTTTATCAACGGCATCTCGTACGGCTACGACATCATCCATTTCTTCTAATGCCTGGTCATACTGTTGATTCTTTATTAATTCTAGATTATTATTTCGTAATTCCCGGTAAGCTAACAGATTATCTTTTAGTTTATTAAAAAGTGTGCTGTCTTTGTCATCATTAATATTCTTCTCATACTCATCCATTATTTTATTGTCTTCTTCAACAAGCCTTAAGATCTCCTCATATCTGCTCTGAAAGGTATCAGGATTTTTCTCATAAGCTACTAGTAAGTGATTGATATGTATTTCTAACAGTGCCACATCTATTTTACTGATATTCTGTGATGGTATAAAATTATTCGTATACATCTTTTTGCTGCTATCATTAATTGCCCGCATATAAGTAATACCCATTGTACCAATAACAGCTGTAAAAGCTACAACTACAAGAAAGCAGAGAATAAGTTTCGTACGTATTTTTAAATCATTAAATTTTTTCATTAGATGTCCTCCTTAATATGATATAATGATATAATAGCTTACTACACGAAATATCTTGCATTTATTAATTCACGATACAATTAGACCTCACTTAATACTTCGATTTCATTCTCTGAAAGCAATCTTTCACAATCAAGTAATAGTTTTACGGCCGTTCCCACCTTACCAATTTTCTTTATATATCTGTTATTTGCTTCTTTATTGACCTGTGGCGGTTCAACAATGTCCTGCTCCGGAATCGTCAATACTTCAGCAACGCTATCAACAATTAATCCGATAGAAAGATTAGAGATATCCACCACGATAACACAGGTCCTGTCATTGTATTCCTTTGCCACCTTTTTAAAACGCAGCCTGACATCAATTACAGGGATTATCTTTCCTCTTAGATTAATGATTCCTTTTACATACTCCGGAAGCTCCGGAATTACCGTTATAGCCTGAAGACCTATGATTTCTGTTACATATTTGATCTCAATACCATAACATTCACTTTCTAAAATAAAAGTTAGATATCTGTCCTTTTGTGTATCCTCTTCTAGTTCTACTCCGCTTTCCAAAATATCGGTCACTCTTATCTCCTCCTTTTGTATTTTTTCTATTATCTTACTGTCCAAAATATCCAAATTCATTATCTTTAAAATATATTGTTAAAGCCTTAATTCGTACATACCATTTATTTACTTGCTAGAGAGTAAACACTTACATCTATACATTCATTATACCAAATTGTCCATTTTTGTCAATAAATGTCCTTTTCTGTTTAAATTAATGCTAAATATGCACAAATATTTCAGCATAAAAAATACTCAGAATAAATATTGCATTTATTCTGAGCATTTTACATAGAATAATTAAAATTTATATAAATATTTCGGTGATTTTATCCAAAGCTACCTCGGTCTGTTCACCGGTTTCCATATTCTTAACATGAGCCCTATTACTATTTATTTCATCCGCACCAATGATTACTGTATTCCTTGCATTAATCTTATTTGCATATTTCATCTGGGCTTTTACGCTGCGATCCATGTAATCGGTTTCAACAATCACTCCGACTTTTCGTAGCTGTTGTACCAGCTTGTAAGCAGAAGCCTTAGCTTCCTCACCAAGGATACCTACATATAATTCTACTGCCGGCTCCTCTTCAAGCTCCACACCCTCTGCCGCCAGTTCATTAATAATTCGTTCTATACCAAAGCCAAAGCCTACTGCCGGAATATTCTGCTTCTCATCGATCTCATGAATGAGATTATCATATCTTCCGCCGCCGCACAGTGTAAAGCCCTCTGCATTGACAAACTCAAAGACTGTCTTCGTATAATAATCCAAGCCTCTTACAATCCCTGTATCCACTTCAAAGGGAATTTCCAAATCCGAAAGAAGCTTTTTAAGCTCTTCAAAATGACTCTTACATTCCTCATCAAGATATTCAATCGTCCTTGGTGCATCTTTCACTATCACTTTACAGGTCGGAACCTTACAATCAATGACACGCAGAGGGTTCTTAAGCATTCTTTCACGACAGGTTGGGCATAGCTTTTCCTCGTGTTCTCGCAAATAAGCAAGTAAGGCATCATTATAGGTTTTACGGCAGTTTCCACAGCCGATGCTATTAATATGAAGCTTAACTCCCTTTACGCCCAGATCCTTGATAAATTCGGTTAGTAATGTAATAAGTTCAATCTCCGCCAAAGGACTCGATGAGCCAAAAAATTCTATTCCAAACTGATGATGCTGACGAAGGCGCCCACTTTGGGGATTTTCATAACGAAAAGCCTGCGTAAAATAAAAAAGCTTAGTAGGCTGACTTTCTGCATAAAGACTGTTTTCTAGATATGCACGGGCTATTCCTGCCGTACCCTCAGGCTTTAATGTTATACTTCTATTTCCCTTATCATCAAAGGTATACATTTCCTTTTGAACAACATCCGTAGTTTCGCCCACACCTCTTTGAAATAATATTGTATGTTCAAATGCAGGCGTAATAATTTCCTTCATATTATATGTCTTACATATTTTTCTTGCCTTCGCCTCAATAATAGTACGTTTATGCATATTGGAACCGTACCAGTCCTGCGTTCCTTTCGGTCTTTGTGTAATCATTTTCGTCCTCCGTTCTACTTTTATTGTCCTATTCAATTTATATCATCTCAAGAAAATACTCAGAGCCCTCATTCATAGCTGTGGATTCATCTCAAGAAATATCCGTTTTCTTGATAGCATCTCATCTATTCTATCGATATAGTCAGTAACGCTTTTCACATTATCCACCCGCTCTATGCGGTTCTCTTTATGAAATACGAATTTTGACATGCCTCCTGCACCAAGTGCAAGGATTGTCTGTTTTTCCTCCATAATAAGTATATTATAAAGTCCTTCCTTACCATACCTTGCATAACCTATATTTTCAAGATTATCTGCCATATTCTTCTGTCTGTAGAGATAATATGGCAGATACTTGTTTTCTTTTGCATATTCTATTGTAGCTTCCAGCATCTTCGTAACCCCTGATGCACTGATCGCTACATAGTCTTCCTTCTGCGTATTTAATCTTGCAGCACGCTTTAGGGCTAGCGTATGCACAGTCAGGCTTTCAGGATTTAATTCATGAAGCTGCTTTAGCGTATCTGATAAATCCTCTGGATTTTCTCCCGGTAATCCGATGATAATATCCATATTGATATTCTCATGGCCCACTTTGCGGGCTAGTAAAAAAGCACTTACCACCTCTTCCACGGTATGCTTTCTTCCAATTAAATCAAGCGTTTTCTGCTGCATGCTTTGCGGATTAATAGAGATACGGTCAACTCCCCACTTTTTCAGTATAATCAGCTTTTCTTCGGCTATACTGTCAGGTCTGCCAGCCTCAACACAAAATTCCTTTACATGAGTAAAATCAAAGCTTTCTCTGATTAAGCCAAGTATACGGTCAAGCTGCTTAGCAGTCAGGGTTGTGGGAGTCCCTCCGCCAAAATATACCGTAGTTAATCTTTTATTCGGAAAACAGGTCGCTGCAAATTTTATTTCCTTTTCGAGGGCTATCAAATACTCCTCCACAATATCCTTATACTTTGTTATCGAATAGGATGGAAAAGAGCAATATAGACAAGTCGTAGGGCAGAAGGGAATTCCTACATAGAGACTATAGCCGTTCTTATAATCAAGCTTATCAAGAAGTTCCATTTCCCTTCCTGCAATATGAATACTCATATCAATTTTAGCCTCGGAACAGTAATATTCTGTTTTCATCCTGTCATAAATTCCTGCTCTATTTTCACCCTGCTCTAATAGCTCATAAACCAGCTTGGTAGGTCTTATTCCGGTTAAAATCCCCCAGGGAAGCTCTTTATTTGTGACTGTGGAAAGAATTCCATAAAGGAATCTCTTCATAGAATTCTTATATTGTGACTTTGATAAATCAGATTTCAGTTCGGTACTTTCACTGATTGAGATTCCTTCTCCTACAAAGGAGATATGAAGGCATTCCTCAGTAAAACTAATATGAAGCGTCCTATCAGATGCTTTAGATTTATCTTCAACTAAGTTATTCCTACTATCTAGTGGTGCTTTATGAATCTGTTCTTCCTCTATATCAGATTGATTAACCGGGGCTGTAATAATCTTTATCTCTACCTCAGGATAAAAAGCCTTTATCAAAGGATAGATATCATTTTCATAACCCGTTCTATTAATAAATACTTTTATCATTATTATTCTCATTTCTTCGCTGCTTAATGACTCGCTTTAGAGACCAGGTACATGGGACAGATATCTATTATTGTCCCTCTCATATCCAATCGTTGTTGCTTCCCCATGCCCCGGATACACCTTAACTGTATCCTCAAGTATCATTAGTTTGCTTAGTATTGCTTCAACCAGCTGACTGCCATTACCTGTTGGAAGATCTGATCGTCCAATACTCTCACAAAATAACGTATCTCCGCTGATTAATATACCGTGACCAGGAAAATAATAGCAGACTCCTCCGGCTGTATGCCCCGGCGTATGAATTACCTTGATTTGAAATCCTGCAAGCTGTAAAATCTCTTGATCCTTTAACCAAATATCAGAAGTCAAGCTGCACTCCCTCCGAATATGGGAGGAGGAATTCAACTCCGGATCCTTTAAAAGCTGTTCTTCTGCTTCATGTGCATAGATTTTTACATTGGTTACCTTCGCTAATGCTTCCACTGCCAATATATGGTCAAAATGACCATGCGTGAGAAGAATAGCTTTACACACGAGGTCATTTGCTTTTAAATATTGTTCTATTTTTTCAGCATCATCCGCAGGATCAATGACGATTGCTTCTTTTGTTTCTCCGTTACTGATAATATAACAGTTCGTCTGTATCATACCAAGAACTAATATCTTCATTCTAAAAGCACTCATCTTTACCTCATTTCTGCGCGGCTTTGCCGCATGCTTACTTATCCAGCCGTTCGCTCTATATCGAGAACACTTTCCACATTGCGGATTTTAGCAATGATCTCATTTAAGTGCTCCTTGCCTTTTATTTCAAAACCAATACTAATCGTTGCTGTACCTTGCTTACTGGTCCTTACATTCATTGAGGTTACATCTATTTTATTCTCAGTAAGCACCTTAGACAAATCCACTAGTACCCCGGAACGGTTATTCGCATAAATCTTTATCTCAGCACTGTATACCCCTTCAGAATTCTTGCCATCTGCCGATACATTCCATTCTGCATCAATTAACCGAACCCGATCCTCCTCCGGTAAATTGATCACATTGATACAATCGGTACGATGGATGGATACCCCTCTCCCTCTTGTTACGAAGCCGACAATTTCATCACCGGGCACAGGACTGCAGCATTTTGAAAAGCGGACTGCAACGTCATGAATTCCTTCTACCACAATACCGCTTTTAGACTTCTTCTGTGGTATCTTCTCCTTAATCTCTGAGATATTTTCAAGAACATTCTCATCCGTAATCTCTTTTTTATATTTCTTCTTATATTCTTCTAACAGCTTATTGACAATCTGTCCTTCCTTTAAGCCACCGTGTCCGACAGCTGCAAGTACAGAATCCCAATCTCTGAAACCATATTTACGCATTACTATGTTCGTAAATTCAGGCTTAATCAGATCGCTGATAACAATTGCCTTCGCCTTGCAGTAAGAAATTATGAGTTCCTTACCTTTGGTGATATTGTCCTCTTTTAATTCTGTTTTAAACCATTGGTTAATTTTATTTTTGGCTTGCGTACTCTTAACGATGGCGAGCCAGTCACGGCTAGGGCCCTTCGAGTTCTGTGAGGTCATCACCTCTATGCGGTCACCGTTTTGTATAACATAATCAATCGGAACCAGCTTGCCGTTAACCCTCGCACCAATCATTTTATTGCCGACAGCACTATGAATACTGTAAGCAAAGTCTATCGGGTTGGAGCCAGCCGGCAGGGTTTTCACATCGCCAGTTGGAGTAAACGCGTATACACTGTCAGAAAATAAATCAAAATCATTTTTAATTAGGCTCAAGAATTCCTTATTGTCGGACATATCCCTCTGCCATTCTAGTACTTGACGAAGCCAAGTTAGCTTCTCTTCCTCGGAATTGGCGGTTCCGCCCTTGCCATCCTGCCCCTCTTTGTATTTCCAATGAGCAGCAATACCATATTCTGCAGTTCTGTGCATGTCATAGGTACGAATCTGTATCTCAAAGGGTGATCCCTTCGGACCAATCAGAGTAGTATGAAGAGATTGGTACATATTTGGCTTCGGCATAGCGATATAATCCTTGAAACGCCCCGGAATAGGCTTATACATCTCATGGATAACCCCTAGTGCGGCATAACAATCCTTTAAGGAATCAACAACAATACGAACTGCGAATAAATCATATATCTGATCCAGTGTTTTATTCTGGTTAACCATCTTTTTATAGATACTGAAAAAATGCTTTATCCTGCCATCAACCTTAGCCTCAATCCCTGCATCCAGTATATGCTCTCTGACTTCACTGACAATATCATCAATATAAGCCTGACGTTCACTTCTTTTGGTTGCAATTTTCTCAGCGAGATCCTTATAGACCTCCGGTTCAAGATATTTTAAGGATAAATCATCCAATTCGATTTTAATCTTACTGATACCAAGTCTCTGAGCAATCGGAGCGTAGATTTCCATCGTTTCTCTGGCCTTCTCCTTTTGCTTATCAGGTACCATGTATTTTAAGGTACGCATATTATGAAGACGATCAGCAAGCTTAATCAATATGACACGGATATCCTTTGCCATTGCAAGAAACATCTTTCTTAAGTTCTCCGCCTGCAGCTCAACCTTATCCATATTCAACTGAGTAAGCTTTGTTACCCCATCCACTAATAATGCGATTTCTTCAGAAAACATTTCAGAAATCTGCTCCGTAGTCAGCACCGTATCCTCTACTACATCATGGAGTATACCTGCTATGATACTCTCTTTATCAAGTTCCAGTTCTGCAAGTATATTTGCTACGCATAGCGGATGAATGATATAAGGCTCACCGGATTTTCTTCTTTGATCCTTATGTGCATTATCAGCGATTTGGTATGCTTTTTCGACCATGGAGATATCTGCGGAAGGATGGTAGCCTCTGATCTTGTCAATTAATTCCCTATAGAGAATCTCAGGCTCGGTAAAATCAGCCGGCACACTCGTAGCAGGCGTTATAATATCTATATCGCTTACTAGCAAATCTCTCTTATCTTCCATGATACCACCACCCTTCATTTATAGCCATGTCAAGTATTAATACATATTAATCTGTAATCAATTGTCAAAAGGCGAAATACGAACTAATACGAATGTAATTCGAACTATAATTTATTTGCCTTCGTATTGGATCACTGCATCTACATCATATCCCGTAAGCTTATCTCTGCCTTGTAAACCTTTCAACTCCATAAGGAAAATAATCTTAATCACTTCGCCGCCAAGCATCTCAATCAGCTTGGTAATTGCTTCTATCGTTCCACCAGTTGCGATTAAATCATCCACTATCACAATTTTTTGTCCCGGTTTTATCGCATCCTTATGCATTTCGATTGTCGCCTTGCCATATTCTAAATCATACTCCATAGAAATTGTTTCACAGGGCAGCTTTCCTTTTTTTCGGATAGGTACAAAAGCTTTGTTTAAGTTATAAGCAATCGGTACTCCGAATATAAAACCTCGTGATTCAGGCCCAACAATCACATCAAAGTCCAAACCGTTTAACAGCTCCTGCATCTGGTCAATCGCTAATTTTAATCCATCCTTATCCTGTAACACACTAGTCACATCGCGGAAGACAATTCCCGGTTCGGGAAAATCCTGAATACTTCTTACATAACTCTCTAATTGCTTCATAACAAAACCATGCCTTTCTCAATTAATCATTCCTATTCATTATTAAACAAGCTTCCGCCTGCTAATTCATCCTAAAAATAATCTGCAAATTATTGTATATCATCATTACTATTAGGTATAACATAATTCTCCATACCGCTAAAAACCTTTTAGATGCTAATTATATCACTATACTTTATATTTCGTAAAGAATATTTCTCCAAAGCTTTTCAAAAATTGCTTTTATGTGACATATTCGATAAGTAATCTCCATATTTTACCGATAATTCTGAATAACAAGCTGCAATGTCTTAAATCCGTTATACTCATTCATTCGAGGAAAATAAGTTATCGCAATCGCAGCATTACATCCTCTGCCCGTCTTTAGCTTTTCCGCTTCCTCTTTACCGTAAGTATTGCCGATATAATCAAAAAACTGCACAACATCGCCAAAATATATTGCATCCATTTCCCGACCATATTGATTTTCAACACGAAAACGTATCCCGCTTGCGTTCTTTCCAATAATAAGAGCTGATTTCATTTTTAGATTTTTTTCGGCAAAAAGTGGCTTCTCATTACCCTTACCGAAAGGCTCCAGCCTTCTAAGCTCTTGCACCAGCTGCTCAGATACGTAGCCTAAAGGTAGGTGGATATCAATCGTCACTTTAGGAAGTAACATTTCCTCTGTCAATGTGGTATTGCGGTTCAGCTTTTCTCTTAAGCTGTCTACATGCTCAGAAAGTAAGGAAAAACCTGCTGCCATTGGGTGTCCACCCATTTTAAGAAATAATTCCCTGCATCTGGAAAGCTCCTCATACATATTATACGACTCAATGGACCTGCCGCTGCCTTTAATACAGTTTTCCGCTTCCGTTAAGATAAGCGTCGGCTTATGATATCTCTCCTTAATTCTGCCTGCTATAATTCCTGCTATGCTCTCATGACAGTCGGTAAGATAGACCACCAACACCTTATCCTTACATAAATCGCTTTCCTCAATTAATCGAACTGCCTTAAGCGTATTTTCAGCTGTCATATTCTTTCTTATATCGTTTAAACTTCTTACTTCTTCTGCCAGCCGCAGAGCTTCCTCCTTTGTATCCGCAAGTAATAGCTCCAAGCCCTTCTTAGCCGTATCAAGCCTTCCTGAAGCATTCAGACAAGGGCCTATTACGAAACCAAGATGGAAGGTATTCAGTTGTTCTTTCTCCACACCGCTTACCTCCATTAGAGCAGACAAGCCTTTGTTCTTTGTATTCTTCAATAATGTTAAACCATAGTTTACGATAATACGATTCTCATCCACAAGCTCCATAACATCACAGACCGTGGCTATGGCGGCATAGGAGAGAAGCTCCTCAATAAGGCTGGCTTTTTGTTCTATTTCAAAACATTCGGTTAAAGCTATGCTTAATTTATAGGCTAATACAGCTCCGCATAAGCCATCAAAGGGGTATGTACAGTCAGACTGTTTTGGATTAATTACAGCATCTGCAGCCGGTAGGAGGGTATCCCCCTCCTCCGTCTGTACTATACTGTGATGATCTGTTACGATTACAGTCATATTATATTTTTTTGCAAGATCAATTTGCTCAATTGCAGCAATTCCGTTGTCGCAGGTTAATAAGGTATCTATCTGTTCATGATATGCAGTTTCTACCATATTGATATTAATTCCATAACCATCCTTGATACGATCCGGAATTTCATAATCAACTTTCGCACCAATCAGGGTTAGGGTTCTGTAAAGAATATAAGTAGCTACAACTCCATCCACATCGTAGTCCCCGATGATTCTTATTTTTTTCCCTTCCAGTATCTTACCCTTAAGGATTTCACAGGCCTTTCTCATATCCTTCAGTAAAAACGGGTGGTATAGCTGCTTCACATCGGGATTTAGAAAAGCATTGATAACCTCTGGCTCTTCAAGGCCTTTATTTACCAGGCAGCGTGCCAAAACCTCACTCACACCGCATTGGTTCATAATCTTATCAAAATCTGCCTTTCTATTCTTAATTACCCAATTCTCCATTGTTCCTCCGTCAGTATCATTCCTCAGCGGCTTTAAGCATTATTGCGCATTCTACACGCTTTTTCTGTAACGCACAGCCGATATCATAGGTATCAAATATATCCTCGTGGAATTTATATGAATTCGCGGCACAGCCGCCGCTGCAATAAAATTTAGCGAAGCAGCTGCTGCATTTTTCTTTCGCGTATACATTGCATTGCTTAAACGCAGCGCAAAGCTCCGTCTTCTTTATCCCTTCATATACATTACCTAGCAGAAATTGATCAATACCGACAAACTGATGGCAGGGATACAAATCTCCCCAGGGCGTTACCGCAAGATACTCTGTACCGGAACCGCAGCCTGATAATCGCTTTGCCACACAGGGTCCACCGGTTAAATCTATCATAAAGTGAAAGAAGTTAAATTCCCTGCCTGCTTTTTTCTCTTCCAGCATATATGCGGCAAGCTTATCATATTCCTCATAGAGCTTTTGCAAATCCCCTTCTTTTATCGCATAAGGCTCCTCAGGCAAAGCGACTACCGGCTCTACTGAAATCTGTTTAAAACCAAGCTCCGCAAGATGCTTTACATCCTCGGAAAAATCAAGATTATTATGAGTAAAGGTTCCTCTCACATAATAATTCGTCTGATTCCTGCTTTTGGCAAACTTCATAAACTTTGGGAGGATGATATCATAGCTGCCTTTGCCATTTCTGCTAGGACGCATCCGGTCATTGACCTCTTTGCGTCCATCTATACTTAAAACAACATTACTCATCTCCCTATTGGCGAATTCCATCACGTCATCATCAAGTAATATGCCATTCGATGTCAGGGTAAAACGGAATTTTTTATTATGTATAAGCTCCTGCTCTCTGCCATACTTCACAAGCTCTTTCACAACATCAAAATTCATCAAAGGCTCTCCGCCGAAGAAATCCACTTCAAGATTTTTCCGTCCTCCGGAACTTGCAATCAGAAAATCCAGAGCCTGCTTTCCTACTTCATAGCTCATCAGCTCCCGATGCCCTTTATATTCGCCTTCCTCAGCAAAGCAATACCTACAGGCTAAGTTGCAGTCATGTGCTATATGCAGGCAAAGTGCTTTAACAACCGTGGAACGCTTCTTAAAATCCTTTATATATTCTTCATAGATATCCTTCGTAAATAATGCTCCTTCATTTTTCAGATCTTCAATATCCTTAATTACTTCACAAATCTGATTAACAAGAGCTTTACAGTACTTTGCAAAATCCTCTTCTGCCACACTCTCTGTCTGAATGAGCGCCTTATATTCTGGTCTTGTATATTTTTCAACCATAGTGCTGATTATGCTTTCGTGGCTGTTGTCTTCATACATCTCAATGATGTCATAGGCCAAATCATCAACAACATGTACCATCCCGCTGTTAACATCTAAGACTATATTATAACCGTTATTCTTAAACTGGTGAATCACTGTATTTCCTCCCTAACCTTCAACATGCTTCTATTTCATTACAACGAATAGGACTGTCTTAAAATATCTTCCAGACTGATTTAAGTCGAAAAATATTTTAAGGCAGCCCCACTTTTCTGGTACAAAGTTCTTAAAATCCTTCTGCAAATTTGTCAAAATCTATGAAAGAGCTTAAAGAACACTGTACTTGGTGAATTCCTGATAACAATACCGCAATTACCAATTAAATCACGTAATTGCAAATCAGATTACGTGCTCTATGTACGAATTATCTATTTGTTCTCACAGCTCTGATTACCAACTGTACAGGATGTCTTACATGCTGACTGGCAGGATGTCTGACACTCACCACAACCACCCTTTTTCATAGTATCCTTCAGGTTTTTTGTGTTTAAAGTCTTGATATGCTTCATTGTTTGGCCTCCTTAGCATCGATTAACTTCTTGCTATTATATCATAAGTATATGCATAAGAAAAGTATTTTTTGCAATTCTATTCTATATCATACATAATTATGGAAAACTGTATTGAAACAATCGTGTATGGTATGTTATAATATATCATATCGTAATCAAAACCACTTTAAGTATTATGTGAGTAATCATAAACTATCAAAAGCACCTAAGAATATAAGATTTTTACTTGATTTAGGTATTTATTCAAGTGTACAAATATAACATAGGAAAGGATTGAAAGAATACTATGAAGAAATATATCATTACTACAGACACAACCTGCGATTTACCTCAAGAATATATTGAAAAACACAATATCATCATACTACCGCTGTATTACAGTATTAATGATACAGTTTATGGAGAGGGGAATGTTCTTGAGCCGAAGGAATTCTATAATATCATGCGCCAAGGTGCCTTACCTACCACTATGGCTGTTAATCCGGATAATGCAAGAAAGATCTTCACTGGTTTATTAGCCGAGGGCTTTGACATATTGCATATTGCCTTCTCTTCTGCTTTGAGCGGCAGCTGCTCTGTTGCTGCAACAGTAGCAAGAGAGCTTTGCGATGAGCAGCCCGACAGTAAAATCATAGTGATTGATTCTCTTTGTGCTTCCCTTGGAGAAGGATTATTTGTTCATAAGGCTGTAATGCTTAAGGAAAGCGGTAAGACATTAGAAGAAACCTATAATTGGCTGGAGCATAATAAATTAAACCTATGTCATACTTTTACAGTAGATGACTTGTTTCATCTGCATCGCGGGGGAAGAGTATCAAAGGCTGCGGCAATTATCGGAACCTTAATCAACGTAAAACCGGTATTGCATGTAGATAACGAAGGCCGTCTTATCCCCCTTAACAATGTCAGAGGCAGAAAGAAAGCACTTATCTCTTTGGTGGATGATATGGAAGCTAAGTTAAAAGATTACAAGGGAGATAATGACATGTTCTTTATCAGTCATGGTGACTGCCTTGAGGATGCTGAGTATGTCGCTGGTCTTATCAAGGAGCGTCTTGGTATTAAGGATTGTTTAATTAATTATATCAGTCCTACCATAGGTGCTCATGCAGGTCCTGGTACAGTAGCATTGTTTTTCATGGGAAAAAGCAGATAATGTATGCTTGTGCAAAGAAGATATTCTACTGTATATTTTATTGGAAGACAAATGTTATATATTAAATGGAGGCTGTATGTATAAAAGAAAGCCAGATATCCGGATAATTCTTTTAACTTTAGTGCGTGCCTGCTATGGTCGCTTCAGCAGTTACCGAATTCCAAGATTAGGTATGCAGGTGCTTACTGAGTTATTTCAGTTTAAGTTACATGATCCTATAAAAAAAGGAAGTTTCTCATCTATAATGATGTAATTAATAATAAAAATCATTAATAAAGGAGAAATTACCATGAGTATCGCTATAACACATATCGCTGTATATGTTACTGATTTAGAGAAAGCAAAAGATTATTATATAAACTATTTAGATGGTAAAAGTAATGCATTATATCAAAATGATGACGGTTTTTCCAGTTATTTCATTACCTTTGACAGTGAAGTCAGACTCGAGCTAATGCATCACACTCAGTTAGAAAATAGGGAAGTAATTGATAAGGTAAACGGCTTTAGTCACGTAGCCTTTAGTGTGGGAAGCAAAGAAAAAGTAATCGAAATCACAGATAGGATCACCGCTGACGGATATAAGCTTTACAGTTCTCCAAGACTTACCGGAGATGGTTATTTTGAAAGCTGCGTAGCAGATCCTGATGGAAATCGGATTGAGATAACAGAATAATAGTGAAGGATGTCCCAAAATGTTAGTATAATATATAGATAGCTTGTAGCATTCTATATATTATAGTAAACCAATTAACTTTTGGGGCATCCTCTTTATTTTAATCCGTTATATGATATAAATACTACGCTTTGCTACGGTTCTCTATCGAAACGATCCTCCATTGTGAAGATTACTTACAACTTCTGTTACTCTATTTCTTGCTTCGTCCCCTGTTGTAGAACTCTTTATATAGTCAACCATCTGCTTTTTACTATTTTCCGGCATATTCACAAAATTCGTCATTGCTTCCATATCAAGTGCCAGACGAAATCCCAATCCTTCCGGAAGCTGGTGTTCATTATCTATCAGACTCATTTCTTGCTCCTTTCTTCATGATACAGGATAATATTTTCAATAATCCTGTTGTGATTGATTGATTCAAGTTTAGTATCTGATAGTTTTGAATTTTTATGTGATACTTTTATTCCTTATCCTAGATTATTCATCCAGTAAAATATAACATTGTTTATACAGCATAATTATTTACTTGTATTATTATCAATTTTCGCTTAGATATTATCGATTTTAGTTAATAATTTACAAATGCAGTATACTCAGGATTTATTGTAGACCCATTACCGCTTAAGTCAGTAATACTGTTATTTGTTATGAAAATCTTTAAGTAAGTACCATCAGCCGGTATGACGCTTAGTGTAATATAAACCGTATCACCATTTACGGTTATTGTATTGCCTATCGCTGCTCCGGTGGAGCGATCCTGTACATTTACTACCATAGTTCCCTTGATCGCTTCTGTAAATTTCATCTCTATTGTATTCTTTGTTGTCGCATTGTATTGAATACTTTTAAATTCTGGATCTTTATTTTCTATTATGTTTATATCCGTTGAGTAAGAAACCATTTCAGATGAACTGCCATTATATCCCTTTAAACCGGAAACTGTAATCTTATGCTTTCCTGAAGTGGCTACGCTTCCTTTTGTCAATGTAAGCCGAACCAAGGCTCCGTTCATATCATTACGAATTAAAACTGCATTATCAATAACAGCCCCGTACATATAATAGTTGGTTTTATCAATAGCAGAAGCTTCATCCAATTTTTCTGCAAATTCAACAAAAATAAAGGAATGGTTATCTTCAGACTGATAGACAGAAAATGGCTCTGCAAGTGCATGAGTCCCCTCAGTCCCGTTACCAATAATGATAGTTGCTGTTGCACTAAAGCTTTGGTTTCTGTAATCATCCAGAACAAAACCTTCTGGTAATGTTAGTGTATAATTACCATATAAGGATATACTTTTCAGAGTGATTTCAATAACATTTCCGAATACATTAGCTTTTGCATATTCAATATAACCTTTACCGGTATCTACTCTGCCGGAATTCATTGCATATTCCAAATATCCTTTCTCTGTTCTCAGACTCACATTCTCATTATAGGTAAGTGTAAGAATTTTCAAATCCGGATTATAGCTATAGTTTGTCATAAGCGGTCTTATATCTTCAGTAATAAAATATACAGAAAAGTCATACATATTATTCGCATATGTATCTTGGGCTATCACATTATAAGCCTCCCAATGACCAATAGAGACCTTCTGAGTACCAGTTAGGGCCGCATCATATGAGGATATTTTGTAATGAACCAGTCTTCTATTATCTGCATCAACCTCACCATAATAGTAGCTGCCGTTATTGATCATCACATAACCTGGGTCTTTGATCGAACGATCGAAGGTTGCGGTAATAATATTATAGGAAGTGCGCATAACGGCTAAAGGTCTGGCTTGGGGCTTCGGTGCCGTTTCTGTGCGGATGCTGACTACAAGACTACCCTCTGCAAGCTTATTACCTGAAGTATCTGTAAGGCCTGATATTGTAACAAGGAAGACTTTATTATAATCCAAGGTGCTGATATCAGTAAGGTTAATATAGATGGATTTCCCATCGGAGCTAAAGCTATAATTTGATTTGTTATTCAGAAAGCTTATTGTACTCGCCTGAACCTGTGCGGTACTTAAAGCCGCTTTTGCACCAGAAACCTTAAAATCACTAAAATCCATTTTTTCCTTAAAGTTTATTACCGTTATCATTCCCGAATCATCAAGTTCCACAGATGCAAGCTCCGGAGCTGTTAAATCAATGACAGGCTCTTCCTCCTCGGTTTCGTCATAATCTATGGGATCATCATAATAATCGTCATCATCCTCTTGTACATTCTCATTTGATGTATCCTTAGGATATTTAAGTTTTACAGAATATGGATACAGAGCCGTTCCATCTGTTGTTAGAATACCGTTATTAAAGGAAATTGAATAGCTTCCATCAAAGTAATTACTTGCTGTTATAGTTAAAGTTCTTAAATTACTGGATAAAGCTGCTGTCAATATCCCCGGATCCTTCGCTGTGGTACCGGAATCGGCCAATCGGTCGATGGTTATATTACTAGATAACCGACCTCCGGATATTATGGTTGATTCTCGAATGGTGGTTCCAAAAGCCACCTTGATCTGTTTAGAGTTTACAATATCTGCTGATATAACCTCTGGAGAGACACCGACTACTTCGATTATTATTGCATCCTTAATCTCACTCATCTTAGCAGCCTCTTGTGAAGCCTCTTTTGCAGCTGCAGCTACCAGTACAATTTTACCTCTTCGAAGTGCAGTAACCTTACCAGAACTGCTGTCGTCTATACGTACCGCATTGGGATTGGCCTCTCCATTCGAAGCATCCAGATACCAGTAGGTCAGATCGGATGAATTGGTTGGTGTAAGAGTCCTATTGAAATTATACCTGTCACCAACCCGCATAATAAAGGCGCCGTTTTTTTTCTCTACATTACTAATCTCTATCTTGTCAGCAGGAATAGTTACTGTTATATAGCAGTATATGGTCTTTGTTTTCTTGGACGAATATGTAATTTTACATTTTATTTCTGCTGAACCTTTATTCATTGTAGTGATCAAGCCTTTGCTTGTAACTTTCGCTACGGAAGTATCAGAAGAGGACCATTTGTAAGTACTGCCTTTTACTTTATTTAGAATCTCAAGCTGATACGTTTTACCGATACTATCAATTTCAATTTTCTTTTCCTTAAAAGCCGGAGCTGCTGCCTTAGCCAAACTACTGCCATGATTCCAAGAAATAAACAATATAATTGCAAATACAAAAAAATAAGCGATCCTTCTCGAAGCAAATATCTTCATTCTGCTATCCCTCCTAAGCTGATAAAGATTTCAAATTATACAATATATTTATGTCTTATTTGTTCTGAGTCAATTATAGCTTTCTATATATAGCATAGCACAAAATGTTTGTCAAAAAAGTGGCATTTTCACGACTAATCCCCAGTAATTTGGCCTATAGTTATAAATAATAAAGCTTGGAATTTGATAACCTTAGAAAACATAACAAATTCCATCCTGCTGTCTTAATTTCATATGTGCTTGTAGGGCAGATAAGTATGCATTTCCAAAACCTAATAGGCAATTGACATTTCTGTATACTTACATTGTCACAATCATAAAATTAAGCCAGAGGATGTTATTCGCATCTAAGCTTTTCAGTAGGTTCTTACGACTGGTATATCGTTACTAATTTGACGAAAGTCGAATAAAAGTCTCTATGAGTTCTTCTATAGACTTAAGACTTGTTCTCCAAAAATCAGGATCCTCCAAATTTATCTCAGCCTCTCTCGCCGCATCTTCTACACTCATGACTGTAGTTGCATTAAGGAGAGCTTTATACTTCGGAACAAATTCCTCTCCTTCTGCTTTATATTTCTCATATAATCCTCTTGCGAATAAGCCGCCAAAGGCATAAGGAAAATTGTAAAAGCTTAAATTTTCAGAATAATAATGGCCCTTTAATACCCACATATAAGGATGCAGGTAATTATGATTAAGTCCATCCCCATAGGCTTCCTTTTGTGCCCGTAACATCATTTCGTTTAAATCATCCGCAAATAAAAAACCTGTTTTGCTCTTCTCAAATACTTCACTTTCAAATAGATACCTCGAATAAATGTCGCAGATAATCTGCGTTACATCCTGAAGCTGATTCTCAATCAGAGCCACTTTCTCTCTGCCTTCTGTTTCTTTAATCGCTGCCTCCATAATCAGTGCTTCATTAAATGTGGAGGCTGTCTCAGCTACTGGCATACTATAATTCACATTAAGAGGAAGATGCTCTTCAATGTTAAGTCCATGATAGGCATGTCCTAGTTCATGTGCTAAGGTTATCACATCATTAAAGGCTCCGGTAAAATTAGTAAGGATTCTGCTCTGTTTTATAAAGGGCAGATTTTCGCAGAAGGCTCCTCCAACCTTTCCCTTTCTTGGATAAAAATCAATCCATTCGTTTTCATAAGCCTCCTCTACCATGTCTGCTAAATCCTCAGAAAAATGACTAAAATGCTTTATAAGATATTCCTTCGACTCCTCCACTGTAAATTTTGTACTGCTTTCTCCAATCGGTGCAAACATATCATACCAGGGAAGTCCATCCTCATGCCCGATCAGCTTTGCTTTATGCTTTAAATATTTATGAAAAGAAGGAAGGGCTTCACGAATTGCCTTAAGCATTGCCTCCAAGGTTTCCTTCTTCATCTTTGATTGCTGCAAAGTCATAGCAAGCGGTGATTCATATCCTCTCAATTCACAGATTGTATTAACCTGGGTTTTAATATTATTTAAAGAATAGCTGATGGCATCTTTAATCTTCTCATAAGCCTTAAGCTCTGCTTGATACGCATCTGTACGTATCTTTTTATCTTCCGAATGGGCAAGATTACGTACCTCTGGTAATGTTATAATATTATCTTGGTATTCCACTTCAAGGGTTGATGTTAAGAAGCTTTGCATACTGCTCCAGGCTGAGCCAGCTGAGAGATTGAGTTTTGCAATTACATCTTCTACCTCATTACTTAGGATATGCTTCGCTTCTTTTCTCATCTGTGTAATTAAGTATTCGTAGGCTCTCAGCTTTGGATGCATTTCATAATATTTTTCAATATCACGAATACCTGCTATATATTTATGGATAACTGCCATAGGCTTAGAAGATAAACTGAGCTGACGCTCAATTGCATTTGATTCATTCGCCGTCTCACTGTCTGAGGTATTCACAGAAAGACGTAAAGCTACATAATAACTGATTTTAGAAGCCAGCAGTTGATATTGCTCTAAATAGTCAACCGCTTTTATTAAGGTAGCTTCCTCCTTACCTTCTGACAAGCACTCGCTAAAGTCTTCAATTTCCTTTGTCAACTTACTTAAAGCTTCTTTGTCGTCTTTGTATTTTGCATCCTGATAACCTTTATAAAGAGCCTCCAGTGACCATTCCTTATTCATAATAACCTCCATCTGCCGCCAAAACCTGCGAATTTGGGCAGCGCACAAATTTGCCAGTTGAAAAATCTTTGATTTTTCAACCTAATCCTCCATTCTCCGAAGCAGCTTAAATATTACCGCTACTCCTATCTGTACTTATGTGATTATGTAATGCATCACAAAGAACTAATTTAATTATTTATTCGTTTTTTCTAAATCAAGTAACTGTTCTTTTATAGAAAGACCTGCTCCGAAGCCAACAAGCTGACCATTTGCACCTATGACTCTATGACAGGGAATAATGCACATGATTGGATTATTATGATTAGCCATGCCTACTGCCCTTGATGCCTTATCATTACCAACCGCTTGCGCTATCTGTTTATAGCTTCTGGTTTCTCCGTAAGGGATCGCGCGAAGCGCTTCCCATACCTTCTTCTGAAACTGCGTTCCCTGTGGATTAATCCTTAAATCGAAGCTCTTCCGATATCCAAGAAGATATTCGTTTAACTGCTCTGCAGCCTCTTTTATCAATTCCGTTTCTATCATCTCATATTTTCTATTATTGTCCAAAAATTCTTGCTCATCTGAAAGCTTAGAGAGTCCTGTTATCTCGTTATTCATCTCTGTAATCAATATTTTACCGATTAATGTATCGTATCTATATGCCTTTTCCAATTTGATACCTCTTTCCAAACTAACATAAAATGCTTACCCTTTTAATAAACAGTTTTATATATTGTAGCATATTCTTATAAAATATCCAGCCTTCCTTCATAATATATCCAAATTTTGAATACTTATTATACTGTCTTTCATAAATCGCAGGAGATAATAAGGAAAGATCGTTTGACAAATACTTGCCCTATCATATACTATTAATATATATTTGCGTATTTCATTAACTGTATCTAATATGAATACAATGAAGGAATTATATAATTTCGCAAACGACCAAAATATATACTTTAGGGGGATATCAAATGCAGCAGAAAAAATTAAACTTTTTCGAGCAAATACGTTATGCCGTAACTAGGCCAATGCAATATTACAGACTCACGAGAATAAGCGGGGGCAGATTAATCGGTTTTGTATTTCTTTTCATCCTGATTACCAGTCTGTTTTTCATTATACCCATGACTTATAATTTGGTTGGTCCGAATGGCTTCACACAATATCTCCGTGAAGATCTTCCGGCCTTTGAATTTTCTAATGGAGAGCTTCATATGGATGAAGTCTTCGAAGAAGATGATGGACATAGTTATATCCTTGTTAATACAAATATTGATGAATTCACTTCTGATGATGTCAGTCCAATTTATAGACAGGTGTTATTAATCAGTAAAACAAATATGGTTAATTATAATCTTGGAAGAATACAGATTGTAGATTTCAAAAGTTTTGGCGGTATAAGATTTGATAATACAATTATCAATATATTAATGCCTTTTATGATTGTTATTATGATTATCGTTATGATAATTGTTTACTTAGCTTCGATCGCTTTCTTTTTATTTTCGGCACTGTTATATTCGATTGTCGGTCTAATCGTAAATGCTCTGTCACATGCAAATTTAAAGTATGCTGCAATATTCAAAACTGCTATTTACAGCAAAATAACCGTTTCTATTATATCAGCTGTGCTGAGTGTAACACCAATTGTTCTTCCGCACTACTTAGGAAACGGTCTATCCATACTTATTACCTGTGCTTATGTTGTATATGGAACCTTATCTCATACCACCGAAGCAGCTTATAAGGAAGCCGGACTTAATACACCACCGAATCATAATTTTGGCTAAAAATAAGTCTCACTATAGCAGTAACATTTTAGAGGATGCTTTCAAGTTTTAGTATACCCAATCTGCAATATAATGAATATATCATCTGCTTTTCTTTATATTGTATTGAAAAAGGTAAGGACTTTAAGGCATCTTCTTTTTGATTATGGATAAAAATAGATCAACTAAAATTAGTCTTTAATTGATTATTGTATCCATATAATACCTGAGATAAAATATTATAAAGGTATATAATAAGTGTATCGGAACTATCTAAACTATAAGGCTTCACCAAAAGATATTGTAATCGCAGTAAGTCTATCATCAAAAGCTGTATATGATACAAATATGGAAGTTATATGAAAATTGTACTTCTTTATTATGTAAAAAACTCAATAATTTATTAATTTAGTCCTTATTGAATGAGTTAAAAGAGGAATAGTAAATGAGATTATCTGATAAAGAAAAAAAGATGTTTATTCATCATATATGCGAACTACTCGAAAGAAAACAATTATTTGAGATGCATCAATATATCCAGCATGGTAATACTACAACCTTTACCCATTGCCTTATCGTTTCTTACTACAGTTATTTACTTGCGGTCCGCTTGCCGATTCAATTTGATAAAAGAAGCTTAATTCGTGGGGCCATGCTTCATGATTTCTTCTTATATGATTGGCATATCCCCGCTACCGCTCCTAAACTACATGGCTATAAGCATCCCGCTCTTGCTCTTGATAATGCCAGAAAATATTATACACTAAATCCAATTGAGATTGATATTATAGAAAAGCATATGTGGCCTCTGACTCTACGTAAGCCCCCCAGATACAGAGAGTCCATGCTGGTTTGTTTTGTAGATAAAATCTGCTCACTGACAGAAACCTTATATATACCACTGATGCCAAAGGAATTTATGCAGCTGAAGCATGCGATGTTAGTAAGAGGCTATGTCTATTAAAGAATTTTATCAATTAGTTATTATCCTTTAGTTATTATCCTATTGAAACTTAGCAGATAAACAAACTATCGTATCGCTATATCCGCTAAGCTTCAATATTTTTAGTCTGATCACAGCTCTTTTTTATAAATGCAAATTTTCTTCAAAGCCAAGCATTAAATTCATATTCTGGATTGCTGCACCGGAGGCTCCCTTACCGAGATTATCCAGTCTTGTCATGATAACAGCTGTCCCCTTCTCTTCATTACCAAATACAAAAATCTCTGCATTGTTAGTATCATTACAAGCTGTAATATCAACAGCACCGTCAAATAAGCAGCTGTCCTGTGCAAAAGGCATCACTTTAACAAACTCCTTATTGTAATAATGTTCAGCCATTACTTCATGAATATTCTTTGCTGTCAGCTTTTTAGAAAGAAGCCTTGTATGAATGGAAAGCATGACTGCCAGTCCCTTATAATTGTTACCGAGAACCGGAATAAACAGGGGATCCTCTTTTAGTCCGCTATGCTTAAGCATCTCTGGTAAGTGCTTGTGATTCAGTGCCAGACTATAGGGTCTTGGTGCCTTGGTATAATCATTTTTACCATCATTTTGTTCATATTTTTCAATTAATGCTTTACCACCACCACTATAACCGGTGAGGCTTTGACAGGTTACAGGATAATCACTAGGCATAATCCCATTAGCAAGGAGCGGATAAGCAGATAAGACAAAAGCTGTTGCGTGGCATCCGGGATTACTTACTCTTTTACTATTTGATATTGCTGCTCGGTGTTCCTTTGATAACTCCGGTAAGCCATAAGTCCAGTTATCTGCTGTTCGATGAGCCGTACTAGCATCTATTATTTTTGTATTTGGATTTGTAACTAGGCTTACTGCTTCTTTCGCTGCAGCATCAGGCAAACACAAGAATATTAAATCAGCAGCATTTAAACATCTGGCTCTTTCCTCAGGATCACGTCTTTTTTCATAATCAATTGTAATCATCTCAAGCTCTGAATAAAGACTGAGTCTTTCATGTATTTTAAGGCCAGTTGTTCCGGATAATCCATCGACAAAAATTTTCTTCTTCATAAATCCACCTCGCAAATTGTATATTTATACATAATTATTATATGAATATACAACCATACTCCTTAATTGTCAATATTATTATACCTCTATTCTATATTTTTTTATCTCAATACAGTCTTTTACGTTATAATTTTCAAAAGGCGTTTCAAGAATTGATCTTAAGGATGGAAGCATTTATCCTTCAAACTTTTTTCTATCGTCTCCACTGGCTCCGGTTTTCCAAAATAATAACCCTGTACCTCATCACAATGTAATTCCTTTAATACATCCCACTGTTCCTTCGTCTCAACCCCCTCAGCTATTACTCTGATCGCTTTTGCTTTAGAGAGTAGGATAATTGCTTTCACTAACTCATAATCAAATTTGTCCTTATGTATGGAATCAATTAGCTCCTTGGCGAGCTTTATTCTATCAATAGGCAGATTCTTCAGATAACTAAGAGAGGAATAACCTGTTCCAAAATCGTCTATTGATATGGTAATTCCGATTTCCCGTAACTCTTTGAATATCTGAAATATCTCCTGATTTTCCTGAAGTTGAATTGATTCAGTGATCTCTAAATCGATCCATTTAGGATCAACATTTTGTCTTTTCAATTCCTCCTTTAGTCCTTCCATAAACCGACTGGTTCCGAGCTGCCTTAGGGATATATTGATACTCATCATAAGTTTCTTTTCTGAAATGCTATTCCAAATTGCTACTTGCTTCATTGCCATTTTTATGACCCATTCGCCAATAGGTATAATATATCCCGTTTCTTCTGCTACCGGAATAAATTCTCCCGGATTAATCATTTCTCCCATAGCTGTCCGCCATCTCAGTAAGGCTTCAAAGCCAATCAGCTTTCTATCCTCTGCAACTAGCTGAGGTTGATAATAAAGCATAAACTCCTGATTAAAGAGTACTTTCCTTAGCATAATTTCCAATGTATTTTTTCTAAATATCACTTTACTTAAATCCGCATCATATTCTTGTACATAATTGCATCCATACAGTCTTGATTGAGTCATTGCTATATCAGCATGCTTAATTAATTCCTCTTTGGTTGCTGCGTCATAAGGGTAAAGAGATATTCCTATATTAATGGTTACTTTAATCTGATACTCCTCTATTTGATAGATGGTACTTCCTAGTTCAATCATTTTCTGTGCAACTTCATAACCTTTCTTGTAATCATATTTTCCAACAGCGGTAAAAATAAAAGTATCATTGCCATAAGAGGTTAACAGAGCCCGCTTCTTAAGCTTCTCAATTGCATTAAGCTTCTCAGCCATTTCATACATTATCATATCTCCCACACAATGACCGTACATCGTGGTAATTAACTTAAAACGATTGATATCAACAAAAAGTAGTAATATTGTCTCTCCAGTCTCTAAATTACTAATAATCTCATCCAGATAAGTTAGTAAGAACCTTCTGTTCTTTAGACCTGTAACAAAATCCTGGTCCAGTAAATGTTTCAGTATTCTGTTTTTCTCCTCAAGCTCACTGGTATGAATTAATATCTTTTTCTCCAATTCATTATTTTGCTCTTTTTCCTTTCGCAACAGCTCTTCTTTAAAGATATTGCGCTGTATGAAGTTAGACAATATAAAATAAACCAGAAGCACCGATATAAAATGAAGTAAATCAACCAAAACCAGGCCTTTTAATATAATCAGCAAAACCGGCGCGATTAGTAGATAATAGCCCTTACTTTTACGTCCAGAATAACCTAGAACATTATCAAACTTTACTTTATGTTTTTGTTCCAGTAATGCCCCTGCTGCTATGAACACAAAGGTCATCAGATATAATAAATCAATGATTTTATTCGGTTCATAAGTGCCAAAGAAATATTGATAATAATATACCAGATCCGTAACGGAAAACAGTAGTAAACCAAATGTCACCAGAATAATAATGAAACTTAATTTATTATTCTTATTCATCCTCATAAACAATATTATAATCCACATAATAATCATTAAATCTAGTATGATACAAACAGTCGAAATCCCGTCTCTTCGAAGTCGCAAGATATTCTTTACCTCTTCACCCAGATAGGCAATCCAAATAATCTCTAATACAAAGAAGGCTATTACTATGGAATCTAAAATCACCTGGAAACTATTCCATTTTCGCATTAACTTGTATAGATAAAAGGTAATTGACAGGGCAAAAAATACATTCGTCAGAGCATAGCTATAAGTAAAAAAAGCTACCTCTGTAGGGTTATAATGAAGCAGTAAATCATATACTGCCCACAGGACATCTGATAGCACCCAGGTTAATGTGCCCATGCTTAAAAGAAAGCCAATAATTCTATCACTCCTTCTTTGCTTATTAAGATAAAAGGCTTTATAGATAATAAAAAAGGCTTCGAGAGTAATCATCGGTGATAATATATTTCCTATAAAATCCGATTGAACTATCGCAGCCACTACATAACCCATAATAAGCAACAGAGTAATACTATATTTAATTATTTTCATCCTTTGCGCCGTCCTTCCTTAAACTGTCACTTATATTATATCATAATTATTGGAATTATGAACTATTATCAGGAATTTTGTCGCTAGTAAATATTACCTTGCTTTCTACAGCAGTTCTTTCGATAACAGTTCAAGTTTCTTACCCTCATGAAGCATATTTATGGCATAATGCCTTATTTGTTTATAATCCTCAAATATTTTAACTGCTTCTTCTGCATTATGATATACCTTCCAATAGCCGCAAAAGATATAATTCTTTCCCTGATATTTAATAAAATCCATTACATCTTGAATTGGATAACCGAGTATAATCCCGATCTCATGTGGAAACTCAATGGGAGAATGAATACTTACGTCAGAACTTCTATTCTCGTAGTATTGCCCGAGCTTTATCCTCAAGGTACTTAGTAGTAGCAGGATATCATTTAGCTTAAGTTCATAACCTAAGGCTATTAAAAACTTACTAATTTCCTTCGTTGCCAGTAAGCAGCGTAATAATTCTCTATGATAAATCAGTAGATTTAATGCTGAAGTATTTTCATAAAGTATATAGTAATCACAATTAAATTTTCCTATCACTGAATTAATTGATTGAAGCAAACGATCTTTATATTCTGAATTTCGTATATTTACCCTGATCAGACTGGAGGGTTTTTTACTCAATAAGGTTGGCATACAAAAGCCAGCCAGAAGATATTCTGCATAGTCCTGTATCCAATTATTATCAAATGCATCCGTAAGCTCACGACTTTTTTTAAAATACGAAGGGAAAATATATGGTTTTGAATTCACTTCGAAAAACTCCTCTCCATTCCAATAAATATTTATTAGGCATTTGCGAAACTCATAAACTGTAAGTATTGTATACACATTAGATTACTATTCCGAAGCGGAAGTTAAGCCCGAAGGAGCGTTGGAGCGTAGGAATATGTATCTAATGTGTATACAATTAATAAAACTATATAGTTTCGCAATCACCTAAAATATTTATTACATTATTTTTAAATCAAACCGTACTGGTGCCTAAGAATACCAAAAGCAGTCCTGTTTACTTTATAATGACTGCAAAATAATTACTGTATTATATTTATCCAAACTACTGCAAATTATTTTATCAATCTGTAATGAATTAACTTCTATTTTCCGATATATTTATTGAATGTAAAATAACTTGTTTTATCGCAATTTTCTTACATGAAATTCTCAAGTTAGGATATATTAAATTTAGCAATAAGATATACTATATTATTCTAAAACTTTTATACAGTAGAATTATATTCAACATCATCGATTTCATATGGGTGATACCTCTTTATGGTACAGGTTATGGGAATAGATTTCTTGTCAGCAACTATAAAACCACTTAGGTACAAAGAAAGGAATGAGAATATGTCTAAGATTATTATGGGCTTTGTATTACATGACAGAATCAAGTCCGCAAGTACAGTTCAGGAACTTCTAACCTCCTATGGCTGTGATATTAACACACGCCTGGGACTTCATGTTGCCTCCTCCGACTCCTGCAGTCCTCAAGGCCTAATTCTATTGGAATTTGTTGACGATGCGGACGATAAAGCGGAGGAATTCGAACAAAAGCTAAAGGAAATTGCAGATGTAGATATTCAAAGAATGGTATTTTAAATGATATACAAAGAGGAACTGCCTTAATAGTAATGGCCAGTTCCTCTTTTATTAATATATATTAAAAGCGTCATAATGTCACCAGTTATTTACTGCATGTTCAGCGAAGGAGGTTATGTTGTCTATCTTAAGTTCTGTGCCATCCTCCAGTACTGCCTTTCCACTGAATTCTCCAAATATCTGATGGCAGCAATTATCTACCCATAATAGCTTTGTTCTGGTTGTACGGTCATACGAAGGCTTCAGTGTTAAATCAAGCTTTCCTTCCTGATCATAAATATGCCACGGAAGCATGTAATCTGAGCTTAAATCAAATTTCACCTCACCAAGCTTATGTACCGTATCTCCATAAAATAATATATTCTCTGTAGCAGCTTCGGTATTTCCAAAGCCTCTTCCCAGATTAAATCCAAATATTTTACCATCAATATATCCTGTTCCGTTACTCCAATACCATTCGTTATGAAACGGCCATACTCCTCTGCCCCAATCCAGAAGCCCGAAAGAATCCTTTGGCGAAAAATAATATTCCTTACCTTCATATTTAACCAAACCTTGTGCCAGCATACAATTTATCTTATGATTATAATAAAAGGCTTTCGGTGATTCGTCAAAGGGGATGTTGATAACCAGAGAATTTCTGTTTTGCCTCGTCAGAACAATATCTGCTTCAAAATCCTCCCATTTACAATATAATCTTCTTACATCACCCTTCACCTCAAACTGCATCTCTCCCGCCTTCTTGCGATAGCTGATGATATGATCCTCCTCCGCATTTTCCGGAAGATGTAGGGAAGCAAAAGGTAGGACAAGAAAGGTTCCTTTTTCAGCTAACATTTTTCCTTTTGCGAAATCAAAGAACATAATTCCAACCTGTCCCGCATATGCTGCATGCCCAATCGTAAACTGAAGACATACATTTCGGTCAGTTACCTGATAAAAATCCCATTCCTTAATTCTAAAGGATGAAGCTTTTATTGCTTTCCGCTCGAACTTTAGAACACTTTTCGTTGAATACCCCGGATACGGTGATCCTTTTTTATTTAATACCGGTCCAGGCTGTAGAAATTGTTTCTGCATATGACACCCCCTTATCATGCTTTATCATATTACTTATTCTAACTGCACCTTATTCATTTAATATTTCCAGCAATATGTTTGTTGATTTTCTTATGTTTCAGGTAAAGTATTCCAGCTTTATGTAAAGGTAAAAAGGTAAGCAGAGTAAAACAAGCAGCCACAATAAACAGTACTTCATTCGGTATCATTCCTGCTTTATCATTAACGTAGCCTTCTACTCCAAACCTACGGATTGTAAGATTAGATAGGAAAGGGCCAATAATCATGGGGATACAGACATAGAACAACTGCTTTATCCCCTCAAACTGTCCTCTCTTATCCTCCGGATATAAATTTTTATACCAGGCAGTTAATGTCTGAAGAATAATAACATATCCTATTCCCGTTAACAACATACCCACTCCCAGTGAAGCTATTCGATGACTAAAGCTTACAATAACAAGTCCAGTTATATTAATAACTAAGGCCCCTCTGATTATCCGGGGATTCTCGCCCTTATCAATATATTTTGACGCAGGTATTGTAAGCATAACAGCAGCAAGCAAACTAATTCCCTGTACTACTCCTGTAAGTGTATAGTCCATTTCCAGATAATTCACAAAATATATGGTTATATACGGGAAATAGACGTTAAAGCCGATAAAGTAAACCATCATTATTACAAAAACCCAGAACAGCTCCTTATTCTCACGTACTGTTTGGTAACGAAAGACAGAGAAAAACTGATGCCAGAAGCCCTTTGGATCCTTCTTCTCCTTTAAGTCTGGCGCATCCTTTAATAAAAATAAGGATAAAAATCCTATTAAGGAGACAACTACACCGACAATAACAAAAAAAGCGAAGAAATCCAGAGCATCAATAATCATACCCGAAAACACTGACCCAAATATCGTAGCTAGTACCGGCATTGCAGCAAAGGCTCCGCCTACTCTGCCTCGGTTATTTTCATTGGATATATCTGTTGTCCAAGCGCAAAAAGCACTGTCATAGCCTACCGAACCAAAAAAGCTCATTATCGCATCCATCGCTATAACAAAGCAGCCTGCCGCAAATACGGAGGTAATCGGAAGAAATTCAGAGATACCAAAGACTATTGTAAAAACACCCCATAACAGGTAACCAACAAAGATAAAGGGCTTTCTTCTGCCTCTTCGATCTCCCCAGGTTCCTATAAAAAAGGTAGCAAAGGTTGTAGTAGCAGCGCTTACCCCCACCATCCATGAAATTATGGTTGGATTTGGAGCTATCTTTTCATATACAAAAGAATTAAACCATGCATTCTCCACATTCCAGCATAATTGTCCAGCTAATCCCAATATCCAGATAAGCGCCCAATTTTTCCTACTGATATTCTCCATATTCTCCACATACCCTTCTCGCTTTATTGTAATTCAAAAAATTATTAAAGCTGTATCAATGAACCTTGAGAATTTCTGTATTAATTATTTTTATAAAACTCTTTTTAAAGAATTAGTTATCATAAAATTCTGTTTAGCTATTATAATATAAAATTCCTAACGTATTCGGACCACAGTGGCTTGAAATCACCCCTCCTGCTCTGGTAATATGAATCTCTTTGAAATAATTAAGGCTCTTTAGATACTCGTAAGCTTCTAGTTCAATCTCTGCATCAATTCCGGAATGGGTAATAAAAACACGAGTAGGATCTGCCTGAAGCAATTGCTGCTCCTGATCTTTTATATAACTTCTGACAACTAACTGCTGTCTACCCCTGTACTTTTTCGCCACACCCATCTTACCATTCTTTACGGCAATCATGGGCTTTAGCTTTAATGCATTGCCAAGCAGAGCAGCCACTGAACTACAGCGTCCGCCCCTGTGTAAATATGTAAGAGTATCTATCACGAAAGAAGCACTAACCTTATTCCTTGCCACTTCAATTTGTAATACAATATCTGATGCCTCCATTCCCTGTGCTGCATATTCCGCTGCTTTTAGTACCTGTAGGCCAATTCCGGTAGATAAATTCTGTGAGTTAATTACCCATATATTACGGTAAGCTAATTCTTCTCCAGCCATTCTTATTGTCTGACAGGTTACTGACATATCCTCAGATATCCCTATAAATATAATATCTTCGCTCGCATCAATCATTGGTTTCAATTTATCTATTACATAGCCCATTTCAGGTGCTGCTGTTTTTGGAGTTGTATTACTTCTATCCGCCCATTCATAGATTTCATTTGGAGTAATCTCAAATCCATCCAAATAGCTCTTCGCATCTAATACAATATTTAGTGGAATAATTGTAATATCATATTGCTTTATTAAGTCTTGTGTCAAATCGCAGGTACTGTCTGCAATTATCCTGACTTTACCCATCTTGCTTCCTCCGATCACTCTTTTTATCATTATTACATAACATGCATGCCCTATCATTATTATCTATATTATATGACTATTTTTCAGGCTGTGCAAGAATTCCTTGTGATGTTACCTTATAAACGCCTTTCTATTCATCATTTATTAATAGGGTCTCTTGAGATTGACTTTATTACCTTAGAGTATACTATGTCCTTATATCCATATGTATATGCCAGACCAATCTATAACAGGTGTATACAATTATGAGGAAAGTTTAATAAAGCTTTAAGAAGTTTAGTGTCCTGCCTGATTAATCTTATTATAATTATGATTATGCACTAGCTCTACACAAAGAAAGAACGCGTCACAAATAACCTAAAAGTTAATTTGAAACGCGTCCATTTATGATATCTATTGACTTAATTATTCAATAAGTGATTGCGAAACTATATAATTTTATTAATTGTATAATTCGTAATTATCAATTAATTATTCTGAAAAGAGCGGAGTTGATAAATAACGCTCACCTGTATCAGGAAGAATTACTACAATATTCTTTCCTTTGTTCTCCGGACGTTTTGAAAGCTCAGTTGCAGCCCATAAAGCTGCACCAGAGGAAATACCCACTAATAAGCCTTCAGCCTTTGATAACTCTCTGCCTGTTGCAAAGGCATCCTCATTCTTAACCTTGATGATCTCGTCAAATACTCCAGTATTAAGCACTTCAGGTACAAACCCTGCACCAATACCCTGTATCTTATGAGGGCCGGCTTTTCCTTCTGATAATACAGGAGAATCAAAGGGTTCAACAGCTACTACCTTGACATTCGGGTTCTTTGACTTCAAGAATTCGCCTGTTCCTGTAATTGTTCCGCCTGTTCCAATACCTGCTACAAAGATATCTACAGCACCATCTGTATCTTCCCAGATTTCAGGACCGGTTGTAGCTCTATGAACAGCAGGATTAGCCGGATTATCAAATTGTCCTGGTATAAAGGAATTCTCGATTTCAGCTGCAAGCTCATTCGCTTTAGCAATAGCACCCTTCATTCCCTTTGCACCTTCTGTAAGTACTAACTCAGCACCGTAGGCCTTAAGCAGATTTCTTCTTTCCACGCTCATTGTCTCAGGCATGGTAAGGATTAAACGGTAACCTCTGGCAGCAGCGATAGATGCGAGGCCAATACCCGTATTACCACTGGTAGGTTCAATAATTACTGAATTCGGCTTAAGTACACCTTTTTCTTCAGCATCCTCTATCATCGCTTTTGCAATTCTGTCTTTCACACTACCTGCCGGATTAAAGTATTCCAGCTTAGCAATAACTGTTGCTCCTAAGCTATGCTTCTTCTCATAATTAGATAATTCAAGAAGCGGTGTCTTTCCCACAAGCTCTGTTAAACTCTTATAAACCTTTGGCATAATATTCCTCCATTCATAAATTTAATTTATATAATGCATATATGATTAATATGTTTGATATAATAATATTACGTTCTGTTCATATTGTCAATAGATAATTCAATAAAATATTATAAATCATATCGAAATTATAGGTTATTGACATTTTTAAATTTTTACCTTAATATAAATACATATAAAATAGGTATGAAAAGAGGTGTTTTGCTATGAGATTATCAGCAAAAGGTCGTTATGCACTGGCAGCTACTACTAGTATGGCTCAAAATCAAGGTAATAATGAATATATTACTTTAATAAGCATTTCAGAAAAACTTGGTATTTCTAAAATATATTTAGAGCAGGTATTTTCCCTGCTAAGGCATGGTGGAATTGTTAATTCTATTAAAGGCTCACAGGGAGGCTATCAGCTCTCGAGGTTACCACAGCAAATTACAGTATATGATATCTTGTCGGCTGTTGAAACCTCTTTATTCGAAAGTACAGAGGAAACATTAAAGGAGAAGGCTCCTGAAATTGAAGCCTCCATGAGCCTTAGTATATATGTTCCCCTGGATGCCTTAATAAAATCCACTTTACAACAGATTACTTTATATGATCTTGTAATAGAAGCAGAAAAGCATAAATCAGATCAGGGCTTTATGTTTTATATATAAGCACATTATAATTTTTAGGAGGATATCTCATAGATATATTCTTTTGCGTAGCCTCCTTATTTATTTAAATGGGGTGTGATTCAATCAAATCACACCCCATTTTCTGATAAATAATCGCATTAATACGATTCTCTATCTAACTATATTCATTTTTATCCAATCATAAATGTTGTGAATTATCTGGTCTTCTTCCACTCATCATACTGTGTCTGAGCTTCTTTGAGAACTTTCTGATATCCTGCATCATCAAGTGCTTTCTGATATGCTTCTATTCCTGACTGTACATCTGCCGGGCTATATGCACCATGTTGAAGGGTATATCCAAACTCATTAAATACCTGCTGGCAGGATGAATATTCTGCCTCTACCGGTGTCGGATCGAATCTGAAGCCAAGCGCTATAGAAACCGATGCACCTTCGTTGAAGGTAGTATATAAATCAAGCTTATTATCCGGTTCACCCTTTTCAAACGTAAGTGCTGTTACAGGAGCTGATTCCCACATATCATGGTTATATAATGCTTTTTCAGACATCTCAATCTTACCATCCACTTTGGTGTAATCTGTACCCTCAATACCGAAGGTATATAAATCAGCCACAGTCTTATCTGTATATAACAGACTGATGAACTTCAGACAAGCGTCTATCTCCTCATCTGAGCAGGTTGAGCTTACAGCGTAGCAGGAACCTAACATACTGCTGGACATTCTCCAGTCATCAGTAACACGTACCATCTCAACTGCTTGCTTATAACGTGTATCTGCTT
>JAEZTJ010000043.1 GCA_023421505.1 Bacillota bacterium
CATTTCGCAGCGTCTTAAACATTATACCACCTCAGCATTTCCACCAAGAGCTTGTATTTTCTCTGTTGCACTAGCGCTATAAGCATTAACTTTAACTTCAAGTTTCTTTGTTAATTCGCCGTGACCAAGAATCTTTACACCATCTCTAGGGTTTTTGATAATTCCTGCTTCTATTAATGAATCAACTGTTACTGTAGCACCATCTTCAAATCTGTTTAATACTTCTACGTTTATAGCAACGATTTCTTTCGTATTTCTATTGGTGAAACCACGCTTCGGAATTCTTCTGTATAAAGGCATCTGACCGCCTTCAAATCCAGTTCTCGGAGCTCCGGAACGAGCTTTCTGGCCTTTATGACCCTTACCGGCTGTCTTGCCGTTACCTGAGCCGTGACCACGTCCTCTTCTGAAGTTATCGTTTTGTTTGGAACCAACTGCCGGTCTCAATTCTGATAAATTCATGTCGTGCACCTCCTTCTTTCAGCAATTATATTTCTTCTACCTTAACTAAGTGTCTAACCTGATCGAGCATTCCTCTAACAGCAGCATTATCCGGCATTTCAACGGTCTTATTAGGTTTCTTTAAACCTAAAGCCGCAACGGTTGCTCTGTGCTTCGGAATGGCACCGATAGTAGATTTCACTAATGTTACTTTTAATTTATCTGCCATTACTGACACCTCCATTTTATTCAGAGTGAAAAGGAACTCATATATCAGTTAACAGGAACTTAAATTAAGTTCGCTGTTAACCTTTCTAGGTCCTCACTGGACCTTATTTTGTCCATATCACTAGCCATGAAAATTTGCTTCAACAATTATTATCTTAATAACTGCTCTACCGGAATACCACGAAGCTTAGCTACTTCCTCAGGAGTCTTCAATTGGCTTAATCCTTCAATGGTAGCAAGAACAACGTTCTGCTTATTGTTGGAACCAAGAGATTTAGTACGGATATTCTTAAAACCGGCAAGCTCGAGTACGTTACGTGCCGGACCGCCTGCGATTATACCGGTACCTTCTGGAGCACGCTTAAGTAATACAGTTGCGCTACCAAATTTACCGATAAAGTCGTGCGGTACACTGCCGTTCTCATCAATCGGCAGGCTGACTAATTTCTTAATCGCATCTTCTTTGCCCTTACGGATTGCCTCAGGAATTTCAGTTGCTTTTCCAAGGCCTGCACCAACGTGTCCGTTCTTGTCACCAACAACAACGAGTGCTGTAAATCTGAAATTACGTCCGCCCTTTACAACCTTAGTTACACGCTTGATTGATACTACTTTATCTTCTAATTCTAATTGACTGGTATCAACGATTGTACGTTTCATGTTTTTCCTCCTTGCCTAGAATTCCAGACCAGCTTCTCTAGCTGCATCTGCGAGCGCTTTGATCTTTCCTTGATATATGAAGCCACCTCTATCAAAGACAACAGCTTTAATACCTTTTTCCAATGCCTTCTTAGCAATAACAGTTCCTAAATAAGCAGCTGCGGCTACATCATTGGTCTTAGAAAGCTCTGCCTTAACATCTTTCTCAAGTGTGGAGGCTGCTACTAAAGTATTGCCGACTGTATCATCAATAATCTGTGCATACATGTGATTGTTGCTTCTGAACACAGCTAAACGCGGTCTCTCAGGAGTACCTGTGAAACGATTACGTATTTTCAAATGCTTCTTTACACGAATTTCGGTTCTTGAATCTTTACTAACCATTATATTTCACTCCTCCCTTATTTCTTACCGGTCTTACCAACCTTACGTCTAATCACTTCATCAGCATACTTAATACCCTTACCCTTATAAGGCTCAGGACCTCTCTTTGCTCTGATTTCAGCAGCGTATTGGCCAACCTTTTCTTTATCGATACCTTTTACGATGATCTTGTTCTGACCATCCAGAACGGATTCAAGTCCTTCCGGATCAACCATAATAACCGGATGGGAGTAACCTAATGTCAAAGTTAATTCTTTTCCTGCTTTAGCAGCTCTGTAACCAACACCGTTGATTTCCAGAAGCTTCTGGTAGCCATCTGTTACACCGACTACCATATTATTAACTAATGTTCTTGTAAGACCGTGTAAGGACTTCATCTTTTTTAAGTCATTCGGTCTTGAAACTACAACTTCAGAACCCTCTACGCTTATTTGCATCTCAGCGGGTAATACTCTTTCCAAAGTTCCTTTGGGACCCTTAACGGTCACTTTATTATTTTCTGCTACAACTACAGTTACACCTGCAGGTATAGCGATAGGCATTCTTCCTATACGTGACATGCCCGCACCTCCTAATTTATTATTGTGACATGAGCCTTTCGAAAAGGCTCGATACTCGAGGCTACAAACAGTTCATCGAACTGTTTGTGTAAACGAGTGGCAGCATAGCAGCAAGGTTACTACCAGATGAAAGCTAATACTTCGCCGCCTACGTTTAATGCTCTGGCTTCTTTATCGGTGATAACACCCTTATTAGTTGAAATAATTGCAATACCTAAGCCTCCAAGTACCTTCGGCATGTTGTCTTTGTTTGCATATACACGAAGACCCGGCTTGGAAATTCTCTTAAGTCCAGTAATGATCTTAACATTTTTATCTTTACCATATTTTAATGTGATATGGATTGTCTTAAAGCTTTCAACTTCTTCGATTTCATATTTTTTGATGTAACCTTCCTTAACAAGGATGTCGGCAATCGCAACTTTCATCTTAGAAGCAGGAATATCTACTGTATCATGTTTCGCAGTATTTGCATTACGGATTCTCGTAAGCATATCTGCAATGGGATCGCTCATTGTCATTTCATTTGCCTCCTTTCTTAACTCTTACCAGCTTGCTTTCTTAACGCCTGGTATCTGTCCTTTGTACGCTAATTCACGAAAACAAATTCTGCAGATTCCGTATTTTCTTAAATATGCATGCGGACGGCCGCAAATTCTGCAACGGTTATATTCTCTAGTGGAGAATTTCTGCGTACGTTGTTGTTTTATCTTCATTGACGTTTTAGCCATGGAAATCCCTCCTCTATTTTCTAAATGGCATACCGAATTGTGTTAACAGTTCACGAGCCTCTTCATCTGTCTTAGCAGTGGTAACAAAAATGATATCCATACCTCTAACCTTATCCACCTTATCGTATTCGATTTCGGGGAAGATTAACTGCTCCTTAATACCAAGAGAATAATTTCCTCTGCCGTCAAATGCATTCGGATTTACACCTCTAAAGTCACGTACACGAGGTAATGCTAAGTTGATTAAACGATCTGCAAACTCATACATCTTTGCGCCTCTTAATGTTACCTTACATCCAATTGCCATACCTTCTCTGATCTTGAAGTTCGCAACTGATTTTTTTGCTTTTGTAGTAACAGGTTTCTGACCTGCAATAATCTCCATATCCTTAAGTGCAGTCTCTAAAACCTTTGCATTATCCTTCGCCTCACCAACACCCATGTTGATAACGATTTTATCAATTTTCGGCACTTCCATAACGTTCTTATATCCGAACTTCTTAGTCATGCCGGCTACTATTTCATTTAAATATAAATCTTTTAATCTAGCCAACGAAATGTTCCTCCTCTCTGAATTAATCAATAACTTCGCCAGTTGATTTCGCGATACGTACTTTTTTAGGTCCCTTCTTGGTTTCAACTGTTGTAAAACCAACTCTGGTAGGTTTACCCTTATGAATATACATAACGTTTGATGCATCTATCGGCGACTCCTGATGGATAATTCCACCCTTAGGATACTTCTGGCTTGCTTTAGTATGCTTGGAAACAGTATTAATACCTTCAACTAATACCTTACCGTCTGTTACAGCGATAACCTTTCCAACTTTACCTTTATCTTTGCCTGTGATAACCTTAACGCTATCATTCTTTTTAATTTTCATCGTAGCCACTAGTCGACACCTCCTTATAATACTTCTGGTGCTAAAGAAACGATTTTCATAAATTGTTTCTCTCTTAATTCTCTCGCTACCGGTCCAAAGATACGAGTTCCCTTAGGATTCTTATCTTCCTTAATAATTACAGCAGCATTCTCATCAAATCTAATATAAGAACCATCTTTACGACGTGCTCCTTTTACGGTACGGACAACGACAGCTTTCACTACATCACCCTTTTTAACAACACCACCTGGTGTTGCATCTTTAACCGCAGCAACAATGATATCACCTATATTAGCATATCTTCTAGTTGATCCGCCTAATACTCTGATGCAAAGAAGTTCTTTCGCACCGGTATTATCGGCAACTTTAAGTCTGGTTTCAGTTTGTATCATGATAATACTCCTTTCCGATAATATAAACAAAAATCTAAGAAACAGACTTTAGTTTATCATGTATTAATAAAACCTTAGCAATAAGCTTTTATTAATCATGCTTTGCAAAGAATATGCCCTTAAACAATACATGAGCATATAACTTATATTATTAGCTTTAAACCAAATGGATTATTAAGAAATTATTTTGCTTTCTCAACAATCTCTACAAGTCTCCATCTCTTATCCTTAGATAATGGTCTTGTTTCCATAACCTTTACTCTATCTCCGATGTTGCACTCATTGTTCTCATCATGTGCCTTCAGTTTGTAAGTTCTCTTCACGATTTTTCCGTATAAAGGATGCTTAACATTGTCAACTACCGCAACAACAATTGTCTTATCCATTTTGTCACTTACTACCTTGCCGATACGAACTTTTCTTAAATTTCTTTCCACAACGATACTCCTTTCTGCGATCGTAGGTTTCTAACGAGGTTAACCATGCGATCCTTAATTATTTAGAAGCCTTAGAAAGTTCAGAGATTACTGTCTGAATTCTTGCAATGTTTTTTCTAACTTCTTTGATTCTGCTTGTGTTATCTAACTGGTTGGTTGCATTCTGGAACCTTAAATTAAAAAGTTCCTTCTTCGCAGCTACTAATTCGTTGTTTAACTCTGTAGGTGTTTTTGCTTTTAATTCTTCTACATATTTATTAATTTTCACTGTTTTCACCGCCTTCTAAGTCTGCACGGGATACGATCTTGCATTTTACCGGCAATTTATGCATAGCAAGACGTAATGCTTCTCTTGCTGTCTCTTCAGGAATACCTGCGATCTCGAACATTACACGTCCCGGCTTAACAACAGCTACCCAATATTCTAATGAACCTTTACCGGAACCCATACGTGTTTCAGCAGGTTTTGTTGTAACAGGTTTATCAGGGAATATCTTAATATATACTTTACCGCCACGCTTTGTAAAACGAGTCATCGCGATACGGGCTGCTTCAATCTGGTTTGATTTAATCCAACAAGGTTCCATAGCTACAAGGCCAAATTCTCCCTGGTTAATTGTATTGCCTCTGGATATCTTACCAGCCATGCTACCGCGGAATTGCTTACGGCGCTTTACTCTTTTAGGCATTAACATTAGTTATCTCTCCCTTCTGTTTTTGCTCCTTTAACAGGAAGCACTTCACCAAGATAGATCCAAACCTTAACACCTAATTTACCATATGTGGTATCTGCTTCTGCAAATCCATAGTCAATGTTAGCACGTAAGGTCTGTAACGGGATAGTTCCATCACTATAGAATTCTGTACGAGCCATATCAGCACCGCCAAGACGTCCAGCAACAGCAGTTTTAATTCCCTTAGCGCCGGATTTCATGGTTCTTGACATTACAGACTTCATAGCTCTTCTGAATGAAATACGGTTCTCAAGCTGTGTAGCGATATTCTCAGCTACTAACTGAGCATTGAGATCAGGCTTCTTAATCTCTTTAATTTCTAGATTTATCTTCTTATCTGTGAACTGCTCGGCTTCTTTCTTTAAATTCTCGATTTCAGCACCTGCTCTACCGATTACTACGCCGGGCTTTGCAGTAAAGATTATTATTTTTAAGCGGTCGGATGCTCTTTCGATCTCAATCTTAGAAATTCCTGCGCTGTATAACTTTTTCTTCAGAAATGTTCTGATGTTATAATCTTCAACAAGATTATCAGCAAAATCGGCTTCAGCATACCATCTGGAGTCCCAATCATTGATAACTCCGACTCTTAAGCCATGAGGATTAACCTTTTGTCCCATTATTGCCCTCCTTATCTCTCATTAAGCACTACTGTAATATGACACATTCTCTTCTCTATACGATAAGCTGTGCCTCGTGCTCTAGGTCTAATTCTTTTCATAATCGGTCCCTGGTTAGCAAAACATTCATCAACGTAAAGCTTCGCAGTGTCCATATTTTTAACTTCAGCATTCGCAATTGCTGACTTTAATAACTTCTCAACTACAGCGGATGCATATCTTGGGCTGTAAGCCAAAATACCAAGAGCTGTCTGTACATCTTTACCACGAATGGCGTCTAATACGAAACAAGCCTTCTGAACTGAAATTCTTGCGAAGGATAACTTAGCACTTGCTCTGTTATCTTTCTGCTCGTTTCTCTCTCTTTTTATCTGGGATCTATGTCCTTTCGCCATGGATAGAACCTCCTTCCATTTCATGCTTTCGCATTATTTCCTAGTTTTCTTTTCGTCTTTTCCGTGACCTCTATAGGTTCTGGTAGCAACAAACTCACCAAGCTTGTGACCAACCATATCTTCTGTTACATATACCGGAACATGTCTTTTACCGTCATGAACCGCGATTGTATGTCCAACCATCTGCGGGAAAATTGTCGAACGACGAGACCATGTCTTAATAACTGTCTTATCACCGGACTTATTGAGCGCATCTACTTTTTTCAATAAATGATCATCAGCAAATGGTCCCTTTTTTAGTGAACGAGCCATGTATTCTAACCTCCTTAGAATGAATGAGAATAAACAATTTATTTGATCGCTTTACCATCTCTTCTTCTTACGATCATCTTGTTTGAATGTTTATTGTGCTTTCTTGTCTTAAGACCAAGAGCTGGTTTACCCCAAGGTGTTACAGGGCCCGGACGACCGATACCAGTCTTACCTTCACCACCACCGTGAGGATGGTCATTCGGGTTCATTACGGAACCACGTACTGTAGGTCTGATACCCATAAGACGTTTACGTCCTGCTTTACCTACATTCACAAGCTCGTGATCAATATTTCCAACCTGACCTATTGTAGCTCTGCAGATAATCGGAACTAATCTCATCTCACCGCTGGGAAGACGAAGCGTTGCATTCTTACCTTCCTTAGCCATAAGCTGTGCGGAGTTTCCTGCTGCACGAACTAACTGAGCTCCCTTACCAGGATAAAGTTCAATATTGTGGATCTGTGTACCTACCGGAATATTCTGAAGCGGTAAACAGTTACCAACTCTAACCTCTGCCATCTCGCCGTTCATAAGCTTTGTGCCTACTGTAAGGCCGTTAGGTGCGAGGATATATGCCTTCTCACCATCAGCATAGTTGATTAATGCGATATTTGCAGTTCTGTTAGGATCATACTCGATGCTCATAACAGTTGCCGGAATACCGTCTTTTCTTCTCTTGAAATCAATAATTCTATATTTTCTTCTAGAGCCACCACCCTGGTGTCTTACTGTGATCTTACCCTGATTATTACGGCCAGCTTTCTTATTCAAGGAAACAACCAATGATTTCTCAGGCTTTGATGCTGTAATCTCTGCAAAATCAGAACCAGTCATGTGTCTTCTGGAAGGTGTATATGGGTTATATGTTTTGATTCCCATGATTTGCACTCCTTTCAACTTTCAATTGGTGTCAAATACTTTATCTTGACACCAGTACTTGCGTATATTCAACTTCTTAGGAGTTAAAGCTCCTTTTACAGACCTGAGAAAATCTCGATCTCTGCACTGTCAGCTGTTAACTGAACAATCGCCTTCTTAACCTTAGAAGTCTTACCGGAGGTAGCACCACGTCTGCGTGTTTTACCATCCTGATTAATTGTATTAACACTTGCTACTTTAGTACCAGTGAACATCTTCTCAACAGCTTCTTTAATCTGGTTCTTTGTAGCATCCGGATGAACAGAAAAGGTATATTTCTTCTCACTCATCGTGCTCATACTTTTTTCGGAAACCAATGGTTTAAGGATTACATCATAATATTTAATATCTGCCATTATGCGTACACCTCCTCGATCTGAGCTACAGCACCCTTAGTTAATACCATGGTATCATACTTTAAGATGTCGTATACATTAATGGAGTTTGATAATACTGTTCTTATCTTCGGAAGGTTTCTTGCGGAAAGCTGAACGTTGTCATTCTTCTTGTCAATCACTACGAGTGCTTTCTCTACCTTTAAGTTGTCAAGAACTGCCTTCATCTTCTTTGTCTTAATCTCATCAAAGCTTAAATCATCAAGAACTAAGAATTTCGCTTCATTCACTCTTGAGGTTAAAGCTGATTTGATAGCAAGCGCTTTCTCTTTCTTATTCATCTTAAAAGAATAATCTCTCGGCTTTGGAGCAAATACAACACCGCCGCCCTTCCACTGAGGGGATCTGGTTGAACCCTGTCTAGCGTGACCGGTTCCTTTTTGTCTCCAAGGCTTTCTTCCGCCGCCGCTTACTTCAGCACGGGTCTTAGCGCTTTGTGTTCCCTGACGTTTGTTCGCCAACTGCTGAACAACTGCCATATGAACTAAATGATCATTTATTTCTACTCCGAAGACTGCATCGTTAAGCTCTAATGAACCAACTTCCTTGCCTTCGATATTGTAAACTTTTACATTTGCCATTTCAGTGTTCCTCCTTTCTTAAAGCTCTAGTTTGCTTTCTTTACTGTTTCTTTCAGCATGATTAAGGATTTCTTCGGTCCGGGTACTGCACCCTTAACTAAGATTAAGTTCTTCTCTGCATCAACTCTTACAACTTCAAGGTTCTGTACTGTAGCTCTTACAGCGCCCATCTGTCCAGGCATGTGCTTACCCTTGAATACTCTACCAGGTGTTGTTGCCGGGCCATTAGAACCTGCATGTCTATGGTATTTGGAACCATGCTTCATCGGTCCTCTTGATAAGTTGTGTCTCTTGATTGCTCCCTGAAAACCTTTTCCCTTAGTCTTACCTACTGCATCAACTCTGTCACCTTCTGCAAAGATATCAGCCTTGATTTCCTGTCCTACTTTGTAATCAGTGGAATTGTCAAACCGGAATTCTTTAAGATGTCTCTTTATTGCAACACCCGCTTTTGCAAAGTGTCCTTTTCTTGGCTTATTTACCAGAGTCTCTCTGATATCACCAAAGCCAACCTGTACTGCTGCATATCCGTCATTGTCAACTGTCTTAACCTGAGTTACAAAGAGCGGACCAGCTTCAAGTACAGTTACCGGAACAAGTACTCCGTTTTCGCCGAATACCTGAGTCATGCCGATTTTTGTTGCTAAAATCGCTTTCTTCATTTTCTTACCTCCTGTTTAATCTACAGCGGATTACACAATTCGTGTAATCATCCTAGATGGTTATATACTATCATATATGAACCCTAAGGATTTTTTCTTAATTTGTTATTGCTTGTCTTTTCCCAGATGTTTAACATTTTAGATGTATTATTTCATCTTAATGTCAATGTACACACCAGCAGGCATTTCTAATCTTGATAATGCATCAACTGTCTTCTGAGTAGGTGTGATGATGTCAATCAATCTCTTGTGAGTTCTCTGCTCGAACTGCTCTCTGGAGTCCTTATACTTGTGAACCGCTCTCAGAATTGTTACAACTTCCTTCTTGGTAGGCAACGGAACCGGTCCGCTCACCTTTGATCCTGTCTTCTTAACAGTATCAATAATCTTACCTGCAGATTGATCGATCAGATGATGATCATACGCCTTCAATGTGATTCTCATTACTTGACTTGCCATAAAAAAAGCCGCCTCCTTTTCGCACTTAATTTCAGTACGACAAGTGGTGACTGTACACTCATCCGTGTGTATCTTCATTCCTCATACTAAAAATCCGTATTACCGGATTAGTCAGAGATATCATGACTGAATTATCTCTTAAAGTATTTTATGAGATTATTCACACGTTTTATCTGCCCTATGGCAGAATATTATATGGTACAGTGACTTGTCGCCAGTTTCATAACTTGACCTTCGCTCCACGGAAAACCTGCCAGGCTTGGCAGCAACCTCACGCTTCAACGCTATCAATGTCACAACATTTGATATTATACAACACTTGTTTTTCTTTTGCAAGCACTTTTTTATTGTTTTTACTGTATCTTTCAAGTAACGACTCCCCTCAATTGACTTCATCCTAAATCTTCTTTTACTTTTATATTTTGGATAAAAACTATATGTATTATGTAAGATATACCATTATTTTAATTATTTTCTTTTTTAATAGCAAAAATTTAATGATTTTTCGTTTGACAATAAAAAATAGATGGTATATATTATTAGTTAGTTAATATTAACTAATTTAATTTATACCTACAGGAGTTTACTATGCAGTTAGAATCGCTAATGGTAGAGCTTATTAATAGCTTTACTCAGGAAATAAGAGAATATAAGGAGAAGCTGCTTGGCCAGGATGAGCTTTCTCATCTAACAATGACAGAGTATTATTATCTTATTGCAATTAATAAGCTTGATTGTCCGACCTATAGTGACCTTGCGAAGGAGCTAAAGGTTACAAAACCGTCTGTTACAGCTAATGTTAATAAAATGATTCTAAAGGGATATATATATAAGGTTCAGAATCAAAAAGATAAGAGAGTTTTTCATCTACAGCTTGATGAGAAAGGCGAGAAATTAATCAAGGTTGAAAAAAATATCTCCTATGAATTTGCTAAAAATGCTGTATCCTGTTTAACAGAAGTAGAACAGGAGCAGCTGCAAAAAATATTCGAAAAGACACTTATGTATATAAGAAAATAATTTTATATTCTTCATAACAGCATCGGGAAACATCACTGTATGTATTAGCCCTATTTGATTTCACCAAATAGTTAGTTTGTATTAACTAACTTACTTTCAAACAACCCTGTCTCACATGCCAGCTGCGAGTGAATTGATAGAATATATCCGTTGATTAGTCCGGACTGATTAAGCGATATTGTATTAATCTATTGCAGCAAACGTTGATACCCGGTTTTAGAATAAATTAATATAATAAAGGAGTAAGTATATGAACCAGTTAAATAATATTAAATTTACATTGATAACAGGGGCAAGTCATGGAATAGGTAAAGCTCTTGCCGAGGAATGTGCAGCAAGAAATATGAATCTGATCCTAGTAGCGAGATCAGAGCAAGCATTAATAGAACTAGCAGGCAAGCTTAAGCATAAATATCATATTGAAGTGCTTCATTATATAGCCGATTTAACAGAAGCAGGTAGTGTAAAGGCACTTTATCATTGGTGTAAGTCAAACAATTACACAGTTGATATTCTAATTAACAATGCAGGAATGGGGCTGTTTGGTAATTTCGAAAAGATAGATATAGACAAACAAATGAATCTTATCCAGCTAAATATTGAGAGTATCGTTCAAATGTCCTATTATTTTCTCCCCATGCTTAACAATCAGAATAAAGCCTATCTTCTTAATGTAGCCAGCCTGGCAGCTTTATATCCTCTACCCTATTACAGTACCTATGGTGCCAGTAAGGCTTTTGTTCTTTCCTTTACCGAAGCCCTTCGGTTTGAGTACAGAAACAATCCTATTCAGATTTCCTGCTTATGCCCGGGTGATACGAAGACCAAATTCTTTGAGGATGCCGGTAATCATAACAAGCACGGTAAGCTTATGGATCCTACTATGGTTGCTAAAGTAGGCCTTTCTGAATTACTTGCCGGCAAGAGTGTGATATTTCCTGCCTCCGTCAAGTGGATTGCACGAATTCCAAAGTCCCTGCTCAAAAAAATAGTAGCGAAAAGAACTACCACTTATTTTTAAAAGTAAGCCCAAGCACCAAAGCTGAAAGGCTAAGATGTTTGGGCTGATATTTTAAGTCTAAATCGTATATAGCATTGAAAAATCAGAATTAAGACAGTTAAGCTATAATTTCGAGACAAACTTTTTATTGGACCGGATCATATCCAACCACAGTCCAAATCCCAGTCTCATCCTGTCTAACCAGACGCTTTAAGTAAATTTTATCAGCAATTGATTTATTACTCTCAATCCGGACAACTGCTTCTATTCCATCATTTGATATTATAGTTACTGCATCGTAGGGTATAGGATATTCTCCTTCTATTCCATTTGGAGCTATTAAGAGATTTGCATAAACATGTGCTGCAAATACAGGATCTAGCTTCCAAGGAGAATGTCCGGCATCGGCACTCTTCTGATCATTTTCCTCGACGGCTAAATCTACCGGCACTTCAACTTCAGGCTTATTCTCCTCCTGAACCTCCTCCGGCAATCTTATCTCACTGGCTGTCAATCCTTGAGCCATATCAGCTAACGCCTCCATAGCAATATTACCGTATACCCTGTATTCCATTCCTTCCTGCTGCCAGCGGATTGATCTTACACCCTTCACTCCCTCATAACGGTTAAGAAATTCCGCAGTAATCCCATTTACAGTACCAAGTACAGCATCGGATGCCAGTTTTAATTCTTGTGCTGCCTTAGACTGAAGAAGTATAACGGTATCTTCTTGACCTGATACTTTATAATACATTTTTACAGTCATCGTATCTGTTAATATACTGATTCCTTTCAGTTCATAGTTATTAGGAATGTTCTCAGATATGATTGGTATAAACTCCAAAATATCAGCTGCTTCCTCAAGACCTGTTACAGGCTGCTCAGGTTGAAGTTCAACAACCTCATACCCCTTTGGCAGGTGATAGGCTAAAAGTTCCTGCGGAATCATATCCTCAAATGATATATCTGTAAAGGTTACCGTATATTGAACAGCATTCTGCATAGCAGTCTGCTTCTTAAGCGGAAGCTCTGTCTTTTTATCTACCCATAAGTGATATGCTTCCCCACCATCAGGCGTTATCTCTAGGAGTATCGTAGTTCTTCCTGAAATGATCTCTTCTCCGATTTTCTTTACGCTAAGTGCATTTTTAACCTCTTCTACCTCTCTTCCAAGTTCGAAGGTAAAACGGTAGGGATCGGGGAAGGCTGCCGATAAGTATACTTTATTCTCCTCCGGTCTGATCTGCCATTCCTTTATTGTATTATTTACCGTAATTGTTCCTTCCAAATAACCCTTAAGCTCCTTTAGATAATAATTTCCCTCTTGATCTGCCCATACCTCTCGTTTTGATTGCAGCAGCTTTTCTCCCGCTGCATTCGTTTCTACAGCCTCAATTGTTCCGTGATAAGCTTTAAGCTCTTGATATGCCTGCTCCATAGCATATGCTATGTTATCCTCCCGTACAGGCAGGCTGATATTTGGTATTATATATAGTAAAGCTGCTGCCGCCGCTGCTGCTGCAGTAACTCCTATTAAGGTACGTCTTACCCGCCTTGAAGCTCCTTTTCTATATGTTACTGATTTACTGCTTTCCATATTAGTATCACTCTGATTTTTCGTTTCTTTATTATTCTCTGCGGCCCTGATCGCATCGATTAATCTTTGCTCATAATTATGATCCGGCATAACCGGCTCACGTAAACTCCTTACCCTTCTAACAGTATTCATAAGCATTGTAATATCTGTTTTATCAGAAGATTTTAAACGTCCTTCCCCTCTCCTTAAGGATTTTAATTTCGGACTTTTTTCTTCATTCATTGTATCAATATAATTCATGAGCTTTTTCTTCTTTATATCCATGAAGCCTCCTCCTGTTCCTGCTCGGTTAGTAGATTCGATAATGCTTTCACTGCACGATATTGCATTACTCTTATCGTACCCTCCCTTTTCTTCATAAGCTTTGCTGTCTCCTTCGCTGAATACCCTTTCATAATCCGAAGTATAATCACAGTTCGCTGCTCTTCTGTCAGCTTAGCCATAGCATCCTCCAGTAATTTTCTTTCCTGCAACTGCTTTGAAAAATCCTCTGTAACCTTTCCCTGAATATCCGCCTCCTCAAGCGGTAGGGTAATATGAGCTCTTGCATTTGCCCTCCACCTATCACGAAGAAGATTGATGGCAATTGTCTTAAGATAAGCGGTATATTCTAAGACCTCAATGTCATTTCTACTAAAATAATCTAACGCTTTAACATAGGTTTCCTGCGTTATATCTTCAGCTTCTTCCCGATTCTGGACTTTATAATATATGAAGCGATACAATTCCCTCCAGGTTTCCCTGCATATGTTCTCCATCAGCTCACTCTTATCGTTGCGGTTCGTTCCCATTCCTTCTCCTTTCCTGATAAATATTTGATAGGAATTGTAACACGTTTTATCAGTCAATATTGTATACACAGTAGTATCAATTCCGAAGCATCTGAAAATTTATACCACTAATCCAAGCGGCAGCGGAAGGTATTTGTTTCTGTAACTACCGTGTATATCATTAAAAACTTAATAATTAACAATTACCTATAAATTATTTGTTGAAGCTTTGACAGCTATATAATAAAAGACGATTTGGGAATACCTTTTGTTACATTATGATGGCTTTTTTAAAGTAAAAACCTTTTTAAAATATAACCACTTTTTCTAAATACTAGTAATACGAATTATTGAAAAGCATAATTCACACCACAAAGTTTGTGCCTGTGTAACCAAAGTGCGCAAGCACACTAAGCATAAACAAATCCAAAGGGTAGACATGTTAGGCTAATGAGATTAGTCCCGCAAAAGTAATCGGGCCCAAAAGGAATAAATTAATTCAAAGGGCTGACATTTCGGGTAGTCTGTTAATTAATAAAGCAAAAAATGCAACGCACGCTTATATTACAAAATAAAATAAAAAAGCCCTTCCTTCAGAAGATTTAATTTACTAAATCTACTGCAAGGAAGAGCAGCTTATATAATAATGAAATTTTTAAAGAAACGTATGCAAAAACTATTCTGATATTTCAGCTTTATAATACTGTATTAATTAGAGCTGATTCAATTATTCAGTAGATAATATAAACCTAGTAGTTGTCATTATTACTCCAAATCAAATTATTGAAGAAAAGTATGCTATTTCTCCCAACGGCCTGATGCGCCGCAAGGTAATATAAACCCATTCTCTGAAACAGGCAAACCAATCTCGTCCGAGGTAACCTTTCCTCCATATTTCTTACCCAACTCCTCTGATAACATATACGTTAATACTCCGGGCTGTAATCCTGTGGTATAGGAATTAATGAGGAAAAACAACGGTTCCTCGCTTAATACCTTTGTACAGAGCTGAATAAAGGGATGAATATTGTCCTCTATCTTCCATATCTCACCTTTTGGGCCTCTACCATAGGAGGGCGGGTCCATAATAATCGCATCATATTTACTTTCTCTTCTAATTTCACGTTCCACAAATTTTACACAATCATCTACAATATATCTAATCGGTGCGGCTGATAGTCCTGATGCGGCTGCATTTTCCTTAGCCCAGGTTACCATTCCCTTTGAAGCATCTACATGTGTAACAGCTGCTCCCGCTTTTGCTGCTGCAAGCGTCGCTCCCCCGGTATAAGCAAAGAGATTTAATACTTTAAGCTGACGGCCCTTCTCATTTATAATTTTTTCGGAAAACCAGTCCCAGTTCACAGCCTGCTCTGGAAAAAGACCGGTATGCTTAAAGCTGAAGGGCTGTAAATGAAAGGTTAACCCATTGTAGGTAACCTCCCATTGCTTTGGCAGGTCAAAAAATTCCCATTCACCTCCACCCTTTTGGCTTCTGTGATAATGTGCATTCGGTTTCTTCCACCCCTTGTGCATTCTGGGTGTATCCCAGAGCACCTGTGGGTCGGGCCTTACAAGTATATATTGACCCCAACGTTCAAGCTTTTCACCCTTCGAGGTATCGATTACTTCATAGTCCTTCCAATCCTTTGCAATCCACATAATATTCTCTCTTTCTATTCTTCCTATTCTTATATTTTAAATCACTTTAGCGCTGAATTCAGTCAGGCTAACATTCAGTTGATCCATCCAATAGCGATAATTAAGATTTGTTCCATTAAACATAAATATTTTTACCAACGAAGTTTAATTTATAATCTTTAAATGTACTTTATCATACAACTATGATGAATAAAAATCAATAACTTAACCATACATGAATCAAATTTTGCAAAGGGGCTTTTGACACCCTACTCTTATTAAGTAATTCTAAAGGTATTCTATAAGATTTTAACCGTATTTTAACTTGACGTTACATACAATTAAGAATAAACTTGATGGTATAAGAATCGAAAAAACATCTGAAAGCCACAGGCTTCGAACCATAAAACAGGAGGATTGGGTATTATGAGTATTCTAACAAGATTTAAAGATATTATGGCAAGTAATATCAATGCACTGCTTGATAAGGCTGAAAATCCAGAGAAAATGATTGATCAATGCCTAAGAAATCTAAATTCCGATCTTGGCAAGGTCAAGTCAGAAACAGCTGCTATTATGGCAGAAGAGCAAAGGGCAAAGCGAGTTCTTGATGATTGCAACGCGGAGATTGCGAAAATGCAGGCTTATGCGGTAAAGGCTCTTGAAGCAGGTAATGATGACGATGCGAGAAAATTCCTTGAGCAGAAGGCTTCTCTTTTCTCCAAAAATACAGGTCTGCAGGAGGCTTATGATCTTGCGCAAGCCAATGCAGCACATATGCGTGAGATGCATGATAAGCTTGTCGATGATATCAATGAGCTGGAAGCCCGCAAGGATATGATTAAGGGTAAGCTTGCTGTAGCCAAGACTCAGGAACGCATCAATAAAATGAGCTCCTCTGTAACTAACTCCAACAGCACGATTGCAAGCTTTAAAAAATATGAAGAAATGGCTGATAAGGCCCTCGATCAAGCAAATGCTATGGCTGAACTTAATAATTCCTCTAAAGAAGATACAATAGAAGACTTAACTAGGAAATACAGTGTAGATGCAGGAGTTGAAGACGAGCTGGCAGCGCTCAAGGCTAGTTTAAACAAATAATTGGTCTTATTGTCAGCTAACATACAGACTATTACTCCTAAGATAAGAATACTAATATTATAGGAAGAATGTCCGTAAAGGAGAAGAGAATTCTTAATACCTTTATGGACATTTTATATAGTAATGGAGGAGCAATCCTCCTAAAAGACAGGAGGTAAATCCTCCTAAAAGACAGGAGGATTGGGATGTCAACGGTTATACATTACAAATGTCCAAATTGCGGAGCTGATATGGCTTTTGACAGTCAGAGTGGTATGCTTCGCTGTGCCAGCTGTAACAGAATGGATAATATCGAGATGATGGCTGGCAGCAAAGCCCATACAGGGGGAGAATATACCTATGATATGGATGAGGAGGATTTAAAGGCTGCTAACTCGGCTTATGAATATGACTATGCTGACGCGGCAGATACCGATGAACCAAGTAATCATGCTACCTTTGGTGAAAATGAAGCTGCTGAATATCATTGTAACAACTGTGGTGCTGTTATTATCACTGATACTCAGACAACCGCAGCTACCTGCAGCTTCTGTGGTGCCGGTGTCGTACTGGGAGACCGTTTAAACGGAAAGCTTGCCCCTGCCAAGGTGATACCTTTTGCAATCAATAAGGAGCAGGCGCAGGAGGCATTTAAAAAATGGTGCAGAAAAGGGCTTTTGACCCCCCGCGATTTTATGACTGCCGACCGCATCAAGAATATTACCGGTATCTATGTACCCTTCTGGCTATACGATATGAACGGGCGCGCAGAAGCATACGCAATTTGCACCCGGGTTAGAACCTATACCCTCGGTGAGTGGATTTATACTGAGACAAAATACTATCATGTCTATCGCAAGGTTGATTTAAATTACTCAATGATTCCGTGTGATGCCTCCAAGAAGATGGAGGATGGTATGATGGATAAGCTGGAACCTTATCCCTATGATAATCTCAAGGATTTTAAAATGCCTTATCTTGCAGGCTACATATCGGAAAAATATGATTTTGATGAGGAAGAAATGCTGCCTCGTATAAAGGAAAGAACTGGCGACTATGTAGATAATTACATTCATTCAACAATAAGCGGCTATACAACTGTGAACTTCCAACGCAAGGATATTAATATTCGAAAAAAGCATGCCTATTATACTCTTCTGCCGGTATGGATGGTATGCTACGATTACAAGCAGGCTGAACACAATTTTGCAATGAATGGCCAAACAGGCAAAATTGTTGGAAAGCCGCCCTTAAGCAAGGGGAAAATTGCAGCCTGGTTTACCGGGATCTCGGCTAGCTGTTTCATTCTCTTCAGAATTATTGCCCTATTGATGGGAGGTGGCTTGCTGTGAGAAAGCAGATCAGAAGAAAATTCCTTTCCTTAGTACTATTATTAGGGGTCATTGTGTTTTTATTGTTGATAACCCCATTCAAATATGCATGTGCACAAACGAATGAACAAATTCAACATGTCTACGACGAAGCAGGACTTTTATCCACAGCGGAGCAGCAGGAATTAGAAAAACTGTGTATAAAGTATAGCAGGGACGATCAAGCCGAGTTTATCATCCTGACACACAATGCTTCGAATGCTGTCGATGGGGAACTTTATATTGAAAACTTCTATGATAAAAAGGTATATGGCGACAGCATTATATTGTTGGTGGATATGCATAACCGGGATGTAGTTGTAGAAGCTTATGGTACACTTCAGAAAAAAATCAATGGAAATCGGCAGGATGCCATCGTTAATAAAATAGCTCCCTTGTTAAGTGAGGGTAAGTTTCTAAAGGCCTTTGAAAATTATATCAAGCTCGCGGACAAATATATAAACCGTGTACCAATTTATTTAAACAGCCTGGTTCATTTGGCTGCGGCCTTAATCATCGGTGCAATTGCAGTTCTTATTATGGCATATAACTCAGGCGGTAAAATGACAGTCGGCAGCAATACCTATATTGACCCTGAACATTCTGGCCTGATTGGGAGAAGAGATGATTATATAAGAACCCAGATTACCAGAGTTCGCAAGCCTCAGAACAATTCTGGAGGAGGCGGCGGTGGAGGTGGTATATCACCCGGAGGGCATTCTCACAGTACAGGCAGAGCTAAGTTCTAGTGTTCTACATTAATTATAGGAGGATATGAGTATGGGTTTATTTTCAAAACAGTTCGCAAACGTAGTTGAGTGGCAGGAATTTAGAGAAGATATGGTTTTTTATAAATGGAATAATGATGAGATTAAAAAGGGCAGCCGCCTGATGATACGTCCAGGGCAGGATGCAGTCTTCCTATATAACGGTAAAATAGAAGGTATCTTCAAGGATGAGGGTGATTATGATATAGAATCGCAGATTATTCCTTTTCTCTCCACCTTAAAGGGCTTTCGATTTGGCTTTAACAGCGGTATCCGCGCTGAAGTTCTTTTTATAAATACGAAGGAGTTCATCGTGAAATGGGGGACTCAGAATGCAATTAATATCCCTACTCAAACACTTCCCGGAGGACTTCCTATCCGCGCTAACGGGACCTTTACCTTCAAGGTGAATGATTATGTTAAATTAATTGACAAGATTGCGGGAGTTAAACAAAGCTATTATATTGAGGATGTCAGGCTGCGTATCGTAACCATCCTTGACCAACTTCTGATGAAATGGATTTCTAAGGAAGGTAAGGATTTATTCAATCTACAGGCTAATTCCTTTGATATCTCAAAGGGCATCCAAACAGATCTTGATATGCAGCTCTTCGATACCGGTTTATCTGTTGTAGGCTTTCATATTATGAGTGTTACCTATCCGGAAGAAATTCAGGCAATGATTAATAAAAATGCTTCTTTCAGTATGGTGGGGGATATCAGTCGGTACCAGCAAATGGCAATGACCGAAGGGATAGCCTCCGGCAAGGTAAGTGGGGGAGGCACAGCCTCCGATATGGCAGGTATGATGATGGGTATGAACATGGCGAATCAAATGCTGCAGAACATGAATCAGATAAATAATGAGAATAATCCTATAACGAGTAATCCGTCAGTTTCTCCAGTAAGTCCTAATGCTCAGCCAACAAATAAACCCAATTTTTGCCCGAACTGCGGTACAAAGACGAGTAACGCTAATTTCTGTCCAAATTGCGGTCAAAAACTGGTATAACATCTTTCAATATAACAGTATTTCTTTAACCTTCTGTGACCAGAAGCTTTATACAATGGTTGTAGGAGGTTTTATTATTGTCAATGTAGCTTTGTGGTTACAGATTTCTATAACTATTTATAGTATTAAACTACTTGTACAATATAGTACTATATGGTATTATACTATATGGATTGTGAGGTGATTAATTAATTGATTAAAACAAGTGGGGGTTTTTTAATAACCCAAATAAAGCAAATCCAGAGCAGAGTTTTTGATTCAATTCTAAGAAAATATGGTGTCGAGGAATTCAACGGAGCTCAAGGAAGAATTTTATATGTACTATGGCAAGAAGATAATCTACCCATCATTGAATTGTCACATCGTACCAGTCTTGCTAAGACTACCTTAACAAGTATGCTTGACCGCATGGAGCAGCATGATATTATAAAGCGTACCTATAATCAGAAGGACCGCAGACAAATTAAGATTATTCTAACCGAAAAATCAATAGCATTAAGGGCAAAATATGATGAAGTATCAAAACTAATGAATTTACTCTTCTACAAAGACTTTACAGAAACTGAAATTATAACATTTGAAAATTTTCTTGAGCGAATTCTTATTAATCTAAGGGAAGGTGAAAGCAATGAATAGTAATTTAAAAGAGGAGATAATCTCCCTCATTGAAAATGCAAAAGTATCTTATGTTTCTTCCATTGATGAAAATGGCAATCCGAATACAAAAGCTATGTTATCATTAAAGCACGATGGACTGGATACATATTATTTCTCCACCAACACTTCTTCAAAACGCGTTCAGCAATTTTTATATAATCCTAAAGCCTGTATCTATTTCTGTGATGAAAATAATTTTATGGGACTTATGTTGGTGGGCAGTATCGAAGTGGGAAGGGACAGAAATTACCGAGAAATGTTATGGTCTGAAGGTTGTGAAGCTTACTATCCAAAAGGTATTGACGATGAAGACTACAGCTATTTAAAGTTTAAGGCCGAGTGGGGAAATTATTATCATGGATTAAGAAACACGACCTTCTCCATTGAGGAGTTATGTGCTTTTGCCATATGATTTTCATAGAGGGTGTAAATTTTTCTGTGTCCGAAGCTGAATTTAAATAATTAGTGCCGACGGAATTATAGTTTCCCGGCGTAAAGGTTCAGATTATCTGGATCTTACGCCGGTTACTTTTTCTGTTTACAGGTATTTGTTAATCCTCTGTTTTTCAGGTCATTTAGCATTCCAAACCAGAACTTCGAGGATTTATTTGCTCCGATTGTGATACTAAGAATATCTTTTGTCCCATCTAGAGTGACACCCAGAACAAAGTGGTATTTATTACCGAAGACACAAACTATTTTACACTTCCTTAATATTTTCCGAATTCTTTATCCGATAAAATGATTTTCTGTTTTTCCTTTTCCCCTGTACTTTCCTGTTTTCTTTCATTATTTTGCTTTGATTTTTCAGACATACTTGATAGCATCTTTAGTACCTCAGGGTCCATCTCATATCCGTTGTTTGAATAACTGACCTTCTTGATTTTGAACTTATTTACGGTTTCGCTCAGAAGATCTGCCTGGCTGGAAAGCTCCTCGCTTGCTGCCGCCGCTTCCTCCGATGTGGCAGAATTCGTCTGTACCACCTGGGATACCTGCATAATGCCCTGATTAATCTGGGCTATGCCGGAGGCCTGCTCACTAGAAGCATCCGCGATACTACTTACCAGGGCTGCCGCACGGGATACATCATCTACAATCTTATTCAGCGCTGCGGCTGTGTCATTCGCTAGCTTTGTTCCGGCTTCCACCTTCTTTATAGAGCTTTCTATCATTTCAGTAGTCTCCTTGGCGGCATTTGCAGACCTGGCTGCAAGGTTTCTCACCTCCTCCGCCACTACAGCAAAGCCCTTTCCGTGCTGTCCAGCTCTTGCTGCTTCAACTGCAGCATTAAGTGCCAAAATATTTGTCTGGAATGCAATGTCATCAATTACCTTAATAATCTTTGATATACTGGAGGAGGAAACATTGATTTCCTCCATGGCTTTTTGCATGTCCTTCATCTGTGTATTTCCTTCAATAGCATTTGACTTAGCAACCTCTGCCAGCTGATTAGCCTGCTTTGCATTTTGTGCATTTAATTCCGTCTGAGAGGATATCTGCTCCAGAGAAGCGGTCAGTTCCTCTACCGAGCTTGCCTGCTCAGTGGCTCCCTGCGACAGAGCCACGCTGGATTCGGAAATCTGTTTTGCTCCGGAAGCCACCTGCTCTGAAGCGGCACTGATGTTATTCATAATAATATTATTCTTTTCCACCATTTCTGAAAGCTTTCTGCCCAATAAATCATTTTCGGACCTTACCTCTATCTCAACGGTTAAGTCTCCGTCCGCTATTTTCTCCGTTGCCAAAGCCTGCTCACGGATGCTGGCTATCATTTTAGCAAAAGCCTCCATCAGCTTACCTGTTTCGTCCTTTCTATCAGATTGAATATTTAATTTAATATTTCCAACCGCTAACTCTTCTGCAGCTGAGACGATTTTAATGATTGGCTTGCTGATTATACCGGAGATTACAATACCCAGTATTACCGCAATGATAATTCCTGCTGCTATTACCGACAGCATCATTATTATGGAAAAGGCTGCCTTACTGTCGTTTGCATCTGATTTTTCTTTTGCGGCATCGGCATTATAGTCAAATAGGTTATCAAAGGACGCCTGTAATGCTTCTCCCGCTTCCTGTGCATCAGTTAATAGTATTTGTTTGGCCTGATCATTATCATTGCTCTTATATTTATCAAATATCGAATTGATAATTGATGAGAATTCGTTCCAGTTCTCTGTTAAATCAGAAAAACGCTTCCTGTTTTCCTCTGTGAACACAATTTGATTATATGACTCCAGGCTTTGATTTACTGTATCAATATATCCCTCGGCTTTTTCAATATATGCCTCCATTTGATCCTGATCGATTAATATTTTCATTGTATTGAATCTGATTCTTTGAAACGCTACATTTGCATTTCCAATATATTGAAGACCCAGCGTATTCCTTTTATAAAGCTGGGTGTCTGCATTATTTATAGAATTAATATTAACCAGTCCGATTGCACCAACAATTCCTGCAATCAAGGCAACAAGTACGAAGCCTATAATGAGTTTAGTTGCTATTTTTAAATCAAGAAATCTTCTCATCACCGTTTATTCCTCTCCAGTATATTTAATTTGAAATAATTAAATCATTGAGTATATCTTCTGTGAACAGTTTAGAACAGTCTAGCAGCAGCTTAACCTCCGTACCCACTTTCCCTATCTTTTTTATATACCTATTAATATTTCCATTGCTTATTACGGGAGGTTCTACCGTATCCTGCTCCGGTATTGACAAAACCTCCGATACACTGTCAACAATTAAGCCAATCGATTCGTCATTCACATCCACCACAATAACGCAGGTTCTGTCATTATAATCCTTTGCTTCTTTATTAAGGCGAATCCTGACATCCATAAGCGGTATTATTTTACCTCTGAGATTAATAATACCCTTAATGTACTCCGGCATATCCGGTATGGTAGTTATGGTCTGAATTCCAATGATTTCTATGATATGTTGGATTTCTATGCCATACATTTCCTTACCCAGTGCAAATATCAGATATCTTCCTTTCTGGGAATCTTCATTTACCTCGTTGATTATTTCATTAAATTCCGTCAAAAAATCATCTCCTTTCGCTTTAATCCTATAATAATAAATCGATGCCTAAGATGTAAATTTAATTAAATTTAATTTAATTATTAGACATATTAAACAGCTTTATCTAATGTAACAATTTTATTATTTTGTTACATAAATCTAACTATTATAATGATTTTATTCCATATTGGCTGTATAATAAAGAAGGTATAATGGCTCGGGAATTTTCATCGTTCCTTATCTTATTTCACTATATTCTTTAGACAATACAATACTATATAGTTATATTAATTGGATACAACGCTAACAAATAATTAGTTTCACAATTACCTACTATATTCTTTCATAAAAGGATGGATTTATATGACCGTAGAACCCATAAGAGACATGACAAAAGTTAATGAGATGTATAGCTATCTGGTAGGAAAAGATTTAAGGTACGGTTTGCTTTTCAAGTTTGGTCTTAATACAGGATTAAGAATTAGTGATATATTGCCTGTTAGGCTTACTGATGTATTAAATTCAGAAGGAAATTTTCGTGAGTATTTTATTTTAAATGAAAGAAAGACAGGAAAGGAAAAAAAGATTAAGATTAACAGCTCGCTATGTAATGAAATCCATAAATATAAGACAGCTGCTAAGCTTATTCCTGAAAGCTATCTTTTTGAAAGCAGGAAAGGGTCACATTTGGGTAGAGTACAAGCCTACCGCATACTAAAGACTGCCGCCCAGACAGCAGGTATAGAGAATTTTGGGACTCACAGCCTGAGAAAAACATGGGGTTATTGGACGTATAAGCTCTCTAACCATAATATAGGCTTAATTATGGATACCTTTAATCACAGCTCACCAAATGTTACTCTCAGATATATTGGAATTAGTCAGGATCAAAAGGATGAACTGTATAAATTAGTTCAATTCTAACATTATCCGCAATATTATCACATTATAGGTTATTATGTAGAATTTGTCAGATTATGATTGCTTTATAAGTTATTTTGTTTTATAATGTAATACAACATAATAATAATTATGTTACATAATACTAATTTTCTCTTTATTAATTATCTGAATTTATTTGCTATACTATTTCATTTGATTTCATCCTTTTCAATTCCCTTAATAGTGTTTTATAAATTAATTATAATTATTAATACAGCCGTCCTTCATTACCTGACCTGTTTCATGAGTATCTCTCTGCCTGCTATATTCCGAATAAGCTGGAAGTGAGTAACCCAAAGCATACAAAAAGTGCCTGCCGTTTTCTGATTTTACGGCAGGCACCTCACTATATAGGCATAGATACAATCAATTAACTTTGAACACCTCATCCTGCATCAGCTTCTTTATCCTTGCTTCTGCATCCGACAAGTTATTACCCTTAACTCCGAAATAGAATTTTATTTTGGGTTCGGTTCCGGAAGGTCTTACAGCACACCAAGCATTATCATTTAACTCAAAATATAGTACATCGGATTTTGGCAGACCAGTTGGTGTAACTGCTCCAGTAGCCATATCGGTAATTGTATCCTTTTTATAATCTCTGAGTTTTAGGATAGTATAATCACCAGCTTTTTTGGGCGGATTTTTACGATAACCCTCCATAATCTCTTTGATTTTCTCCATACCCTCAATACCCTTTAAGGTTACGGATACCAGATCCTCTTTAAAGTAACCATATTTCTTATAGATTCGATTCATCTGTTCATATAAGGAAATACCTTTGGATTTATAATAAGCTGCCGCTTCGCACAAACACATAACCGCAACTACAGCATCCTTATCCCTTGCATGTGTACCAACTAAGCAGCCATAGCTTTCTTCATATCCAAATACATATTCATTTGCTTTAGTCTGCTCAAATAACTTAATCTGCTCTCCTATATATTTAAAACCGGTTAATACTTCAATCAGCTTTGCATTATAATATTCTGCAATCATATCTGATATATTACCTGTAACAATGGTCTTAATTAAAGCTGCATTATTCGGGAGTATTCCCTTTTCTGCTTTTTGAGAAAACTCATATTCAGCGATTAAAGCACCTGTCATATTGCCGTTAAATAGTACAAACTCCCCTTTTTCATCTCTAACCATAATTCCGAGACGGTCCGCATCCGGATCTGTAGCAAGAATTAAGTCTGCCCCTACTTGATCAGCCAGCTTTTTTGCAAGGGTAAATACCTTTGGATCCTCCGGATTCGGATAACCGACAGTAGAGAATTCTGAATCCGGCAGTTCCTGCTCCGGCACAATAAAGACATTATCAAAGCCTAATTCACTCAGTATTCTTCTAACAGGTAGATTTCCGGTTCCATGTAGGGGTGTATATACTATCTTAATCTGTTTACCCTCTTCACTGATCGGATTGATAACTAACTTCTTCAGTTCTGCTATATATTTATCATCAATTTCCTTTCCTATGATAGTAAGAAGTCCTTTACTAAGTGCTTCCTCTTTGGTCATTGTCTTAGCTTCAGAAAAATCGCTAATTGCATTTACTTCGTTGATAATCTCACTATCCTTTGGTGCTGTAATCTGAGCACCATCTTCCCAGTATACTTTATAGCCATTGTATTCCGCAGGATTATGACTGGCTGTAATAACAATTCCCGCAGTACAAGAAAGCTCTCTGACCGCAAAGGATAGCTCCGGTGTAGGTCTTAAGGACTCAAATAAGTACGCATGAATTCCATTTGCTGCCAGGCACAAGGCACTGTCAAGAGCAAATTCAGGAGACATTCTTCTGGAATCATGTGCGATTGCAACTCCTTTACCTTCTCCACCCTGTTTTATTATGGTATTAGCAAGTCCCTGCGTAGCTCTTCTTACCGTATATAAATTCATACGGTTAACGCCGGCACCTAATATTCCTCTTAATCCTCCAGTACCAAATTCAAGATCCTTAAAAAATCTCTCCTTAATTTCTTTATCATCATTTTTTAAGGCAGCAAGTTCTGCTCTGGTTTTCTCATCAAAGTATGGGTTTGTTGTCCATTCTTGATACTTATTTAAATATTCCATACCCTTATCCCTCATCCTTTCTTACCTGTATGCACAAAAATCTACTTATTTAGACATATTTAACATTTTACCATCCTATATGATACAATGCTTCTATTTGAAATGCAATCATTTTTTATTCATTGTATGCACTTAATATCAATTCTATCTATGCTATACGAAGGTTTTGAGAAGATGTAAACAAGGAATAGTTGAAATATAACCTATTCCTTGTTTGGGAGCTATATATAATTTTAGTGATTGGTAATGTTATGTTCTAATATTGACTTATCGTAACTTGAGCACTAAAAGTATCAATTGTAAGCTTCTTATCTGCACTCTTATTTAATTCTATACTCTTTTTATAATATTTATCTCCCACCTTCAGACTGCCACTAAAGCTTTCATATTCTATATTAAATGCTTTCGTGTCCTTTAGCTTTATATCGATGATACCGGAATTAGTATCTATATTTATATCATCGCTGTTTTGTACATTCCAAAGAGAGATATTGCCTGTAATATTCTCTACCTCTAAGCTGCCTTTTCCACCTTCTACTTCTATATTTCCGGATATATTACTAATGTGCGCAGCATCATAAGAGCAGTTTTCTAATTTAATTTTCCCGCTAATATTATTAGCATTTAATTCACCAGCTGATACTTCCTTTGCTAAGAGGTAACCGCTTATTAAGTCCGTACTGATACATTTTAATTTCACATTCTTTGGAATAGTTATAACTATTGTTCCATTATGATCCTTTAAATCTTCTGGATTAATACTGCGCCCAAGCTGTTCTAATATCATTGGCAGCCAACAACTTGTATAGGAACCTGTCTTATCATCCATATATACATTATGGTCCATATTGTCCAACTCCAGTTTACCCTTTTTCATTGACAAACTGTATTGATTATCAAACCATTCATATAACTTAACATGAACTTTATCTCCGCCGCGCTTAATGATTACATTATCATGTATCAAAGATATATCAAGTTCTTTAACATTACTGTAATCCTTTTCAATTAATTTTGGCTCTTTATATATCTTTTTGACGAGCTCCTCGTAGGTACTTTTCTTCCATTTATCACCATATTCTTGAATTATATTGTGAGACATATTTAATTCTGTATCAATTGTACTTAACTGATCAATTACTAAATCTGATATTTTACTTAGATCATCCTTGAAATTTTTAAATCCATCATAATTATCATAATTATCATAATTATCATAATTATCATAATTCTTATATTCATCATTGTAATCTTCTAAGCTCTCACCATCATAACTATTCTTATACTCATCCATCTCTACATCCTCGTTATTATAACTATTCCGTAATGAGGAAGTATGATTGGAATAATAAACTGTACCTGGTGGATTTAAATATTCAGTACTGTAATCTTTACTATTCAATTCTTCATCTGTATTAACTGCTTCCGTTTTCTTTGCAGGTGTAAAGGCAGCAGTTGCTAAAATAATAACTAATAAAGGTATAGATAATAAACCGATTCTTTTCATTGACTTATTATATTGTAAAATAGAAGTTAGTCTGTCTTTCATATTTTTCTTCCCTTCACTCATCGCTGAAGTCAAACTACTCCACGTTCTATTTATAGAGGCCAAATTAAGAAGCATTAGACCATACTCTTTCTGTTCTTCTCTATCTAGTTTCTTTATGACAGCTTCATCACAAGCAAGCTCTCCTGCGTGATTAATTTGTTTTTTCATAAAATAAACCAAAGGATTGAACCAGTGTATACATACAGTAAATTGTACAACCCATTTAAAAAGTATGTCCTTTTTACAAAAATGATTAAGCTCATGTAGTAATATAAATTTTAAATCTTTTTGCTTATATTCAAGCTCCGGTAATATTATCTTTGGGTTAATTATTCCAACAAGAATAGGAGACTTGACAACCATACTTACCATGATATTAGGTTGTTTTTTTATACCCAGCTCCTCGCAGCACTCGATCAAAGTAGTATAGATTAGAGGATCAGCCTGAATGATTTGAGTCTTTCTTACCTCTTTCATAAACTTTAGATACTGAAGACTTATCGCTCCCAGTGAAATCAGAAAGCCTAACAGCCAGATGATACTCAAATTTGCCGTAAGTATGTCAATTAAGTTGATGAATCTTGTGTGTGAAACTGTATCACTGGTTTTGGTATCTGCTATGTCCGATACAATAACTTGATTATTTCCATATACCTGTGTATCCTTTGAGTTATCCACATATTCTGTAGGTGGGCTTACGAGGGGATTAATCAAGAATTTATCATTAACCACATCACCCTGTATCATATCTTTCTCTGTAGCTGTGTGTTCCATCTTATCAATAAATTTGGTAAATACATCTCCAACGTGATTTATATCAATTGAGAATGGAAGGATCAATCTGATTATTACAACTAACCAAAGATAATACTGGAAAGCCTTCGTAACACGATTTCGGATTAACGGCTTCAACAAATATAATTCTAAAGTCATGATACTGCCTGCTAAAGATAAAGCTAGTATACTCCAAAATAAGCCGGACATTTATTTCCCCTCCTCCATAAAATAATTTTTAAGTTCTATTATGTCCTGCTCCGTAAGCTTACTGTCACAAAGTGCAGCTACAAGATTTTTAACACTGCCGCCATATAACTTGTCAACCATATCCTGCGTCTGTTCTGCAATATAATCCTCTTCTTTTATGTTAGGCGTATAACTGGAGGGATCTCCCTTTACAACAGTGATGATACCTTTATCAGCTAATCTTCTTAACAAGGTCAGTACAGTTGATTTTTCCCAGTTCTTTGTTTCCTTTAATTCTAGACGAATCTCAGTTGAGGATATAGGTACTCCCTCTCTCCATAGTATTTTCATAATTTCTAATTCTGCGTCAGTTATCGTTTTTGATAGATTCATTGTTTATAATGATGTACCTTACATACACCATAAACTCCTTTCTGATTTTAACTAAATATTTTTTCATCTTTTAGTTGGTAACATTATTAAAATAAGTTACAAAATAGCATTAGAAAATTGATATATAATAAATACAAAACACGGTCTACAGATGTAACATAGTTAGAGTTTACATCAGTAGACCGTGTTTGTCAATCATATTTTTCCATATTTACATATTAATTATTGATTAGAATGTCAAAAGCCCCTCAAACAATTTAGCTTCGTCATTTTGCACAAACGTCACTTATAGTATAGTGATGTAGATTACTTTATTCTTCCCATCCCAGATCTTTTTTTATAAAGTCCGGGATTTTGTTTGCATTAAAATAAAAACTATATTGCATAGTATTATCTGAAGCGTTAATCTTATATTTTACTGTAGCTGAAATTCGTTTATCAACTTCTATAACCATATTATTATTGTTATAAAATTCAATGTCAATCAACTCAGGTAGTATTGTTTTAATCTCACGTTCACTTGTGTAATTCATAGTTGGCTGAGGCATCCCTGCTGCTGCAACAGCTTTTGATTTATAGTTATATTCCGTTACATAATTTTCAATGGAAATTTCTTGAATATTTTTAATATCTATTGCTTTATCCGTATCAAAACCCTTTTCATTAAGAAATGCTATGGTTTTCTTGAAGGAAGGGTAAATATAATAACCATCACTTCCCCCTCGATCACCTATTCTGAATACGAATTCTGCAATTGGATTACTTAAGGATGCTTCCTCCCAGGAGAGCTTTGATAATTCCTCCTTATACACGCTGACAAGCTGCTTTAGCTCACTACCATTTATTTCTGCATTAAAATTAGCCTTGTCGTTCCATTTATAATCGTACGCCGCTGTATAATCTAGCAAATTTGAGGCATATCTTACATATATTTCATTGATATCCTCCTCCTTCCATTGAAGCAGCGGATAATGGGCTTTCTTATAATCCAGATTCTCAAAAATGTTTTTAACAAGATTAAGACCTTCCTTTCTCTCAATACGATATTTTCGATAAACTTTACTTCCGCTTTTTAAGACATAGTTAACTGTATAGGTAAATACACCTTCATTATCCCGTTCATAATCTTCACCACAATAATTATATGTACTTTGTATACCTGCCTCCGCCAACTCATAAACCGAACTGATATCATAAAGTCTCATATTCTTCAGCTGATAATCAATCGAATTAAGTATGGAGCGATCAGCAGAAACTTCTGTATTATACAGTTTCTGATCTATTCCTGATATCGATACCCCCATGCTTTCTATTTTATCTTTTTTAGGAATATAGTTATCAAACTGAAATAAATCAAAGCGAAAAATACAAGCTATTGCACCTGTAAGAATTGCACACAAGAGAAGATGCTTTTTATGATGAAACGCACTTCTAATATCAAATTCATATATGGTTTGAATAAGCATATAGGACAAAATAAGCAAAAGAGAGAGGCCAAATATAAACCATTCATCCTTATGGCCTGATGCGATTTCCCTAATTATAATACCTCCGCCTAAAGCAGTCGGTATAACCAGTAATAATTTTAAGACAGGCTTTGTAACCTTAAATACCAATGCACTATTAGCAGCCTCTAATGGCCGTTTTCTGTATAGCAATACAGATATCACAATTAAAATAATTACTATGAAAAATGCAATAATAACATCTCTTAAATATTCTCCTCCATACTCATATGCATTTCTTACCTTGATATAACTTAAAAAAGGTGATAGGTGCGCTGACCGGTCCATCAGGTTACTATTTGAATAATACGTTTGAAAAAACATAGTATAATACGTATTCTTGATTTCTGCTACTACCGGCAAGTAAAAAAGAAAAATCACTGTAATAAAGCAGCTTACAAGGAGGTTTCCGGTTAATAGCACAGCTATTATAGTGATAGTATATATTAAGCTAAAATAAATTAAATTGATTGCCAAAGCGGTGAGAGCTGCTGTAATTACTTCCAAGCCTAAAGCATTTTGTAAGCCTAGTATCAAAAAGCACATAAGCAAACTAAGTAAATATGATATTAGATAGATTATCAAACCGTTTAAATATGCTACAGCAAAAATAGTGTCCCTTTTCACCGGTATGCTATGATAAAAATCAACCTTTTTCCTTGACTGAAGATAGAAAAAGCCGACCAACCCAATTATAACTGCACTTATCATTGTAACAAAGACAATTAATATATTATTTGGCCCCAGCATATTAATCATTTTTGACTGTAACAAGGGGTATGAAGTTTTATCGCTATAGTCTTCCAGCCTTAAGGCACAGCTCACCGGTAGTGCTAATAAAAATGTCAGTATCAAAAGTACCGGAATCCATATTCTTCTTTTCATATCCTCTATAGCTAATCTAACAAATAAGTTTTTTGACATCATAGCCAATCACCTCCGTTTCACTAATAAAAATCTCCTCTAGTGATAGTGGTATAACTTCTTTGAAAATTGGCTTTACACTATCCAGTCTGTTCTCTATTTCTTCAATACTACCTCTTACTGTAATTGTAAATAGCGAACCTCTCTGCTCTACTTTGAGTAAATCCATTCCATCAAACAGATATTTTATATCTGTCTCACTTCCAAATACACATTGAATTTTATGTAAGCTGATCTTCATATCGTACAAATCCTTAGATAGTACAATTCCTCCCTTATGAAGCAATCCTACACAATCGCAGATATCTTCTAATTCCCTTAAATTATGAGACGCAATAATGGCTGTCAATTTACGTTCTGTCATTTCCTTTGCGAAGATACTTTTCACAGCCTGTCGCATAACCGGATCGAGTCCATCAAAGGTTTCATCACAAAGTATGTATTTTGTATTAGCGCAGATCGCACATATAATAGACAACTGCTTTTTCATACCCTTTGAATAGGTACTGATCTTTCGATGCCTATCAAGTTCAAACTGATTTAATAATTTATCAAAACGAACACTGTCAAAGCTTGAATAAACGCTACTATAAAATGCTTTGATATCCTTCGGCGCAGAATTAGCAAAAAAGTATTGATCGTCCGAAATATAAAAAAATAATTCTTTTGCTTTTATATTTTCATATACCTTCTTTTCATCTATGGTAATTACTCCACTATCCTGCTTTAATATTCCGCTAAGCAATCTTAAAAAGGTACTTTTTCCTGCTCCGTTCGTACCTAATAGGCCAAATATATTTTCTTCCTTGATAACAACAGAGACTTGATCGAGCGCCTTTATCGTATCAAATTTTTTACTAACGTTTATCATCTCAATCATGGCTTGCTTTCTCCTTTATAACTTTCATTTACCCTGTTAACAAACTGATCCTCTGTTATTCCAATACCTTTTGCAGCATCCACTAACCTACTTACAGCTTCTAAAATCTCATTTTGCTTTTGTTCAACCAGCCGGTCGTTTATAGCAATAAAGTTCCCCTTACCCTTTATGGAATAAATATATCCCTGTCGTTCTAATTCCGAATATGCTCTTTGTATTGTATTAGGATTAATTGATAACTCGATTGCTAAATTTCTAACAGAAGGCAATTGACTATCAGGCTCAAGGCATCCTCTTAGTACCAGTTCTTTCAAACGTTCTACGATCTGCTCATAAATTGGTCTACGATCCTTATAATCTATTAAGATCACGGATAACTCCTTTCTTGTCAATTAATGATATAGACAATTGCGAAACTCAGTAATTACTAATATTGTATACACTGCATATACTTTTTCGAAGCACAAGTTAAGCTCAAAGGAGCGTTGGAGCGTAGTGTAATAACTGTATTATTTTAATTAATACAGTTATAATACACCAAATTACTTATTTTGTCAATCTATGTATATCAATAAACACTTACTCAGGCTTGAATAATAATATAACCACTGTCTACTAATATTTAGTACCTTAATGAAGAAGTTTCAATATAAACCTAAACGCCAGATAGTATTGATGATTTATCAATACTATCTGGCGTTTTATTACTCAAGTATATTAACCTCCATGCCGCCAAAAACCTGCGAATTTGGGCAGCGCACAGATTAGCCGATTGAAAAATCTTTGATTTTTCAACCTAACTCCTACAGCCCATCACTGTAATCGTCTTCGTCTATTCCTTTTAAGTTAAATTCGGTTTCTGTCCAGTCACCATCATTATGAGAATTCTCTCCGTAGTTGACATGAGCATCGTCTACACCTGGAATTGCGTCTTCTCTTTGAAGATCATCTTCCTTTTTGGAATACTTATCTTCATCATAAACTATCTCAGCAATTCCGTCTTCCGGCTCGTAGTAGCCTTCTTCATCAAATTCTTCGCTAAAGAATTCATCCTCACTAAAGCTATCTTCCGGATACTCAAAGTTGCTAAACTCCATATAGCTTCCGTCGCCTTCAAGTTCTTCAGAAAGCATATACTCCTCCGGAGTATCTGTATCAAGTTTTACAGAACGATATCTCTTCATACCAGTACCGGCAGGAATTAATTTACCGATAATAACATTTTCCTTAAGACCGATGAGCGGATCAACCTTACCCTTGATAGCTGCTTCAGTAAGAACCTTAGTAGTCTCCTGGAAGGATGCTGCTGACAAGAAGGAATTGGTAGCAAGGGAAGCCTTTGTGATACCTAACATTACCTGCTTGCCATCTGCTGGCTCCAAGCCTTCTGCCTTCAATCTTTCATTCTCATCCTCAAAATCTAAGATATCAACCAAAGTTCCCGGTAAGAACATCGTATCACCGTTTGTTTCGATACGGATCTTCTTCAGCATCTGACGAACAATAACCTCGATATGCTTATCATTAATCTCAACACCCTGTAGACGATATACTCTCTGTACTTCCTGTATCATGTAATCCTGTACAGCACGGATACCCTTAATCTTTAGGATATCATGAGGGTTAACGCTACCTTCCGTAAGCTCGTCACCAGCTTCCAGTACATCATTGTCCATAACCTTAATTCTAGAGCCATAAGGTATTAAATATGCCTTTGATTCCATGGTTTCATTATTTGTAATGATTACTTCACGTTTCTTCTTTGTATCTTTAATCGTAACCACACCGCCGAATTCAGCAATAATTGCAAGACCCTTAGGCTTTCTGGCTTCAAAAAGCTCCTCGACACGGGGAAGACCTTGTGTGATATCATCGCCCGCAACACCACCGGTATGGAAGGTACGCATGGTAAGCTGTGTACCGGGCTCACCAATTGATTGAGCTGCGATAATACCTACTGCTTCACCAACCTGAACTGCTTCACCGGTAGCCATATTTGCACCATAGCATTTAGCACAGACACCTATATGGGATTTACAGGATAAGATTGTACGAATCTTAACCTTTTCAACACCGGTAGCAATAATTCTTGCTGCACGCTTAGGTGTAATCATATGATTTGCTTTTACAATCATCTCGCCTTTTTCATCATAGATTGTCTCGCAGGAATACCTTCCTGTAATTCTTTCTTCTAAGCTCTCTATCACTTCTTTACCATCGGTAAAGGCTTTGATCCACATACCCGGAATTTCATGTCCCTCGCAGCAATCTACCTCACGGATAATTAAATCCTGAGATACGTCAACCAGACGACGGGTCAAATATCCGGAGTCAGCAGTACGAAGCGCTGTATCGGAAAGACCTTTACGAGCACCATGCGCCGAGATGAAGTATTCCAAAACGTCAAGACCTTCACGCAGGTTAGATTTAATCGGCAATTCGATTGTTTTACCTGTGGTATCTGCCATAAGTCCACGCATACCGGCAAGCTGCTTGATCTGCTTATCGGAACCACGGGCACCGGAGTCGGACATCATCTTGATATTATTGAATTTATCAAGTCCGCTTAACAGCGTATCGGTCAGAACCTTATCGGCTTCCTTCCAGGTCTCAATAACAGTGTTATATCTTTCATCCTCTGTCATTCTACCACGTCTGTATTCCTTAGCAATACTTTCAATGGTAGCTTCCGCATCTGCAATAATCTGTTTCTTCTCATCCGGCACCTTCATATCGGAGATAGATACGGTCATCGCTGCACGTGTTGAATACTTATAACCAAGAGACTTAACAGCGTCAAGAATTTCAGCTGTCTTTGTAGCTCCATGGATATTAATACATTTTTCAAGGATTGGCTTTAACTGCTTCTTACCAACCAGGAAGTTAATCTCTAACTGCAAGAAATTCTCGTCCTTGGTTCGATCTACAAAGCCCAAATCCTGAGGAATAATTTCATTAAATATGAAACGGCCAAGTGTAGATTCGATTGCTCTGATCTCCTCTACTCCCTGATTATTAATACCGGATCTTCTTACCTTTATCATCTCATGAAGCAAAATAGCACCATTCTCGTAAGCTAAAATTGCTTCATTTAAGCTCTTGAAATGATGGCGAATGCCGCCTTCCATCTCTCGTACGATAGTAAGATAGTAAATACCAAGAACCATATCCTGTGAAGGAACAGCTACCGGTGCACCATCGGACGGTTTTAATAAATTATTCGGTGAAAGCAGTAAGAAACGACATTCTGCCTGAGCCTCTACGGACAGAGGCAAATGCACAGCCATCTGGTCACCATCAAAATCTGCATTGTACGCGGTACATACGAGCGGATGAAGCTTAATCGCTTTACCTTCAACAAGTACCGGCTCGAACGCCTGAATACCAAGTCTGTGAAGAGTTGGGGCACGGTTTAGCATAACCGGATGCTCCTTAATAACCTCCTCGAGGACATCCCAAACCTCAGTCTGGAGTCTTTCTACCATCTTCTTAGCTGATTTTATATTATGAGCAGTGCCTTTTGCTACCAATTCCTTCATTACGAAGGGCTTGAATAACTCGATTGCCATTTCCTTTGGCAGACCACACTGATATAACTTAAGTTCAGGACCTACAACGATAACAGATCGTCCGGAGTAGTCAACACGCTTACCAAGTAAGTTCTGACGGAAACGTCCCTGTTTACCCTTTAACATATCGGATAAGGATTTGAGAGCACGGTTACCAGGACCGGTTACCGGTCTGCCTCTTCTTCCGTTATCAATTAAAGCGTCAACTGCTTCTTGAAGCATTCTCTTCTCGTTACGTACGATAATATCGGGAGCACCGAGTTCGAGTAATCTCTTCAAGCGGTTGTTACGATTAATGATTCTACGATATAAATCATTCATATCTGAGGTTGCAAAACGTCCACCATCCAACTGAACCATTGGTCGCAGATCCGGTGGTATTACAGGAATTACAGATAATATCATCCACTCTGGCTTATTGCCGGACTCACGAAAGGCTTCTACTACCTCGAGGCGTTTGATTATTCTTGCACGCTTCTGACCGGTAGAATCTTTAAGGCCTCTCTTTAATTCCTTTGATTCCTTCTCAAGATCAATAGCCTGTAACAACTCCTGGATTGCTTCTGCACCCATTCCTAAACGAAAGCTGTTATATCCATATTTCTCTATTGCTTCTTGTCTTTCCTTTTCATTTAAAACCTGCTTATACTGAAGATCCGTCGTTCCCTTATCAAGTACGATATAGGATGCAAAGTATAGAACCTTTTCCAGAGTTCTTGGAGAAAGATCTAAAATCAAGCCCATACGACTGGGGATCCCCTTGAAATACCATATATGGGAAACCGGAGCTGCAAGCTCAATATGCCCCATTCTTTCTCGACGTACACTCGCTTTGGTAACTTCTACACCACAGCGATCACATACGACACCCTTATATCTGATTTTTTTATATTTACCACAATGGCACTCCCAGTCCTTGCTAGGTCCAAAGATTCTTTCACAAAACAAACCATCCTTCTCAGGCTTCAAGGTTCTGTAATTAATTGTCTCCGGCTTTCTAACTTCGCCCTTTGACCATTCCCTGATTTTTTCAGGTGAAGCTAAACCAATCTTTATTGCATCATAGGTTATCTCTTGAATGCTACTTGCTAATTCAGACATTCCTTGGCTCTCCCTTCGTTATACTGATCGCAGATTTATGAAATACTTCTGCTCCTCAGCTTTATGACTATTAGTGGCTATTTTTACTGGTTCATGCTTAAGGATTAGTAAACTAACCTGCTCAAGCATAGGAGTATTGCAATTTGCTAGATTTCTTCTTCCGGCTCCTCGCTAAACTCTTCGTCTTCGACTTCATAAACACCGTCTTCCAGTAAATCTTCCGATTCATCTTCATAAATATCGAAAATATCAGCATCAATATCTTCTGCATTACCTTGGGTGAAGCCGGCTTCTTCATAGCCCTCATCATATCTGAAATTGTTATCGCCTTCAATGAGCGGCGTCAGATCAGAATCACCAAAGTCAATACTTTCTGTCATCTTCACCTCGTTACCGTTCTCATCAAGAACTGTTACATCAAGTGCAAGGGATTGAAGCTCTTTTAAGAGAACCTTAAAGGATTCCGGTATACCTGGCTCCGTAATATTCTCTCCCTTAATAATTGCTTCATAAGTCTTAACACGACCGGTAACATCATCGGATTTTACAGTTAAGATTTCCTGCAGGATATAAGCGGCACCATATGCTTCCAGCGCCCAAACCTCCATCTCACCAAATCTCTGTCCACCGAATTGAGCCTTACCACCTAACGGCTGCTGCGTTACTAAGGAGTAAGGACCTGTAGAACGGGCATGAATCTTATCATCAACCAGGTGATGAAGCTTCAAGTAATGCATGAAACCAACCGTAACAGAACCGTCAAAATATTCTCCGGTACGTCCGTCACGTAATCTAACCTTACCGTCGCGGTTAATCGGTACACCCTTCCAGTCTTCCCTGTTTTCCGGATGCTTCTTTAAATAATCCATAAATTCAGGATCTAAGGAATCCTTATATTTTACCTCAAATTCTTCCCAGGTAGTATTTGCAAAATCATTTGCTATCTCTAAAGTATCCATAATATCGAACTCATCTGCGCCGTCAAATACCGGAGTTGAGATATCTACGCCGAGTACCTTCGCAGCTAAGGATAAATGGATCTCAAGTACCTGTCCGATATTCATACGGGAAGGTACACCAAGCGGATTAAGCACGATATCAAGCGGTCTTCCATTCGGTAAGAAAGGCATATCCTCTGCCGGAAGTACTCTGGAAACAACACCCTTGTTACCGTGACGACCAGCCATCTTGTCACCAACCTGGATTTTTCTCTTTTGCGCTATATATACACGTACGGTCTGATTAACACCCGGTGATAATTCATCACCATTTTCTCTTGTAAATACCTTCGCATCTACAATGATTCCATATTCACCGTGAGGTACGCGAAGGGAAGTATCTCTAACCTCTCTAGCCTTTTCACCAAAGATTGCACGAAGTAATCTTTCTTCTGCCGTCAGCTCTGTTTCACCCTTTGGTGTAACCTTACCAACTAAGATATCTCCGGCACGAACCTCTGCACCTATACGGATAATACCTCTTTCATCAAGATCCTTCAAAGCATCATCACCGACACCTGGAACGTCTCTTGTAATTTCCTCCGGTCCCAGCTTAGTATCTCTTGATTCTGCTTCATATTCTTCTATATGCACGGAGGTGTAAACATCCTCCTGTACCAAACGCTCGCTTAATAAAACCGCATCCTCGTAGTTATAGCCTTCCCAGGTCATAAAACCAATTAACGGGTTCTTACCAAGTGCTAATTCACCCTTTGCTGTAGACGGACCGTCTGCAATTACCTGACCGGCTGTAATCTTCTGACCTCTGAATACAATTGGTCTCTGATTAATACAGGTACCCTGATTGCTCTTGGAAAATTTAATCATACGGTAGGAGGACTTTGTACCATCATCATTTTTAATCACTACTTCTTTGGCAGTTACACGCTCTACCACACCGGTTTTCTTTGCAACAACACAGACACCGGAGTCAATAGCTGCTTTCGCTTCAATACCGGTTCCAACAACAGGAGCTTCGGTAAGCAAAAGCGGTACAGCCTGACGCTGCATGTTCGCACCCATGAGGGCACGGTTTGCATCATCATTTTCAAGGAAAGGAATAAGCGCTGTAGCAACAGAGAACACCATCTTAGGAGATACGTCCATTAAATCGATCATATGCTTCTCATATTGTGATGTCTCTTCCTTATGACGTCCAGAGATACTGTTACCGATAAAATATCCCTTTTCATCCAACTCTTCATTTGCCTGTGCAACAATATATTTATCTTCCTCATCTGCCGTTAAATATACAACCTCATCCGTTACCCTAGGATTCATCGAATTTGACTTATCACATTTGCGGTAAGGAGCTTCAATAAAGCCATACTCATTAATTCTTGCATAGGTTGCAAGGGAGTTAATCAAACCGATGTTAGGACCTTCCGGTGTCTCAATCGGACACATTCTTCCGTAATGGGAATAGTGTACGTCACGAACCTCAAAACCTGCTCTATCACGGGACAAACCACCAGGACCGAGTGCAGAAAGACGTCTCTTATGCGTTAATTCACCAAGCGGATTATGTTGATCCATGAACTGTGACAGCTGGGAGCTTCCAAAAAATTCCTTAACTGCTGCCGTAACAGGCTTGATGTTGATTAAGGACTGAGGACTGATACCTTCTAAGTCCTGTGTTGTCATTCTTTCCCTAACAACACGTTCCATTCTGGAAAGACCGATACGGTACTGGTTCTGTAATAGCTCACCTACCGCTCTTATTCTTCTGTTACCCAGATGGTCGATATCATCGGAATTACCGACGCCGTACTCTAAATGTATGTTATAGTTAATGGAAGCGATAATATCTTCCTTTGTAATATGCTTTGGTATTAATTCATTGATATTTTTCTTTATTGCTTCTATGATTGATTCATTATCTGTATTATCAGCCAAAAGCTTCTTCAGAACCGGATAATATACATCTTCAGAAATACCCAGCTCTTTTCTGTCTATATTAACATAGTGGGTGAGATCAACCATCATGTTGGAGAGAACCTTTACATTACGTTCCTCCGCTTGTACCATAACAAACGGTACTGCTGCGTTCTGAATCTGTCTTGCGATCGCATCATTTACCTGCGTTCCTGCTTTAGCAATGATTTCTCCAGTAGACTGATCTACTACATCCTCCGTCACAACAAAACCAACGATTCTGTTACGGAAATGAAGCTTCTTATTAAATTTATATCTACCAACCTTAGCAAGATCATATCTTCTTGCATCAAAGAACATGCTGTTGAGTAATGATTCCGCATTCTCAACCGCCAAAGGCTCGCCTGGACGAAGCTTTTTATATAACTCTAAGAGGCCATCCTGATAGCTTCCGGTTGGATCCTTGGAGGTACTTGGGTCTCTTGCAAGGCTTGCGAGAATTTTCGGCTCCTCACCAAATAACTGCTTAATCTCTTCATTGGTTCCATAGCCTAAAGCTCTTACAAAGGTTGTAATTGGAACCTTTCTGTTACGGTCAACACGTACGTAAAATACATCATTGGAATCTGTCTCATATTCCAACCATGCACCTCTGTTAGGTATTACTGTAGAAGAGAATAATCTCTTACCGATTTTATCATGATCTATTGAATAATAAATTCCAGGGGAACGTACTAACTGACTAACAATAACTCTCTCTGCTCCGTTGATTACAAAGGTGCCTGTCTCCGTCATTAACGGTAAATCACCCATGAAGATATCATGTTCATTGATTTCATTGTTCTCTTTATTATGAAGTCTTACCTTTACTTTCAAAGGTGCTGCATAGGTTGCATCTCTTTCCTTACATTCTTCAATCGTATATTTGATGTCATCTTCACATAAAGCAAAGTCCACGAATTCCAAACTCAAATGTCCACTGTAATCCGCTATCGGAGAAATATCATCGAAAACTTCCTTGAGTCCTTCGTCTAAAAACCACTGATAGGAATCCTTCTGTACTTCAATGAGATTGGGCATCTCCAGGACTTCCTTTTGTTTGGAGTAACTCATTCTAACGTTATTACCAACCTTAATTGGATGCATTCTGTTCTTGTCCA
>JAEZTJ010000053.1 GCA_023421505.1 Bacillota bacterium
CACTAGGTTGGCAAGGATCTACTGCCATGGAAGCTGAACCTGCTTAGTTTATAAAACACTAAAAAATGATATAGGGATAGTCTGCCCTTTTTGGCTACCCGAAAGGTTTTGTTTCATAGTAATCCTAAGTATGTTAAATATCGAAAGGATCGTTTCATATGAGTAATAGTGATAACAAAATTGAAACCATATATAGCCTGACACCGCTCCAGGAAGGGATGCTGTATTATAAAATTCTGAATAATGCTTCTACAACATATGTAAATCAAAGTATACTCAGAGTATGTGGTGATTTCAAGGGAGAATATATTCGTCAAAGTTTCAGATTACTTTCACAAAAATATGATGTACTTAGAACGTTAATCCTTTATAAACATACGCAAAAGCCCTGGCAGGTTGTATTAATTGAAAGAGATCCGGATATTAAGGAGATCTATCTGTCAGACATTTCTAGTAATGATGTTGAAAAGGAAATTCAAAATCTGGCAGATGCTGATGTAAGACGAGGCTTTGACCTTGAAAAAGATCCTTTGCTGAGAGCAACCTTAATCAAGGTATCGGAAAATAAGAGTGTGATACTTTGGACTTCTCATCATATCATTCTGGATGGATGGTGTAATTCATTATTGTTTAGAGACTTTATCCAGTATTATATGGCCTTAAATGATAAGCGTTCTTATGAAGAAATGTCTAAGGTTGTACAGGAGCAGAAAAAGGAGATTACCTCCTACAAGGATTATGTTAGCTGGTTGGCGCTACAGGATAAGGATGCCGGGTTAAATTACTTTAGAAACCTACTTTTGGGATACAATGAACCTGCAGAAATAATTGGGTGTAAATCTTCTGACTTTAGTACCACTGGAGTGAGAAATGAGAAATTTCAGATTGATAAAAAGATCTCAGAAGCTATTCAAAAACTTTCAGCTATATGTAACGTTACCTACAATACTATCTTTGAAGCCTCCTGGGGAAGATTATTACAGTGTTATAAGGGCAATAATGATGTGGTCTTTGGGAAAGTGGTATCCGGTAGAGGTGCAAAGCTTACGGGGATAGATCAGGCAGTTGGTTTATTTATCAATACCATACCGGTAAGAATTAGACAGGAAACGAATACTACGGCGAGCGAGCTGTTAAAAAGAACGCAGGAACAGGCAATTGCCAGCACTGCATATGAATATTGTTCTCTTGCGGAAGTTCAAAATGTATCCGAACTAGATTCAAATCTGATCAAAACACTATTTGTTTTTGAAAATTATTATATTGATGATTTTTTTAGCGGAGAACAATCGGGTGAAGATAAGCTGTCCGGCTTTCGTGTATCCATCGAAAAAAGAAGAGAAGAAACGAACTATCCCATTGTAATGCAATGGTCAGCAAAAGGAAATGAGTTTTATGGCTGCCTTCAATATGATTCATCGCTCTATTCGAAGGATGATATAGAACTGATGAAAGAACGCTATATGCTGATATTGAAGGAATTTGCCGAGCACCCTGATGAAAAAGTAGAGGATATCACCGTCCTAACTAAGCAGGAGCAGAAGCAGCTATTTGAGGTATTCAATGATATAGAAGCCGGATATCCGAAAAATAAGACCATTGTGGATCTATTTGAGGAACAAGTAGAAAAAACACCTGATCATATCGCAATTGTATATGAGGGCAGTAAACTTACCTACAGAGAATTAAATACAAGGGCGAATGCACTCGCGCATAAGTTAAGAGGGCTTGGGATAAGGCCGGATGATTTCATTGCCATGTATACGGAGCGAAGTATAGAGATGGTAATTGGAATTTATGGAATCTTAAAGGCCGGGGGTGCCTATGTGCCTATTAATACCATATACCCAAGGGAAAGGATTGAGTTTATCCTAAAGGACAGCTGCCCGAAGGCACTTCTTGTATATAATACAGCGATTACTACAGACATACCTGTTATAGATCTGAAAGAATTGAAGCTCTGGGAAGACAGTACCACCAATCCAGAGCATATTAATAAGGCACAGGATCTGGCATATTGTATCTACACCTCAGGAACTACCGGCCTGTCAAAAGGAGTACTGATTGAACACCGTAATGTTGTGAGATTATTTGTAAATGACCGCTTTCAGTTTGATTTTAAGGAAAAGGATGTATGGCTGTTGTTCCACTCTTATGGCTTTGACTTCTCTGTTTGGGAAATGTATGGTGCAACCCTATTTGGAGGAAAGCTGATTGTTGTGCCGAGTGAGACAATGAAGGACAATGGCAGACTGATCGACTTGATAGAGAAGGAAGGGGTAACCGTATTGAATCAGGTTCCATCTTCTTTTTATAGCTTATTGCAAACGGATTATGCGCAAAGAAAATTGTCCGTCAGATACTTAATATTCGGAGGAGAGGAATTAGACCCAAGAAGACTTACAGCGTGGATCGATCATTATCCTGAGACGAAGATGATAAACATGTATGGCATTACGGAAACAACGGTACATGTAACCTACAGGGAGCTTGGCAGGAAGGAGATTGAGAGAGGCATCAGTGATATAGGCAGAGCCATTCCTACTTTGTCCGTATACATTATGAATGGAGACAAACCTTGCGGGATTGGAATTCCGGGGGAATTATGTGTAACCGGTGCAGGTCTTGCGAGGGGATATCTAAACAGACCCCAGCTCACAGCCGAGAAATTTGTAGAAAATCCTTTTGGAACAGGAAGAATGTATCGTTCAGGAGATCTTGCAAGGTGGCTGCCGGATGGGAATCTAGAGTATCTTGGAAGAATCGATGAGCAGGTTAAGATAAGGGGCTATCGAATTGAACTGGGTGAGATAGCCAGTCAGATCAGGAAAATAGAATATGTGAAGGACTGTGCAGTGATAACACGTATGGATAAGGGCGGAGAAAAAGCAATCTATGCTTATATCATAGCAGACCAAGAGATTAACGTTACAGAGATCAGAAAGAGACTAGGCAGGACACTGCCTGAGTACATGATACCCGCATACCTGATGCGTATAGAAGCAATTCCTGTAACAGGCAACGGAAAACTTAATAAACATGCCCTGCCGGATATAGGAGACAGAGGCGAAAAGGAATATGCAGCACCCGGCAGCATAACCGAGGAGCTTATTTGCAAAATCTTCAGTGAGATTACAGGAATGAAAAATGTTGGTATCAATGATGATTTCTTCGAGATTGGCGGGCATTCGCTGAGAGCAATTACGTTAGTGAACCAGATAGCTGCAGATACAAAAAATGTAATAAGCCTCAGGGATATGTTCCTATTAAGAACACCTGCCCAGATAGCCAAATATATCGATCAATGCGAGAAAGAGAACTATAGCCCTATTCCAGATGCTAAGGAGAAGGAATATTATCCTATGTCATCAACGCAGAAACGAATATATCTGATCTGTCAGATGGAAGAGGAGAAGCTGACCTATAATATGCCTGTCAGCTTAAGGCTGAAGGGTGAAATATCTCCTGCGACCATGCAGGCTGCAATGCAGAAAATGGTGGACAGACATGAGATCCTACGTACTGAGTTCTTAATGAAGGACGGGGAATTGCTGCAAAGGATACACGAAAGCGTAGAGGCGGATTTTGAATTTAAGGAAGATGATACGTCGACCGATGAAGAATTGATGGAGGGTTTTCTTCGTCCGTTTGATCTTAAGTCTGCGAAGCTTGTAAGGGCCAAACTGGTAAAAAGAGGTGCATACTGGCTGTTAATGACAGATATACACCATATAATCAGTGACGGAATGAGCCAGGTAATCTTGATAAAAGAATTGATCGGACTATATAGCGGGAAAGTGCTTCCGCCTTTGACAAAGCAATACAAGGATTACAGTGAATGGATGCGTACTAGGGACCTGGCTGCGCAGAGAAGCTTCTGGGTTAAGGAATATAGTGATGAGTTTCCTATACTTAATATGCCACTGGATTACAACAGGCCACAGGTGCAGAGCTATAGTGGTGCTGCTATTGTAGTGAATACTGGTAAAAAGCTATTCACAGATATCAAAGCATTTGTGAAGGAGAACGATGTAACGGAGTATATGGTGTTTTTGTCAGCGGCCATGGTTCTTCTTAGTAAGTATAGCCGGCAGACAGATATCGTAATTGGTAGTCCCATTAGCGGTAGAGTACACCACGATACCGAGCAGATGTTAGGAATGTTTGTTAATACGCTGGCAATGCGAGGAAAACCGGAAGGATGTAAAACTTACTCTGAATTCTTAACAGAGATTAAGGAATTCTGCCTAAAAGCTTACGAGAACCAGGAATATCCCTTCGAAGAGTTAGTGGAAGCTGTTGATATCAAGAGAGATTTATCAAGAAATCCACTGTTTGACGTAATGCTTGTATTACAAAATAATGACACAGTAGAGGACAAAATAAGTGGAATTGAAGCTGAGAAGAGCAGCCTTGAGCGAAAAATAGCGAAGTTTGATCTTACCTATAGCATTACGGAGAAGATTGATAACTATGAAATTTCTATAGAATATTGTACAGCGCTTTATAAAAAGGAAAGCATAGAAGCATTGGCTGCACATTATTTAGAAGTATTGTCACAGGTAATCAATCGTGTTGCTATCAGAATCGATGATATTAAAGTTATAACTGCACAAGAAGAATATAGGATTCTTGGTGAGTTTAATCATAGTGCTGTAAAATATCAAACGGATAAGACTATTGTAGAATTACTGGAAGAGCAGGTTAAAAAAAGACCGGACAGTATAGCCATAGCGTTTGGAGAGGAAACGGTGACCTACGCAAAGCTTAACGAAAGGGCAAATGTTCTTGGGTGGAAGCTTCGGGAGCTTGGAGTAAAAGAGGAGGACTTTGTTGTAATCCTTGCCGAAAAGAGCAATGAGATGATCGAAGGAATCTATGGAATACTAAAGTCCGGTGCAGCATATGTACCAATCGATACCTCCTATCCTGAGGATAGAATAAAAGCTATCCTTAATGATTGCAAGCCAAAAGCAGTACTTTTATATCATGTCAGTATTAAAACCGATATCCCCGTAATCAATCTTGAGAGGGCGGATACCTGGCAGGGAAGAACAGATAATCCAGAGCATATCGCTCAGGCTTTTAATCTGGCTTATTGCATCTATACTTCAGGCTCTACCGGCAGACCCAAAGGGAGCCTTATCGAGAACCGAAGTGTAGTAAGACTTGTAAAAAATCCGAATTTTATGATATTAGATGAAACAACAGTAGTTTTACAGACAGGCTCAATCGCATTTGATGCATCGATTCTGGAGGTTTGGGGAGCACTTTTAAACGGTGGCAGATTAGTACTGGCTGCCAATGATGTTATTATGAATGGCATCTCATTAAAAGCACAGCTTAGTAAATATAAGGTTAATACTATGTGGCTTACTTCGACCCTATATAACCAGATGATACAGGATAATCAGGAATTATTCAGTAATTTGAAGTATTTGTTAATCGGCGGAGAAAAGCTATCAGATGTGCATGTCAGGATGTTTAAGGAATTGCATAATGAAACTAAATTAATTAATGGCTATGGACCAACGGAAAATACAACCTTTACGACAACCTATGAGATACCGGAGGCATTTGAAAAAATTCCAATAGGAAAACCTATTAATGCTACGCAAGTATACATAATGGATAATAACCATCTGTGCGGTATCGGGGTACCTGGAGAGCTTTGTACCACCGGAGACGGGGTTTCACGCGGCTATCTTAATATGCCCGAATTGACCAAGGAAAAATTTGTGAGAAACCCCTTCGGTGAAGGGAAAATGTATCGGACCGGAGATCTTGCGAGATGGCTATTCGATGGAACTATTGAATATCTGGGAAGAATAGATGAACAAATTAAAATCAGAGGCTTCCGTATAGAACCTGGCGATATTGAGAGTGCTTTAATCTCATTAGAAGCGGTAAAGGAATGTGCAGTTATTGTTAAAGAGAACAGTCTGGGAGAAAAGGCACTTTATGCGTATATTGTTTCTGATAATGAGGTTGATCTCGCTAAGCTTAAGAACAGACTTCGAAGCTTGCTACCGGAATATATGATTCCACCCTATATGACTAAACTCGAGGCACTGCCTGTGACTGATAACGGTAAGCTTAACAAACGGGCCTTGCCAGCTATTGAGGAACAGAGTGATTTTACTTATACAAAGCCAAGAAATAGATCTGAAAGACTTCTATGTGAAGCCTTCCAATCTGCTCTTGGTATCGTTAAGGTTGGCATTGATGATGATTTTTACAATATTGGCGGTGATTCACTAAAATTAATAAAGGTTATATCCTATCTTAGTACCAACAACATAACAGTGGGCTTAAGAGATATTATGACTTATCGTACTCCAAGATCAATTGCAGAAAATATACTGCCAGACGATAATAATACTTCCGGAGCTCTCACTGCAAATCAATTTAGCAGTATTGTATATACACCCTATTTAAAAATGTGTTTCTCTCAGTGCAAGAAGAAAAGCGAAGAAGCTGGAATTTCCATAATGCTCAAATCGGGGATTCGATTTGAAAGGTCAATATTAAAGGCAGCAATAGAGCATGTTGTTTGGAGTAACGAGCTAATGAGTGCTATAAACTGTGTGGAACAGAAGGTATTCAAGTATTCATCCTCTAGAGATAATCAGAAATTTAAAATTAATATTTATGATTTCAGAGATGAATTGGATAATCAGAGCTTGTCAGAGTTAATCAAGAGCACTATAAAGACTGTCAACAGTGATGTAAGTATGAAAGCAACCGTTCTGTCAGCCGTTGTGTTTAATCTATCAGAGGGCGATCATTTGTATTTGCAGATGAGTAGCTTTGTATATGATCTGAAATCAGTTGCAGTTACTGCAGAGAATATTTTAAGAGCGTATTATCAATTGGTGACATATGGGAGGATCACTCCGGATAACGATGTGATCAAATACTCAGAATGGGTCGAGAAAATAAATGAATATACTCTTAAAAGTGCAGAAGACCGGCAATACTGGGAAAAATTGAATGCTTCTATCCTGCAGCTTAAGGACATTTTTAATAAGAACTCAGATTCGGAGACTGAAAGAAAGAGCTCTCATCGTTGCTTTCTCACACAAGAAGAAACAGAAAGCTTGATCAGTCTCTGTGGAATGGATAAGGTTCCATCTTATTTGTTATCAGTGGCAGCGATGGCAATTAGTAAAATAAGCAAGAAAGATAGGCTTGCCATATTATATCGCCAGGATGCAAGGCATATCCGGGAAACAAACGGTGAATTCAAAAGCTTTGCAGCAGGTACCTATACAAACGCTTATCCAGTTATCCTTCAGATTGAGAACAGCTTAGATAAAACAATGAATAATGTATATTCAGCCATTCACGAAGCTCCTAACTCCGGTTTTTCATATAGCGGGTATTATGAAAAGGCTCAGAATGCAGCTTTACCAGAGATAGAGTTTAGTTTTTTTGGTAATATTGATGATGTGTTAAATTATAGTGTTGTTTATTCAGAGCATCTGGCTCCGGAAAAATATCTGTCAGCGGTAAAAGGCTTCTGTCCGCTCCTTATCAGTACTGTGATTATGAATGGAAAACTGCTGACCCAGATCACAAATGAGAAGGGAGTGTTATCTGATAAGCTTATGGCAGAATTTATTACTGAGTATACAGATATTATTCAGACTAAGCTTAGTGAGTATAACCGGGAAGACCTTAATTTTACCTCTAAGGATAATGCATATCGTGAATTGCTATTAAAAGTTAAGGAAGAAGAGGATCAGTTTACCGCCTCTGTAATGAAGGGCAGAGTGATTAAGACATATCCTTTGAATGGAATACAGAAGCTGTCATATCATTTGAAGATCCGTGAAGCAAAGCTATCCATCCCATTTTTTGAAGAGGTTGACAGAGAAAGACTTGATATCGTTTTTAATGCTGTTCTTAATAAATATGAGATGCTTCGATGTAGTATTAACGTAGGTCTTAGGAATGGAACGATCTTCCTATATGATAAAGCTAGTGATATCAGAATTCCGTTTATTGATTTATCCGGAAAATGTCATAAGGAAAAGCAAAGAATTCTAAATAGCCTAATTCGTTACCTTGACTGCTTTGGTAAAAATGACTGCTATAAGGGTAAAAAACTAATGGAATTAATAGCATTAGTTAAAATAAGTAATCAGAATTATAGATTTATACTATCCTGTTCGCACTTGATTATGGAGGACTATAGTATAGACATCTTGAAGCAGGAAATCACGAAAATGTATTATAGCGATGCAAAGGAAGAGGGTCCTAAGGCAGACGAATATGGCAAATATATCGAACTAATTCCAAAAGCAGACGAAAAAGAGCTCCTAAGGGAATGTGAATTACTCGATTTTAAAAAAGCCTGTCAGCGGTTCACAAAAAAATTAGGCAAAGCTAACTTTAAGAATATCAGGTATGAATATTTCCTTAAGAAGGAAGGCGATGGGCGGGATATTTCGAAGCTGATTGAGATATCGCATAATCTTTATGCTTCTGCTATGCATTTTATTTTCCCGGAGGAGGATATACCTGTAATGGTACTGGCAATCGCAAGGCTATACGATGACTGCAATTTTAGCGACAGCATTGGTGAGTATTTGGATATCCTGCCAATGCTTCTTCATAAGGATGAGCAGACACAGTTTAGCGATGTAATCAAAAAACATACCGCTTACGCAAATAAAAACAAAATAAAATTTGCATCCTTACTTTTAGATCAGGGGTTAAAGAGTACTTATCCGGAGGTTAAAAAGATATTCAGACAAATGGGGATTGGTTTTATTATGAAACGAAACCGCTCAATTCCTATATATAATAATCTTGGTATGTATAGAAGTCTTCAGGGGTTAGATTCTCATAATATTTTCTACGAAGAAAGAGAAAAGAGAGAAGGGAATACGACCGGCTGTATGCTGGGCTGTAATATACAGATTTCAGAGTCGAAGATTGAGCTTTTCATTGCGGTACCGGAAGAACTTCAAAGCAGTCTGGATGAACACCTTAAGAAAACTCTCCCGCAGCTGATTTAGCAGTAGCATAAATATCGAAAAATGCAGAAAGGATAAAGTATTAATGATAAATGTATTTTTTATACCCTATGCGGGATCGACATCTATGGGATTACAGTACTGGGACAAATATTTTCCTGAAGATTATCGTTTTATACCGGTTAAATTTGCTGGACGCGGAGAAAGAAGCAAGGAAGCCCTTTATAAGGATTTTACAGATGGACTTAATGATGTATCACGGTTTATTACGAAGGAAATAGATAAGTATAAGGAAGATGATTATGTGCTTTTTGGACATAGTATGGGTGGACTACTTGCTTATGAAGTATATTATCAGTTACTAAAAAATCATCAAAAACCACCGCTTGGTATCTTTATATCAGCTAGAAAAGCACCCATGATTGGCACAATGATTAAGCGGGAATGTGATTGTAATGATGATGAATTTCTTGAAATAGTTTCTTTATTTGGTGGGCTTAATGAGAGTTTTAATAATGAAGAGATCAGAAAAGCATTTGTTCCCATACTAAGAGCTGATTTTAGGTTGCTGGAAACTTATCTTTATACTGAAAAAAAAGAGAAAATAAAATGTGATGTTACATTGTTATATGGCAATAAGGATGCAACCTTGGATTTTATTAAGCTTCCAAGATGGAACGAATGTACAGAACGAAAGTGTGAGATCATCGAATTCAATGGCGGCCATTTCTTTATTCAGGATGAAATGGCTAAAATATCTAAGATCATTGTAAGCAGGACGCAATTTCAGCTTCTGATATGATGAAGCCAGATGGGATCGTAAATAAGAAGGAAGGAATAAAATCATGAGTGCAAAGATTCATAAGGGAAAAAGAAGCGAAGAAATGCAGCTTTGTATGAAGCAGTTCTGGTACAGGAATAAAATGAATTACGTTCTTGCAATTTTAGCACAGATTTTAATCAGTGCTGTCAATGTTTCGCTGGCATTTGTAATTTTGTATTTTGTCGAGGCTGTTGAGTACACAGACAAATCCCGGGTTAACCTAGCTATGATCTTTGTTGGCGTTTTCCTTGGGGGTAATCTGATCTGCGGTTGGTTGAACCGGTATGCAAAAAACCGTTATATCATGCAAGCATTATCGCAGTTTAAGGATTATATTTTCAGAAAGATCATTAATAAAAGTATTGTGGACTTTGAGACGACAAATGGAAGTAAGTTTTTAAATGCATTTTCTAACGATCTTGCACTGATAGAAACAAATTATCTCTATGGAAATATACAGATAATCAATTTAGGTTTTTCTGTGCTGATTGCAATGCTCGCTATGCTATATATTAATCCAATATTAGCACTTTGTGCCCTGGGTGCAGCATTAATCCCATTAATATTTGCTATTGTGTTCGGAACTAAGCTAGCTAAAAATGAGAAAGCAGCTTCTGATGAAAATGAGAGCTTTGTTGATCAGATGAAGGATTTACTGAATGGTTTTATCGTTATTAAGAGCTTTAAGGCTGAAGATGAGGTTTTAAAATTGTTCAGTAAGCGTAATTTTACTCTTGAGCAAACCAAGAGAAAACGACGGGAAACAAACGATACGTTATCAATAGCAAGCCAGCTTTCTAACATTTTGATGATTAGCCTGATCTTTTTAATTGGAGCCTTTTTTGCATATAAAGGGATAATGTCTATTGGTAAGGTCATAGCTTTTGTCCAATTATCAAATTATATATCTGATCCGGTAAAATTACTGATTCCGTTATTAGGAAACAGGAAGGCTTCTCTCACCTTGATAGATAAGGTTACGCTTGCTGTTGAAGAAAGTGCAGAGAAAAAGGGAACCACGAAGCTGACAAGCTTTATGAATGCTATTGAAATTGACAATGTTTCCTATTCCTACGATGGAGAAAAGGAAGTCCTACATAATATCAGCTGCAGATTTGATTATAACAAAAGCTATGCTATCGTTGGAAACAGCGGAAGCGGAAAATCAACGATACTTAGACTGATTATGGGCTTTGATCATTCCTATGAGGGTTCGATATCGGTAGATGGTATATCACTTACGGATATCGATTTAGATAGTTATTATGATTTTATCTCGGTAATCCAGCAAAATGTTTTCCTGTTTAATAATAGTATAAAGGAAAATATAACCTTATTCAGAGATTTTGAAGAAAGCATACTGGATCATGCAATCAATATAGCCGGTCTTAAGGGGCTGATTGAAGAAAAAGGATTGAATTATGAATGTGGTGAATTCGGATGCGAATTATCCGGTGGTGAAAAGCAGCGGGTTTCTATCGCCAGATGTATCGTCCGTCAGACTCCAATCATGTTAGTGGATGAGGCAACTGCCGCACTTGATAATATTACGGCATATGAAGTCACTAATTCTATACTAAGTATTGAGGGTCTGACAAAAATAATTGTTACCCATAAATTAGAGAAAAATCTCTTGCAGAAATTCGATGAAATTATAGTCATGAAGGATGGAACTATCCTTGAGACAGGGTCTTTTGATAGTCTGATGGAAAATAAGAATTATTTCTATTCGCTATATAATGTCGGGATTAGTGAATAGGTATATAAAATATTCATAGGAGGTGACAATACGTGGCGCTAGAGCATGCGGAGAATAGAATAGGAATTGTAGGTGCCGGAGTTATGGGGCAGGGCAGTGCTCAGAGATTTGCACAGTATGGATATGATATAACTCTTTATGACGTTGATTCTAATACACTATCTGAAGCAGTAAAAAGCATATATAGAAATCTCAAATTACAAAGCTTTATGAATAAAAGCATAGAGCCGGATGCAATAATAGCCAGAATATCGATTTGCAAGGATTATTCAGCATTTAGTGAGGTTGATTATGTGATCGAAAATGTCTATGAAAGGATTGATGTGAAGAGAAGTGTGTATGAAGAACTTGAAAAGGAATGTAAAGAGGCGTGTATCTATATGGTAAATACATCCTGTATCCCGATTTCTCTGATTAGCTCCTTTACTTCAAGGGAAGATAAGGTCATCGGTGTACATCTGATGAATCCAGTACCAATGAAGGATTTCTGCGAGGTGATACGAGGAGAGAAAACATCTGAAAGGACAATCGAAAGTGTAAGCCAGTTACTAGAAAAGGCCGGAATTAGCTGTGAGGTTATTCATGACAGCCCAGGTTTTGTCTCAAACAGACTTTCTCATCTGCTAATGAATGAAGCAATTAGTCTTGTTGAAGATGGGGTTGCAGAGGTAAAACAGGTTGATACTATCATGGAAAAAGCATTTCTACATAAAATGGGACCGCTAGCCACAGCTGATTTGATTGGACTTGATGTCGTACTTGATTCACTGAATGTACTTTATGAATTACATCAGGATGATAAATTCCGGCCAAGGCCTCTTCTTAAGAAGCTGGTAGAAGAAGGTCTCCTTGGAAGAAAGCGCGGTCATGGCTTTTATGACTATAGGAATAAAAGCTAATCCCGATGCCGAGGATTAGGGTTTGCATGCATTTTGCAACACTATTCACACTAGCTAATTAAAATATTGTACCGAATTAATAACAAGTATAAAGGTGGTGAAGGAGAATGGAAATAATTGAAACAGTGAAAAGCTTTATGAAGCATTATATCAAAAAGGATGATTTGAAGGAAGAGGATAATATCTTTGATCAGGGGCTTATCAGTTCACTTTTTCTAGTTCAGCTTGTATCATTTATAGAAGAGGAATATGGGATCTCAATCCCAAACGAGGAACTTGATATGGATCATTTTAAGGATATTAATTCTATAGCCTCATTGATTAAATCCAGAATGTAATAAGAGGGTGTTGGGATGCAGACGAAAATCAAGTGTGTAGTATGGGATCTCGATAATACAATCTGGCATGGTATATTGTCAGAGGGTGATGAGCTTTCTCTAAATGAAGATGCAGTAAAAACGATTGAAATTTTGGATAAAAGAGGAATACTGCAGTCGATCAGCAGCAAGAATGATTTTGAGCCCGCGAAGGAAGCTCTTATAAAATTCGGAATATGGGATTATTTTATCTATAGCCAGATTAATTGGGGACCAAAGTCCGAAGCGATAAACAGGATAGCTAAATGCATCAATATTGGAATTGATACACTGGCTTTTATAGATGATTCTAAGTTTGAGCTTGAAGAAGTAAGTTTTACCTATCCGCAGGTTAAGTGTATTGATGCAGAGGATCTTCATGAAGTCTGTGATATGGATTGCATGATTCCTAGATTTAATACCAGTGATTCTGCACAGAGAAGGAAAATGTACCAATGTGATATCAGACGTAACGAGATGGAGGAGCATTATGAAGGCCCGAAAGAAGAATTCCTTCGTGCACTTGAAATGAAGTTTACAATCAGCAGGGCAAAAGAAACGGATATACAAAGACTGGAAGAGCTGACGGTAAGAACACACCAGTTAAATTCGACTGGTTATACTTTCTCCTATGATGAGATACTTGAGTTTATCAAATCTGAGGATTATGAAGTAATTGTTGCACAGCTAGATGATAAATTTGGAACCTACGGGAAAATCGGATTAGCTATTATACATAAATTTAAGGATTATTGGGAAATGAAGTTACTCTTGATGTCCTGCAGGGTTACCTCAAAGGGTGTAGGTAATATATTTTTGAATTATCTGATTAATATGGCATATGAAAACGGTGTACGATTCCGTGCCCAATTTATACCGACTGATCGAAATCGCAACATGTATATAACCTTTAAGTTTAATGGTTTTAAGGAAATTGAAAAACAGGAAGAACTTATTATTTTTGAATATTCATTAACAGATAAAAGACCAATGCCTGACTATGCACAAATAAGTATGGGGTGAGAGATGACATGGATTTTTCATTAACGAGTGAACAAAAGGAATATAAAAAAGAGATTGTTAAATTTGCCAGGAATAAGCTGAACAATCCGGAATATGCCGACGTGTTTTCAACTGCCATGTGGAGGGAAATAGCTGATTTTGGATTGTTAGGTCTTACTGTTGGTGAAGAATACGGTGGTATGGGTGAAAGCTATACAACAGCCGCTGTTGCCTTTGAGGCCTTGGGATATGGGTGTAAGAATAATGGTCTGACTTTTGTAGTAAACAATCATATCTGGGTTTCTCAAAATTTAATTTATTTATATGGTTCTGACCGTTTAAAGGATAAATATATACCTGCTATGGTTACGGGAAGAAAAATAGGTGCTATGGCTATAACGGAGGCAGAGTATGGGTCGGACGCAATGGGGATGAGTTCCTATGCTCTAGAAAGAGAAGACGGCTTTCTTTTAAATGGTAGTAAAATGTTTATTTCAAATGGTCCTATTGCTGATGTCTTTGTTGTATTTGCAGTAACTAAGAATGATGCAGCAAAGAAGATAACCGCATTTGTTGTTGAAAAGGAGTATGTGGGGGTAAGCGTCAGTCCGGATATTGAAAAAATGGGTCTGAATGCCTGTCCTACGAGCGAATTGATTCTGAGCAATGTGTTTGTGCCTAAGGAGAATGTACTTGGAAAAATAGATAATGGCGGAAATATCCTTACCCAGGCTATCGAGTGGGAAAGATGCTTTGAATTTGTCCCGCATATTGGTGCGATGCAAAGAGTAATGGAAGAATGCCTTGCCTATGTAAATGCAAGAAAACAGTTTGGAAAAAAAATCAGGGAATATCAGGCTGTTTCACATAAGATTGCTGATATGCAGGTGGGAATTGAACTGTCCAGACAATTGATGTATAAGATAACATACTTAAAGGATAAAAAGCGCTGTGCCTATATGGAAACATCTATATTTAAATTATTTGTCAGTGAAAGATATATTAAGACCTGCACAGATGCTATGCAGATTTTCGGTGCGTATGGTTATACGAAGGAGTATGGGCTGGAACGTGAAGTCAGGGATGCTCTGGCCTGCAGTATCTATTCCGGGACAAATGAGATCCAGAAAAATACAATATTCAATATACTAAACACCCGGTATTCCTAGTTCATATGCCTGTATGATTCGTAAATTTACATAATTTATGTTTGTGAAATTGTGATACAAAACATGTACACATTATTCCAAAGCGGAAGTTAAGCAGACGGAACGTTGGAGCGAAGGATTAGTGTGTACTGTGTATACAATCAGTAATACTATATAAGGAGATGCGGATGAGAATACTTGTATGTATTAAGCCAGTAAGGACCGAACTGGTTTTCCATGATGAAGACCATAAAGATGCTTATGTGATCAATCCCTATGATCTGTATGCATTGAACGAGTGTGTCAAACTGAAAAAACAAGCGGATTGTGAAATTATATGTTTGTCTATGGGCGTTCCATCTGCTGAAGTAGCTTTAAAACATACCTTTGCACTCGGAGCAGATATGGCAATCTTGTTAAGAGATAATGCATTATCTGGTTCAGATACAATCGCTACCTCCTATGCACTAGCAAAAGCAATCGAATCAATTGGAAATATTGATCTGATTATTTTTGGAGAGAAGGCAGTGGATGGTGAAACCGGACAGGTTGGTCTTATGGTGGCAGAGAGATTGGGATATTATTGCCTTTATGATGTCTGTAATCTGATCGATATGCAAGAGGGACTGATTAAGGCTAAGGTGAAAGAAAATGATTTATTAAAAACAGTTGGAGCTATGCTACCACTGGTGATCTCCTTTACAGGTTTTACGACAGAAGCATCCGGTGTTAGTCTTATGGCACTAAAAAAAGCATTAAAGAAACAAGTTACTTTATTATCATTAGCGGATATCTATGGTGAAGCGAAAAGGACCGGAATGGAAGGTTCTAAGACAGTTGTAATAAGTTCAGAGAAAAATATTACCATAGGTGAGGCAGACAGAATTACCGGCTCAATCGATGACATGGCACGAATCATAATTAAGGCTGTTTGTTAATAAGTAAAATGTCTAAAATCTCAAGGAGGTTCGATAGGTGGCTTCAAAAGATATTATCATAATTACTATGTGCGACAGTTATGATGGAGAGCATATTCTTCAGATATTATCAAAAGCGAAGGAAATAACTGAAATTGCAAAAATAAAAGTTACTATGATCTGCATTGGAGCATATAGGGGAGAACAATTTGACAACCTTTTCAAACATGGTGCTGATCAGGTAATCTTATATGAATATATGGGAAGAAAGCTTGATTATCTGGAACAGGCTGACCTCATCTCCCTGAGTATAAATGAAATGAAGACAGGTTGTATTATGATACCTGCCAACAGTCTAGGAAAAGCTGTAGCTGCTGTTTTGGCTGCAAGATATGAGTTTGGACTTGTTGCCGATTGTTTTGATGTAGTAGTAGATGCTAATTCAGAATATCGTTATGTAAGAACTGCAATGAATGATTCTGTTAATGCAGAAATAAAATGCATAGGATCAGGATTTGAGATGTGTACAATTAAAAAAGATGTAGTTAAGATTAGTAATAAAGAATATATTTGCGAAAAAAAGATTACTGTAATCAAGGATTTACCTTTCATCAAGGAGCTGCCCAAACTCAGTATTTATAAAGAAGAAGTGATGGATCAGAAGCAGGAGATCGATATCAGTAGATATAACATGGTATTTTGTGTAGGCAGAGGAGTGGAAAAGGAGAAGACAAGAGAAAAAATATTTAAGATTGCTGAGAAATGTAGTGCCGGTATCATTGGCACGAAAGCGGCTGTTGAATGTGGATATGTTGAAAAAGCACGTCAGGTTGGACAGTCAGGAAAAAGTGTAACCCCATTGATTTATGTCGGGTTTGGAGTATCCGGTGCTGTACAGCATATTGTTGGTTTTCATAAAGCTGATATGATAATTGCTATAAATCATGATGAGAATGCTTCCATTTTTAATTATGCTGATATAGCAGTTGTGGCTGATGTAAATGAAATAGTAGACAGAATGGAGGAGTTACTCTTTCACGAAACAGAAGCAATTTATGTATAAATATAAATGCAGAATTCTTGATTCTAATGTAAGGGATTGAGACAAAGGAAACGACATTCTTCTAAAAAAATTAAAAACTGCAAAAAGAAAAGCGACAATAGTTTTAATATGCTAATTGTCGTTTTTTCAGCCAAAGGTATCTTTCCTTGACCCAACCAATACTTATGTAAATATCAGACAGCACGTGTTTCAAAGAAAAGATTACTATAAATTATATATAAATAAAATGCAGATAAACATTATAAATTGTTATATATATACAATAATAATATTAATTAATCAATTTAATATTTGCATTAATAAGCATATTGACAAAATAATTGTTTGAATGTATAATAAATTTATGCAAAAAAGCAAATTACTTATAAAAAGAGTATTTGCTAATTTGTTCATTTTTTTAACCATACTTGTATGACAACCTACATCTGATAACAGATGGATACTGTGGAACAAGTTGATGAGTAATAGCGGAATGCCAGAAGCATTGAGGTGTTTAGAAGAGTTATTCTTAAAATGTTATATTTTTATTTATGTCATAAAAAATTAGACAAAGAGGAAGCCTCAATGATTAAACCAATTAAAAAAATAAATATTAGCGAAGAAGTTCTTCTTCAAATGAAGCAACTCATTATAGAACGAGAGTGGAAGTCAGGAGAGAAGCTTCCATCGGAAAGTGTGTTGTGTAAGAATTTTGATGTAAGCCGAGCTACCGTGCGAAATGCACTACATAAATTAGCGGCTTTGGACATAATTGAAACTAGGCTTGGGGAAGGGTCATATGTAAAAAAGCTAGACGATAGTGCTCTCTTTAACAGACTCATGCCAATCGCTTATTTTGAAGAGAGCTTTGATACTATATTGGAGTTTCGCCGTGAGATTGAATCGGGTACCTGTGCAATAGCTGCTGAGAAGGCTGATGAAAGAGATATAAGTGAGCTGCGAATGATGTTAAAACAGATGGAAGATTTACAATACGATTTAGAGAAGCTTGCAATTGCAGATCTAGACTTTCACTATAAAATCGCACAAATTTCGCGTAATGCATTGATTATAAAGACATATGAAATAATTGCTGATATCTATAGCTCTCACATGAAACGAATGGTTAAAAACATGGGCGGCGAGATCGGGATGTTCTACCACAAAAACATAGTGGATCACATACAAGCAGGAGATGTTGATAAAGCAAGAGATGATATGCGCAAGCATATAGAAACAAACCAAGACTTTATCAAGTGGAACAAAATTGATTCGGAAAAGTAATGATCCGAAAGAAGAGGGGTGGTAATGGGAAAAGAGAACTAGTTATTAGATACAAGAAGGTATAGCAAAAACAAAAATAGTAGAAAGGGGTATTACAAGAAATGTTAAAAAAACAAATTGCACTATTCCTAGCAACCATAATGATTGTATTAAGCTTAGCAGGGTGCGCAGGTTCATCTCAAAATTCTAAAGATGACAAAAACGTAGAAAAAGGAACAAATGAAACTAAGGAAGACAATTCGCCAACAAAAGGAGAAAGCAATAATGCTTCAACCGATGAGCCAATTAAATTTTTAGCTTATGCCTGTATTACAGGTAACAATGCAGAATCCGGACGTCAGGTGACAATGGCTGCTGAAACAGCTGAGTGGTATATCAATAATAAGCTTGGCGGCTTCCCATCCCTTGGTGGACGTAAAATTAAAATTGAAGTTCTTGATTCTACATCTGACGCTGCAACAGCTTCTCTTCCCTTGGAAAGAGCACTTTCTGCAGGTGGATATACCGCTGTAATTGGAAACTCTACATCTTCTATTGCGCTTACAATGTTACCAATCCTGGAAAAATACGGAATTCCTGCTATAACAGGTGCAGCAGCAAATAAGGCAGTTACTGATCAAGGCGCTAGCTTTGTATTTCAGCCTGCAGCGACCTCTAAATCATTTATTCCGACACAGTTGGACTTTTTAGAAGAATACGCGAAAAAGCTAGGCAAGGACATTATGGATCTTAAACTTGGACTAGTATACGCAAACGATGCATGGGGAACAGACCAAGCAAACAATACCAGAAAGCAAGTAGCCGATCGTGGGTTAAACCTGGCAATTGATGAGTCTTACGAAATCAACTCCTTTACCGATGCAAGCCCTCTGGTTACGAAACTTAAGAATGCAAAAATTGATGTTATTCTTCCAAGCTCTTATCCAAATGATATTAAGCTAATATTTACAGCTATGAAATCCTTAAACTTCATTCCTCTGATTGTAGGTGGTGGAGCAGCTATGACATGGCCTTCTTTATATAAAGATTTGGGCGATGATGTAAACGGAATTACATCTGTTGACTCATGGTGTTGGGATCAAAAGGGCGCAAAGGACAACCCTCAGTGGATGGAAATGAATGATTATTATGAAAAGACTTATGGTGAATTCATTCCTGGACAGGCAGGTCCTACATTAGCTAGTATCATGCTGGCTTATGAAGCTATCGAAAATATATCTGATACTGATCCGGTAAAAGTACGTGATGAGCTCAGAAAATTAAATGCAGATAACAGCAAATGGTTTAAAGTTCTTAATGGATATGGTGATTTTGATGATGAAACCGGTTCCAATACCGAAGCCAAAGCTATCGTTATGCAATGGCAAAATGGTAAGCCAACTACTATTTTCCCTGAAGAATATGCATCTTCTGTGCTGCTTAATCCGGAAAATATGAAACCATACTAAATTTTAAGAAGGAGAATTCCGGGATTTATCCCGGAATTCTCTAAAAAGGAGGATAAAGTGGTTCAAATAATTATAAATGGATTGCTTATCGGCGGTGTTTACGCATTAATTGCAGTTGGAATCACTATGATCCATGGTGTAATGAAGATTGTAAATTTTGCGCAGGGAGATTTTTTGGCAGCTGGAATTTATTTGACCTATGCTATGTACACATTTCTGCCTAATGGAAGTGTACCATATTGGCTGTTAATTCCGGTGGGCGCCGCCATGTATTTATTAGGCTGTATTATATATACAACTTGTATTAAGAAGGTTATTGGTAAGGGAGATAGTAATTATATACTCCTTACAATAGGGTTGTCCTATTTGCTTCAGAATACAATTCAATTAATATTTGGTCCAGATTTTAAAAGTATTCCTGTTTCCGATAGCTTGCGGTATGGAGCAATCAATATAGGAGAAGTTTCTATTTCTGTCCCAAGACTGATAGCTTTTATTGCAGCCGCAATATTTGTTGTATTTATAAATTGGTTTTTAGGCCGAACAGATATTGGACGAGCGATGCGTGCCACTTCCGAAAATAAAGTAATTGCAGAATCTTTAGGAATAAAAACAGGACTTACTTACGTAACTGCTTTTGCATTGGGAACAGCTTTTGCAGGTGTTGCAGGATTACTGGTGTCACCTATGTTTCTTCCTTTCCCCAAAATTGGCGCACAATTTTCAACTATAGCAATGTCTGCAATGGTATTGGGGGGCTTGGGTAATATAAAAGGAGCCTTGGTGGGTGGTCTTATTATTGGACTGGTTGAATCAGCCAGCAGCTCCTATTTAAGTGTTAATCTTTCTCAAGCGTCTATCAATATAGTATTAATGTTGGTACTAACATTCAGACCATACGGTCTATTTGGTGTGAAAGGACGGGTAGCGTGATGATAAAAATCATAAAAAAACATCCTGTCGTGCTACTTTTTATGGCGATTTGTGTATTATTCCCTCTAGTGGGGACCAATCAGTATTTTGTCCGCGTTTTAATGGAAGTTTTTTTCTTTGCAGCCATGGGAAATGCATGGAATATAATTGGTGGATTTGGCAAGCAAACATCCTGGGCATCCTCTGTATTTTTTGCCGTAGGTGCGTATACCAGCATTATTTTGTTTACAAGATATGGTGAAATTTCACCTTGGATCAGTACGTTTTTAGGTATGGCATTAGCAGCGGGTCTTGCTATCATTATAGGATTGCCATGCTTTAGACTAAGAGGTGTGTTCTTCTCTATAGCTACGATTGCATGTGCAACCATTTTTCGTCAGCTCTTAATATACTTTGAAAAATTTACAGGCGGTTCCTTGGGCCTTTCTTTTAAAATAAGAAAGGGGAACAGCTTGTGGAACTTACATTTTGTCAGTGATACTCCATTTTATTATATTGCATTTATTTGGATGCTTGTTACTGTAGGAATTGTAATATATATAGAACGCAATAGACTGGGATATTATTTAAGAGCTATTTGCGAAGATCAGGACGCGGCGGAGTCTTTGGGTATTGAGTCAGCTAAGGTAAAGCTTAAGGCATTTGTGGTCAGCTCTATGATGCTTGCCTTCACCGGTACACTATATGTCTTCAAAACAGGTTTTGCAGAACCAAACACTCTAGCTTCCCATGACATGTCTATAAGAATAGGTATCGTAGCTATTTTGGGAGGAATGGGATATATTTGGGGGCCTATCTTAGGTGCTCTGATCAGTGTGTCCCTTTTGGAACTATCCAACGCATATCTACAGGATTTTGGTGGCGGTGTAGCCGGTTGGGCATTATATGGACTCTTAATTATACTAATCGTTCTATTTAGGCCAAATGGATTAATATCTCTCTGGGATGACCTAAAAGAAAGATTGGTTAAAAGGAAAACCAAGATGAGTACCCAGAAAGGAGGACAACATGGTACAAACTCATAAAAAAATTATGGAACTAAAAAATGTTGATAAATCCTTTGGCGGCGTACATGCGATTAATGATCTGAGCTTTAGCATATATGAAGGCGAAATACTGGGATTGATTGGTCCTAACGGCTGCGGAAAATCCACATCTGTAAATCTTATGACAGGCGTGTACACTCAGGATAAGGGTGAGATTATTTACTACAAGGAAGATAAAGCAGGGATTTCTCTTAAAGATCAGCCGGTAACTTATCGGGCAAAAATTGGTTTGGGACGTACATTTCAAACCCCAAAGCCGTTCAGTGATCTGACTGTATTCGAAAATATCTATACGATTGCAATGCTATATAACGCTTCTATGAAGGATGCTTATAACAACGCTGTGGAAATAATCGATTTTGTAGGTCTTGCGGATATTGCAAAAAGCAAGTGTGAGAAACTGCCTATAGAAAAACGTAAATGGTTAGATATGGCAAGGGTGTTAGCAATAAAGCCCAAACTACTAATGCTGGATGAATGTTTGGCAGGCCTTACTCCAAGCGAAATGGAAGATAGTCTTGAAATGGTACGCAAAATCAACAAGCGAGGAATTACAATACTATTTATAGAGCACGTTATGACTGCCGTTACCAAACTTTGCAGCAGAGTTGTCGTAATGGAAGAAGGACATTTTATGACTGAGGGAGACCCAGCTGAGGTTATGAAAAAACCGGAGGTTATAAGAGCATATTTAGGGGAGGGTTATCAAAATGCAGATGCTTAATTTAGATAAATTATGCGCCGGTTACGGCGATTTAAAGATTCTGTTTGATATTGACCTCACGGTAAATGAAGGGGAAGTTGTAGCTTTAGTTGGATCCAATGGAGCTGGAAAAACAACTATTCTTCGGGCTATTTCTGGTGTAGTAAAAGCAAAATCAGGTTCAATTTCCTGGTTTGGTGATAGGTTAGATACAAAAACTGCCTATAGCAGGGCAGAAATGGGTATCGCCCATATCCCCCAGGGACGAGGCATTTTAGGTACTCTTTCAATAAAGGACAATCTTATTCTTGGTTCCTATACCAAACGAACTAAGGAGAAAAGGAAAGATCTTTTGGAAAAAGTTTATTCAACTTTCCCCATTTTAAAGAATAGAGAAAATCATCCTGCAAGTACCTTAAGCGGCGGGCAGCAACAAATGCTTGCCATTGGCAGGGCTATGATGATGGAACCTAAACTTTTGATTTTAGATGAACCATCCTTAGGTCTGGCACCAATCGTAATTGAGGAAGTTTTTGGAATATTAGCGGAATTAAAAAAGCAAGGAACCTCGATGCTGATCATTGAGCAAAATCTGGTTAAGGCTCTTCAAATAGCACAGAGAGGATATGTTTTGGAAACAGGAAAAATTACGCTTGTTGGTGATAGCAAGGAGCTACTGAATAATCCTGAAGTGCGTAAGGCATATCTTGGTATTGCATAAGATATTGTTTTAAAATAAATATGAGAAAGAGGTAGCTTTATGAAAGCACTAATGTATCAGGGGCCAAAAAAGTTGGAAGTTGTTGACATACCACAGCCGATACCCCAAAAAGGTGAACTGCTGCTTAAAATTAAGGCATGTGGTATTTGTGGCAGTGATGTTCACGGATATTTAGGGATTACAGGAAGAAGATTAGCCCCTATGGTAATGGGACATGAGTTTTCTGCGGAAATTGCAGATCTTGGTGAAGAAACCAAACTAGGCTTCAAGATAGGTGATAGAGTAGCAATTCAACCCTGCGTATCATGTTGGCAGTGTGATAAATGTAAAGAAGGATATAACAACGTATGTGAGCACCGTAACTTCATGGGAGTATTGGACTATAATGGTGCAATGACAGAGTATATATGTGTCCCTGAAAAGCAGGCTTATAAATTGCCGGATGATATATCCTATAATGTAGGAGCCTTAATAGAGGCGTTGGCAGTTGCTTACTCAGCAGTGAAAAAAGCGGGTAATCTAGAGGGAAAAAATGTAGTAATCATTGGTGGAGGAGCTATCGGACAGTTGGTATTAATGTGCGTAAAAGCGCAAAAGCCTAAGAAAGTTATATTGTCAGACTTAAGTGAATTTAGACTATCAGCAGCCAAAAAACTGGGTGCAGATGCTACGATTAATCCCAGCGTAGGTGACTTTACAGAAGAATTGCTGAACGCCTTTGAAGGAAATAAAGCGGATGTTGCTCTAGAGGCAGTTGGAATAGGTCCGACAGTATCCCAGGCTTTAGGCTCCATAAAATCACAAGGTACTTGTGTATGGATTGGAAATAGTGCAAAGACCATAGAAGTTAACATGCAGCAAATTGTTACCGGAGAATTAAAAATCTATGGTTCGTATCTATATACCCATGAAGAGTTTGGTGAAGCGATCGATTTTATTCACAATAACAAATTAGATCTATCCGCGCTTATTTCGAAGGAAATTACTCTTGAAGAGGCTCCCAAAATGTTTGAAGACCTTACAACTCAGACGGAGAAATATCTTAAATGCATAATAACAATTTAAGAATAGGAGGTAAATAAAATGGATTATAGTCAAAAATTACTCAATGATTTAAGAAAAATGGGACAAACGCTTAGAAGAGATGTTATTAAAAGTGTGGGGGTGGGAGTCGCTGGACACATAGGTGGTTCCTTCTCAGCAGCTGATATTGTAGCGGCATTGTATTTCTATAAATTGAAGCATGACCCGAAAAACCCTAAAATGCCGAACAGGGACCGTTTCCTTTTAAGCAAGGGACATGTAGCAATTCTTCAATATGCCGCTTTAGCTGAATCCGGATATTTTCCAGTAGAAGACTTGTTACATACCAAAGAAGTTGGGTTTCATCTTCAAGGGCATCCCGATGTTATAAAAACTCCCGGTATTGAAGCAGGCACAGGCTCTTTAGGACAAGGATTATCAATCGGTTTAGGTATGGCTATGGGGCTCAAAATGGATCGTATAGACTCAAAAGTCTATGTATTATGTGGTGATGGTGAACTTGCTGAGGGTCAGATCTGGGAAGCTGTTATGTGTGCAAAGATAAAAAAGCTGGATAATCTTGTAGCTATTGTAGATCACAATCGATTACAGGCTATGGGTAGAGTAGAGGATAGATTTGACCTGACTCCTATTCCGGAAAAGTGGGAAGCATTTGGCTGGAATGTAATAGTGATTGACGGTCATAACATGGAAGAGATACTTACAGCCCTAGATGAAGCAGATAACGTTAAGGGAAAACCGACTGTTATCGTAGCCAATACAATTAAGGGTAAAGGCTTAAGCTTTGCTGAAAATGTGGTAAGCTATCATAATGGTACATTGACCAAAGAAACATACACTCAAGCAATTGCTGAGCTGTCAGAATAAGAAGGAGGTAGCAAAGATGAATTACACAAATCAAAGACTCGCGTATGGAAATACTTTAGTAGAACTTGGAAAAGAGAATAAGAGAATTGTTGTTCTTGATGCCGACCTATGTGCTTCTACTATGGGTAAATTATTCGAAGAAGCATATCCAGAGCAGCATATTGAAATGGGTATTGCGGAGGCTGACATGATATCTGCCTCGGCAGGGCTTGCGCAAACAGGCAAGATTCCATTTGCCAACTCCTTTGCTGTATTTGTTGTAGGACGTGCCTACGATCAAATTCGACAAACAATTGCAATTGGTAAACTTAATGTAAAATTAGTTGGTTCTTCTGCAGGTCTTTCTGACTTTGGAGACGGAGCTACACACCAAAGTATCGAAGATATGGCGATTATGCGTGCTATTCCCAACATGGTTGTAATCTGCCCGGCAGATGCCAATGAAACTGTGGAAGCAACGAAAGCTATTGCAGATTATAACGGACCTGTTTATATGCGCTTAAATCGCAATGACTATGATAATGTGACCGAAGCAGGCAAACCATTTAAGATAGGTGAACCTTCTGTACTGAAAGAAGGTGAAGATATTGTAGTTTTTGCAACAGGATATCCGGTGGGCCTTGCACTTAAAGCTGCGGAAGAATTAAAGGATAAAATATCCGTAAAGGTTGTAAACGTTAGCACGATAAAGCCTCTTAACAATGAAAAAATCATAGAATTAGTGGGAAATTGCAAGGCGGTTGTAACTGCTGAGGAACACAGCGTGATTGGCGGATTAGGCGGAGCAATTGCCGAAGCACTTCGCAAATCCTGTAAGCCTATTGAATTCATAGGGGTAAATGATGTCTTTGGTTGTAGTGCACATAATTATCCGGAACTGCTGGAGCATTACAATTTAACGCAAGAGGCTGTTGTAAAGACAATTGAAAAAATCCACGGTTCTTACTAAAAATGAAGGAATACAGGAGTGTATTAGGTTGAAAAATCAAAGATTTTTCAATTGGTAAATTTGTGCGCTGCCCAAATTCGCAGGTTTTGGCGGCAGATGGAGGTTAAAATGAAAATAGGATTTATTGGACTAGGAATCATGGGTAAACCTATGGTTAGAAATCTAATAAAGGCAAATCATGAGGTTGTCGTATACGATATTATTAAAGAGAATGTGGAGATATCTGTTTCTGATGGAGCTAGGGCAGTTGAATCAGCGAAAGCTGTAGCAGAAGAATGTAACATTATTATCACTATGCTACCGAATGGACCCCATGTGAAATCAGTTGTAATGGGAGAAGACGGTGTCTTAGAAGGCGCTAAGGCCGGTTCAATCTTAATTGATATGAGCTCTATTGCTCCGTTGGTTTCTCAGGAAATTGAAAAGAAATGTACTGAAAAAGGAATCAAAATGCTGGATGCACCTGTTTCCGGAGGAGAGCCTAAAGCGATTGATGGAACCTTGTCCATTATGGTAGGCGGAGATAAAGCTGTCTTTGATGAAGTATACGACATACTGATGTCTATGGGCGGCAGTGCTGTACTTTGCGGAAGCGTTGGAGCAGGTAACGTAACTAAGCTTGCTAACCAGATCATCGTTGCGTTAAACATCGCAGCTGTTTCTGAGGCCTTTACGCTAAGTACCATGGCAAATGTGGATCCCTTAAAGGTATTTGATGCTATTAAGGGGGGACTGGCTGGTTCCACTGTCATGAATGCTAAAATACCTATGATTACAGATGGGAACTTTAAACCTGGATTTAAGATTGACCTTCATATCAAAGATTTAAATAATGCTTTGGAAACTGGTCATAGTGTGGGAGCACCACTTCCACTTACCGCTACAGTGATGGAAATGCTGCAAAACTTGCATGCTAGCGGTTGCGGACAGGAAGATCATAGTGCAATTGCAAAATTTTATGAGAAACTTGCCGGAATTGAAATAAGAAAGTAGTATTCGGCATATTAGGAGGATTTGAATGAGCATTAATTCATACTTAGAGAATATGTTTTCTCTTAAGGGTAAGACGGTAATGTTCACCGGTGCCGGCGGAGGTATTGGAAGTGAAGTTGCTATAGGTATGGCAAAAGCAGGAGCTCATGTTGCATTATGTGACATTAATGAAGAACAGCTCGCTATCATCCAAAAAAAAATAGAGGAGGATGGCGGAGCAGCTTCTAGCTTTTTACTTGACGTTACTGATATGGAAAATATTCAAAAATGTGTCGATGCAGTAGCAGATATAAATGGTAGGATTGATGTTTTAGTCAATTGCGCAGGCATTAATAAACGAGAAGGCTTGGCAGATGTTAATGAAGCTACCTACGATAGGATTATGAATATTAATCTTAAAGGTGTATTCTTCATTTCTCAGGCGGTTGCGTATTATATGAAAAAGCAGAATGCAGGAAGTATCATTAATATAGGTTCTCACAACACAGGATGGATTTTAGGTGGGTGTTCTGTTTATGGAGCTACAAAATCTGGTGTTGTATCACTGACAAAATCTATGTCTGTTGAGTGGGCAAAGTATAATATTCGTGCTAACTGTGTAAGCCCCGGACATATAAAAACTGCGCTGACGACAGTGACCTGGGAGCATCCTGAAAGATCCAAGTATTTACTTGATCGTATTGCGATGAACAGACCAGGATACCCAGAAGATATTACAGGAGTTTGCTTACTGCTGGCCTCCGATGCTTCTTCCTATATTACAGGATGTGAATATCGTGTCGACGGCGGTTGCATGAGTGGTGGACAACCTTGGCCATATGATACTGCCTTCTAAATTTTTAAACATATATTGCATAAAATAACAAAATAGTCAGATGGTATTTTTAGCCCTGAGGTTTTGATTTCAGAAATTGTATCATAGCGAAATAGGTATCGTGTGTTAAGTACGATACCTATTTCATTATGATTTATGTCAATAATAACAAAATAAGAATTGACAATTTTTATACATTTATGTATCATTAGATGTAATACAAGTTTACAAGCATACAACAATTGGTTAAAATTAGATAATACTGCTTGGATATCGTTGTTTTGATGAAAAAGGAGTTTTTATATGCAAATTCAACCTATAAAAAAAGTAAATATAAGTGATCAGGTTTATGAACAGCTAAAAGAACAATTAATCAATGGTGTATGGAAACAAGGGGATAAAATTCCGTCGGAGAACGAGCTTGTAGCATTATTTAATGTCAGTCGAGTGACGGTAAGGCAGGCACTTTCAAAACTTATTACCCTGGGATTATTGGAAACGAAGTTAGGAGAAGGTACATACGTAAAAGAAATCAATCCCGGAGTTTACATGAAAGAGATGATTCCTTATATTATTCTGAATAAAGAATCCATTCGGGAGGTACTAGAATTTCGTTTAGTGATTGAGATTGAAACTGCCGGAATGGCAGCAGTAAGGATTACTGATAGAGATATAATGCGTCTTGAAAGATGCTTAGAGAGAATGTTTAATTTTAAAGATCAACTAGATAATTATGTAAATGAAGATTTACATTTCCATATGATAATAGCGAAAAGCACTAAGAATTCCTTGATTATACAGGTAAATAATATTGTTAGAGAAATAATTCGTGGAACGATAAAAAATGTAACGGAAGAGATCGGTTTTGAGGTTGGATTAAAGTATCATAAACTATTAATAGATTCATTTAAACTGAAGGATGCTGAAATGGCAAAAAATATGATGCGTGAGCATCTGCAGCAAACTGTTGAGAGGTATCAATAAAAATTAAACCAGAATTATAAATTTAGAGCCAGGCACTGATCATCTTTCATCGGTGCCTGGCTCTTTTCAGTTAGCTTTTAGGTTATCTTTTAATTAATAAAACAGATAAATCATTCACATTTGTACCTGTAGGGCCTGTAAAAATAAGACCCTCGCAGGATTTTAGTCCGTAATAGGCATTATTTTCTTCAAGAACTTGGAAAATATCAATCCCTTTATCAGAAAGAGACTTCACAGTGTTCCCATCCACATAGCCGCCAGCTGCATCGGTTGGACCATCTGTACCATCTGAACCAATAGAAAAAATTGCCGTATTATCTAAACCTGCGATACCTATTGCAGCTCCTAGTGCTAATTCTTGATTTCGGCCTCCTAATCCATTCCCTTTTAGATGAACAACAGTTTCGCCACCTACGATAAATGCAAGTGATTTATCAGTATTACTATAATATTTGGCAATGGAACTGAGGAAACTTCCAGCATCTCTTGCCTCACAATTTAAACTGGCGGTAAGAGTCATTGGCTCATATCCCAGTTCCCTGCATTTTTTTTCTGCAGCTATACAAAGCTGGGTGACACTACCTGTTACTTTGGTGGTTACATTTGTAAGAGTACTTGGTGTCTCAATATTTAATAGTTCCTCTATTTCTTTAGAAACAGAGATCTTATACTTTTTCACAATATCCCATGCTTGCTGACAGGTAGAGCTATCTGGATAGGCAGGTCCAGAAGCAATCATATCAAGCGGATCTCCAATAATATCAGAAAGAACCACAGAAAAAATCTGAGCAGGTTCACAAAGCTTTGCAAATTTCCCACCCTTAACTGCCGATAATCGTTTGCGAATGGTATTCATCTCGACAATGTCTGCTCCGCTTGCCAGGAGTTGTTTTGTAAGATGCTCTAGCATATCCTCAGGTATTAAAGGCTTTTCAAAAAGTGCAGAGCCACCTCCGGAAATCAGAAATAGTACATTATCACTAGAAGAGAGTCCTGTAACTAATTGAATGGCCTGCGCTGTGGCTGCAAAAGAGTTGCTGTCCGGAACTGGATGTCCCGCTTCAAATATACGAATATGAGGTAACTCCCCCATAGAGTGATCATATTTTGTAATAACTATACCATCATTAATTCGTTCTCCTAGTAAATCTGACGCAGCCTTTGCCATAGACCATGCAGCCTTTCCGATAGAAACTAAGATTAGCTTACCACCGGAAAAATCAACACTCTCTAATGCTTTTTTTACTGCTGTATCAGGTAATGCTGCCATAATTGTAGAATCAATAATTGTTTGTGCATCATTTCTAAGACTCAAGATAAATCCTCCTTATCAGTTATGGGTAATTCATTCTTTTAAAATAATACTTCTATTGAGTTATTAAAATATTACATATATCCAAGTAATATTATAGAGTATTTTGTGTAAAAATACAATGGAAATCACCACTATAATGCATTCTGATGCAAATATGCTTTAGGTTAATAACTGCATTCTCTGGCATTACGAGTTACGTTACAGAAAATCAGCATCAAGTTATCGCTCCAAATTGACAGTATTTGAATGTGAAGACTGCAGCGGATGCCCATATAAAGTTAAATATACGAAAGCTAAGTGGACAATAGTTTTAATATCCTGGACAATAGTTTTAATATGATATTTGTCGCTTTTTTATAATGTTATATTTTCGATATACAATATTTTGGTAAAAAATAGATAATTATGTTGATATTGCTTAGATCGTCATATAAAATAAATTAAAAGAAAGTTATTTTTAACTGGAGTGAGAACAACGGATAATAGCAATAATGGGAAATTGAAAGTAACAGAAATTTGAATTTGCAATGAAGAGAGGGAAGCTCAATGTATTCTTACGATGAAGAAAACAATATGTTCTTTTTCACGGATGATTTAACTAAGTATTTGTTGAAATATGGTATAAGCATTGAACATATTAATAAAATGAAAACCAAGAATTTAGAAAACGATAGAGATACATATCAAAGATTCCCATCTTTAAATACTCCTGAAAGAGATTATGTCGATTTAGTTCCAATGGATAAGGTAATAGGTACATCTAGAGGGACAGCAGGATTAAGCGTATATGAAAATGTAAGGACAATGTACCGAGGAGATAGAGAGCCGCATAGGTTTAAGGATTGTTTCAGTTTCTTAGATAAACTGTCGCTGGGGGAATTGCGAAAATCCTATGAAGAATTATATTATCCAGTAAAAATGGTGTACTACGTAGATGATGATGAATATTTTGTATCTAGTGATGGAAATCATAGAACACTTACTGCTATGTTGGTTGGGGCTGAATATATTCGTGCAAAAGTAACAAATGGACATTGCGATACTATAAAAAAGGAAAAGTATCTCTGTAGTAAAGAGTTTAAAATAAAATATAAGATAGTAGAGATCATGAGTTCAGGTAATATTTATGATTTTTCTTTTAAAGATGATAAGGGAGTTTTTGAAATATGTGGATATCCTGCTCCTAGAGAGGAAGAAGATTTATTTGCTTTTTTGAAACGAATATCTAAAACAATTGATGATGATATAAAGAAAGTTAATCGCATAAAGAAAATGCCGGAAATTATTCAAAAATTTATTATGCACTATGAAAAGAATTACAGAATAGAGCAATACGTAAACAGGAAGTATTTGTCTGAAGAGGGACGTCTTTTTTGGAGAAATAAACTCCCGGTTGTACTACATAGTTTATGATTGATGTCTGGTATGTGATGTTGTGATATGAATAACCAAATTGATAAATATGAATTTAGGGAGTAGATTATGGGAAAGACATTAAAACAGAAGAAAGATGAAGCAGAAAAAGAAGGAATCCATATTCCTGCAGATTTATTGGGTGATAAAAATATTGTAGGTATATATGGATTTTTTGCAATTGAAAAAGATGAAGAACATTGTTTCTATATAGGGAAATCTACTAACATAGCATATAGACTGTTAGGTTCTAGCGATGGTCACGTTTATTTGTACTTAAAAAAAGCGTATTCAAAATTAGTTCCACAAAAAATTAATGAATATCGTAATGATAAATATGAAATTGAAGTAAGAGTACTTGATACAATTGATTACCATGATACTTCTTTTTCAAAAGCTGCTCATCGTCTTGCCTTAGCCGAACTTCAAAGAATAGTTCTATATCAAGAACAAGGACAGTGCGAATTTCAAATACCAGAAGGTTCAGGAACCTATGAAAGAAAATATTGGGAAAAACATTATAAAAACAGTGATGTAAATAAAGATTAATAGTTTAATCCAATTTTGTAGAGAAATATCAAACTTCCCATTATATTTATACTTAATGGTTTGGCAAATAAATATCAAGATATTGGTGGCGAAGTTTATTGGTGATTGTCAGGCTAGCAATATAGAGAAAGAAATAAACGCAATAGTACCATATTAGGTAGTTGTATAAACATGTACATTTGGGAGACATTGCAGATTGTGCTTTCTACTCGGTTTTTGCCTGTCTGAAATGCCTCTTTGTAAAAACAGAAGAACTTCTACCACTTTACGAAACACTGAAATCTAACATATAAAGGAATGATAAATATGACTAAAGGCTTTATTCTTTACCAAAGTGGAAGGCTTCCGTTTGTGATTGATAATTATAGAATGGAGTTGTTTACAGATGACAACTTACTGTCTGATTTTACAAAAGAGTATAACTTCAAAAAGAATTATATTCTTATAGGACAGTGTTTTACATTAGGGTTTCAGTCCCAAAGAATTACGATTTCTGTCGAACATTCTGTTGGTAGCACCTGCTATTTGTCATGTTATCTTATTGACAGCATTATTTCAAAAGATGGTTATGATACTATTGGAGTTCAGTCGCCGTTTCTAGATGATATTTTTAAATACAAATATAACTATTTGGATCTTGCAAAGAACGGAGCCAACCTGTCCATAGATTTCAAAGAAGTATATAAAGTTCCGTTTAAAATGGATAACAAGCAATATGAACTGATATTTCGTATCGGTCATAATGGGCGGATTGGTTTGTTGGAGGACTTTGACAAGAAGGGCGAAGTGCTAATACCTCTCCTTTCTGGAGAAATTCAAGAATGCTATAGTATATCAATAATATTGCAGCGATTTGTTATGTTTATGGTTTCACAGTCTGATATGTCGTTCAAGCGAATCATTCTGTATAACAAGGGCTCAATTGCAGGTTGGTTTTATTGTGATCTTATTTCAGAAGAATCCACTTCTGCATATGATGTTCTTTTTTGCAAATTTGATGTTATGAAGTACGTTCCTAAAATACTAAACAACATAACTTTGGATGTGTGCAATAAAATAACTCAAAGTGTTCCTTTAGGACATTTAGCGTGCATGAATTTTCCATATACACCACAAAGATTCATTGAGCAGATTATGGCTTTTGAGTATTTATTTGAAAAGCTCGAAAAAAAGAAGGCAAAAGATAGTAGCTTTCCTCTAAAGCAGGAGCTGAAATCAATGTTTGATTCATTTCCAGAAATATTGTCAAAGACAAGGCTTTCATCTGAGAATATCAGCGAGCAATTGAAAGAAATTAGGCGGAATATCGTACATGGATATGCATATTATTATGATTTCAAGACCGATTCTAAGATTCAGTATATGATCATGCAACTGGATAGATTAATTCAAAATATGAGTTTGAAATGGATTGGTTTTTCTTCAGATGAAATAAATGAGTATAAAACTATCTTATGAACTTCGCATTATATTTATGAAGTAAAGCCTAATACATAAGTAAAGTTGAATTTTTAGGAGGGATACAGTATGTTAAGGTCAATGATGCAAGTATATGTAAAGGGAAGTGTCGAAGCAGTGAACCTTTATCAAAAAGCTTTTAGCACTGAAATCCTTGGTTTATATCCTTATGATAATGGCGGATATATGCACTCCTAGTTAAATGCTCATGGGCAAATATTAGCTGTGTCTGAGATTGCAGAGAATCTTGTTATCGGAAATACCATGCAGTTTTGCTTTCACTTTGGAGATGGCGGCGAAGATCATGTAAAAAAAGCTTATGAAGTCTTGAAAGATGGGGACATGCCCCTGACGATGAGGTCCTATTTTCAACTCTTTCAAAATGGGTTGAAGAAAATCAGCTTCAAGGTAAAAGAATCATTGAGTTTGCTTGCGGTGAGGGTGCGGGTGGCGAAATATTATCAAAGCTCGGATGTATTTATCATGGAGTGGATATAGATCCATCGGCTATAAAAAAGGCAGCAGCTACAATAAAACAATTTCCTCAAGCTACAGTGTCATTACTTGATATGGTAAACGATCTAATCACCGAAGAATATGATGTCGCAATCGATATAATGGGATTTCATATGCTCGTCCTTTGCCCACGTTATAAAAGGCAAACTGCAGATTGATTATATTAGTAGAGGTGTAATTATGATTGAAATTCAGCGAATAACAGATTACCTTTCTGAGCATATCACCGACCCTGTGCCAAAATATATCTTCCAAAGAGAAATATTAAAAGCACCGGTGACAAGTCCCGACTATATAAATGCTTACGATATCATGCGTCAGTCAAAATGGTATTCTGATCTTGCCGATGAACAATGGAAGGATGGTTCATGGGGCAGATTTCATACACAAGATTCAAAAGCCCCAATTAAACAAAAGTTTGTCACGACCGAAGACGCTCTAAAACGATCGCGTCAGTTAAGTTTATCAAAGGCCGACCCAATTATTGAAAAATGTATAAAGCTAATGGAACAATATGTTCGCGGCGAAGAAACTTGGCGAGATAATATAGAAAAGCATCACGACGGGGGAAGAAGCCATATGCACTCACGTCCTTATCTTACCGCCGCATGGATAAATCTTTTCGACTCTGAAAATCCGGTAGTGAAGCCTAAGAGGGATGTGTTTATAAATACTCTAAAAATAGCTTTATCTAAAGGTTATTTTGATGAAGAAGCATGGATGGAAGAAAATCGGAACTACAGGGGGCCATGTTTAAACGGATGGAACGCATTTCCTTTAATGATATTGCAGAATTGCGACTGCATGGATGATATACTGCAAAGACAATACCTATCTTACATATGGAACAGAAAAGAAGGAATATATTATTTGGCAGATTTTCCGCTTTCCGAAAAAATAAATTTGGAAAATAAAAGATTTTATTTATGGATTTATACACTTGAATTTTTAACTGGATTTTCATTGTTCCCGGAATTTATGAAGGATGAAGCGCTCCCCCATCTGTTAAGCGAAACTAATCGTTTGATTAATGAAGATGTCGATATACCTGCTTCATATAATTTGCGTTATGCTAATAGCTGGCGAGATAAAAATAACCGTAAGACAGATTTAGTATTACGACTTGCGAGAATACTCAAAAAATGTTAGCGAAAGCAAAGGTCTCAATGAATTAATCTTAGAAAGCTTTTTGAAAAGGAGATTGGTATGCATAGTAAAAGAATTTGAGGATTCAATTTGGTTAATTGTTATTTGGGGACCAAAAGAGGGTGAATAATTTTCGTAGATTTATTAATTCGCATTTGGTGGTAACTGTGAATTAAAGATTTGCAGTAATACGAAGATAAATTTGAATTTAACTTTTTGAGACTGGAGAACAAGATGGATTTGGTGAAGATATACAATGAAGAGAATTTGTTTCCAAGGGAGATAACACAATATAAAGAACGAGAATATGGATTTTTGTTTTATGATGAAATGAATAAAAATTCATATGATTCTAATCATGCCGTTATTTTTAAAGAGAAAATAAATGACTTGGAGCAAGTACTTTATGATATTTTAGAATTTTACAAAAGAAAAGCTATTCAACCTATCATATATCAATCAATTAATGATGATGGATATTTTGAAGAAATAATAAGCGAGCTTTCGGATTATGGATTTGATAGTTGGACTGAAATGCAAAAATATATGGTTTTATCTGAAGAAAATACTATTATTCCAAATAAAGATATTGTTGTTCGGAAAGTTACTGAATGGAAAACTGAGTATGGGAAAGAAATATTTGAAGAAGCTGGAGAACCATGGGAAAAAGACGTGGTGAAGAAGGCATTAAGAAATAGTAATACGTTGTTTTTTGTGGCTTTTTATAAGGGTAAATCTGTGGGGATGACACATTGCCATATTACAGATGATGTATGTAGGGTAGATTATCTACTTGTATCTAAGGAATGCAGGAATGTTGGTGTGGGAAGGGCGATAATAAATCATTTTGTAGAGTATTGTAAAATGAATAAAATTGAGAATTGTTATTTGTGGCCCGATGGAGAAACAGCTGAAAAAATTTACTATGAGGCAGGATTTCGTATTGTTGAAGTAAAGCAAGCGGGACGAGCATTATTTAGATAACTTCCAATTGTGGGGGAGTTACATCACTTTCGGTTTAAACTGTGAATTGTACATTATGAATAAACAACTGTGGGATACAAATTAGAAGTTAGGGGGATATTTATGAGCAATTAGTATTGAGCCTATACTGATTGAACAAAAATCTGTTTTCATTCAAATGATGGAACTATACAATTATGATTTCTCGGAGTTTTCTGAGGATGATATAAATGAATATGGATACTTTGGATATCCACATATTGATGATTATTGGAATGAGGAAGGAAGATATCCTTTTTTTATCAGAGTCGATGGAAAACTTGCTGGATTGGTTTTGGTGCGGTCTTGTTGTGAACATAATGATTTACCAAACCCTCACAATATAGCGGAGTTTTTTGTAATGAAAAAATATCCAAAAATGGGAGTAGGTAAAGAAGTTGCAATGAAAATTTTTGATATGTTTCCAGGAGGATGGGAGATATCGCAGTGGACTAAAAATCTGCCAGCTCAGAGGTTTTGGGGCAAGGTTGTTGATGAGTATACAAATGGAAAATATAATACATTTAGTGCAGTAGAAAAAAATGAGGTGGGATTTACGTTTGACAATTCACGTAAATAACAAGCCGATGCAATTGGTTAACTTGTAGACCAAGGAGGTTAGTAAATGTTAAAGTTGATTCAACCATCTATTGAATATAGAGAGCAGATTTTAAACTATAAAAAAGAGTTTTTGCTTAACAGTGATAGTATGGCTGGTACAGCAGGGTTGGAAAGATGTGGTTCTTTTGAGGAATGGTTACAGAATGTTTATGCTAATTCCATTAATGAAACAGTTCATGAAGGATTAGTTCCTGAGACTGTTTATTTAGCAATCAGAACAGAGGACAATCATCTGGTTGGAATGATTGAAATAAGGCATGAACTAAATGATTTTCTACTTCAGCATGGCGGGAATATTAGTTATAGTGTGCGAATAACAGAAAGACGCAGGGGTTATGCAATAGAAATGTTGAATTTAGCGTTAATAGAGAGCAAAAAACTTGGACTTAGACGAGTCTTAATAACTTGTGATAAGAAAAATATAGCATCTGCGAAAACAGTGCTTAAAAATGGAGCAGTATTAGAGAATGAAGTCGATGAAGGAAGCAGAATAACACAACGTTATTGGATAGAAATATAAATAACTATCTATAATTCGAAGTCGGTTAAGAAAGTGAATCAAATAAATTATAATTAAGGGAGGGCGTTTAGTGCAGAATATTAGGATAATTGAAATACCAAGATTAAAAGTGGTAAGCTCTGGAGCAATAACTAATATGGAGGAACTTGAGGCATTTGATAGTTGGTGGTCGGCAATTGATGTTAAGCATTATATTACACCACGTGACTTTATGTGGTATAACGAGAAAGAAAAGTATATGGAATGGGTTTTTGCTATTCCTGAGGATTACAATGATTTCGGTGATTATCATTTGAAAGATTTCTCTGGAGGTCTTTATGCTGTTGCAACGTCCAAAGATACTGATGAGGATTGTAATGTAGCAAGAGAACAAATTCGTAAATGGGTATTAGACAGTGAATGTTTTACATTATCAACAGATAAGAATAATACTAATACACGTTATATAATGAATCATGTGATAACACCAAAAGTCTTTAAAGAAAAAATGGGTTATCACTTATCTGATAATTTTGTACCTATCGAGTTAATATGATTAACAATCGTAAACAATCGCGAAGCATAACCAAGTTCCCATTATATTTATTAACATTGGAAAATCAAATTTAAGGAGGAATATGTTTTGAATGATATATATTCTGAAGACTTCATTGATGCTTTAGTAAATAAAAATTTAGATGCAATAAGAAAAATACCAAAAGCAGACTTACATAATCATTTCCCACTTGGTGGAAACCGTGAATACATACGCAAGTTATCAGGTATATATATACCTTTTTGTGATGGTGTTCTTACATCTATGCAGGATATGCATAATTGGAATTCAAAATATTTAGGTGATAAGTTTCATAATAGTAGAATGCGGAAATTATTAATCGATGCTGCCTTTGTACAGGCCAAAACCGATGGTGTTAAAATATTAGAAATTGGTGAAGACGTTTGGGGATTGGGGGAATACTTCGATAATAATATTGATGAGCTTATTTATGCTTTCCAAGATGCGAATCAACGAATTGCCCCTGAAATAGAATTACGATTGCAGATTGGATTATCCAGACATTGTTCTATTGATTACTTAATGGATTGTCTGAAACCTTTTTGGGGCAGAAAAGAATTCTACTCAATTGATTTATATGCAGATGAATTTGCACAGCCAATAGAGAATTTTATACCAATTTATCAAATGGCGAAAGAAAATGGGCTTCGTTTAAAAGCCCATATTGGTGAATGGGGCACAGCCGATGACATAATAAAGGGAATTGAACTTTTAAATCTGGATGAAGTCCAGCATGGAATATCAGCTGTAAATTCAGATGATGTAATTCAATATCTTGCAGATACCCACATCAGATTGAATATTACCCCTAGTAGTAATTTCAAATTAAGACTAGTCCAGCAAATAGAGAATCATCCAATACAAAGACTATATCGTTCAGGGGTCAATGTTACAATTAATTCTGATGATATCTTATTCTTTGATAGCGACGTGTCAAAAGAATATTTAAGATTGTATAGCAATTTTGTGTTGGATGCGGAAGAGCTTGATGATATTAGGGTGAACGGATTGATGAAAATATGAGTCTGAAGCTCAACAGCAAATGGCACATATAAACTTCGCCGTTAATGATTTAGAAAAAGCAGTTCAATATGCAATCCATTGTGGAGCAACAATCGCAGATAAGCAATTTTCTAATGATTGGAGAGTCATGTTTGACCCCGCCGGACACCCTTTTTGCTTATGTCAAATGAAATCAATTATCGAGAGTGCCCATTTTGGGTTGTTATAGAAATAAAATAAATCAATGGAGGTTTACAGAAGATGCATAGATCAATGATGCAAGTATATGTGAAAGGAAGCAACAAAGCAGTTGAATTATATCAAAGAGCCTTTGATGCAGAGCTGGTGGCAAGCTATCCTCACGATGATGGGACTTATATGCATGCTGAACTTAATGTATACGGTCAGATATTGGCGATATCGGAAACACAAAAAAGTGAAGAAAGTATTACAGGCACTACGATGCAGTTTTGCTTGCATTTTGGGGAAGGAAAAGAAGATCTGGTCCAAAAAGCATATAATGAACTGAAAGATGGTGCTAAAATTCTTTATCCGTTAAGTCCTTGTGAATTCAGCGTATTGATGGTTGACATAATCGATAAATACGGAATTCGATGGTGTATTTTTGTATAGTATTTCCATTATATTAATGAGATAAGGGAAACATGATAAGTCATGAACGGCATAGAAACTGATGGTCGCAGCACTGCTCCAGTAATTAATGTACAAAGATTTATTGGTATATTTCTATGATGTAAATGTGAAAGGACGATAATATAATGAAGACAAAAAAGCAAGAAGAATTGGTAAACGAGTTTTTATCAAGCCTTGGAGATGAAATCAGACCTATATACCAAGATATCATCATGTGTTTATCTGAAATCGGATATAATCCGAATAAACAAAGATCGTATATCATATTTAAGCATGATTTGCATAAAAAGCAGATGGCAAAAATGGGCATAAGAATTAACAAAGACAAATCCCCTTTTTTCGCTTTGAGGTTTTCAGGCTGCAGAGGTTATTCACAAAGATACACTGATATTGTAAAGTCAGCCGTTGCGGAACAAAATTTCAAAGAAGCTCAATGTATACATAATCGCTGCGATTTTTGTAAAGGTGCAGCCGATACGCATACTTATACATATACATCTCCTGATGGTGAGAGTAAATCACATTGTGGCGCAGTTGCACTTGAAATTCCGAACATTTCGTTGGATGATATGGCGGAAATAATGAAACTTATAAAAGAAGAACACGAGTATTTATTAAAACATGAAGCAGGTATATCAGAAAAATGAAGCAAATCCTAGCAGTTTATGAGTGGGTAAAATTCGGAGTACAAGAAGGTAGTAAACTAGCCGGTTAGAATTAAGGATTGAAAAAAATTTAAACAAGGAATTTTTCCGAATGAATTAGTAGCCATGATAATGCAGACTAATAAGGATGAATGGATAAACAGAATTTTCTAATCAGATTGTTGACTTAATGTATACCTGCATTTTTCATGAACCGGAAACAACCGTATGGAGAAAACAATGGACGAAAAAGTTATAAGAGAGATTTGCCTGGCAAATCAATTACAATGCAACATAATTACCAAATTGTTCGGCAGCTTCGATAAGGAACTGTATTTTATTGATGATAAATATTTGATTCGCACGTCAAAGCAATCAATGCTTGAGGAACAAAGTAGAATTAATCGCGTAAAGGACTTGAAACAAGTACCTAAGATTTTATATGCTTCTGACCAAAGCAGTACAAATGGTAACATATATTATCTTATCCTTCAGTATGTATCAGGCTGCGAATTATTAACAAACTATCATGATTTGCAGGAGAGGGATATACGTGAAATAGGAATGGAGATTGCTAATTTCTTGCATGATCTTCATAATCTGAAAGGGAAAAAATATGATATCGGTCATTACGTACCAAGAATACCTGGTTACGATAAGTCGTGGAGATCAGGGCATGAAATTTATTGGAGTGATATCTATAACAGTCTTAAGAAGATCCAACTGTCTGAGGCAGCTCAACACATGTTGGAGTTAAGTAATGAATATATCAACACCAATATATCCTGCTTGGATTATGAGAACGGTCCGTCATTACTACATAATGATTTTCATTATAAAAATATAATCATCCATAATAATGCTTTATCAGGTATCATTGACTGGGAGTGTTCACAGTATGGAGAAGCCGACTTTGATCTTATACATTTACTGCATTGGTGCATATTTCCTCCGTCAAAGGATTTGGATATGACGCAGCTGCTTACTACGATATTTCATTCCTATATGAAGAAAAGCAGTATTCCAATGCTTGAAAAGAGATTAACTATTTATTTGCTAGAACATGATTTTATTCAAATATTATGGAGTCAAGGGAAAAGAGAAGCTGAATTGCTAAAAAGAATAAAATGGTGGTTAGAAAGTTTGGAAATGTACATTCAAAAACATTTAATAATTGAAGAGGTTTGATTGAAGTAAAGGTATTGGAAGTACCAAACTGATAGGTTGGTTCTTTAAATTTAAAATGGAAAAGAAGACCAATAAGGAAGCATTACCTACCGGATTGTGAACCACTGCGTTAGCAGTTTAGTGCTATGTTTATTATAGTAATGGATCGTGTAAAGAGTACAAATCCGTAGTTTATGGCAATTGTAAAGTGTTATTTTAGTGTTGTATTAATTGATAAGGAGAGGAGAATAATGGAATATGTTAGCTTAAAGCCCAAAAGGAGAACTAAAATCAGAATTTTTCTTGGGAAATTCTTTTATACTTATAAAAGAAGATTGTATTGGATATTTGGAGATGTTAAATTCGCAAAAACAAAAGATTCTAATCCATATTACTATACATATTTTTGTCATAGTACACCTTTATTACGTCAATTGAAAGATGTAGATATGTATCTGCAATATAATAAAATAACGAATTTAGAGATAGCAGCTAAAGAAGTAAATGATGTTATTGTAATGCCGGGAGAAACCTTTTCTTATTGGAAACTGATCGGTAAACCAACAAAAAGAAAAGGTTATAAAGAAGGTATGATTCTATTTAATGGTACTGTTAAGTCAGGAAATGGCGGAGGATTATGTCAGCTTTCTAATCTTATCTATTGGATGACAATACATACGCCTCTTACTATTATTGAACGCTATCGACATAGTTATGACGTTTTTCCTGATAGTAACAGAACATTACCCTTTGGAAGTGGTGCAACCTGTGTTTATAATTATAGAGATTTAATGATTCGTAATGATACAAAATCTCCAGTACAACTAAAAATATGGATTAATAATTCTATGCTCTGTGGCTGCTGGAGAACAAACGTAGAGCCGATAGAAACCTACGAGGTGTACGAGAAAGAGCATTATATGAAGAGGGAGCTGTTTGGTAAATACAGCCGTCACAATTTAATTTATCGAAAAGTCTTCGACATGGAAGGAAATGAAATTGCAGATGAATATGTTACTGAAAACCATGCATTAATGATGTATGAACCATTCTTAGAAGATAAGCAACATATAGTTTAATTACAGCGCAATTTGTTGGCTAATGCGGACTAATATAATTCTTTAATGGGCGGAGGTAGATATGGAAAACCATATTGATAAAATTCAAAAGTATTTACATAATGGACGTGCTGAAGATATGGATAATCGAATTGAAAGGCTTCGTAAGTATATTGATGAAATTTTATTAAATATGAAAGACACTCAAGAAAGAAGATGTGGGTACCTCCATCTTTATGGAGTTTCGCAAGCATGTACTATGATTGCTCTCAAAAGAAATCAGGATGTTGAATTGGCGACCATGGTTGGCATGTTACATGATTTACATTCTTACAATACTATGAATACTGAAAATCATGCTGAGAATGGTGCAATTTTAGCACGTCAAATTCTTGAGGAGTTGTCATTGACATCTGATAATGAAACAGATTTAATATGCTCGGCTATTCGCAATCACAGTTCAAAGGCGACAATTCATTCTGCATTTGATGAATTATTAAAAGATGCAGATGTTTTACAACATTGTTTATATAATCCGCTTTTTCCTGTGATGGAACATGAAAAATGTAGGTTTCAGAACTTATTAACTGAATTTGGTATTTTATGAACTTTATAAGCATACTACGTAGATCAACAACTTTTAATTTGCAGAGTTGATTTGATTCGCCATTGCTACAAACATCGAAGAAATATATATTTTTCGAATAGACTTGGATATGCAGATTAGATTATTAATGAGATAAAATAATAAATGCACAAGATAAAATATGGTGTTATTTTATAGAATCCGAATAAATGATAGATGGAGTGATAACGTGCAAATAGAAAAACAAACAGTTGAAGGTAAAAATTTAAACTAGATTCTTCGCTCTCCAGCGAAAAGTGATGCGAATGAATTGTCTGAGCTAAGAGCAAAAATCGATGCTGAGACGGAATTTTAGGATTACATAAGCCCTGCAGATTTTACAAGAATAACCGAAGAAGAATTAATGGATACAGCATCAGTATTTTTGGTTGCAGAAGTTGAAGGAAAGATTATTGGCTTTGTCCGTTGTGTTAGCTACAAACTATCCAAATTCAAACATAAAGCAGAATTTGGTATATGCATTTAAAGGAATACTGGGGCCAGGGAATAGGAACAAATTTGCTCTAAAGTGTTGTTAAATTGGCAGAGGAAAATAATATTGAGAAAATTACATTAACTGTTGTTCAAACAAATACGAAAGCTATTAGCTTATATAAAAGATACGGATTTATAGAAGAAGGAATATTGGTCAAAGACCGTATTCATAGAGACGGAAACTATTACAATACTGTGATAATGGGTAGATTCATAAATAATGATCAGTAAAATAATAGTCTCATTACACATATAGCAAGAACTTTCAGTGAGGAAAATCCATGGAAAACGAAGTAAGAGCATTTTATAATAACTACGGTATCCGCGAGTGGAACCGTTTGGAGGAAAATCTCTATAGCAAGATTAACTTTCTGTTACATATGCATTTTATAGAAAGTTATTTACATAAAGGAATAAAAATCCTCGATGCCGGATGCGGAGCAGGAAGGTATAGTATTGAGTTTGCCAAACGAGGCTGTCATGTTACCCTGTTTGATATTTCTGATGAACAACTGAGAATTGCAGAAGAAAAAATAGATGAAGCAAATGTTCTAGATAACATTGACGAAATCTTACGGGGTGATATCAGGGACTTATCGCATTTTGCTGATGAGCAATTTGATATAGTTATATGTTATGGTGCTCCGCTGTCATATGTTCTTGATAATAGAGAGAATGCAATAAAGGAATTCCACCGTGTTCTTAAAAAGGAAGGCAGGCTGTTTGTCAGTGTGAATAATAAGTGGGGCATATTGAAAATGCTTCTCGGAAGTCAATATCCTGATTTCTTTAGCAACCCAAAATATTGGTACATAGATAAAGTAATGAATACCGGTGATTTACCCAAACATGAAAAGGTAAATCAACCGGCAAGACACTTCTTTGATGCAGCAGAATTAGACAAGTTGTTATCTGAGAATGGATTTGAATCAATAATCCTTGGAGGAAGCCCCTGTTTTAGCTGCGGTAATAATAAGTCGATAGAGGAACTGTGTAAGGATGATAAGGCACTTCAAACGATTATGCAAATTGAATTGGCTACGTATATGAAACCAACTATGGTTGAGAATGGGGAGTTTTTACTTGCGAAAGGGGTAAAGAATAACGTTAGCATTTAAGTGATTGTGGTGTATTCTGATGAGGATATTCATTACATACTTAAGGATTTGAGTGATGAGGCTTATCAATATTATTTAGAGGAGTACTAACATGGATGAATTATTTAAAACTCATTTGCATAATCATTCTCTTAATGGTCTAAGTTCAATTTGTAAAAGTGACTTACATAACCATTTTGGAAAAGGAGGAAACATTAAATATATTGCGTCGATTGCTGATATAGAAATTGATATGCCCCCTGCAAAATTTAAGTCTTTATTTCAAATGGATAAATGGTTCAAAGATAATATAAAAAAATATTGTCCCTATATAAAAAGGTTGCAAGCTGCTTTTGTTCAAGCTGCAAGTGATAATGTTAGTATACTGGCAGCGAGCATTAGATTTAATGATGAAAATATGGAAGATTTTATTCAAACAATGAAAAGTTTAAATCAGCAATTTGCATCAAACACAGTTTTGTTACCAGAGCTGGACTTTGTTAGAGGCTGTGATACCGATTATGAACTATCGAGACTGGATGAAATATTGTCATACAATTGGTATAAGACAATCGATATTAATGCAGGTGAGTCCCAGCAACCAATAAAGAATTTTAAGAAAATATATAGAAAAGCTAAGGATTATGGTCTTAGATTAAAGGCACATGTTGGAGAATTTGGTACAGCGGACGACGTAATAGAAGCTGTTGAAGAGTTGGAATTAGATGAAGTTCATCATGGGATTGCTGCAGCAAAGTCAGAGTTTGTAATGAAATGGTTAGCTAATCATAAAATTCAGTTAAATGTTTGCCCGACAAGTAATATTAAGTTGCAAGTTGTAGAATCTTATGATACCCACCCTATCAGAAAATTATATGATAATGGTATTCCCGTTACAATAAACACAGATGATATGTCGGTATTTAATCAAAGCGTTTCGCAAGAATACCTAAATCTTTTTAAATCAGGGTTGATGAATGCTGATGAGTTGGATTTTATCCGAAGAACTGGATTAAAAGAAATTGAGTATTACGAAAAATGAGAAGATATATATTGGCGCTAAAAATGATTAATAAGAAATTAGAGTTGGGAGAAAAAATGGAAATTAAAGAGTTTTATAGCATAGAAGATAAAGAATATTGGTTAAATCAAATTAAAAAAAGTGACTGGGGTGCAGGACAATATTTGTATAGTTTATTGAGCAAAAATGAATTAAAGATGTTATGTGGAGAAACTACGAAAGTATTTTTGTTAACAGATACTCAACAGTTAGTATCCTTCTGTACTTTGGCTGAGGAGGATGATGTAAGGGATACAGGGCTAAGTCCATGGATAGGATTTGTATATACTTTCCCCCAATATAGGGGTCATAGATATATGGGTGCTCTTTTAGAACACGCATATGTGGCAGCTAAAAGTGATGGAGCCAGGCAGCTTTATATTTCGACTGGCGAGACTGGACTGTATGAAAAGTATGGATATTCATTCTATCGTAGAATGAAAGATATGCATGGAGAGGATTCCAGAGTATATAGAATACAAGTTGAGTGAGATATTTGAGGAATTGATGACAAATACCAGTTTATAATGCAAATTATGCTATTTTAAGAAAAAAGAAATTATGATATGAATCTCATATAATAATTCGTCATTGGTGAAAATTGCAAAGTAACTGATGCTGTAAACAACTAATCATAATATAAATAAATACCATAAAAACTAAAATATTTACCATTCTATCGATACCAAATATAATATTATTTATAAAACAAAATCATCTACGTAAGGAGTCTAATGTTATGAAACAAAATATGATAGAATGGGTAGACACCATGATAAAATCCCCAATTAAAAAAGCAATGCCGATACTTTCATTTCCGGCAATACAATTAATGGGTATTACAGTGAATGAATTAATATCAAACAGTGACCTTCAGGCAGAGGGAATGCGTTTGGTTGCGGAAAGAATTGATTCATCAGCCGCTGTTAGCCTTATGGATTTATCAGTTGAAGCGGAATGCTTTGGTTCTACAATACGTTTTTCTGATGATGAAGTTCCTACAGTAATTGGAAGTATTATTTCTACGGAAGAAGAAGCTGATGCACTTACTATTCCTTCTATAGGAACAGGTCGTACCGCAATCTATATTAATGCAATGGAAAAGGCAGTAAAAACTATTACTGACCGCCCTATATTTGCTGGTGTCATTGGTCCTTTTTCACTGGCAGGACGTCTGATGGATGTATCAGAGGCAATGGTTTATTGTTATGACGAACCGGACATGGTTCATACCGTATTAGAAAAAACTACTGCATTTATTATAGAATATTGTAAAGCTTACAAAAATGTCGGAGCAAATGGAGTAGTAATTGCAGAACCTTTAGCAGGTCTATTATCTCCTTCCCTTTCAGAAGAATTTTCAGCTGAATATATCAAAAAAATAGTAAATGCTATTCAGGACGATTCTTTTATAGTTATTTACCATAATTGCGGAAACAGTACAATACGTACAATTGATTCAATTATTACAAATGGATGTCCAGTTTTGCACTTTGGAAATGCAATAGATATGTCGGAAATGTTGACTCATATTCCGGAAAATATCATGGTAATGGGTAACGTTGACCCAGCCGGCGTAATTAAAAATGGTACACCTGAAGCTGTTAGAGAAACCACCTTATCGATTATGGAAACTTGCTGTAGATATCCAAACTTTGTAATATCATCTGGTTGTGATATTCCTCCCATGTCAAAATGGGAAAATATAGATGCCTTTTTCCAGGCAGTAAAAGATTTTTATAATAAAAACGATTAAATTACATCTGGGATTTAATTTCAATCTTGTAAAACTAAAAGGATATGGATAAAAATAATAATGAATTTATTTACCATTAAAGATTGTATTGAATAATAAATCATATATTAAATGTAAATAAAACGTATTAATTATTTTACAGATAATACGAGGTGATATAACATGAATAAATACTGTTTTCTATATCTGAAATAGATTCTGTTTCAAATTTGGAAATTTTGACATAGTTGTAATTTTCCTATAATATCTCCTTTTCCCTCAACTTCACAACCTTAGCGGCACTACGGCGGCGGTCATCCTCGATCGCTGCATAGTGCTTTTTCGTCGTATTAACATCCTTATGACCTAATACATCGGCTACAAGATAGATATCACCGGTTTCACGGTATAAGCTGGTGCCATAGGTACTACGGAGCTTATGAGGCGTAATATTCTTTAATTTTGTTACAGTGGAAGCATATTTTTTAACAAGGTTTTCAATGGAACGGACGTTCAGCCGCTTCATCTGTATAGAGAGAAAGAGAGCATTGGTATGTCCTTCACAGGGGATCAGCTTCTTACGTTCCTCCAAATAGGTAAGGAGTGCTTCTCTGACTTCTTCTCCAAAATATACAATAACCTCATAGCCGCCTTTTCTTCTTATCTTTATTCCGTTATTATCAAAGTCTACATCCGTTATATCCAAGCCGACGCATTCGGAGACACGTATTCCGGTGCCCAGTAAAAGCGTCATAAGAGCGAGGTCACGTACTCTGGTCTTTTCATGAAATTTCTGCTGTGCTTTGGTTAGATTTTCAGCAGTTTCTACCTCATCTAAAAGTCTGGCCACTTCATCTATCTCCAGTCGTATGATGGCCTTATCATGAAGCTTTGGAACATTGATTAAAGAAGCCGGGTTCGTAGAGATCATTTCCTTTTTAAAGTAGTAATTATAAAAGCTTCTTAAGGATACCAGTTTACGTTTCTTACCGTTTTCTGTATTCAGCCTTTCTGTATCCTCTGATTTATAATAAGAGAGATACTCAAGGTATTCTTCGATATCAACTGCTTTAATCTGATCAAGGATTTCTACCTTCAGCTCCGTAATAGGAGTGTTCTTAAGAGAGGGATTCTTATTCACTAAGAATTCAAAAAATACCCCAAAATCGTACGCATAGGCTATTCTTGTTCTGGAGGAGGTGGTAGGCTCTATTCCGCGAAAGAATTGTTTACAAAAGCCCGGAAGCAGCTCCAGCAACTTACGAAGCTTTTCCGTATTATCTATATTCACTTGCTCGTGGTAATTCTTTTCTGACATAATAACCTCCATCTGCCGCTTAAGCGGCATACTAATACTGTGAGCGAAAAGCACGCTTAGTGCTTTTTGCCGGTTGAAAAATGTACTTCTTTTCAACCTAGTAACCTCCATCTGCCGCTTAAGCGGTATACAAATACTGAGCGAAAAGCACGCTTAGTGCTTTTTGCCGGTTGAAAAATGTACTTCCTTTCAACCTAACCTCCCTGCAGCTGATCGGCTACATTTTATACTAGCAGTACCTTCTTTTACTGAATTCTACTTCTTCCAGCCATCAATCTGGCTACTTGAAACCGCATGAAAAAGACGTTCACGAATACCTGGGCTCTCAGTTCCCAAGGTTTTAATCAGCTGCTTGATATATTCCCGCTTGGTATATCCATCCTCCGGACAGGTATTTTTAACCACCGGAAGATTGTATGCATTACGAAAGCCTTTAATCTCTGCCTCTTCGACATAGATCAGCGGACGAATCAAGGTAATATCTGCACGTTCTAAATATGTAACAGGAGAGAAGCAATGATATCTGCCCTCATAGATTAAAGACATGAGCATTGTCTCTATTACATCATCATAATGATGCGCATAGGCTTCCTTATTACAGCCCAGCTCCTTTGCTTTTGTGTTAAAAGCGCCCTTACGCATCTTGGCACATAAGGAGCAGGGGTTACTTTCCTTTCTGTGCTGAAAAACAATTTCTGCAATATCTGTTTCTACAACAGTGTAATTTATATTCAGCTCATTACACAGGTTTTGAACTAAGGAAAAGTCCATATTCGGAAAGCCTGTTTTAACTGTGATTGCTTCAATTTCAAATTTTTTCGGATAAAACCGTCGAATTCCGGATAGGGCATAGAGCAGGGTTAGGCTGTCTTTTCCACCGGAGACACCTATTGCTACCTTATCACCATTCTCAAGCATTTGATAATCATCCAGGGCTTTTCGGGTATAGCTTAGTAATTGCTGTAGTTTCATTATAAAAATCTTACCTTTCGTACTTTTGTAATATCTGACATTATAACATATATTCTCTAATATGAAAACCTCTGCTGCCAACTATATTCCTTTTCAAGCTATACATAAAGTCACTCCGCAAGAGATTACCTTTGAAATATTTAGCAGTAGCTTTTACCACTTATGGCATTCTATTGTAATAGAATGCTTATTACGTATTATGTAATACTTTTCATTCATCATCAATTCTCTTTCTTGCTTTTGTCGATCACGGTAGAACACAATCGCCTTGCAAACTCTACTAAAGTAGAATTTACATTTTTATTGGTTTATCAGAATTTTTTTGAGAGCTTTATGTTACATAATATTAAATTTTTTCAAATTTTTTCATATATTTTATCATATGACACATTTCTAACACGAATTAACATTATTGTAATAAATAGTTGTAGAAATACATCTAATATCAAGTAAGAACAACAAATTTTTCATACTACAAAGGAACCGTTGTAAAGAATTTTATAGGAGGACTGAAAACGGGAATGATACAGTTTAAGAAGATAATAAAAGCTACTAATGATAAAAAAAGCCTAACGCGTCATATTAAAATGAAAATCGGTTTAATGATAATTACTTCTTTTTTTCTTGCAGGTATGCCGATCGATACTGCTGATGCAGTAACCGGATTAAAAATATATAATTACACCACCAAAAAGACAACAACCTATATGGATAAACAGATTAAAGTAACCTTAAACGAAGCCACCATTGGTAGTTCTAAATATCCTGGAATTTTAGTAAATGGTACCGCTTTACTTCCCTATTATGATATATTTGCTTCTTCATCGATTGCTGCAGATTGTAGCTATAGTGAAAAAACAGGTAATATCATGATTTCAAAGTACGGTAAGAAAATCGAGATGAAAATCGGCAGCAAGAATGCGAAGGTAAATGGTAAATCCTATACTATGCCGGTTGCTCCGGTAAAAGTAAAATATGTCTCAGCAAATACGGCAAAGGTACTAGTTCCATCAAGATTTGTTTCAGAAAATTTAGGACTTGGTTATACCTGGTATAGTAATAAGAATACCGTAGCAATAACGAAATCTGCTATGCAGCTTTCCTATAACGGTGGAAAGAAATTTGATTATACCGGTGCAACAGGTAAGGTTACAATTGACGGTAAGAGTATTAACCTTGGCAAAACCCCCAGTATTATTATCGAAAACACTGCAATGCTTAGTGCCTATAAGGTTTTTGCATGTGCAGATATTGATGCTGATTATACCTATAATAAATCCAACCAGAAGGTAACCCTTGTCCGGGATGGAAAAGTTCTTGAGATGACCATCGGAAGCAAAACAGCTTATTTAAATAAAAAACCGCTGACCTTGAGTGCCGCTCCGATCTATGTCACTAATTATGAAACAAATACTTCTTACGTAATGGTTCCGGGTAGCATCACAGCTTCCAGCCTAGGTTTTAACTACAGCTGGAATAATACAACAAGAACCTCCATTATCACCTCGCGTAATGCTGCCGACTCGGAAGATAATTCCCAAAATGATACACCCGAAGCCCCTGAGTTGGGAGATTCCGGAGATATCAGTGAAACAGGCACAATATTAGGCCAATGGAGTGCTCCCGAAGCCTTGTATGGTATCAGTAACGGCACATATGAGATAAATACCGGAGATAGCGTATTCAATCAAGCCATGATAAATTCGGTTACCCGTGATTACAATAATGCCAGAACGAATTCTGAGACCTACCTGCTTCAGGCCAGTTCTCCCTTCAGTAAGATTACATCAACAAAATCAGGTAACATAATTACACTAATATCAGAAAACACAAGCTGTATGGATCAGAATTATCCTTTCTACGGTATTTCAAGTAACCTGATAAATAAAATTACTACGTACAATCAAGTTACGACCTCAAGTTCCAGAATTGACATTGAACTGCTGCAGGAGAACTGCCAGTATGATATTGCTTTATCCCCGGATAAACAGCAGTTATCTATTACCGTTTATACGAATGCATTAACCTCAGTAGCTGTGGGAACGAACGATACGGGCGATTATCTCGTGTTAAATGGCATCAGCCCGCTTAACGCTTCGATCACGGAGATGCCCGGCCTTATCTATATTGACCTTCCTCATACGGTAAATTGTCTGGGGGATTTGAATGTACCGCTTCAGGGTTCAAAATATATCAAACAATTATTTTCCACTAGTACTGTGGAAAAAACACAAATCGTTCTCTCCTTAAATGCCGGATATCAATATTATAAGCAGGAGAACGGTAATCAGTTAACCTTATCCTTTCTACCTGGGAACGGTGGCATAAGTCAACCGGATTTACCGCCAGCCGCAGAGGATACGAGTAAATACGAAATAACCCTTCCGAAGCCCGAAGGCGTTACCTCCTCAATGATTACGGATGAAGACTTTTATTTTAATCATTACTTTGTCGTAAAACTTCAGGGAGATTATACCAGTTTAATCAATACAAACAGCATTATCAATAACTCCAATACAGTAAGTAAGATAGATGTTTCTCTAGATAACAATGGAAATACCGTAATTAAAATCTCTACTACTAAATTACAGGGTTATCTGCTTACTTACGATAATGATAATATCTATATAGATATCGGAAATCCGAGAGATATTTATAAAAATATCGTTGTACTTGACCCAGGTCATGGCGGATCTGCAACCGGTACCAGCAAGAATGGTATTTACGAAAAAGATATTAACTTTCAGATACTTTACACCATAGGTAAGAAATATTTCAATCAGGATGCTTCAAAGCTTAAGGTTTATTACACGTTGACCTCTGATGTGGATATGACCTTAAATGATCGTGCTGCTTTTGCTTCCAAGGTTGGTGCGGATCTATTCGTAAGTCTTCATATGAATTCGGCACAGGGTGCTCCAAATGCTAAGGGTACAGAGGTATATTATTCACATAATAATAATTCGCCTAATCAGGCTGGTTTAACCAGTGAGAAATTAGCTTCCTATTTTAACCAGAATATTGTTAATGCTCTGGGTTCGAATAACCGTGGGGTAAAAGAAAATGTCTTTGTAGTAATTAATATCAATACCGTTCCGGCTGTATTGATTGAGCTTGGCTTTTTATCTAATACCAGTGATTTTGCCATGATTATGGATGAAGCAAATCAGGAGATTACAGCTGAGACAATCTATAATACTTTATTAGAAGTATTTGAAGAATATCCTACAGGAAGATAGCCAATTTGACTAAGGATTAGGGTATGAAAGCCCTTTACAAATTTAACACGTAAAATGAACACGCTTTCTCTTAATAAAGCTTGTGATATACGCAGCTTAAATTAGCATATACAGTAAAAAACAAAAAGATGAAGTTTCCAGATAATGATAGGAGCTTCATCTTTTTTAGCTTAATGAATTGATATATTTCATCACATTTAAGAATACAAATAGTATTAACAGTCGTCTTATACTGCATTTGTAAAGGTCAAATATAATAACAAAGCATTAGCCAGGATGATAACGGTCGAGATAACCCATCCCATAATATTTGTGATAGTTTTATTCTTCAGTGTGCCCATTAAATCCTTCCTTCTTGTTATTAGAAGCATCGGAATAATAGCAAAGGGTAGAATAAAGCTTAGCGTAACCTGACTAAATACAAGTGCAAGCATGGGATTAACACCCAGAATAATAATAAGCATTGCCGGAAACATTGTAATTAACCGCGTTATATTATCATTGATTTTAAGACCTACAAATCCCTGCATAATAGTTTGGCCTGCCATCGTTCCGACAGCAGAAGAGCTTAGTCCGGAGGATATTAGTGCAATACCAAAAGCACCGCTGCTGGCTGCACCCAGCAAAGGATACAAAGTCTGCTGCGCCTGTTCTATTGATTCAACAACAATCCCATTCCTATGGAATACGGCTGCCGATACAATTACCATAGCTGCATTGATAATAAAAGCGGTATTCATTGCTATGATAATATCCATTCTCTCCATCTTTAAATATTTCTTTTTTTCCACTTCTGATAAATTCCTATTCCTATGCTGTACCAGCTTGGAATGCAGATAAATGACATGTGGCATTACCGTTGCACCAAGCATACCTACCGCAATTAATACGGCTTCTCCATTCGGTACAGAGGGAAGAAGAATATGCAGTCCGACAGCTGACCAATCCGGTTTTGCAAGAAATAGCTCTAATGCATACGAGATACATATAATTGCTACCATGATTGATATAATCACTTCTACAATTCTCTGTCCGTATTTTCCAAGATATACTATAAAAAATGTGATAACTGCTGTAAGCAATCCGGAATATGCCATAGGGATATGAAACAGTAGATAGAAGCCCAGCGTACTTCCAAGAAACTCTGCCAGATCTGTTGCCATTGCAGCTAACTCTGCAATGATCCAAAAGCACCAATTGGTTCTCCTTTTAAAGACCCTTCCGCACATTTCCGGAAGCGTATGACCGGTTGCAATCCCAAGCTTAGCAGACATCGTCTGTAAAAAGATCGCCATAAGATTACTCCATAAGATCACCCAGAGTAGCGTATAGTTAAACTTTGAACCTCCGCTGATATTTGTCGCAAAATTACCGGGATCAATATATGCAACGCTAACAACAAAAGCAGGGCCGAGAAATTTAAATAAGTTTTTTACCCTGCTTATCCTGCAAGCTTTCTTCTCCGTATTAATATTTCTTAATATTAAATGCTCAGACGTTGGGTTAATTGACTGAACATAATTGTCATCCAACATAATTTAGGCACCTCTTTTCCATATCATTCCTTTTATATATGTAAAAATGACTGGTTGAGCGATACTGTTACAGTAATTTTCTTTTTTGCTGACACCTAGCACTATAGTGCTGACGTTATCATAATCTACGGAAATTAGCCCAGCCTAATTTATATATCTAAGTTACATTATGTCAGTCGAATAGATTATGTTACATTTTGCAGTCGACTTATTGTTATAAATCTTGAATTTAGCTAATAACATAACATGCCTGCCCTTTGAATTAGTTTGTGCCGAGGATGACGCAGGCACAAACTTCCAAGTGTGAATTATTCTTATCAATAATTCACCCTAACGCCCATGCTTTTGGGCATAAATCCTAAAGAATAGCGTCTTTTGCTATTCTTATAAAGGCTTGCATGTTCTTTGCAAGACTATTCACACTATACTTATATTTTTAAGTTTATTACCTTACCGAAAATTGAAAGCTGCTGCATAGGTTTTATAGTTTACAATCACTATTTTTTTAAAATTTCATATGATAACAGTAATAAATAAGAAGCTAGTATGAACAGTCTTGCAATGTTCATGCAGGCCCAAAGCCTTGCATACGAGGCAATTTAATGCCCAAAAGGCATGAATTAATTCAAAGGGCTGGCATCTTAAGTTAGTTTGGGAGTTGATTCTCTCATGAATAATTATGATAAGCTATATAACAGATATATAAAACGGATGATAGACTTTCCGATAGCACTGCTACTTATCATCGTCTTACTTCCTGTCTTTTTTATACTTTCTCTTATCATAATGTTAAGCTCCGGGAGGCCGGTGCTATATATAGCCGAGCGGGGCGGTTATCATGGCAGAACCTTTAGAATCTACAAATTCCGAACCATGATTAAAAATGCAGATCAAGCAGGCGGTGGTACCTCAGCGTTAAATGATCAAAGAATAACAAAGGTAGGGAATATATTGCGCAAAACGAAGTTAGATGAGTTTCCGCAGCTTTTTAATATATTAAAAGGAGATATGAGCTTTGTTGGCCCCAGACCGGAGCTTATAAAATATACTGTCGGATATAGCAAAGAAGAATTGATCATTCTGGAGGTTCGCCCCGGTATAACCGATTTTAGCTCCTTAACGTTTATTAATCTGGATATCCTTGTAGGGGAAAGAAATGCAGATGAAGTCTATGAAAATGAGATCTTACCTGTAAAAAACAAGCTTCGGATGAAATATGCTGAAACAGTATCCTTTCCTACCGATTGCCGACTACTGTGTATCACTGTCATTAAGGTACTTCAGAAGGCTTTTCATTATATCACTCATCGATAATGGGCAGCTTTTTAAAAGCACAATTCCAAAATATCATTTATTATAAGCATTTATTCCGGAGGTATCTATGGAATATTTAGATCTAAAGCATTCCGATTTAAAGGTATCACGTCTGTGTATGGGGGGTTGTCAGCTAGGGGGCTACGGATGGGGAAAGGTGCTGGAAGAAGACTTACTAAAAGCAGTTGGTACTGCTTTAGACTGCGGTATTAATTTCTTTGACACAGCGGATACCTATGGACTTGGAAAGTCTGAAGAAACCTTAGGAAATGCCTTAAGGGATCGAAGAAGTGAGGTAGTGATAGCAACAAAATTTGGTGTCCGTATTGAAAACGGGCGCACCTTTTATGATAACAGCCCCGAATATATAGCGCAGGCAGCAGAAGCCAGCTTAAGACGGCTGCATACAGATTATATTGACTTATATCAGCTTCATTACCGAGATGAGAAAACGAGTATGAAAGAGATACTTGGTGCAGTTGAGAAATTAAAAACAAAAGGGTATATCAGATACTTTGGCTTATCCAATCTATCAAATAAGGATATCACTGAACTAAAACAATATACCGGTCAGTTTATAAGCTTACAAAATGAATATAGTTTAGCTTGCCGTAAGCATGAGAAGGAGCTGCTGCAAGCATCAGAGGTAGTTGAGGTAACACCCATTACCTGGGGAAGTCTTGGGCAGGGCATCTTAACCGGTAAGTATGATTTTCATTCGTCCTTCGGTCCGGATGATAGGCGCCATAGAGATATTTATGTGAATTTTCATAAGGAAAAGCTAGAAAAGAATCTGGAAATTGTAGAGGAGATGAAAGCAATTTCTATAGAAACTAACAAACAGCTGCCTGCGATAGCTATTCGATTTATACTGGATTATATTCCAAGCTCGGTGGTGATTGCTGGCGTTAAGAATGCAAATCAACTGCTTATGAATATTGATAGTATGGATTGGAAGTTGACGAAAGAGCAGCTCGATCGTTTATCAAAGATTTCCTATCCTTCGGAGGGTTTTTTATGAACAGTGAACAGCTTGCCTGGTTAATCAGGCGTCATGCGGTTGAGATGACTCATCTTTCGCACGGTTCTCATATTGGTTCCGTATTATCTATCGCAGATTTAATTGCAGTCCTTTATCAGGATATAGCCGTACATAATCCGGAAAAACCGAAGCTTCCAAAGCGGGACAGAATTATTCTAAGTAAAGGTCATGCGGGAGCAGCTGTTTATGCAGCTCTTGCAGAAGAAGGTTACTTTAAGAGAGAGGAGCTAAAGCTCCATTATGCAGACGGCAGTCGTCTTTCAGGGCACGTCTCTCATAAGGGTGTACCCGGAATCGAATTTTCAACCGGCTCCCTGGGACATGGCTTATCTGTTGCTGCCGGTATGGCTTATGCTGCAAAAAAAGATAGGAAAGCACACAAGGTATATGTAATCTGCGGAGACGGAGAATGTGAGGAGGGAGCCGTATGGGAGGCTGCACTTACCGCGCATCAGTTTCAGCTTAATAATCTGATAGCAATGATAGATTGTAATAAAATGCAGAGCCTTGGTTTTTGTGAAGACATTCTGTCCTTAGCGCCCTTTGCAAAGAAGTGGAGTGCTTTTGGCTGGAAGGTACTGGAGGTTAACGGCCATAACCACTCGGATATACGAGAAGCATTGATAGAAGCAGGAAAATCTATAGAGCAGCCTGTCGTTATACTGGCAGATACCATAAAAGGAAAGGGCATCTCCTTTATGGAAGCCAATCTATTATGGCATTACCGGTATCCGCATGCAGGAGAGGAATATGACAGAGCCGTTCAGGAATTATTAGCTCAAATACCGGAAGGAATAACAGACCCCTACCCTAGGAAGTCAGGGTAGAAGCTTTTGATCCTAATCCAATACTATAGGATTAGAGTTTCAAAAGCCCCTCGAACAATTTAGCTTCGTTATTTTGCACAAAAAACCACTTATAGCCAAAGTGGTGTATAACATGGTTTGATGAGCAACTGTATGAAGTCGTTGGTACTTAAGCCCTGTGTTTTAGGGCCTTATGTACCATTACGTACTTCGCCCAAGCGGGAGCGTGTTGCGAACAAACCATGTTCTACATCACGATTTTGAAGATATAGATTGTGCAAAATGACGAATCACAAGATCTACATAGGTTTTTGACACTCTTATCCTAAAATCCAATACAAAACAGAAAGAAGGGAAATGATGAGGGATAGCTTTGTAAGAACATTACTTAGCATAGCAAAAACGGATCCTAATGTTCACTTACTAACCGGGGATTTAGGATACGGTGTATTAAAGCCCTTCTTTGAAGAGCTGCCCGATCAATTTACGAATCTAGGAATTGCAGAACAGAATATGACCGGTTTTGCAGCAGGTATGGCCTTAGAGGGTAAGATTGTATTTACTTATTCTATCGGTAATTTTCCAACCCTGCGCTGCCTAGAGCAAATAAGAAATGACTGTGCCTATCATAATGCAAATGTCAAGATTGTCAGTGTCGGAGGAGGTCTAGCTTACGGTGCTCTCGGCATGAGCCACCATGCTACGGAGGACTTAGCCGTGATGCGTGCTCTTCCCGGTGTGACTGTTCTGGCTCCGGGAGATTCTCTTGAAGCCGAATATGCTACCCGAGCAATCTATCTTAGGGAGGGCACCTGCTATCTACGGCTTGGCAGAGGAGGAGAACCGCAGCTTCATGATACCCTCAAAAATTTCCAAATCGGTAAAGCAATCAAGCTAAAGGACGGTAAAGATCTCGTAATTTTTACTACCGGTGCTATCATTGATGAAGTAATGGGGGCTGAACGCTTATTGTGTAATCATGGTTTAAAGCCCTGTATTTATACCTTTCCGACAGTCAAGCCCATAGATACAGAAGTCATAAAGCAGTGCTCCTCACAATATGACTATATCATTACCGTGGAAGAGCATAACAAAATAGGGGGCTTTGGCAGTGCCGTCGCCGAGGTGCTGGCGGAATTAGCGGATAGGAGAGCACGTATCCTTAGAATTGGAATGGATGATCAATACTTAAGTATAGTGGGAACTCAGTCGTTCTTAAGAGATTACTGCGAGCTTAGTGCAGCCAAAATATTCAAAAAAATTATAGATACCGTTTATGGTAACCTCCAAACTAGTTAAAGTAAGTATTGAATACCTAGTAGCTTCTATTGCGAAACGGAAGTAAAGTGCTAAAACACTTATGTTCATAGGAGCGCTGGAGCAAAGGAATAGTATATGTTGTTTATGCAGCTAATAAAACTATATCGTTTCGCTATTATTTATTATGTATTAAATAAGGGGGCATCTGCTTGAATATTCTGATCCTTACACAGTGGTTTGATCCTGAGCCTAATAATATGAAAGCGCTTGCCTTCGCTAAAGGTTTAAAAGACAGGGGGCATATGGTTACAGTTCTTACCGGCTTTCCGAACTATCCGACCGGCAAGCTTTATAGCGGCTACCATTTAAAGCTATATCAGAAGGAAACTCTGCATGCTATCCCAATCCATAGAGTATGCTTATATCCAAACCATGATTCAAGCAGTATATGTCGGATAATTAATTATACCAGCTTTGCCTTCTTTGCTGCCCTGATTGGCCCATGGGTAGTGAAAGGAAAAATAGATGTTATCTATGTATATCATCCTCCTGCGACAGTAATGCTGCCGGCCTTAATCCTACGATTTATCAAAAAAGCTGGCATCCTTTTAGATGTTAATGATCTATGGCCGGATACAATTATCTCAACCGGTATGCTAAAACAAAAATGGCCGCTTAAGATAATAACGGCCTGGATGAATTATTCCTACCGTAAGGCAGACAGAATTAATGTATTATCCGCTGGTGTAAAAGCCTTTCTGGTAGAAAGACATGTCTCTCCTGATAAGATATCGATCATCCCTGTATGGTGTAATGAAAATTTACTAAAGGAGCCTATTCAAACTGATTTTAGGAAGCAATTTAACCTTCAGAATTGCTTCCTGGGCATTTATGCAGGAGCAATGGGAAGAGCACAGAATCTAACGGTTCTTTTAGCCGCGGCAGAAATAATGCAGACAAAGCTTCCTGATTTTAAGCTGCTTTTAATTGGCCATGGCGTATGCTTAAAAGAGCTTCAGAAATTGGTTCACACCAAAAAATTAAATAATGTAATCTTTATACCCGTATTGCCTCCCGAAAAATTGACAGGAATACTTTATCATGCAGATGTTTTATTCGTACAGCTGAAAAAAGACCCACTCTTTGCTGTAACAATACCTTCAAAAACTGCTTATTATCTTTCTTTAGGTAAACCAATTATTGCAGGTCTATCCGGAGATGCTGCCCGTATGCTGGAAGCCTCAAAAGGAGGGATTGTATGCGAACCGGAGGCAGCTGATGAAATTGCTGCTGCAATTTTTCGAATTTATCAGATGGATTTATCAGAACGTAATGCAATGGGGGCTTGCGGAAGAGAATATTATAAAAAATATTTGTCTATGGATGCCGGTATTATAGCATTTGAGAATGAATTATGTAAAGCAGCAGGTTTAAATAAAGATAAGGCTATCCGGTAAAAGGAGCAGTATCAGTAAAAACACATAACAGATTTTATAGCTTCCAAACTCAGCCACATATTTATTCCTAACAATTAAGCTTCCTTCTATTGATATGGAGAGTAACAAATTCATCCTATGAAAAAGCTGATACAATAGATAAAATTGTAAATTTGATTTTATCTATTGTATCAGCTTTGCTCATTAAGGCTTATCCTACTCTGATCATTATTAAAAAGCAGCTTAGTATTTTATATTTATCCCATATTATACTGTGAAAATTGCTCCAGTCTATCGATCACATCGGTATTCTGCTTCAAAAATTTATTAAAAATATTAATTTTCTGCAAGGTTGTAGCTGAGATATTATGTTCTATAAGTTCTGTCTCAATTAATGTATTTTCTTTAACACCGAGATTCTTTAAAAATTCTTCAATTATTTCGTGACGCTGCAGTAAGTATTTTCCTATTTCTTTGCCGTTTTCAGTAAGATAAATGATACCATGCTTTTTATAACTCAATAAACTCAGACTATGTAATTTCTGAACCATACTGGTAGCAGATGGTGCAGCAACATTAAGAAGCTCTGACAAGGTATTAATACGCAGATATTCTTCCACAAGACTATATCGGTAAATCATTTCTAAGTAATCCTCCATTGCAGAGGTTAGAAGTTTTTTATTTTGTTCCATCAATTGATAGCCACGAACTGTATGAAATTTTGATACCTCATCCAAATTAATCACTTCCTTCAAGAAGCAAACTCTCAAGCGTTTGTATATATATATTCAGAATTAGCAGTTTGATTAATTTTTTTCATATAATTACATGGCTAAGGAAGAATGGCAAATTACTCTATTTTAAGATTTTTGTAAGGAATTTAAAAAGACCTTCAAATCCTTATCTTTTTTCTTAGCCTTTTCCACCTTTTTTTCTATATCTTCAATCAGCTTTATAACATCCTTATCCTCACGTCTGTCATAATAATACTTTTTTGTCTCTTCCTCTAAATCTCCGGAGAGAATTTTTAAATCACCGTTACTTTCAGTAAGTATGTAGAATTGATCCGCACTCGGTATAGGGGTCTTTATATTAAATATTTTGACATCATTATAAGCAAAAACAATATAGGTTCCCTCTTCATAGCCTTTTTTAACATAGCATTTGATATTACGATATTCTTCTATAAATTGAATATCCTTCTGCATCTGTTTCTTTGAGGGAACATCGGAAGGATCCGTTAATAGTTTCTTTAATTTTTCGATATTACAATCAAGCTTAGCTTCATAATAGTTCTTAATCAATTCATCGATATTAGGATAGCCCTCTTCCTCAAGTTCATATACCGGTAAAGGAGTAGGAGTTGGTATGGGGGTTGGGGTTAGCGTAACCGGAAGCGTCGGTGTAACATCTGTTGTTAACTTGTCCGTACTTAATATATTTATCGGTGTAATATCCTTCGCTGCCTGATTTTCAGTAATATTGATGCTTTCCTGTGCATTATTTTTATTTGGCGCGATAGACAAAGTGACTACACCAATTCCCATTGTACTAATTAATGAGAAAAGAATCGCTTTTTTATATTTAAATTTCATATTTGCCTCCGTTTTGCAGTAAAAAGGTTGTCAATAAGTAAAATTCCATCAAAGGTATCTATATAATCTATGGGTTATTATAGTAATTAACTGAAAGGATATATCCTATTTTAGCAAATTACACCGACACAAGCAACCTATTATTCAATTTATTTATGCCACTTTGGTTGAATAAAAGAATTTTTCTTCACTAAAAAACTCCTGCTACATATCATAACAGTAAGGGGTCATTCGACTTTATCAATTAATATAACGTAGGCTGAAGAAGAATCACCATATATCGGAGGAGTAAAAATGGAATTTTCCCTGTCAGAAATCTTAAAGTTATTGTTTAGACAACTTAAGCTTATAGCAATTTGCATTATCCTTGGATTATGCATTTTCTATATTAAGTATAGTTGTTTTACAAGCCCTACCTATACTGCATCCGTACAGCTTTATGTAAGTTCAGGAGATGATACTTCATCTACCAAGCTAAATGATCTTACCTATGCACAAAAGGTAGTAACTACTTACATTGGCTTTTTGCAGACAAAAACCTTCTTCAAACAGGTATCAGAAGAATGCGGCTTAAATTATGGTCCGGATCAGTTAAAGGCAATGACTACAATCCAAACTGTCAATAACACTGAAATATTCCAAATCAGTGTAACATCCACCAGCGCACAGGATTCCTATAAGCTAGTCAAAACCATGCAGGATATTGCTCCTAATCATATCAAGAGCATCAAAGACAAAACTATAATCAGTGTAGTAGACCCAGTAGTACTACCGATGGGCCCCTCCGGACCGAATATTCGGACGAATACAATTGTTGGAGGTTTTTTAGGTTTCACCTTCGCGGTGCTATTTGTTTTATTAATTGAAATTTTTGATATTAAGGTGAAAAATCAGGAGGATATCCGAAAACGGTATGAAATCCCTCTAATTGGTGCAATACCTAATTTTAATTTAAATAACAGAAAGAAATATTTTTTCTTTAAGTTGTTTCCCTTTGTTACTAAAGCCAGAAGATTTCGAAGCTTAAATAGAACGGTGAAAGAGGAATCAAAATTTCTTATTAACGAGGCCTATAATTCATTACGGACTAATCTACGTTTTACCATACGCAAAGAAGGCTGCAAGAAGATAATCATCAGCAGCCCTTTACCGGATGATGGTAAGAGCACGACAAGTACCAATCTGGCAATTACCATAGCCCAGACCGGCGCTAAGGTTCTTCTTTTAGACTGCGACTTAAGAAAAGGAATGCTCCATAAGTTTTTCAAAATCAAGAGTGCACCGGGTATCAGTGATGCTTTATCAGGAATTATGGGAGAAAAGGATGTAATCCAATATACCAATTATGAGAATCTTGATGTAATCACTATGGGGGAAGCCCCTCCAAATCCAACTGAATTACTTGGAAGCATTCAAATGGATGAACTCATTAAGAGGCTAGAGAAAAACTACGACTATATCATCATAGATTCCCCTCCTGTTAATGTAGTATCCGATTCACTCAGCCTGGTTAAGCTGGTGGACGGCGTTGTTATCGTGGTGAGAGAAGGGATAACAACACATCCAAATATCACAGCTGCTGTCAATAAATATAAGTTTATTGGAGCCAATATATTAGGTATTGTAATTAATGGAACAAATGTCGCACAGAATAACAAAACAAACTCTAATTACTATTATTATAGCAGGTATAAAAATAAAAATGATTGATCTTCATACCCATATATTACCAGGCATTGATGACGGGCCTGCTTCCGTAGAAGAAGCCCTTCTATTAACAGAAGCTCTTAAAAATCAAAATATCCGTACAGCGGTCTGCACTCCGCATTTTAATCCAGCTAGTACAGCGTTACAGGATTTTTGTGCAAAAAGAAAAGAAGCTCTGAAGCAAATGAGTGCCTCCCGGATTATATTGTTATCCGGGAGTGAAACCCTGCTGCATCCTTACTTATTTCATTATCCCGATTTAAGCTCCTTATGTATAGAGAATACGAGATACCTTTTAATTGAAATACCTTATGAAAAGAAGTGGAACAAAGAAATTTACACATATTTAGAGAAACTGATTCAATATTATAATGTTTTTCCAATCATCGCACATATCGAACGATATCAAGCTTTCAAGCATTCAACAAAAAGGATCAAAAAGCTGATTAAAATAGGCTGTCTTCTTCAATTGAATACAAAATCTCTGTTGAACAAAAAATACAGCCGTCGGGCTTTTCAATATATAAAACGCGGATATATTGATGTTCTTTCTAGTGACTGCCATAATTTAGACACAAGACCGCCGGTGATTACAAAGGCTTACGACAGGGTAGAGCAAAAATTAGGAAGGGAATATATAGAGCGCTTTGACCATAATGCTGAATTTATTGTAAATGGAATCGAAATAAGAGAGGAGACAGGATATATCATTCAATAACAGGTACTAACACAAATTAGTACTTAAGTATTTCAATTGGGGGCGATAGGTTGAAAAGAAGTACATTTTTCAACCGGCAAAAAGCACTACACGTGCTTTTCGCTCAGTCTTTGTATGCCGCTTAAGCGGCAGATGGAGGTTATTATGTTTCAGAATAAAACGCTTCTTATTACCGGAGGCACAGGTAGCTTTGGAAATGCCGTTCTTAAGAAGTTTTTAAATACAGACATAGGTGAAATCCGTATTTTCTCAAGAGATGAGAAAAAGCAGGATGATATGCGTAAGCTTTATAAAAATGATAAAATCAAGTTTTACATCGGTGATGTCAGAGATATTGAGTCCCTAAAAAATGCGATGTACGGTGTAGATTACATCTTTCATGCAGCCGCTTTAAAACAGGTCCCCTCCTGCGAGTTTTTTCCGCTGGAAGCAGTAAAAACTAATGTTCTCGGCACGGATAATGTACTAAATGCCGCAATTGAATGCGGTGTCAAAAAAGTAATCTGTCTCTCTACCGATAAAGCTGCTTATCCAATCAATGCAATGGGCATCTCAAAAGCTATGCTGGAAAAAGTATTTATAGCAAAATCTAAAATAGTAGACTCTGAAAAAACCTTAATCTGCGGAACAAGATATGGGAATGTCATGGCCTCAAGAGGCTCCGTGATACCGCTTTTTGTTGAACAGCTAAGAAACGGTCAGTCACTCACTGTAACAAATCCTAATATGACCCGTTTTCTTATGAATCTGGAGGAAGCGGTAGAGTTAGTTGAATTCGCATTTCGACATGCTAAGGCAGGGGATATCTTTGTACAGAAGGCACCGGCTTCCACAATCGGTGATTTGGCTCAGGCCTTAATAGAACTATTTGATAGCGACTGTAGCATTAAAATAATCGGTACCCGCCACGGTGAAAAGGAATATGAGACCCTGCTTACGAAGGAGGAATTTCTCGTTGCACAGGATATGGGCAGCTTCTATAGAATTCCGGCAGATAATCGAGATTTAAATTACGACAAATATTATATCGAAGGAAGTAAAGTACTTTCCTCACAGGAAGAATATAATTCAAATAATACCCTCCGGTTAAATATTACTCAAATCAAGGAAAAGTTACTTGGACTCGACTTTATTAAGAATGAGCTTGCTGCACATGAAGCGTCAAAAGGCAATTCAGGATGATTAAAAATTACGGAGGGCAGAACATGAAAATTATGCAGATTAATTCCGTATGTGGCATCGGCAGTACCGGAAAGATCACAACCGATCTTTATAAAGTGATGAAAGCACAAGGTCATGAATGTATCATCTGCTATGGCAGAGGAACCGCACCGAAGGGCTTTGCAACTTATAGAATAGGCACGGATACGGACGTATATAAGCATGTTCTATATACCAGAATTACGGATAAAACAGCATTTGCTTCAAGAAAAGCGACAGAAGAGTTCTTACATATGGCGAAGGAATACGATCCGGATATCATACATTTGCATAACCTTCACGGCTATTACTTAAATCTTGAAAGCTTATTTGAGTATCTAAAAAACACAGGAAAGCCGGTTATCTGGAGCTTATATGATTGCTGGTCCTTTACAGGACATTGCAGTCATTTTGATTATGCCGGCTGTGATAAATGGAAATCTGGCTGTTATAAGTGCATCCAGAAGAAGGAATACCCCGCCAGCTTACTCTTTGATCATTCTGAATTTAATTATCAAAGAAAGAAAGCAATTATAACAAGCTATCCTAACCTAACCATCGTCCCTCCGACAAGCTGGTTAGCTGAATTGGTAAAGCAAAGCTATTTAAGAAAATTTAAAAGCGTAATAATTCCCAGCGGTATTGATTTAGATGCCTTTCATAAAAGGAAAAGCGCCCTGCGGGCAAAGTATGCACTGGAAGGGAAATACGTTGTTCTGGGAGTTTCCAATGGTTTTGATAACTATAAAGGTACTCGTTATTTTATAGAACTCGCGAACCGGCTTCCGGAAAAATATAAGGTGGTATTAATTGGTGTAAATGATGAGAACAAACATAATTTTCCTAAAAATATCCTTGCATTGCCCCGGACCAATTCCTGCGTTGAATTAGCAGAGTTTTATTCCATGGCTGATGTATTTGTAAATCCTACCCTACAGGAAACCCAAGGTCTTACTAACATTGAAGCTTTGGCTTGCGGAACCGGAGTAGTTACCTTTGATAGCGGCGGATGTCCGGAAAGCATTGATGAAACCTGCGGTATAGTAGTAAAGCGTGAGGATCTTGAGGGACTATTACAGGCTGTCATAAAAGCCTGTGAAGTACCCTTTGATAGTAACGCCTGTCTGCAAAGAGCTGCTAGGTATGATAAATCAAAACTATATCTTAATTATATCAAATTGTATGAAGATAGTATCATCCATGAAACCGTATAAATAATATATCTATGAAAATAAGTTTGGGAGAGGTGATACAGTGAAAATTTTATTCCTGGGGCTACTATATCATGATGCAGAAGAGTCTTCCCTTTTGCATTCCAGTAAATGCGGTTTGCAGGGAGCCTGCAATCGTTATCAGTGGAATCTCATTGAAGGGCTTGAAGAGATAATGAAGCAGCCTGTCGATATTTATCATTATCTTCCAATAGGAGCCTTTCCGCGTTATAATAAAAAGCTTTTTCTCCCAACGAAGAAATGGTCCCATAAGGAAGCTGCCCGCGATATGGAGCTAGGCTTTATCAATCTGACAGGAATAAAACAGTTCATCAGACAATTTAGGATGAAAAAAGCCGTATACCACTGGTGTAAGGAGAATGAAAAGGAAGAGCGGTATATTTTGATTTACAGCCTTTACCTTCCATATCTTAGAGTTTTATCAGCCGTCAAAAAAAAATATAAAAATGTTCCTTCCTGTGTTATTATTCCTGATCTGCCAGGTAGCCTTGGCTTTCACCAAAAAGATTATCTTTTGATAAAAGCAATAAGGAAGCTGCTTGAAAAACAAATCTATAAGCTGGTGAAAGCTGCCGATACTTATATCTTACTCACAAAGGATATGGCAAAGCCTCTTCATATCGAGGATAAGCCCTATATAGTTGTGGAAGGCATTCTAAAGTCAGTGGAGCAGCAAAATATCTCAATAAACGATACTTCCTCAAAAATCCTCCTGTATGCAGGCTCTTTAGATAAAGTATTTGGCTTAGATATACTCCTAGCAGCCTTTAAGCAAATTACTGAAACGGATTATCAATTATGGCTCTGCGGTAACGGAGATTATCAGACAGAAATTGAGAAGGCTGCAAAGCAGGATGGAAGGATTAAATACTTTGGCTATATTTCGGCTGCAGGCGTACAAGAAAAGCTTAAGCAGGCCTCACTACTGATTAATCCGAGAGCGAACAACAAAGCCTATACCAGATACTCCTTCCCCTCAAAAACATTGGAATATATGGCAGCAGCAAAGCCAGTACTTATGTTTAAGTTAGATGGTATTCCTGATGAATATGACGATTATCTTTATTATATCAAAGAAAATACCGTAGAAAGTATGAAGGAAGCTATTCTTTCCATCTGTTCAAAAAGCGAAGAAGAACTTACTTCCTGCGGTGAAGCAGCCTGTCGGTTTGTCTTAGAAAATAAAAATGAAAGAAAACAGGCTGAGAGAATACTTTCCCTGCTAAAGCATGCAGCTGACTCTGCCAGAGTTCTGCAAATCAACATCACCTGCCAATATGGCAGTACCGGCAGTATCGTAGAAGAGCTACATCACTATTTGATTAGGCAAGGCTATTCAAGCTCAATTGCCTATTCCGCCTTTCACAGTGATTTAGAAGGTGCCTTTCAAATTGAAAGCAGGCTGGAGAATTACATAAGAAGAGCTCTGAATCGTTATTTTGGAAAAAAACATATGCACAGTGCACCAGGAACAAAAAGGCTGATTAGAAATATTAAGAAACTTAAGCCGGAGCTTATCCATCTTCATAATATTCAGCAAAACAGTATCCATTTTCCTATGCTCTTTGCATTTCTTAAAAAATATGGTGTGCCTGTCGTATATACGCTGCATGACTGCTGGGCCTTTACCGGAGGCTGTTATCATTTTACCAGACTTAACTGTGATGGTTATCGGTATGGCTGCAAGAAATGTAAGCTTCCTAGAAGCAGTCAGGATCTATGCAATAGGACCAGTGAACAAATTTACGAGGAAAAGAAGCAGGCACTTTATGCCTTAGATAAATTGCAGCTAATCTGCGTTTCGAACTGGCTCAGAGACTGTGCAGAATGCTCTTTTATGAAGGGGCTGCAGTTACTGGTTATCTATAACGGAATTGATACGGATATATATAAACCTTTTCATACCGACAAAAAAGATGTCCTTCCGGTAACTGAAGATGCTTTTATCATTTTAGGGGTAGCTAATCATTGGAATAACGATAAGGGCTTAGATCTCTTTGTGCAGCTTGCTGGCCTTCTTAAATCCCCTTACCGGATAGTTCTGGTAGGTTTACCTACAAAAGAATGCCCAGAAAATATTATTACCCTACCAAGACTTGATAATAAGAAAGAGCTTGCAAGGCTTTATAACAGTGCAGACGTTTATCTCAATGCATCTAAGGAAGAGACCTTTGGTATGACCTCTGTTGAGGCAATGGCCTGCGGTACTCCGGTGATTGCCTATCGATCCACCGCCTGCGCGGAAGTATTGAACTCTGATACCGGTATCCTATTAGAGACCTCTGCTCTAGAAGAAGTGATAAATGCAATAGAAATGATTCATACCAACGGTAAGGAAAGCTATAAAAAACCCTGTGCAGAACACGCCCGAAGGAATTTTTCAAAGGAAGTTATGCTTGAAAAATACTTCAATGTATATAAATCGCTATTATAAATCTTTCATACTGCATACAGATAGGAGGGGCATATGCATACACATTTACTTACAGATCTAGATACAAAAGTAAATACTGATATTTTTAAAGCCTGTTTTTGTATTACACTGATTTCGAATCTAATCTTATATATTGCCCAACCTCTTGATATTGTATTTCTTGATGCAATTGCAAGCCGATGCCTTATGCTCACTAATCTGGCGGCCTTCCTATTTGCCGTTATATTAAGCTTAAAGGAATATCTGCCCTATAAGACAAACCAGGTGTTTATTATCTGCTTTATGCTGATTTTTTCTTTTGCTTCCTATCTCTTGTCAAGCAGCAGCGGGCTTTATCAATACATTATCCGTATATGGTGCTATATGGCACTCCCTTTTTATCTGTTATATATCGATTTTATTAGACCTAATCGTAGGTTGATTAACTTTGTCTATCTCAATAACCTTCTGGCTTCGCTTATATTTATATTGCTATCCTTTAGTGAATACCGTTATGCCGGATATGAATACTATATCGGAACAAATTATGCATGGCTTACTCTTGGCTACGATAATCCCAATCAGACCGCAATCTATTTAACGATAACCCTAATTATCTTAATCAGCGCGGTAAGTTATTATAAAAGCATAATGATACGTTTATTTTTCCTGCTTGATCTGATCTATATCGGCTGGCTCATCCTTAAAACCAGCTCCAGAACCTGTATACTCATTAGTATCTTGGTGCTTGCAGCGGTTTTATTTTATAGAAAGCTTAAAATTCCAAAATTAATTGTATTCCTCATTTTATTGCTTCCGACAATTTTTTTATTTACCTATCCTAGCCTTTACAGACATGGATGGTTTATTAGTTCTGAATATGTAGGTAAGGAGGATTATTCTTCACGCAGCTATATTTTTATCTGGACACTTCGTCAGCTTAAAAATCAATATTTGTTTGGTGACTTTGGTACTTACCGATTAGGAAATCTGCATAATGGAATCTTAAGTGTTCTATCCTCCTTAGGTATCAGCGGAATCCTATTTTTTTATATTTATTATTTCAGAGCATATTTTTATCTATTGAAGCATTATATAAAAAGCAGGACTGCCTATATTGCCTATATTGGATTATTAGCTGTATTTATCCACGCCTGTACGGAAGGAGCATTGATTGCAGGGGGTTCTGTTTTTGCCGGAAGCCTAAGTGCATTGATATTCTTATTAAAGGTTGAAAAAGAGGGTGAGTAGTAAGATGAAGGTAGCCTTTTATTCCAATTATCTGACCCATCATCAAATTCCTTTTTGTACTGAGATGTACCGGTTATTGAAGGAGGATTTTGTATTCGTCTCAAATGATAGTATGGAGAATATGCGAAGGGAACAGGGCTGGGAGCTGAAGGAACGCTTCCCCTATGAATTACAGGCAAAGGAGGAGCAGGGGTTTTCAAAAGCACTATTATTATCAAAAGAAAGTGATGTCATAATAATAGGCTCTGCACCTGAAATCTACGTTAAGGAAAGAATGCGGCTTCCTTCTTTGGGCATTACCTTTCGCTATAGTGAGCGTATCTTTAAGAAAGGAAAATTACGTTTCTTATCCCCAAGAGGGCTTTTACTCAGGGCAGATACCTATTATAGATATCGTAAGAAGAACTTATATATGCTATGTGCCAGTGCCTATACCTCGGCGGATTTAATGCTGCAAGGCTCCTATCTTGGGAAATGTTATAAATGGGGGTATTTTCCTGAGACACGATCCTATGAGTTATCGGACCTTATGAAAATAAAGAGAAAAAGTAAACCGGAAATTCTTTGGTGCGGCAGATTCTTGAAGTGGAAGCATCCGGAAGCAGCGATTCTACTAGCTCATAGACTGAAACAGGAGGGCTTTGACTTTACCCTTACTATGATAGGAGCCGGGGAAAGAGAATCGATCCTCAGAGAGCTGATAGCAAAATACAGACTAGATGCATATATTAAACTATTAGGTGTCATGTCCCCGGAGCAGGTTAGACAAAGGATGGAAGAGGCGGATATTTTTTTAAGCACCAGTGATTTTAATGAAGGCTGGGGCGCGGTGATGAATGAAGCCATGAATAGCGGATGTGCTGTAGTAGCCAGCCATGCAGTTGGCGCAGCACCCTACTTAATAAAGGATGGAATAAACGGTTTTATGTATAAAAACGGAGCTCTTGATAGTCTTTACCGAAAAGTAAAGCAATTACTCTTATGTCCTGAGCTTCGTGAAAAGCTAGGCTTAAATGCTTATCAAACAATAATTACTGAATGGAATGCCAAGGAAGCTGCAAAACGTCTGCTTTTACTGACTAGTGATTTGTTAGCGAAAGGATATAGTGATAGATTTGAGAGCGGTCCCTGCAGCAGGGCTTTAATTATGTATAATCATTGGTATCGAGATAAAAAGACTGATTTATATAAATTTTGAGGTGGTTAAAATCGAGATTTATGATCATAAGAAGCATTGCTATGGCTGCGCAGCTTGCAGCAATATCTGTACCTCAGAGGCAATCACCATGCTAGCCGATGAAGAAGGCTTTCTATATCCGAAGGTGAATGATGCTTTATGCATATCCTGCGGCAGATGTAAGACTGTCTGTCCAATCTATCAAAAGTCTTGCGACGACAATACTTTTAACCAGAAGGTATATGCTGTAAAGCATCCTTGCGATAACGTGAGAGCAGCAAGTACATCAGGAGGGGTATTTACCGCTCTATCAGATTATATTCTAAAAAACGGTGGTGTTGTATATGGGGCAGCCTTTGACGAAGCACTGACGGTAAGCCATATTCGAGCGGAAACGATGGATAGGCGAGATAAAATGCGGGGTTCAAAATATGTACAAAGCGAGATAAAGAATAGCTTTCGCTCGATCAAAGCTGATTTGGCCTTAAATAAGCTGGTTCTCTTTACCGGAACTCCTTGTCAGAATGCAGGCCTCTACGGATACTTAAGGGGAACTGATGTAACGAAGCTAATTCTATGTGATATTGTTTGTCATGGCGTACCTAGTGCACTTATGTGGCAAGAATACATAACCTTTGTTAAGGAAGAACAGAAAGCACAAATCAAGTACCATAGCTTTAGGGTTAAGGTAAAAGGCTGGCATACCATGTGCTCCTGTAATGAGTATGAGAGTGGCAAGAAGGATTATCAAAGTATGCTGTCACAGCTTAATATGAATTTATTTTTATCTGATTTAATATTACGCCCCAGCTGTTATTCCTGCCGGTTTTCCTCTTTTAAACGCTGTACCGATATTACGATTGCTGATTTTTGGGGTATTGAGCGAACTCAGCCTGAATTTGATGATAATAAGGGAGTCTCACTAGTCTTAGTGAATACGGAAAAAGGAAATAACCTGTTCGATCAGCTCAAACAAAGCTTGATTATAAAAGAAAGCACCAAAGCGGACTGTCTGCAGCGCAACCTTGAGACACCTGCACCGCTGCCTCCTTCCCGGGAAGCTTTCTGGAAGGATTATCATAAATTCGGCTATCGATATGCTGCAAAAAGATACGGTGGCTATACCATAGATAAGCGTATCAGGCAATCCTTACAGAACTATAAGCAACTACTGAAGAATATTCTGAATTAAAAATATGCTCAATACTACATTTAACTTAGGTAATTTGCGAAACTCATTAATTGTAAGTATTGTATGCTGTGTATACAATTAGTAAAACTATATCGTTTCGCAATTACCTAACTACATTTAACTATTTAAAAGGTGTAATAATTGTGCTGATGCCCAAATTTGCGGTGTTTCGGCTCATGGAGGGTTAGGTTGAAAAATCAAAGATTTTTCAATCGGCAAATTTGTGCGTTGCCCAAATTCGCAGGTTTTGGCAGCAGATGGAGGTTAGTATTGAAAACAGCAACGATAACCTATCATAACGTATATAATTACGGCGCCGTCTTACAGGCGTATGCATTACAACAGGCCCAGCAAAAGCTTTCTGTTGAAAATGTAATTATCAACTTTAGCCATGAAAAAAATAAAATGCTGCATCGAATTAAGGGTACGTCAATAAAAATAATGATTGTAAACAGTATAAGGCTTTTAGAAACAATCAAGGACTATATACCAATCAGAAGACGCTGTAAGAGATTTGAAGCGTTTACAAATACGAAGCTTTGTTTAACAAGAAGCTATAAAACGCTTCAGGACTTAAAAGAAAACCCACCGCAGGCTGACCTTTATCTTGCAGGAAGCGATCAGCTCTGGAATGTTTCTATTGTTATAAGAGCTGCTTTTTTCTTAGATTTCGGAAGTCCTGAAACAATACGGGCTTCCTATGCCGTAAGCATGGGTTCGTGTTATATTCCGGAACAGTACAAAAAGATTATAAAAGAATACTTAACTAAGTTTAACGTAATATCTGTCAGAGAAATGAAAGCAAAAGAAACAATCGAGGCCTTATTAAAGCAGGAGGGAAAAATAAAGGTTCATTGTGATCCTGTCTTTTTACTATCAAAAGAGGAATGGTCTGATCTTGCCGTACCCAGAAGGTCTAAAGACAAATATATATTATGCATTCCATTGGCAGGTCATCCAAGACTGAACGAGGCACTGAAAAAGCTTAAGCAGCTGACCGGGTATCGTATTGTTATACTAAAAACGGATGTTTTTACCCGGGTTAAGGGAGATTATGCTGTCAAGGATGCCTCGCCCGAGGAATATTTATATCTTATACAGCATGCAGAATATGTATTAACGACCTCCTTTCACGCTACAGCCTTTAGTATTTTATTTCAAGTGAAATTTTTTTCATTTCTTAGCTGTGCTGCGACCAGAATTACATCCTTATTAGAAAATCTGGGACTGGAGGATCGGATAGTGGAAGGGATAGGAGATGTCCATACCGGAAATATAGACTATACAAAAGCAAACCATATTCTTCAAGAGGAAAAGGCTTCTGCAATAGAGTACTTATCCGGTTTATTCAAGCGATAATATTAGAAGAGCTTTACGAATAGAGTTTATTAGAGTGGGGTAAAGTATGAGAATATTATTTATCTCTGATTACTATCCTAGTACTAACCGTCCTCAGTTTTGCATTTACATCCAACAACAGGCACAGGCACTCACCCAGCTTGGACATCTGGTAGAGGTGATCGTTCCTATTCGTACCTCCCACTTCAAGGTTAAGCATGACAGTATGCTGCTTGCAGGGATAAAGGTATACTACTTAGAATATTCAACCCTATATAAAGGTACCTTTTTCTATCCGTTGTTTCTTAAAAATGTATCAAACTTTGAAAAAGTAATTGATTTTAACCAATATGATATCCTATCCATACATATGTTTCAGGAAGATACCCTTCGAATATTTCTTAAAATTGCTAAAAAATATAAACGCAGGGTCGTAATCCATTATCATGGATTATCTATACTTTATGATCAGCCGCTGCCGCTCTTAGTCAGAGCCTTACAAGCAAGAGGTAATCTATTCCTAAAAAGACTGATACGAAAAGCGGATGCAATTGTTGGTGTCAGCGATAAAGTAGTCGAGCGAATTCATGCAATTTATCCCGTGAAATTAACCTTTACGGTTTATAACGGTGTAGATACCGGGCTGTTTCTTCCAAGGCTTAAGAAAGAGGATAATTTATTTAAAATAATAACCGTAGCAAGCCTAAAAAAGATCAAAGGAAATCATTACTTAATTGAAGCTGTGAAAATGCTAACAGATCAACATCCCGACCAAAAATTTAAGCTTTTCATCATTGGCACCGGCCCGGAGGAAGAGCACCTAAAAGAACTGACACTGAAACAGGGTCTGAATGAAGTGGTATCTTTTTATGGATATATCCGGTATGAGGAAGTAGCAAAGATACTTAGAACCTGTGATGTCTATGCCATGCCGTCCTATTATGAAGCACTTGGTTGTGCATATTTAGAAGCTATGGCCTGCAGACTGCCGGTAATCGGCTGCCGCAATCAGGGCATTGACGAAATCATTCATGATGGTTATAACGGTATATTAATTGAACCGAATGACGTGAAGCAGCTCTATGAGAAATTGAATTTTCTTTTTGAACATTCTGATTTTGCTGAGAATATCGGTTATATGGGCTATCAGACTGTAATAAGCAATTATACCTGGAAGCACTCCGCAAAAAGCTTACTGGCTGTTTACGAGAATGTAAAATCTAATGAATAAGTATTTGTAAGCCGATTAAACGGCAGATGGGGGTTAATTTGCATGAGATTTTTATTTTTGTTATATGATTTTTATCCGAATTTCGGAGCAAATTCCCTGATTATTAATAATTTAGCGGAGGCTTTTATTGAAAAAGGACATGAGGTTCATCTGTTACCCCTAAATTCTTATCCGGCTTCTTCAAAGGAAGAGCTCTGGAAGCAGCTGCAGATCCATCGTATTACACAAACCTTTGATAAAAAACAATTACTTTGTTTTGTTAGAAAAGGGCAGCTAACGGAGGCTGTTAGACTATTCTTCGCACTGCTTAAGGAAAAACACAATAAGAAGGAATATCTTGCCTTAAATTGGAGCTACTATTCTTCGAAATTATTTGCCGCTATCATAGAAACGTACGATATTGATGCTGTAATTAACGTTTGTTATCCCTTTGAATCTTGTCTGCCGGTCCTGCATTATTTAAAAAAGAAGCCTAAAAATTTTATCTGGGCGATCTATATGCAGGATCCCTTTGCCACAAATTATTATTATCTGTATCGTTATCCGATGCGAGATTTATTAGAATTTCAAGCAAAAGCTTTTCAGCAGGCAGATAAAGTGATTGTTACCTCTCCGATAATGAAAGAGTTTAAAACAGTTAATACAGGCATACAAGCAGAAAAGCTACAAATTTTGAATTTTCCGAAAATCGAAAGAGCTTACCGGACAATTACCGAGGAGGATATTATCTTTGACAGTCGATATATTAATTGTGTCTATGTTGGAAGGCTGAATAAAGACACCAGAAATCCTAGGTATCTGTTTCAGCTTTTTGAAGCTCTAAAAAGAGATTCTATAAGATTACATATTCTTGGAGAGGAACAAGATAACTGGAGCGAATATATCTCCGATACGTCTAAATCCATCTTTTTCTACGGGACGAAAAGTAAAGAAGTCTCTATGAATGCTGAATTAAATGCTAATGTCTTAGTGAATATGGGCAACAGCGTCAGTAATCAGATGCCAAGTAAATTATTAGAGTATATCAGTACCGGGAAACCGATCGTTAATTTATATAAAATTGATAATTGTCCTACTCTGGAGATTGTAGAGAAATATCCGGTCTATTTAAATATTTTTGAAAACGAGACAGATTTTGACAGGAGCTTACGAAGACTTCGGTATTTCTGTATCAAATACAGAAATTTTAATATTAAATATCAATTTATTAAGAAAATATTCTATAGCAGCACGGTGGAATATGTCAGTAACGAATTTTTGAACCTTTTTTATGAATTAAGAAAGAACGAAACAAAATCTTAAGCTGTACAATCAACTATTCACACAATCTGCATATCATATCAATGAGGCACTTTATTCCGGTATTCATTTCTTTCGGAGAGGGGTTTGGAATGAAATATAAGGATATAATCATTCGCATACTTTTCAGATTCATACCGAACAAAATAGTAAGAAAATATAGCTATCATAAAGAGTACCGGAAATTGATGAATAGTGATTTAGGCGTTTTCTTAAAAGCAAACGCTGTGCTAAAAAATATTTATAAGGGAAAAAGATGCTTTATCCTCGGTAACGGACCTTCTTTGGCAGGTGTTAACTTATCCCTATTAAAGGACGAAATAACCTTTACGGTCAATGATCTTTATTATCATGAAGATTTTGACAAAATAAATACTACATATCACTTGTTTGCGGATCCTTTCTATTTTAAGGATCTGGAAGCAACCATTAAGAAACTTCTGGAAAAATCTAATCCTAAGACAATTTTCTTAGATCGCAGTGCCTGTAAAACAATCCTTTCGAATTCTCTTCACAAGAAATATCCCATCTCTGTCTATGCAAATGGAATGGAGGTTGAGGATATGGAATTAATACCCATTGATCTATGTAAAATGCTTCCATATTTTTGTACTGTAGTACAAAGTGCGATTGCAATTGCAGTATATATGGGCTTTGAAGAAATCTACTTATTAGGCTGCGATTGTACCGGAATCATCAACTACATCGAGAGAATGCATGGTGAAGAGATGAGCGAATATGCCTTTCACCTTCCGAAAGAAGACCAAAAGCAGCAGCAATCAGTAATGATTACTAGTGAGCATATCTTTTATGAATGGCATCATATATTTAAAAGCTATCGGATTTTAAGAACTCAATTGGAACAAAAAAATATCAAATTAGTTAATCTGACAGGCAGCAGTATATTGGATTCATTAGAGAAAGGAAATTTAGAAGATGTCATACAGTCAAAATAAAGAGGCTTCTACAAAAGAATGGACTCTGGTGATTAAGCCAAAAACTGGCTGGTTTGATATCAATTTCAGAGAATTATGGCAATATAGAGACCTAGTCAGACTGTTTGTAAAACGCAGCTATTCCTCTATGTATAAACAGACCATACTTGGCCCGTTATGGTTTTTAATCAACCCACTTCTTACTGTTTTAATCTTTACTGTTGTGTTCGGTAATATAGCTAAGATTTCAACGGACGGTATGCCACAGTTCTTATTCTATATGGCCGGTAATACCCTTTGGGCTTATTTTGCCTACTGTGTCAATTCAACAGCTACAACCTTTACAAATAATGCAGTGCTATTTGGTAAGGTTTATTTTCCTCGGCTTACCATGCCTTTATCAACCGTAATCTTTGGGTTAATCAGCTTCTTGATTCAATTTATCTTATTTGTGGGCTTTGTAGTCTATTACAGGGTAACAGATACTGTAGTAAGTCCTAATCTATACATTTTATTAACTCCTGTATTAGTCCTTATGGTTGCACTTCTAGGACTTGGCTTTGGAATAATCTTCTCGTCACTAACCACCAAATACAGGGATTTAACAATATTAATCAGCTTTGGAGTTCAGCTATGGATGTATGCAACACCAATTGTATATCCGGTTTCGGCGGTATCAGATAAATATAAATCCATTCTTATGTTAAACCCTATGTCCTCAATTATAGAGACCTTTCGGTATGCCTATCTTGGCTCAGGTCTTTTGCCGTGGAAGGAGCTAATTAACAGCGCAGTTGTAACAATAGTCGTATTAGGCATAGGAATCATAATATTCAGTAAGGTTGAGAAAACCTTCATAGACACAGTATAGGAGGCAGTATATGGACAATATTGTAATCGATATTGATGACGTAAGCAAAGTATACTGTTTGGGTGCAATAAACGGAAGAACATTATCTCAGGATTTAAGCAGCTGGCTTGCGAAAATACGAAAAAGGGAGGATCCGAATCACGTCATTGGTAAGAATTATTATGATAAGAATGATCGGCTTCTCGCGTTAGATCATATTAAGCTGCAAATAAGTAAAGGGGATACGGTCGGTATTATCGGAGCAAACGGAGCAGGGAAGTCCACCTTACTAAAGCTGCTTTCCAGAGTGACTGCTCCAACAAGCGGCAATATCTATGTAAAGGGGAGAATTGCAAGCCTGCTTGAAGTAGGTACCGGCTTTCATCCAGAGCTTACAGGGCGGGAAAACACCTATCTAAACGGTGCAATCCTTGGTATGTCTCGAAAAGAAATTGATGCAAAGCTAAAGGATATTATTGATTTTGCCGAGATAGAGAAATTTATCGACACACCGGTTAAGCGCTACTCCTCCGGTATGTATGTAAGACTTGCTTTCGCTGTCGCAGCACATTTAGAGCCGGAGATTCTTGTCGTAGATGAGGTACTTGCAGTAGGTGATTACCAATTTCAGCAAAAATGTCTTGGCAAGATGGGAGATATTAGTAAGGGCGGAAGAACTGTCCTCTTTGTCAGTCATCAGCTGTCCATGATACGTGCCTTATGTAAGCATTGTGTTCTACTTGATCATGGTAAGGTTATTAAATATGGTGAGACGAATGCTGTTATAGAAGAATATATCAAGCAGAAGCAAACTGCTAACTTATGCTGTCATGCCGAATACGAAGAAGACCAAACAAAGGAATATGCACAGGTTTACAGAGTTAGCTTAACGAATAAACAAGGAGAAGAAGCAAATAGCTATGAAATCTTTGAGCCAATTATTCTAGAAGCAGAGTATGAGATTAAGAAACCCTTAATCGGAGTGGCACTTGGTTTTTCTCTTTATAAAAATCAGGGAGCAGTATGTCACAGCTTTGATACGGATGTAAGCACCTATCTGCTTGATCGAAGGGAGCCAGGAAGATTTCTTGCGAAAGTAGAACTGCCACCCTTATTAAAAGCTGGTAATTATGTTCTGGACTTTACGATCTGCAGACCGGGTCTTGACGGGATTGATTATAAAAAGGGGATACTAACCTTTCTGGTGGAGGAGAAAACCATTGATACCAGTATGTGCTCTTATTCCACTAGAAGAGACGGGCAGTTTGCAGCGCGACAGACCTGGGAAAACACCCAAATTGCTTCAAAGGAGATGACCTAGCAATGGAATTATGTTTGGGAACCGTTCAGTTTGGAATGGATTATGGTATTCAGGGAGGCAAAAAGCCCACTAAGGATCATGTATTTGATTTGCTTCAATATGCAGCCTCAAATGGGATTCCTTTTATTGACACCGCCTGCGGTTATGGTGATGCCGAACGGATACTAGGTGAATTCCATGCGAGTTCAACTAATTGCTTTAAAATTATTACCAAGCTGCCAAAGGATATTTTTAAAGAACAATCTGCAATGGATTACATAGATAACGTCCGGCAATTTACAGAAACCAGTCTGCAGCATTTGATGCTTGTGAAGCTTTACGGCCTGCTCTTTCATAATCCGAAGGATCTATATAATGATAAAGCTGTGAAAGCATTGCTTAAAGTGAAGGAAGAAGGCTTAACGGAGCACATCGGCGTATCCGTGTATGAGCCTACAGATGCAGTATATGCGAAGGAGCTGGGCTTTGAGCTGATACAGCTTCCGATTAATTTATTCAACCGTAGCTTTGAAGCTTTTATTAAAAGTTCCGGCACTTCAGTAAAAATACTAGCCAGAAGCGTATATTTACAGGGGCTTCTCTTAATGGATACTGATAAGGTACTAGATAAGCTGCCTGCCGCTTACGAATATATAAAACAATTTGATGAACTATGTAAAAGCTATTCCTATACACGTCGGGAGGTAGCGCTCGCCTATATAAAACAATTTAAGGATATTGACACTGTTATATTCGGTGTAGATCACCTTGTACAGCTTAAGGAGAATATGGAAGCCTTTCAAAAAGTAGTCCCGAAGGTAATTGTAGATGAAATTCTAAGGCACTTTGAAATTAGTGAGGAAATTGCTTCACCGTTAAATTGGCATCTTGGAGGTAGGTAAATGTTAAATAATATTATTGCAATTATTCAGGCAAGAATGGCTTCCACCAGGCTTCCCGGCAAAGTACTATTGCCGCTGATGGATAAGACCATACTGGAGCATATCGTTAACCGTGTCCGTGCGGTGGAGAAGATTTCAGATATCATTGTAGCAGCCTCAGATAACAAAATGGATGATTTGATAGAAGCCTTTTGTAAGGATAAAGAAATCCAATGCTTCCGCGGCAGTGAAGAAAATGTCCTTGAACGGTTCTATCAGTGTGCAAAATTATATGAAGCACAGGTAATCGTCCGGGTAACAGCAGATGACCCCTTAAAGGATCCGCTGGTTATCACAAAAGCGATTGAACTTTTTGAGTCTGAGCAGTATGACTATGTCAGCAATACGCTTAAAGCCACTTATCCGGAGGGTATTGATATAGAGGTATTCTCCTTTAGTGCGCTGGAAGAAGCTTATAAAAAAGCAGAGCTTTCCTCAGAGAAGGAACATGTTACCCCCTATATCTATAAAAACCCCTCGGAATTTCGGTTATATAATTTTAGTAACCCCATCGATTTATCGAAGCTGCGATGGACTGTTGATGTCGTAGAGGATTATCAGTTTGTACATCAGGTTTATGAGGCGCTTTATCAAAAGCCAAACGAAATATTTACGATGGAGGAAGTACTTAAGCTGTTAGAGCAAAGGCCGGAGCTTAAGGAGATCAATAAGGGGCATGTAAGAAATGAAGGCTATCTAAGTTCCTTAAAGCAGGAGGAAGAAAGAAGGCTTAAGGAGGAACATAAGCAGGAAAGAATAGAAAAGCAGGAGGAGAATAAAACCTTAAAACAGCGAATCTATGGGAATGAGCTTAAATATGTTCAGGAGGTATTAAATACTGAATTTCGCTCCTCGAAAGGGGCAGTGATGATGCAGCGGCTGGAAAAAGCCTTTGCAGAAAAAATCGGAACCAAATTTGCAGTAGCGATGATCAACGGAACCAGTACCCTGCATGCAATTCTCGAAGCAGCTGGAATTGGGGCCGGGGATGAAGTAATTGTACCGCCGCTTACCATGGCCAGTACAACCTTCGCAGTCCTTCAGGCCAATGCAACCCCTGTATATGCAGACGTAGATTCAAGTACCTTTTTAATTTCCCCCGAAGCCATTAGAAAATGTATTACTTCAAAAACAAAAGCAATCATTACGGTATCCCTTTACGGGCTTTCCCCGGATATGGATGTTATCATGGAGCTTGCCGGTAAACATAAGCTACTGGTAATAGAAGATAATGCGGAGTGTTTATTAGGCACCTATAAAAACCGGAAGGTCGGAACCTTAGGCCATATCGCAAGCTATAGCTTCCAGAGCTCCAAGCACATCACCAGCGGAGAAGGCGGCATGGTAGTAACAGATTCCTTTGAACTTGCTGAAGCAGTCAGGAGAGTTGGCTCTTTAGGTTATGCGGCAGTCGGTGCCGCTAAGGCTAAGATTACAAAGGAAACAATTCAGGATCCAGACTACTCCAGACATTTAACGATGGGCTGGAATTATCGAATGCCGGAGTTATGTGCAGCCGTTGCTCTCGGTCAATTAGAGAATGCAGATGCCTTGATTAGTAAACGAGTTAAGGTGGCAAAAATGTATGCAGAGGCAATTGCGGATACGAACTGGTTAATTCCGCAATTTGTCGGTGATGAGCATGGCTGTACCTATTGGACCTATGCGGTGAAGCTAGAGCATCCGATCATAACCTGGAATGATTTTCGTGATGAATATGTAGCAAATGGCGGTGACGGTATCTACGCAGCCTGGAAGCTCACTTATCTAGAGCCGATGATGAAGGAGCAAAAGCTGTTAGGCAGAGAAAAATTCATCTCCCGTAAGAACAGACGTAACTATAAGTTGGGTTTATGCCCGGTTGCGGAGGATATTCAGGAGAGAATTCTGCAATTTAAGACCAATTATTGGAATGAACAGGATGCAATAAAACAAATCAATATATTAAAGAAAACGATCGCATACTTTAACGATTGGAGTGTTCTTGAATGAAATCCATATTTATTACAGGAATAGCAGGCATGCTAGGTTCCAATCTTGCTTATCTGTTAAGAAAGGACTTTAAGGTATTCGGTGTTGATTTGCATGAGATTAAGCTGGAGAACGTAACCGGCTATGTCTTTTCCGCACTGGATATGGAGCAAATGAAAGAACAGCTAATCAAAAATCATATTGATATTCTGATACACTGTGCCGCACTGGTGAATGTAGATGAATGTGAGCTCAATCCTGATTACGCTAGACGGATTAATTATTCGCTAACCGATGCCTTAACCGCGGTGTGCGAGGAACTAAAGATACAATTGATCTTTATTTCTACCGATGCGGTATTTGACGGAACGAAGGACGGACTCTATACGGAAGACGATATTCCCAACCCAATCAGTGTTTATGGTAAGACAAAGTTAGCAGCTGAGCAGGCGGTTTTATCAGTAGACGATAATTTAGTTGTTAGAACCAATATATATGGCTTTAACTATCGGGAGAAGAGCAGCTTTGGTGAATGGATTTTGACCTCCTTAATCAGTAATATCGAGCTGAATATGTTTTATGATATCTTATTTTCTCCTATCCTCGTTAATGAACTGGCTGTTATTTTAAAGCTCTGTTTTGAAAAGCAACTGAAAGGTCTGTATCATATCAGCAGCACCGGCTCTATCTCAAAATATGACATTGCAGTTGCCATTATGGAGGAATTCGGTATCTACGGCTGTATCAATAAGGTATCCATGGAAAATTATCAGTTTAAGGCGCCAAGAACTAGGAATATGGGACTAAGCAATCAGAAGCTCAGCCGGGCTTTAGAGCTTTCTATCTGTACACCCCTTGAAGGGGTAAAGGAGTTCAAACGTTTATATGATGCAAAATATTATGAGGCTTTAAGAAGTGGCTATTAGGTTTTACAGGTGATTGCGAAACTTTTTAGTTTTCTTAATTGTATACGCATTAGATACATATTCCTTCGCTTCAACGCTCCTTCGGGCTTAACTTCCGCTTCGGAATAGTATCTAATGTGTATACAATACTTACAATTTTTGAGTTTCACAATTATCATATTAGGTTTTACGAAGAAAGGAGGGAAAAAGGCTTTATGATTACAATCGGAAATAGAAAAATTGATGTAAAAGAGCCTCCGTATTTTATCGCCGATATTGCCTCAAATCATGACGGAGATTTAAGTAGAGCCTTCCGTCTGATTGAGCTTGCAAAGGAAAGCGGTGCTGATGCAGCAAAGTTTCAGAATTTTAAAGCTGCCTCCATCGTGAGTAAAGGAGGCTTCGCTTCCCTAGGTAAACAGCTTTCCCATCAGGCCTCCTGGAAAAAATCCGTGTATGAGGTTTATGAAGATTGCAGCATTGAGGAAGACTGGACAATAAGACTAAAGGAAAAGTGTGATGAGGTCGGCATTGAGTATATGACCAGTCCCTATCATCTGGGTGCTGTAGATTTGGTTGATCCTTATGTGAATGCTTATAAGATCGGCTCCGGTGATATTACCTTTCTTCAAATACTACAGTATATTGCAGACAAGAAAAAACCGGTTATTCTGGCAACCGGTGCTTCCACCCTAGAAGATGTCGATCGGGCCGTTAAGGCTATTGTAAAGCTGAATGAAAAGTTGATTTTACTTCAGTGTAATACCAATTATATGGCAGCTGCAGATAACTTTAAATATAGTAATCTTAATGTATTAAAGACCTATTCTATATTATATCCTGAGCTTATCTTAGGGTTATCGGATCATACCCCCGGTCATGCTGCGGTTCTCGTAAGTATTGCCTTAGGGGCTCGCGTAATTGAAAAGCATTTTACAGATGATAATGACCGATATGGCCCCGATCACGGCTTTTCCATGAATCCTTCCTCCTGGAAAGAGATGGTGAGTCGTTCTATCGAAGCCTGGTATACACTAGGTGACGGAAGGAAGAAAATTGAGGAAAACGAAAAAGAAGCCGCTATCCTGCAACGCCGCTCCTTATATTATACAAAAAAGCTTGTCGCTGGAGCCTGCCTGCAAAAGGATGACCTAATTCCCCTCCGGCCCATTAAAGAGGATGGAATACCACCCTATGAACTTGATAAGCTGATTGGCAGAACCCTGAAAAGGGACGTATCTAAAGATACCTATATTACCTGGAGCGATATCGAATAATCTAGTCTTAAGCGATAAGGTAACATAATTATATTATGTATACTTTATTATGACTAAAGTATTATATTCACTTTCATAATACTGATATCACTAATTTAATATTAACAACCTATATCAAAGTAATTCAGAACATTGTCTGTACTTTATTTAAGTGAAAGCGTTAAGTTAAACATTATTTGTAATTGATTATTAATATGAGTTTAAGCGAATTGAAGAAATGTAATTTATAAATAGTTTTTTTCTACGTTATGGAGGTCATTTATGAAACGGGGAGAGCTGGTTTATCTGGCTGCTATTGAAAAAGCAGATTTGATTCCTCTCATGAGATGGAGAAATTTGGAACCATTTAAAAAACATTTTCGTGAGTACCGAGAAATCGGCCAGGAGCTTCAAGAAAAATGGTATCAAAAGGAAGTATTAGATAACCCCTCGACTATCATGTTTTCGATCAGAAAAACGGAGGATGATGAGTTACTTGGCTGCTGCGGGCTTTGCTATATTAACTGGGTACACAGACATGCGGATTTATCCCTCTATATCGGATATGAGGAAGCTTATATTGATAACAAAGGCTATGCGAAGGAGAGCTGTAGACTGCTGTTTGATTACGGCTTTCATCAGCTAGGACTCAATAAAATCTGGACCGAGATCTATGAATTTGATAATAAGAAAAAGGAGCTTTTTGATCAAATCGGCTTCAAGGTGGACGGTATCCTGAGAGAGAATTATTTTTATGAGGGGAGATGGTGGGATTCCTATCTGCTTTCGATGCTTCAACAGGAGTATCACACAGAATAAAGTATCACTTACATTTCGCAATTATTTGATTTACGAAAGCTTTTTAGAATTTAGGATTAGCCTTGAAAGGGTTGGAATATAATATGAGATTATTAATAACCGGAGCCAAAGGCTTCATCGGAATTAATTTCATCTTCGGTCTAAAAAAGCATAAGGATATCCTGATTGATGAATTTGACATAGACACTGATCCGTCGAACCTTATGGTGTATTGCAGTAGAGCGGATTTTATCTGTCATCTGGCAGGCGCCAACCGCCCGAATGATGCCGCCGAATACATAGAGAGTAATGTTGATTTTACTCATCATCTAATTGATACGCTAAAGAAGTGTAATAATCTCTGTCCCATAGCATATGCCTCCTCCACACAGGCTATACTAGATAATCCTTACGGCAGAAGCAAAAAGGAGGGAGAGGACGCTCTATTAAAATATTCCAAAGAAACAGGTGCGAAGGTATTAGTTTATCGTTTTCCTAATGTATTCGGCAAATGGTGTAGGCCGAATTATAATAGTGTTGTCGCAACCTTTTGTTATAATGTCGCTTATAACCAACCTATTAGTGTAAATAATCCAGCCACAATATTAAAGCTAGTATATATTGATGATGTAGTAGAAGAGCTTAAATATGCGATAGATGGGAAAGAAAACAGGAACGGAGATTATTGTGAGGTTGCACCTGTTTATACAACTACCTTAGCGAGAATTGCCGAGCTTATCCGTTCCTTTAAAAGCAGCCGGGAAGAGCTTTCCATACCCGATATGTCGGATGCTTTTATTAAGAAGCTTTACAGTACCTACTTAAGCTACCTGCCGGAACAGGATTTAAGCTATGAGCTCAAGATGAATATAGATCACAGAGGCTCCTTCACAGAATTTATGAAACAGACAGGGATAGGACAGCTGTCCGTCAATATAATTAAAGCCGGAGTTTTAAAGGGCAACCATTGGCATAATACAAAAATAGAAAAATTTCTGGTAGTTAGCGGAAAAGGCCTGGTAAAACTCCGAAAAATAACATCAAAGCTTACTATTCATTATTACGTAAGCGACGATAAGCTGGAAGTCATTGAAATTCCTTCCGGATACGCTCATAGCATTGAAAACCTCGGTGACACAGACTTAGTACTGCTCATCTGGGCAAATGAAAGCTATGACTTTAACAAACCGGATACTTATTGTATGGAGGTCTGAATGAAAAGACTGAAGGTTATGACTGTTGTCGGAACTAGGCCGGAGATCATCCGTTTATCTGCAGTAATTTATCAATTAGAGGCTTCTGAGGCAGTGGAGCACATCTTAATCCATACCGGACAAAATTATGATTTTGAATTAAACGAGGTATTCTTTCAGGATTTGAAGATAAGAAAGCCGGACTACTATCTGGAAGCTGCCAACGGGACAGCAGTCGAGACGATTGGTAATATCTTAAAAAAAATTGATCCTATATTAGAGGCTATAAAGCCGGATGCCCTTCTTGTTCTTGGTGATACCAACAGCTGTTTATGTGCAATCGCTGCCAAGAAAAGACATATTCCTATCTTTCATATGGAGGCCGGTAACCGCTGCTTCGATCAACGAGTACCGGAAGAAACAAATCGAAAAATTGTAGATCATATTGCTGATATCAACCTTCCTTACAGTCATATAGCAAGGGAATATCTCTTAAGAGAAGGCTTTTCCGCTGATCGGATTATTAAGACCGGCAGTCCGATGTATGAAGTACTAAAGCTCCATAGAGAGGGTATCGACCAATCGGATATACTGGAAAGACTAAAGCTGAAGGCTCAAGGTTACTATATCGTGTCAGCCCACCGGGAAGAAAATATACTATCTGAAGTTAATTTTAGTGATCTCATTGACAGCTTAAATACAATTGCAGAGCTTTACAGCCTGCCGGTTATCTTAAGTACGCACCCTAGAACCAGGGAAATGTTAAAGGAACGGGCGGTAATCCTTCATCCTCTTATAAGGCCCCTAAAGCCCTTTGGTTTTTATGATTATTTAAAGCTGCAAATACAAGCAAAGGTTGTATTAAGTGACAGCGGAACCATTAGTGAAGAAGCCTCCATTCTTGGATTTAGGGCACTTAACTTAAGACAAGCACATGAGCGTATGGAAGCGATGGAGGAGGCATATGTTATGATGGTGGGCCTTAAAAAGGAACGTATCCTGCAAGGCCTAAAAATTCTTGAAAGTCAACAATCTACCACCTTACGTCAGGTTACAGATTATAGTATGCCGAATGTTTCAGATAAGGTATTAAGAATTATCCTTTCCTACACGGACTATGTGAACCGAGTAGTATGGGGGAAATAAGCTTGAAAAAGCTTATGCCATTTTATTTTAAACAGCATTTTTTTGAAATAAATTCTGAGCAAGTACTTTAGGGAGTATATCTCTTAATTAAATAGAGTATTTTAGACTGCATTCCAGATGTAAAATCTGGATGCAGTTTTTTCGTATGGTACGCAAACAGGTTCTTTCGAATATATTAATAGAGAGACAAAAAATGACATAATTGTTATTGTACGGTTTCTTTAATCTTTTTTACTCTGTGAAATTTAAGGAGGCCATAATGTTAAAATTAAGGAAGTACAGAAAGGAAATTGTCTTTCTGTTGGATTTGTCAATTATAATGGTTGTCAGCAGTGTATTATTCCATATGCTTCCGGAAAATAACGGTACCGGATGTCAGGATATTATGCTGCTGATCCCTCATATATTTCTTTTAATGCTATGTGAAATAATATCACAATTTTTATTTAAAACCTATGACAGTTTATGGAGATATGCGGAAAGCAAGGAATATTTAATGCTTTTTATCGGCAGTTTCACCGGTTATCTATTTTTTCTCGGAGCCGATTATTATATATTCAAAAGTCCTATTTCCGTCATGTTTTATCTGGCTGCCTATTCGATTTCCTTACTTAGTATGCTTTTAATGCGTTTTTGCTACAGACAGTACCGCAGGCATAAGAAAAACAAAAAAGTTAACGATGGCAGGGAAATGATACCCTTAGCTATTATTGGTGCCGGAGAAGCGGGAGTTAAGCTCTATGATGAAATTGCAGCCAGCAAAGACAATAGGTATAAAATATTATTTTTTATTGATGACAGCGAAGAAAAGATTGGTAAAAGAATTCATAACATACCCATCAGAGGTCCTATCTCAAATATGGAAAAGCTTCTGATCAATACTCCAGTTCGTGAAGTCGTAATCGCAATCCCTTCAATTTCTCTCGAAAAGCGGATGGCCATAATTGACAGCTGTGCCCACATAAAATGCCGTGTTCAGATACTTCCCAATACCTTACAGCTTCTTCAAAACGGTAATGATAAGGATTTATGGAAAAGCGTCCGGGATATTAATCTTGATGAGCTTCTTGGAAGAGAGCCTATTTTGTTCGATAACAAAGAGGTTGAAATATTCATCAGAAGGAAAACTGTAATGGTAACAGGTGGAGGGGGCTCTATCGGCTCTGAGTTATGTCGCCAGATTGCTAAGTATAATCCAAAGAGGCTGATTATTCTTGATAATTATGAGAATAATGCTTATGAAATACAACAGGAGCTGCTTTCCCGATACAGTAATCAATTGGAGCTTAGTGTAGAAATTGCCTCCGTTCGTGATAAGGAAAAAATCGATCAGCTTTTTAAACGTCATAAACCCAATATTGTCTTTCATGCAGCAGCACATAAGCATGTACCTTTAATGGAAAACTGTCCTGAGGAAGCAATCCTTAATAACATATTTGGAACCTATCATATGGTTCTGGCCAGTGAAAAATATGAAGTGGAAAAATTTGTATTAATTTCTACTGACAAAGCAGTAAATCCAACTAATATTATGGGTGCCAGCAAGCGCTTCTGTGAAATGATTTTACAGAGTCGCAAGGAGGTTAGTAAGACGGAATTTGTCGCTGTCCGCTTTGGCAATGTCCTTGGCTCTAACGGTTCTGTAATCCCTCTATTTCAAAAACAAATCGCGCAGGGCGGACCGATTACTGTAACAGATAAACGAATTGTTCGTTTCTTTATGACAATCTCAGAGGCTGTAGCGCTGGTGCTTCAGGCCGGTGCTATGGCTAACAGCGCGGAGGTCTATGTCCTTGATATGGGTGATCCGGTAAAAATAATTGATCTTGCTGAAAATCTGGTACGTCTTTCCGGTCATGTACCATATTCAGAAATTCCGATTATGGAGACAGGTCTAAGACCCGGAGAAAAGCTCTATGAAGAGCTGCTAATGAATAGTGAAGAATTAATCGCAACACCGAATCAAAAGATCTATATTGAACGACAGAAAAATATATCGAAGAAGGAGATTAAGAAAAAGATAAAAATCCTAAACCGGGCCTTAGAGAGCAAATCTCTTCCGGAGATAAAGAATGCAATGAAAAAAGTTGTAACGACTTATCGCGATCCTGAAGAAGTAAATGAGGGCAAGTAATTGTAAAATACTCGTTCTGACTTCTTATCTTTTTCAAACCTAAGCTGAAAAAGAGGATAGTAAATGCCCCTTGCCAAAGAAGACAAGGGGCACTTTTATATTATAAATGCTTTACGATTTAGGTATTTTACATTACTGTAGGAATTATTATCTTCTGAGCCAGAAGAAAATCCTGCGTAGGAAGCCGAAGAGAACGCCATAAAAGATACTGATTGCTACGCTAAGAAGTATATAATTTCTGGTAAAACTCAGACAGGTAAATTCATTTAATAAATCACTGGTTGTGAAAACATCCTGGAAGAAATAAAGACCGGTCATCATCGTAGTAAATGTCAGTAAATCAATTATCATAGCAACAAACATGTTTATTTCTGTTCTAAAACGGGCGGTGATACTATAAGCCAGTGCACCGATTAGCCCCGGGATGATTAGCACTAAAAAGTATCTGAAAATATCAAATGCCATAATTAATTCTCCTTTACATAAAATATATTCTTATGTTAATAAAATATGCTTTTCACTCGAATTTTGTTACAATTTTTCGACAGCAAATTCTTTCTTAAGTCAAATCCTTTCTTCCCACCAGCCAAAGGCAACCTTCGCCTCAATTTGCTCTTTTCCTTCAAACAGAAAGAATAAAACAAAAGAGCTGCCCGGAGGAATAATATACATTCCCTGAAAATCATGCTTCGTCAGTGTCTGGTCAGGCTCGACCCTACGGACAAAGGTATAGGTTCCGCCTATTGGTAATTGTGTAATATAACTTGCGTTTTGAATAATGACCTTTGGCTGTCTAGGAGGAATAATTGACTGATTACCTGCTGCATAATACGGAGAAATAGTTGGTACACCGGGAAGCTCACTACTTAACCAGCCCTCAGCAGTAATTGGATAACTAGAGAAGTTTGAGATGGTATAAGCATTTAAAAACATCATAACCTGTGAATTTGCAGGGTTAAGTAGGCCTCCCCAGGCATAATGTCTGCCGCCAAAGTAGATTGACTCAGTCTGACCCAGAAAATATTCACCCCTATAAGAATGATAAACAGAATCAGGGAGGACAATAACCTTCTTAGGTACTTCATTATTATGATCTATTACGATACCCATGCCTGACCTCCTTACTTTACGTTTCATAGGAATGAATTCTCTCTTCCCACCAGGTTAATACGATAGTACCGGTTATCCATTGTTGTCCGGGAGATTTCAATAAAATGGAAAAGGAGCCTCCGGGTCCGATAATCATTGAGCCTTTATGAGAATCACTGACAAGCGTTGCGTTTGGAGTAACGATTCTGTCAAAGATATTGACACCCTGTGTTAAGGGCTCCGTAATCAGATCCTGATACTTAATACAAGCCTTTGGCCTCGGTGGTGGTATTATCGCTTGATTTGAGGGAGTAACGGTAGAAGAGATGCTAGCATTCTTTGGCGTATTAGCCTGCAGCCATATCTGTGCGGTATAGCTATACTCGGTAAAATTAGTTATCGTAAAAATATCAAAGAACAGATTGACGCCCGAATATAGCGGATTTACTAAACCACCCCAGGCATCATAGCCATTGCCGAAATTGAGTTCTCCGGTTTGGCCAACAAAATATCTGCCGAGCAGGGAATTATAACCCGGACTGGTGATATCGACTACTTTCTGTGGTAATTTACTTACCTTATCATACATGGGAAACCATACCTTTCACTGCAAAATAGGAAGCATATTAAATCATATGAGTGAAATTATTTTTGGTTCCACTGTCTGGAATACTTCTCCTTTATTTGAAATTGTTGACTTAATTATTCCCATACCTTATAATAAATTTGGTATCAAAAGTAACTACTATACAACTATAACACGGAGGATAACATGATGAAAACATTCAAAAGAATTGCAGTACTAATGATCTTCTCATTGCTTACACCGATATTTTTAAGCTTTTTACCATCAATCGGTTTATTATCTGAAAGCGAAGCATATGCTGCTGAAGCGAAAGCAAAACTTGCCACAACAAAGGTAACAGTTGGTATTAATAGTTCTCCGGAATACATTTACATCGAAAATTATAATGAAAATGCAACTTATTCCTATTCCTCTGCAAACAAAAAAATTGCTGCCGTAAATGAATATGGCGGGATTAACGGAGTAGCAATCGGAAAAACTACAGTAGCTGTAACTGAGACCCTTGACGGTAAGAAAACAAAACTCGGTAATGTATCGGTAACTGTCGCGAATGCATCCTTTGCAGATAAAAAAGTCAATGTGGGACTTAATTCGCAAAATTTCCTTTTTCTTAAATACCAGAATTTCGAAGCGAAATATACCTATAAATCCGCTAATACAAAAATAGCTAAAATAGATGAATATGGCACCATCACCGGAATTGCATTAGGGAAAACCACAATCAGTGCAGTTCAAAGTTACAAAGGCAAGACAACAAAATTAGGTTCCATAACCGTTAATGTTATTAAAGCTTCTTTGGCATTAAAAGAGATTGAGGTTCCTATAACCAGTTATGCTTCATCAGAAGTACCGATCGATTGCAGGAATCCAAAAGCAACTTATCAATATACTTCCTCCAATACAAAGATTGCAGCTGTAGATAAAAACAACGGATGGATCACCGGTATGAAGGAAGGTTCCACCACCATCAGTGTATCTGAGACCTACAATAAGAAAACAACGAAATTAGGATCAGTTAAAATCAAAGTAGTAGGTGCCTCTATCCTGCCGGAATCAAAATCAATTGAGATAGCCCTTAATTCCTCCCATTATGTAACTGATATCGTTCTAATGAAGAATTTAAATTATGACGCAGATTATACCTGTACCTCTGAAGACAGCAGTATTGTTACAGCGGATTATATTGAGAATGAATGGGGAGATGAGTCCTTTAAAGTAAAAGGTACAGCACTGGGTACAACTACCATTACCGTTTACGAAGAATTTAATGATGTTAAGAAAAAGCTCGGAACCGTTAAGGTCACTGTAAAGGAATATCCTGTTACGAAGTTTGAATTTGATAATTATAGCTTTGAAGAAAAGGACGGAGTGAAATATAAGAATTATACAGCCGGATATGATTATTCCTGGGACAGCTTAAGAAATTATCTTTTTATAGAACCCTATAACGCTACTACAGCAATAACCTATACCTCCAGCGATGAAAGTATCATAAAGGTTGATAGCAATGGATTAGTAACTCCGGTAGCAGAAGGCACTGCAACAATAACAGCAACCTGCGGTGAATTTACCGAACAATTTGAAGCAGTAGTAACAGCTGATACAGGAGAAGACTGGTAGAGATAATTCAGGGCATGCGAAAAGTTGCATGCCCTTTTTTAGGAAGGACACTTAACAATGCAGAAAAAGAAGAAAAAAGAAGCGAACGACTTAATTATTCCTATCATTCTTGTCATCACCGTATTACCCTTTATCACCCGGCTGATCACTTATGATTCAGGATTATCCCAGTACTCCTGGTTTTCTAATCAGGATATCACTCATGATTTTTTCTCCTATTATAAAAGCCTTGCCTTTCTTATATTAACCGTAATTAATGCAATTATTTTACTGCTTTATTTCCTGCTTCAACGTGATAAGCGAAAGGATATGAAGCCCTTCTTACCAATCGGTATCTATTCGCTTTTTGTAATACTCTCAGCAATTTTTACTGTGAACCCCAAGCTAACCCTGATTGGAGGAATGGCACATTTTGAAAGTATCTATATTATACTTGGATATGTCATCCTTCTTATTTATGTATACCAGATTAATAAAAGAGAAGAGGATTATAAGGCGATTTTAAAGGCTTTGGTAATTTCATTAATCCTAATGTGTATCATAGGTATTTTCCAAATGCTTGGCAAGGATTTGCTTTATTCTACCATGATACAGAAAATGATTATTCCGAGTGCTGACTGGAAAGATTTTCTTGGTAATATAAAAACACAGCTTAAAACAAATGCGGTTTCCCTTACCTTATTTAATCCAAACTATGCTTCGGTCTATCTTGCAATGGTCATTCCTTTTCTATTCGTCCAGTTACTTCCGGTTAAGAATAAAGACGATCGGCGGGCAGAGATTTTGACGATAAAAGAAAAGCTCCTTTACGGAAGCTTATGCCTGATTCTCACCTTGCTGCTTTTTAAAACCTACTCTCGTTCGGGTTTCATTTCCCTCTTTATAGCAATATTAGTTCTGGTATTGTTACGCAGGAGGCTGTTCTTACGGATATGGAGGAAGTGTCTCCTTATCACTGTATTCCTTGTTATTTTATTTATCGGAACTGATGCCCTAACCGGCTTCAAATACTTTCATAAAATTACCGGAACGCTTAACTCCTTTACTGATACTAAGGAGGATAAGAAATTAGACACGATACTTACAACTTCTAATCATGTTCTAATCGGCTATGATGAAGAAACCATTAGTCTGGCTTTCTCAGAGACTAATAATAAGCTTTCCCTGCAATTTAGCAATGAAGTGGGAGAGGACATTACAAAATATTATGATGCGTCTTCGAAAGCCTTAAATTGGAAGTGTTTTAAGTCACTTCAGTTTGAGATAAAGGAGATTGATAAAGAGGATTATATATTCTGTACCATAGAAGGAGTAATTTGGCGCTTCTTTAAGGATCGTGACCACGGATATGTATACGTCAATGATTTTGGCAAGATAGATCAGCTAAAAAAGATAGAACACATTGGTTCAAAAGAAATAGAGGATATTGGCTCTGGAAGAGGTTATATCTGGTCAAGATCCCTACCTTTATTAAGGGATACTCTTTTTCTTGGGAAAGGCCCTGCTACCTTTCTTATCGTATTTCCTCAATCAGATTATGTGGGAAAGGCAAATAACTGTAAGACACCCTATACCACGATTGAGAAGCCCCATAGCTTTTATTTAATGACCGGAATTCAGACAGGTGTTATTTCCTTAGCCGCTTTTGTTGTCTTTTATATCCTATATTTTCTTGATTCCGTTAAGCTCTATCGTCATTGTGAATTGTCCAGTGTGAAAGTACGTATGGGACTTGGATGCATGGCAGCAACCTTAAGCTACATGATTAGTGGTTTATTTAATGATTCCTCACTGCAGACTACACCTGTTTTTATTGTTCTGCTCGGATTAGGTTTAGATATCAATCATTCCCTTCATAAACATTGAATTAGTGCGCATGAACAACGATATAAACTCAGGGCTGCATAATTGATCGCTTATTGAAGTTATCAATTATGCAGCCCTGATTTATTATATATCTTATTCTATTTCAGACATAACCTAACAGCTTACGTAACTATTTTATATAGGATACAGTAAAAGAAGCATTCGGCTCGCCTGCAAATACAATAAAGCCATTCTTCGGTAATGTTGCAGTATTCTTTCCCGTTATCAAAGAGTTGAAGGTGCAATTCATATTTGAATCATATATACTGAAGGATGCATTCTTAGGAAGCTTAACCTTTATCTTTTTCTCTGTCTTACCGGTCTTATACCAACCAGCATAGCCATCAGAGCCTATTTTACAAATAAACTTTGCTTTTGCTGATATGGTTTTTATTGAATCCTCAGCTATCATTAAGTAACCCGCATATTTAAGATATTCTGTTCCATCTTTTTGCGTAAAGGTAATTTCCGATAGATCTCTGCCTAAGTTTCCTGGAATTTGAAGTGCCGTCTTAGCCTTATTCTCACTTAGAATTGCAGTGTTAAAGTAAATACCTTCAAGCTCCTTCGGAACAGGAAACCGTGAAACTAACGAATTCAATAAATATAATTCAGAATTGTAGCTTTCATTGATGATATAATATTTCTTATTCGATCTCTCTTTCCAGATAGCTTTTAGTTCCTCCGTAATCGGATTATTGTCAAGCTTCTGATATTGGTATCCGGAGTCTAGCGCCTGTCCCAGACCATAAAGATTGGTATAGGACAAGCCATAGAGATAAGTTTTACCGTTGCTTTCCTCTGTGATTGACAGATAGCTGCCGCCATCCGGCGTATAGAATTTTCCGTCATTTGAGTAGGTTAAAGTAAGTTTAGTAGAATCCATCCCAGTCGGATCCGTTATATTTAACGCTCCGTCCTTATCAAAGCTTATATTAATTAAAGATCCAAAGTTTGCATATACCCCTTCATATTTCATTAAGCTGTCAGGAATAGGAGTTTTTACCGGCTTTGCCAGGGCTTTTTGGGGTTTAATCTCTTTTATATCATTTTTTGCTTTCAGTTCATCCAGCATAACACTCTGCGCAAACACCTGATCTATGCCACTTGTACCACCTGAGGTAAGTACCGCCATAGCCATACCTTCCTTAGGCAAAACAACCAGGCTGCCATGGTAAACCAGGGTATCCCCTCCCTTTGTCAGTGCTTTCATACCGTAGTCATCAAACGGAAAAGCATTCACGCAATCCCATCCTAAGCCATAGGATAAAACACCATCCTCTTCCTTCGGCCAAATTCCTTTTAGATATTCCTCTTTACTCATAGCCTCCGTAGAAGCAGCAGCCAGTAGCTTGTTTTGACCTTCCATAAAAACCTCTGCAAATTTGCATAAATCCTTTGCAGTTGAATAAATACCGGCACAGCCAAAGGCACTAGACTTCTCTATAGGAAGAGGATTATCAAAGCCAATGCGATATGTCCTTGCAAACTGCTCCTTAAGTAGGGTATCCGCCGGTGTTTTTGTATTAATTAATCCAAGAGGCTTTGAAATGTTTTGATTTAAATATTCGGTAAAACTAAGACCGGATACTTTTTCAACCAACAGCTCTGCCAGAGTAAATCCATCATTACAATATACAGAATACGCACCTGGATCTGCTTTTAAGCTTGAATCCTTTAACGTATTTAAAATATTATGTGTTGCAGTATCAGCAGCACCTTCAAAAAGAAAGGTGTTACTAAAGGTACTTCCCATCAGACCTGAGGAATGATTAAGTAACATTCTGACCGTGATAGCCTTATATCTTTCATCTGCCATTGTAAATTCAGGTATGTACTGTGTTACAGGTGCATCAAGCTCCACCTTACCTTGCTCAACCAACTGCATGACTGCCGCAGTTGTAAATACCTTACTGATAGAACCAATTCCATACAGGGTATTCTCTGTAGGCATTTTCATAGACTTCTTATCCGCCATACCGGCTTGACCGGCTACAACGATCTCACCATCATCAATCAGTGCATACTGAACACTGGTTATTCCATAAGCAGTAATCATTAATTGCGCTTTTTGAGCTGCTGATTTTTGAATTTCCTCCTGGGTATCCTTACCCTCTTGGCTTAAAGCAGTCTCTGAATTACTTTGACCATCTAATACAGAAGTTAAATTTTCTGCAGCCAGAGCAGGTGCTGTGTTAGTTTGCAGTAAAAGCAGTGCAATTACCAAAAGAATTGATAATCCCGCTTTTCTTAAATTTTTGAACATATCGTTCCTCCTTATAATTAATTATACTTAGGGTTAGGGTGTCAAAAGCCAATTTAGATTTTGTGCTTCGTCATTTTGCACAATCCAAGTCTTCAAAATCGTGATGCAGAACATGGTTTGTTCGCAACACGCTCCCGCTTGGATGAAGTACGTAATGG